>JAYWCI010000154.1:0-3937 GCA_043780895.1 Kofleriaceae bacterium | reverse complement strand
TGCGAGCTTCCACGAAACAACTCGAGCTGAAGTGCGACAAGAACGGGCAACGCCGAGGCGGCAAGCGGCACGGGGCGGGGCGGCCGAAAAGCGCAGCGCGTGAGGCGGCGGGCCTTCGTGCGAGCGAGCGGCACAAGAAGCGGTCTGTGGTGTCGCCGTACGTGCCGGTGCATGTCGTCTTGCGCGCGCATGCCGCGGTTGGCTCGCTACGCACGCACGAGGTCTTTCGCGCGATCAAAGAAGCGTCGTTCACGGCATTCGCGCACGACGAGCGCGCGCTCGCAAAGCCGACCGCGAGCGCGGCGACCCGCAAGCTGGATCGCGCGTTTCACATCGTGCACATGAGCATCCAGCGCACGCACATTCACCTGATCGTCGAGGCGAGCGATCGGATGGCTCTCGCGCGTGGCATGCAGGCGTTCGCGATCTCGGCGGCTCGGCATATCAACGCCGTGCTCGGACGGAGAGGTGCGGTGTTCGCTGATCGGTACTTCCCGAGGATGCTCACGACACCGACCCAGGTCCGAAACTGTCTCGCATACGTGCTCAACAACTGGAGGCACCATCGCGAGAGCGCGAGGTCGCTGCGTGGGACGTGGATCGTGGATCCGTACTCGACGGGCTCGGAGTTCGACGGCTGGAAGGAGACGGGAGGGCGCAAGTTGATCGTCGAGAGCGGCTACGACGGGCCCATGATCTGGTGGCCAAAGACCTGGCTGTTGAACGAAGGCTGGCGAAAACGCGGTCTGATCAGCACCGACTTCGTGCCGGGCGGTGACGAGTGAAGGTCGCGGCGTAAGTCGGCTGGGGAGGACCGATCAACCTGCCAGGAGTCCCGCACCGCCAAACGTCGTTCGAGGTCAGGACGGTCTTCGAGTTGCTCGACGTGATTCGCCAGAAGCCGGGTCTGTTCATCGGCGAACAATCGATCTCCCAGCTGTGGGGGTTCTTACACGGATTCCAGCACGCGCTTCGTGCGGTCGAGAACCCATTCGATCCGAGCGATCCGCCGTTTCACGAGTTTCACGATTGGATCGCCGCTCGCTACGGGTTCGAGGAGTCGACGTCAGGTTGGAGGAGTATGCTGTTGAAGACGCTGCTGGGTGACGAGACCGCAGCCTTCGAGCGCTTCTTTCTCGAGCTCGACGAGTTTCGCGGCGCGAGGAAGTCGACCTAGAAGCCGATCGCCTGGACCGTGCGAACCAAGCTCGCGTCGCTCGCGCAGCGCAGCATGAACGCGGCGACATCCGCGTGCGGCAGCGACTTGGCCGCATTGATCGCCGCGTCGACGCCGTGCTTGTAGGCGCCGGTCGCGGGCGCGTGCGAGAGCATCGGCGGTCGCACGATGATCCAGTCGAGCGCGCTCGCCTGGATCTCTTGCTCGGCGATGCGCTTGTCGCTGCGCAGCTGGTGAGCGATCGCGCCGAACGCCTTGATGCCGAGGCGGCTGAACAGGCCGAGCCCCGAGCCGTCGGTACATATCAGGCCGCTCTCGAACACGAACCGCTTCACGTGCTGGGTGGTGCACGCGGCGAGGATGTTGCGAACCCCGACCGACATCAGCGTGCCCGCCTTGAAGTTGTTCGAGGGGCCGAAGGTCGAGAGCACCGCATCGCAGCCTTGCGCGGCGGAGGCGATCGAGTCGACGTCGAGGACATCGCCTTGTTGGACCGAGAGGTTGTCGACCAGCTTGATCGTCTCGGGCTTGCGCGCGAGCACGAGGACATCGTGGTTTGCGGCGAGCGCTTGCTCGACGAGCGTGGAACCGGTGCCGCCGGAGGCCCCGATGACGAGCAGTTTCATGCGCGCAGTCTACGCGGCTAGCGCGCGGACGCGATCGCGGAAGCGCTGAACGCGGCGCGGCAGGAGCGCGATGACCTTCGGCTCGACGCGCGCCCAGCGATCGGCGAGCGACTCGGCGAGCCGGGTCAGCAGGCGCGGTGCCGGCGGCGCCAAGACCGAAGGGGCATGGACGAGCGGACGGGCGAGCGCCTCGGGAGCGAGCCGAGTGATACGCGAAGCAGCCAGGCTGCGTTCCGCGGGCGTCGCTCGCGCCATCGCACGGGCGAGGGCATCGGCCGCCACGACGATGTCTTCCGAGGGATCTACGAGCTCGGGTTGGATGGGTCTGGCTGCGCACTGCGGGCATGCCGCGGCGACGGCCAAATTGAAGGCGTGGCTGCACGTTGGACAGTGGAGGTAGCTCATGGAGGGGCCTGGGACTGAGGGTGACGGCGAGCGCATACCCGAGGCAACTTTTCGGTCGGGTCGGTCGGGATCGCGGACGACACGACGCGTGGTTGCAGCTGGCTTCACCCTTGCTGTTAGAGCTTGGCGTGCAGCGGTTCATCCTTTTCTTGATTGCTCTGATCGGCTGTCGGGAGGCGCAGCTGCCTTATCCAGCCCTGCCCCTGGACTGCTCGATCGCCCGGATCGGTAGGGTCATGGTGGAGGGGGCCTCGGCCGCGGATGTCGCGCCGATCGTGGTGCTCGAAGGCACGTTCGACGATCAGGATCGGACCCGCCGGGTGACCGAGGTCGCGACCGAGCTGCTGCATGTCCGCGGCTATCCACAGGCAAAGATCGCGGTGGCTCGCCGCGAGGCATGCGGCGTGGAGCTCCAGGTCGTGGTCCAGCGCGGGCCCCGGTTCCGGATCACCCAGCTCGGGTTTCAGACCGACGACGCGTTCCCTGAAGATGAACGGGTGGCCGCGATCGCGGATGTGCTCGGTACGGTCAACGCGGTCGGTGGCTCGTACCTCGCGGACCGGATGGAGCGTGCGCTCGCGAACCTCGAGCGCCGCTATCACGAGTCCGGATGGATCGATGCAGTGATCAGCCGGCCGATCGTCTCGTATGACGCGGATCAGGCGGCGATCACCGTGGTCGTGCCGATCCAGGCGGGCCTTCGCTATCGCATCGGGTCGGTGCGCGCGCATGGGGCGGCAGCGGCCGCGCGAGCACAGGTCGTCGCCGCGATAGGCCTGCGCGGCGGCGAGTACTACGACGCGAGCCGCGTGCGCACCGCGATCGATCGGGCACGCAAACTGCTCGATCGTCGGATCGAATTGCGGATCGAAGTAGCCGCGGATCGTCAGACGATCGATGTCGAGGCTCGGCTTGGAGGTTCGCGATGAACGCACTCCTCTGGGTCGGGCTCGTCGGGCTCGTCGCTTGTGCGTCGCCGCAGAGCTACCTCGGGAGCGAGACCCCGGCGGCCTGCACCCATAGCGATCCGGAACGCTGCGCGAGCGCGCTCGCGGAACGCGACCTGATCGATGGCGACCTCGACGCGTACGACGATGCCGGCCTTCGTGCGTACGTCCAGGGCATCGCGGATCGGCTCGCGCTGCACGCGCACCTGCCGCACTCACCGCGCGTCGTGATCTCGAACCACGACGGCACGTATGCGCCGTACGCGAACGCGATCGTCATCGGGCGCATCACGATCCAGAAGCTCGGCAGCGAAGCCGAGCTCGCCGCGGTCGTCGCGCACGAGATGGCGCACATCGAAGGCCATCACGCGACGGTGTCGCTGTTCGGGCCGGGCGCGGACCAGGCGTGGCTCGCCGGTCGTCGCGACGCGGAAGGCATCGCCGACGAGCGTGCGATCGCGCTACTCGAACATGCGGGCTATTCGCCGAGCGCGATGGCGCGTGCGTTGCGCGCGGAGCTCGAGGGCGATGACGACGAGCATCCGCCGCGCGTCGATCGGATCGCCCGGGTCTCGGCACTCGGCTCCGATCGCGTCGGCTTCGAAGGCCGCGAGGAGCTGCTCTCTCACCTCGATCACATGGTCGTCGGGCGCGATACCCGGCAAGGCATCGCGGTCGGTTCGGCGTGGGTCGTCGCGAGCCTCGGGCTCGCACTCGATCTCGGCGCGGACGATATCGCGCGCAGCGATGGCGATGGCCTCGAGCTCCGTCACGGTCGCTCG
>JAYWCI010000153.1:0-7906 GCA_043780895.1 Kofleriaceae bacterium | reverse complement strand
AGAACACGGACGGATCGTGGTAGGCGGCGGCGACCTGCGCGTCCGTCGTCAGCACGGCGTAGCCGGCCGTCGCGATCGGCGGATAAGGCTCGAACACGGACTGGCCGGGACGAACGAGCTCCGCACTGACAAGCCCGCGGTAGGCGGTCGCGTCTCGGAGTGCATCGACGCTTCGATGGAACCAGGCTTCGTCCGCCTCGAATGCAGATACACGGGCGACCCATGGCCCCGTTCGCTTCCCGCAGCTCGCTTGCACGAGCTTCGGGTCCTCGACCACGCAGAAGAAATCGGGCGTGGGCTTGTGCGACTTGACATAGGCGCGCAGCTCCACGAATCCCCCGACGCGCGTCGTCTCCTCGATATCGCTCGCTGCCCAGGTGCGTGGCGTGATGGCCATGCGATCGACGAACTTCTCGAACACCACGAGTGCCTGTAGCGCGGACAGCGATGGAGAGAGTGTGAGTCGTAGAGTGGCGTACATGGTCATCGTCATAGCAGGTCCCACCGTCCATCGATGTCGAAAAACGAGACGTGAATGCCGCCGTCGATGCCCAGCAACTTCTTCGTGACGCCATCCCTTTCGAGGATCAACCTGGCAGCCTCTGCTTCGATCTCGTTCGAGAAAACATAGAGCAAGCCGTCGTAGCTGGAGTTCCCCTTCTCCAACCCTCGCGCGTAGTGGCGCGCTTGATCGATACGGAACGCGTGGTCGCCGGCTTTGTCCTCGAGCGCGTAGCGTCCCTTCTTCAGCTTGTGAAACTTGGCGTTGAGCGTCACCGCGTCGTCGGGCGTGCGCGTCACGCCCCTCGGAAGCTTGAACACCTCGATGGGCCGCTCGACCTCACTGAAGAGGTTCGTGGGGATGCTCGGTGACTCCTGAGTCGAGAACATTACTTCGCGGCGAAACGCGGTGAACAGCGAGCCCTGCGAGCTCGGCTCGGGCTGTGCCTTCAACATGTCGCGCAACGCAACCATGCGCTGCTTGCCGTCCTTGATGTTCTTGAGGTAGTCGACCGTGCGCGTACGTACGGCTCGGCGGAAGCTCGTGATCTCCGGCTCGGTGAGCGCCTTCGGCCCACCGCTGCCGGTCGGGATCTTGTCGAGCATCTCGTTGATCACGCGCTTGCCTGCGGCGCCACCGACGCGCTGATCGATCTCCTCGATCACTTCGCCCCACTTGAGCAACATGCCGGCGCTCGCTTCATCGATCTCGTTGCTCGCCACCTTCGCGGCGAGACGCTTGTGAAATTCGAGCGCCAGCGATTCGTGCTGTGCTCTCGCCGCTTCACGAACCAGAGGATCCGCGTCTCTGAGCCCCGCCGGGATCGCCGCAATCGCGTCGGAGGTCGACCGCCATTCTTGCTCGGCATCGAACCGTTGCTCGGCGAAGCTCGGGCGCTCCGCGATCTGGACCTTCCCGTTCTCGCCGACCTGGAGGTGCGGCATGGTCTCCGTCGCCTCCGAGACGCGAGACAGTCGGAAGATCGTGCCTTTCGCGTAGCCAGGGCGATATCCGTATTGTTTTAGCGTAGCGAGATCGCGAGGCACCGTGAGGCCACGCGGGGTCTCGAGCAGCGCCTTGACCTGCCGCCCCGCGGTCTTGCTGATCCGTGGCGTCTGCGCACCTCGCCCGAACAGGACGGGAGGTTTGGTCGGAACTGCCTGTTCGAGCGTTCCTGCCGTGCGCGCATCGCGCACGCCCTGAAGCTTCTCGTCGAGCTTGTTCAGCGTTTCTTGCGCGTCGAGCTCGCGCATGAGGGCGTCGGCATCGCCGCGCGCGGCATCCTCCTCGACCATCGCGAGAATGCGGCGCTGGGCGTTAGCCTCGACTTCGAGGTGAGCCACATAGATCTGTGCTTGCTGCTCGACCGTCTTGTCGACCCAGTTCGCGACGTTCTCTCGGGAGAGCATCATCATCTTGGCCCGCATGACGCGGTCGCCGTAGAACTGAGCGAGGTGCACATACTCCTCGCGTATGACCGACGCGCGCGAACCGGCCCTGAGATAGACGTTCGCTTCGCCGTTCTCGACGACCACCGCCGCGTCGCCGCGGATATCGCCGACCTTTTTCTTGAACGCGTCCGCGCTCAACGTCGTGAACTTCTCGGGCGTGCCGTGCGGCAACCCACCGAGCTCGTGGATAGCGCTCGCGGCAACGCGTTCCCGCGCGAACGCACGCATCGCCGCTCGTGCCTGTGAGGGCAGCTCGAGTCGCTCGAGGAGCTGCTCGGCCTCGCCGATCTCACCGGCTTCGATCAGCTCGTGCACCTTCACGAGCTGCGCTTCAGACGTTTCGGCGAGGCGTTCGAGCACCGCGGCCTCGGCACCGCTCGCCCCGAGCAGGCGAGTGACCCCGTCCGCCACTGCCCGCGGGTTGCTGCGCAGCAACTTCAACGTGATCGAGCCGAGCTTGCCGACGACGCCAATGCCCGCGGCTGCGCCCCCCCCCATCAATGCACCCGACTGCGCGCCACGCGCGACAGCAGCGAGCATGCGCGAAAAGCCTTCGGCGATACCGCGGTCCCACGTCACCCGGTCGGCGGCGGTCTCGAACATCTCGCTCGCGGCACCACCGACTGCACCCGCGATTGCATTCTCGACGATCGTCGCGAAGAAGCCTTTGCTGACCTTCTTCATCGCCTCGCCCGCAGCGCGCGACGCGATCGCGCCCGCACCTGCACCGACGAGCTCGGTGCCCCATGCCGCTTCGACCGCGGCAGCGCCGAGCTCGTTGCCGACGACCATCATGACTCCGTCGATCGTCCCGGACGTGAAGTCCATCGCGACCTCGCCGAGCGACGACTCCGTCCGCACGATCGCCCCCGAGGCTGCGGCCGCAGTCCCGGCCGCGAGTCCAGTCAGGGCGGCCGCGACGAACGGAGTTGCTGCACCCATCGTCAGCGCGATCAGGACGACCGCGCCGACGACCGCCGCGACGATGTGCGCGACCTCGTGCGCGGACGAGACGTTGTCCTCGCGGAACTTGTCGAGCGCGCGCATCGCGGCGTGATAGAGGTCCGACAGCTGGGCGAGCTCGCTCGGCGTGACACCACCGTCGCGGACCTGGGTGAAGTAAACGCGGAACCGCGCGACCGCCTCGTCGGCCTCGGGACCCGAGTCCTCGAACCGATCCTGGAGACCGTCGGGGTGCGGCTCACGTGTTCCCGCGCGCTCCGTGACCCGGAAGGCCATGAACTCGGCCTCCATGGTCGGGTCGAGCGCATTCGGGCCGCCGAGCTGCGGCTGCCCGAACAGGATGTGCCGAAACGTCTCCTTGTCTTGCCAGCCGCTGAGCGGCGCCCACTTCGCGATCGCGATCTGATACGCGTCGATCGCGCTCTTCTCGTCTGCCGAGAGCTGGTACGTCGGGCTGTCAGCGAGACGATGGGCGAGGACAAATCCCCGGCGCATCGCGACCATGTCGCCGCGCACGGCGGTCGCCTCGAAGATTGCCTGGGTGTCCCGGGTCTTCACCGCGAACACACCGATCTCGCCATCGGCGTTCCACCACGCTTCTCGTAGCGCTGAGCGCAGCCATTCATCGGCGACGCTATCGATCGCCTTGCGAACGCGAGCATCCGCGAACACCTCGATCCGATCGTTCTCCTCGAGACGGCGGATTCGCCCCAGCGCCGCCGGGCCTTTGTTGTTGGCCAGATCCTCGAGGATGTCTGCGATCGCGATCGTCGTCCGCGGACGCAGCGAGAACAGGTCGTGCTCGATCAGCTGGAAGTAGGTTCTCGGCACGGCCATGTCGAGGATCAGGCCGCCCGGATCGTCGCGCTCGACGTACGGCAGCTCCGACGGCGGACTTTGCTTGTAGTAGAGCAGCGCTGTACTGGCCGGCATCGCAAGCAGCTTCGTCGTCGTCGGATCGACCTTTGCCTCGTCACTCACTGTCAGGTACGCGGCGAGGAGCTCTCGCTGGTCCGCCTCGAATCGCGGCATCAGGTCCAGCTTCCCCGACTTGATCATCGCCTGAACGCGAACCGCGGGATCGATTCGCTTGATCGTCGCGATGATCTCGTCGAAGTCGCTGGACGATGCCTGCTGCAACAACTCGATGCCGATCTGCAGAGGCGACGCGCCGAGAGCGCGCAGGCGTTGCTCGAGGAGCGCAGGCTCGCGGCGAAGAGCGGACAGCAGGGCCCAGTCGAGGACCTGACCCGCGACGCGATCGTAGTCGGCCTGCGCCTGCTTCTTCGCATCGCTGTCGACGGCGGTAGCGTCGACCTTGCCACGCGCGTTCTGGACCAGTGTACTGGCGCGCTCCATCGCGAAGTCGAGGGTTGTCGTATCGACTTCCTGATGCTTCGTGGTTGCGATGTACGCCCCGTTCGCGAGCAGGGCGCCGATCGCCTCCGCATCGTCCTCCTTCAAGATCATCTCGAGCGTCCCGAGTTCTCTCGGGTTCTTGGTGATCGTCTGATCGAGCCTGGTGATCGCGATGCGGCGCTCGACCTGCGTCAGATCGGCGAGCGCGAAGAACGCACGGCTGCGGGCGTTGGCATCGCGATCCCAGTCCTTCGTATCGGCTTCGCGCACGATGTCGAGGACCAACGACAGATGCGCGTCGGCCACGGCATCGAACACGACGAGTTCATCGTGGTCGGTGCCGGGCAACGCGACGACGTGGAACGGTGCGACGCCGTCGAGGCCGTAGGCGAGCCCACTATCGACCCGCATCGGGCGACGGAGCACGGAAGCCCTCTGCGCGCTTGCCGCTTTCTGAAGGAACAGCCGGACCGCCTGAACATAGCCGTCGGACGACAGCGCGGATTTGAGTGCCGCTTCGACGAGCGCACGCGTGGTGTGCGCGGGCGGTACTGGATCGTACTCGGTGACGGGCTTCGGCTGAATCACGAGCATCGAGTCCTGCTCGATGATCAGGGCGAGCGCCTGTTCGTCCGGGATTCGCTGGAGGTCGCGGAGGACCGCATCGCGGTCTCCCCGATGTCGCTGGATCTGAACGTCCAACGGCAGCTGGTCGCCGAGGTAGGCTTGCACTCGAACCCACTGCGAGTCGGACCACCCGGTCACGCGCCCGATCAGCCCGACCATGTCGCCCTGATAGTTTCGGATCATCGCGTACATGTCGCGTGGCAGAGAGTTGCGTCGGAGGATCTCGACGATCTGCTCGCGCCCATCGTACGCAATCCATCCCCAGTAGCGGTGGGTCGCACGCTCGAGAGCGGCCGCGAGTGCGTTCCCTTCGACAACCGAATCGAGTGGGCTTTCGACCGGCACGTATCCGATCGGCATCGCAGCTTCGAGCGCACCCGGTTGCATCGACGCGATCAGCGGTGATGATTTGTCTCGTTGTTGAATCGTGTGCGCGAGCTCGTGCGCCAGGATATCGGTGCGAAGACCGCCGCTGCGCAGGACGATGTCTTGTCCGACCGTGAACGCGTGCGCACGCTGTTTGCGAGCGGCGGCATCCGCTCGATCACCAGTATGAAGGCGCACTCCAGAGAGGTCCGTCCCGGAGCCATGCTCGAAACGTGCAGCGAGCTCGGATGGGAGCTTCTCCCCATGTCGATCGCACGGCATCTGCGCCGCACAACAAAGGCAACCACGAGGGACGGTCGTCGGTGCTGCTGCATGCCGCTGCTCCGCTGTCGGATCGAGTTTCGATCTTCGCGTCGACGAATGGTCGCGTTTGACCTGCGGCGCGAGCTCTCGTCCGAGCGGCTTCACCGTTGCGCACGAACGTAGTCGAGTACCGCGCCCTGCCACGGCCCCAGGATCGAGGGGTCGACGAGCCGACCTGCCTTCTTGATCTCTCGCCACAGCCCGAGAACAAGGTGCTGCATCGCGAGCTCCTCACCTTGGCTCTTCGCGATCAGGGATGCGCCGAAGACCGCGTTCTTGATATCGCCACCCGTCATCGGCGAGGCGTGAACGAGCAGGTCGAGATCGGAGGCTTCGATGCGAGCGTTTGTCTGCGATAAAAATTTTCGCCAAAGGTACTGGCGCTCGTTGACCTGCGGTGGCGAGAACTCGATCGCGATCGCGAGCCGACGCTGGAACGCAGTGTCGAGATTCGCCTTGAGATTGGAGGCGAGGATCGTGAGCCCAGCGTGTTGCTCGAGCCGCTGGAGGAGAAAGCTTGTTTCGACGTTCGCGTAGCGGTCGCGAGCGTCGTGAATGGCGGTGCGTTGCGCGAACAATGCATCTGCTTCGTCGAAAAACAGGACGGCACCCGCTGCTGCCGCCTCCCGGAAAAGCTGGTCAAGGCGTTTCTCACTCTCCCCGATGTAGCGGTCGAGAATCTGCGAGAGGTCGGCGCGGAATAGGTCGCGACCGAGCTCGCCGGCGATTACCAGGGCCGCAAGAGTCTTTCCGGTTCCAGACGATCCGTGAAACAGACACGCTAACCCCGTACGTGAGTCTAGTACTGGAGCGTCTCCGTTCCCCCACCCGACGATTAGCTCCAGCTCGGTGCGAACGGATCTCGGAACCACGAGGTCTTTCCACCGCGCCGTGCCTAGCTTGGTCGCGAGACCTCCGACATGCAGCTCCGGAATCGCGCGACAGAGCTCGGTCGCGGCAGCCGTCGTGACTACAGCCCTGCTTGCCATGAGGCTCGAGACCGCGTCGGTGATGCGTGCGGGCCCCAACGCGAATCGCCGGCCGAGAAACGCAGTGTCGAGTGAAGTGTCCGTTCCGGCATCGGCGAGGTTCCGGTCCCAAATTGCGGTGCGTTCGGCTGCGCTCAAGGATTCGACCTCGATGACGTGTACCGCTCGGCCAGCGCCGAGCATTTGCGCCGCGAGGGGCATGGCACTCGTTACGACGAGCGGACCTGGAAATCGTCGCCCGAGTCCTTGAAGTGCGGCCGGATCAGAGAGATCGGCGTCAGAAATTACCGGGACGGCCTGATGCCACGCGAGCTCACGACGCCACGTCGATAGCGAGTCGAGCGTCAGCTCTGCGCCATCGCATGGAAATACACCTGATCCCAATTCAGCGGCGAGCGCTTCGCCGAGTGCGCCACGACCACTGCTTCGAGGGCCTTGAATCACTAGCGTTGGCCACCTGCCATGTGCGGTACGAAGCCAAGAACCCGCCCTCTGTACGCGCTCAAGCAACTCCTGCGTTAGAACGAGTGAGCTCAGCGGGAGAGTCTTTCGCGACGGCCGCATGACCCCGACGATTGGAATGCCGGTCAGCCGCGGCCAAAACTCGTCGTGAAGGGCGATGCTGCGACCCAAGATAGGGCCGGTCCCATCGATGGAGACGATCGCGCATGCGACCAACGTTTCGTGAGGGTCGAGTGCCGCCGCCACCGAGCCGTACGGAGCCTGTGCGAGCTTCGAGAGCTCTCCAACCGAGAGCGGCCGCCCCTCGCGATCGAGCATCAGTGCGAGCAGCGTAGTGACCAACGTGGTGTCGAGGCTGGACAGGCCGAAGGCCTGAGTGGCGTGGTCGAGCAACTCGGGTCGCCCATCGTAAATCTGGTCGTTCGTTCGTATCATGTGAATGCCGCGGGTCCGGTCGAACTCGTGAACGGGATCGAGAACGTCACGCTGTGGATCGCCGATGCCACCGCGAGGAGCTGCGTCGGCGCGACGAGTCCGCCCGTCGTGAACAGCGGAATCAACAGCGCCACGAGCATGTCATGCGCGGTGTCGACATTCGTCGGGCCCGGAGTCGCTGGCACCCACGTGACGAAGGTCGTCGGAGCGCCGGAGCCCACGAACGAGTACATCGCGACGCGCCACGCGTCGGCGATGTCGATCGCCGCAGTTGTCACGCTCACACCGTTGGTGAGTTTTACCTTCGCGAAGAACGCAGCGCGTGCAACGGCCAAATACGTGGGCTGCAACATCGCCGCCGGTACGAGCTCGCCGAGGTAGCTCTGGATCGCGTCCGCCCACTTCGCGCGTGCGAGAACCTGCGAGCC
>JAYWCI010000152.1:0-47593 GCA_043780895.1 Kofleriaceae bacterium | reverse complement strand
CCGCGACGGCCGTGGATCTTATTTCGTGTTCGTTCTCCGGTGCTCGAGCTCTTCGAGGGTCTTCGGCCAGTCTTCCTTGAGCAGCCGCGACAGCGAGCGATCGGCGAGCAGCTTGCCCTGGGTCTGGCAGGACGGGCAGTAGTTCGCCTCGTTGTCGGCGTAGACGATCCGCTGGACCTTCGTGCCGCAGCGCGGGCACGGTTCGCCGAACTTGCCGTGGACCGCCATCTCGGGGCGAAACGCGGTGACCTTGTCGGGAAAGCCATCGCCGACCTCGGCGCGCATCCGATCGGTCCACAGGGTCAGCTGGTGCTTCGCGGCGGTGTGCAGGGCCCCGAGCTCGGCATCGTCGAGCGCACTCGTCATGCGGAACGGCGACATCTGCGCGGCCCACAAGATCTCGTCGGAGTACGCGTTGCCGATGCCGTCGAACAGGGTCGGATCGGTGAGCGATCGCTTCACGGTGTGACGTTCGCTGCGCATCCGCTCGGCGAATTGCGTCGTGGTCGCCGCGAGTACGTCGAGGCCACCGCGATCGAACTCCGCGAGCGCCGCGCGGCCTTGCACGAGGTGCATCGATGCGCGCTTCTTGCCGCTTGCCTCGGTGAATACCAGCGTGCCGGTCGGGAAGTCGAACCCCGCGAGCGCGAGCTTGCCCGGCAGCTTGGCGTGGGGCTCCTTCCAGCGCAGCCGGCCCGCGATCATCAAATGGATCACGATGAATCGATCGCCCTCGACGCCGAGGACGATCCGCTTGCCGAGCCGCTCGACCGAGGTGACCGTTGCCCCGACCAGCTCTTTCGCGGCCGGCTCGACGGTGCGGAGCACGAACATGCTCGGGATCCGGATGCCGAGCATCGGCTGACCGATCACCTTCGCGGCGAGCCGCTCGACATACACCGTGACGTCCGGAAGCTCGGGCACCGGCGTAACTATAGCGGGTTAGCCCACCCTACAACCCCCGAGTCTGCCATCCCCGATGGCCCATCCCGCATCGATCATGGCTGCGGTCACGCTCGTCACGGCCTGCGCTCGCAAGGCCGCACCCACCGCGGCCGGAGGTTCCGCCGCCGGCCTCGCACCAACACCAGCGACGCCGCTCGAGGGTGGTGCGACCGTGGCCGATGCAATTCACCTGCTCGCGCGGCTCTCGTTCGGCGCCAAGCCGGGCCAAGCGGACGAGCTCGCGAAGACCGGGCTCGGCGCGTGGCTCGATCACCAGTTGAAGCCGGCCTCGATCGACGATGCAGCCGGCGCCGCCGCGCTCGCGCCGTTCGCCGATGCATCGAAACCGTTCGACGAGCTCGAAGATGCGGCAGAGCAAGAAGCCGCCCAGATGCTCGATGGGCTCGCCGATGGCGAACGCGATGGCGAGAAGAAGGCGAAGAACAAGGCAAAGAACGAGATGCTCGCGAACCATCCGAAGACGATCCAGCACGTGTGCAAGCAGCTGTGCGTGCAGCTCGTCGCCGATGATCACCTCGCGCTTGCGCTTCTCACCGAGCTGATCAACCTGTGACGATCGTGTGGTACGCGCGTGGCGAATCGGCAATACTGTGGTGTGGCGGAGGGCCAGAATTACCGCGCGCTGTTCGAGCGACTCGCGAGCGTGGCCATACGCTGCCAGATCGTCTACGCCGAGGGGGTCGCGGTCGACTGCGTGTTCCTCGAGGTCAACGGTATGATCGCGTTGCACCTTCCCGACATCGTCGTCGGGCATCGGGCATCGGTGCAGGCCCCCGCATTTCTGCGCAGCCCCGCGTTCGCGGCCTTCGTCCGCGTCGTCGAGACCGGCGTCGCCGAGCGCTTCGACGCTCGCGGATCGATGCTCACCCAACAATGGTTCCATTTTGCCGTCGATCGCTCGGGGTCCGACCAGATCATCGCGCTCATCGACGATGTCAGCGCCCGCAAGCGCGCGCAGAGCCGGCTCGAGGCGCAGTACGCGATCAGCCGTACGCTCGCGAACTCGAGCGATCTCGCCGACGGCATCCCCGGCATCTTCGAGGCGCTCGCGATCTGCGAGGGCGTCGCGTTCGGCGCGATCTGGCTCGCCGATCCAGGCGCGGCACAGCTCCGCTTCATCGGTGCCTGGCACGCGCCCGGCCTCGACCCCGATGCGTTGATCGCCGCGACCCGCGCGATGTGCCACACGCCGGGCATCGGCATGGCGGGTCAAGTCTGGGTCACCGGCGAGCACCAGATCATCGATGACCTCTCGACGGATCCGAGCTACCTGCAGGCCGCCGCCGCGACGAGCATCGGCCTCACGGCCGCGCGTGCCCTGCCGATCCGCTACCAGGACATCGTGATCGGCGTCGTCGAGATGCTGTGGCACCTGCCGCCGCACCACGATCCCGAGCGCCGCGATCTCGACGAATCGATCGGCCATCAGCTCGGCCAGTTCGTCGAGCGCACGCGCGCCGAGACCGACCTGCGCCGGCTCAACCTCGAGCTCGAACAGCGCGTCGCCGAACGCACGGCGGATCTCCTGCTGTCCAACGCGCAACTCGAAGCGTTCAGCTACTCCGTTGCCCACGACCTCCGCGCACCGCTGCGCGCGATCAATGGCTTCGCGACGGTGCTGCTCGAGGATCACGCCGCGCACCTGCCCGGCGACGCCGAGCGCATGCTCAGGACGATCCGGGATCGGGGCACCCGCATGGGCTCGCTGATCGATGATCTGCTCGTGGTAGCGCGGCTCGACCAACATCAGCTCGAGCGCGACGTCGTGGCCGTCGAGTTGCTCGCGCGCGAGATCGTCGCCGCCCTCACCGAAGGTAGCCACGCGCGCGTCACGATCGGCGAGCTGCCGAAGACCGAAGGCGATGCCTCGCTCGTGCGCCAGCTCCTCACTCACCTCGTCAGCAACGCGCTCAAGTTTTCGCGTGTGCGTGCGCAACCCGAGATCGAGATCGGGTTCGCGGACGGCGCGTACTTGGTGCGCGACAACGGCGTCGGCTTCGACATGCGCTACGTCAACAAGCTGTTCGGCGTGTTCCAGCGGCTCCACACGGAAGCCGAGTTCGAAGGCATCGGGGTCGGGCTCGCGATCGTGAAGCGGATCGTCGAGCGACACCAGGGACGGGTGTGGGCCGAGGGCGAGATCGATCGCGGCGCGTGCATCTACTTCACGCTCGCCGCGACCTGATCCGCGGCCTAGCTCCTCTTCTTGCCAGCCGCTTTCTTCTTCGGCGCGGCGACCGCCTCTTCGGCCTCGCTCGCCTCTGCGGCGATCGCCGGCTTGCGCTCGGCGTGGCTGTCCCTCGCCATCCCGAGGCTGGCCTTGAGCGCTGCCATGAGGTCGATGACCTTGCCGGCCGGCGCCTCGGGCTGCATCGTGATCTCGTGGCCTTCGACCTTCTTGTTGATGAGGTCCATCATCCGAGCCTGGACCTCGTCCTTGTACTTCTCCGGGTTCCAGGTCTCGTGCTGGATCTGCTGGATGATCTGCTTCGCGAGGCCAAGCTCGGCCGGCTTGAGCTCCGGCAGGTCCGGCATCGGCACCTCGCTCCACGGCTTGATCTCCTCGGCGTAGCGCAGCTGGTGGACGATCAAGCCCTCCTGGAACGGGCGCAGGCACACGATGTACTGCTTGCCGCGTGCCGCATACGACGCGATGCCGACCAGGCCAGTCTCGACCATCGCGTCGCGGATCAGCTTGTACGCACGCTCGCCGCCCTTGTCGGGGCCGAGGTAGTAGCTCTTCTCGACGAACAGCGGATCGACCGCGCTCGCCGGCACGAACTCTTCGAGCGCGATGGTCTGCGACGCGACCGCGTCGAGGGCCTTGAGCTCCTCGGTGTCGAGGACCACGTACTGACCCTTCGCGTGCTCGTAGCCTTTCACGGTGTGCTCGCGGTCGACGACCTCCCCGCACTTGGTGCAGACGTATTGCTGCTTGAGCCGGCTCCCGTCTTTGTCGTGGAGCATGTTGAAGTGGATGTCGTTACCGGATTCGTTCGTCGTGTAGAGCTTGGTCGGAATCGAGACCAAACCGAACGAAATCGTGGCAGTGCCGATCGGGCGTGCGGGCATGCGGTAAATTGTACCGGTCCGTGGCGTCCGATCCTAAAGACGATGGCTCTCCCGATGAGGGCCTAGATCGCTACCGCGACAAACGCACGGCGGGCTCGACACCTGAACCGATGGCCAGCAGCCCCGGGGCGACGATCGCGAAGGGCCCGAGGATGTTCGTGGTCCATCAACACGATGCGACGCGGATGCACTGGGATCTTCGCCTCGAGATCGATGGCGTCCTGTGCTCGTGGGCGGTCCCGAAGGCGCCCTCGATGGATCCCGATGACAAGCGCCTCGCGGTCAAGGTCGAGAATCACCCGCTCGAGTACGTCCACTTCGAGGCCGTGATTCCGCCCGGCAACTACGGCGCGGGCCCGATGATTGCGTGGGACCGGGGCCTCTTCCGCCCGATCGGCGATCCGGCGCAAGGCATGCTCGATGGTGAGATCAAGTTCGAGCTCTATGGCTACAAGCTGCGCGGCGCGTTCACGCTCGTCCACACCGGCAAGGGCACACGCGGTCGCAACTCGGGGCGCGGCTCGAACGATTGGTTGCTGATCAAGAAGCGCGACGACTACGCGCTCGCGTATCTCGCGGGCGAGGCCGCGCTGTCCGAGACCTCGGTGCTCTCGGGGCTCTCGATCACCAAGCTCGAAGCCGGCGCGCCGGATCACGCCGCGGTCGTTGCCGAGCTCGCCGCGATGGGTGCACCGAAGCGGCCGCTGCCACCCGGCTCGTTCGAGCCGATGCTGTGTCACACGGCCGAAGCGCCATTCTCGTCGCCACAATGGATCTTCGAGCTCAAGTACGACGGCTTTCGCATGGTCTCGTTCGGCGGCGCCGGCCAGGCGGCGCTACGCTATCGCAGCTCGCAAGACTCGACCGAGCGCTATCCCGAGCTGACCAGCGCGCTGCGCGCCTTGCCCATCCCGGGACTCGTGATGGACGGCGAGATCGTGATGTTCGACGCCGAAGGAAAACCGGATTTTCACAAGCTGTCGTTCCGCGGTCAGATGCACAAGACCTCGGAGATCCAGCGCGCAGCGCTCGCCGACCCGGTCACGTACGTGGTGTTCGATCTGATCGCCGCCGCGGGCTACGACCTGCGCAGCTTGCCGCTGCTCGTCCGCAAATCGCTACTCGAGCGGATCGTGCCAACCGTGGGACCGCTGCGCTACGGCCAGCACATCCCGACCCAGGGCGAAGCGCTGCTCGCCCAGATCGTGTCGCGTGGGCTCGAAGGCGTCGTCGCCAAGCGCGCGGATTCGCTGTATCGCTCGACGCGATCGCGGGACTGGCTCAAGATGAAATCGGATCCCGAGGCCGATTTCGCGGTGTGTGGCTACACACCGCCGAAGGGCTCGCGCAACGGCATCGGCGCGCTGCACCTGTGCGTGTGGGTCGACGACCGCTGGAAGTGGGCGGGCAAGGTCGGCTCCGGCTTCGACGACAAACAGCTCGTCGCGATCAAGGCCGAGCTCGATGGCAAGCCGACCTGGAAGCCGAGTTTTCCTCGGCCCGAAGCCTCGAACGACGCGCGCTGGATCGAGCCCGAGCTCGTCGTCCAGGTCCGCTATCGCGAGTGGCCGATCGATTCGTCGCTGCGGTTCCCGGTGTTCGAGCGCTTACGCCGCGACAAGACACCGAAGCAGTGCGGCATGCCGCTGCGTCATACCGGCGAGACCACCGAACGGAAAGCCCAGGCGCCGGCGCGGGTCTCGACGATCGCGCCGATCGAACGCGATGCGTCGGATGACAGCGGCCCGGTGCCGCGCGAGCCCGATCATGCCGCGCCGCTCGAGGTCGATTCGCAGGTCCGCGAGCTGCGGCTGACCCGCCTCCACAAGGTGTTCTGGCCCGCCGACCAAGCTCCTGGTGGGGTGAAGCCCGTAACCAAGGGCGAGCTCGTCGAGTACTACCGCTCGGTCGCGCCGTACGCGCTGCCGTACCTCAAGGATCGGCCGACGGTGCTCACGCGCTATCCCGACGGTGTCACCGGCGAGATGTTCTATCAGAAGGACATGCCCGACTGGACGCCGCCGTGGCTGCGCACGACGCTGCGCTGGAGCGAGCACAGCCAGCGCGAGATCCACTACATCTTGATCGACGACGCCGACGGCCTCGCGTACGTCGCGAACCTCGGGTCGATTCCACTCCACGCGTGGGCGAGCCGCGTCGTCGATCTCGAGAAGCCGGATTGGGCGATCGTCGATCTCGATCCCAAGGGCGCACCGCGAGAGCACGTGGTGCCGCTCGCGCTCGCGATCCACGAGCTGTGCGAAGCGGCCAAGCTCCCGAACTACGTCAAGACCTCGGGCCAGACCGGCTTGCACGTGTTGATTCCGCTCGGTGGGCAATGCACGTTCGAACAAGCGCGCACCCTCGCCTATCTGATCGGCCTGCTCGTCGAGCGCCAGTTTCCCAGGCTCGCCACGACACTACGCAATCCGTCGGCGCGCGGAGGGCGCGTCTACCTCGACTGGGGCCAGAACGCGCACGGCCAGTTGCTCGTCGCGCCCTACAGCGTGCGTCCGGTCCCGGGGGCCTCGGTGTCGATGCCGCTAATGTGGGACGAGGTCGTACCGGACCTCGATCCGAAACAGTTCCACCTGCGCAACGCGCTCGATCGGATCACGAGCTGGGAGACCGACCCGCTCTTGCCCGTGCTGACCGAACGGCCCGATCTGCAAGCTGCGCTCACCGCGCTCGAGGACTTCGCCAAGTGACGCTCGGCGCGGTCGGACGAGTCGAATTTGCCACCTGCATAGGGGCCAGGTGTTCTATTTTCCGTCGAGCACGCGAACGTCAACAGGCTCGCGTACGATCATCTAGCCGGCACTAGACTCGGGAGTCTTTGGGCGAAGAGCTGCGACCGAGGAGCGGCACGAACCGCATCGCGAGATAGCCGATGCCGAAGGCAATCCCGACCGCAGCGATCGGGTTCTTCTTGATCACCTTCGACAGCGCCGTGATGACATCGCCACCGCGATCGACCACGAGGTTTTTCGCACCCGAGGCTTTGTTGACCACGAGAGCTCCCGTGGAGCTCGCGATGTTCGCCATGTCACTGGCGAGGTGATCACGCAGATGATCGAGCTGTTTCGTGAGCGCTTGGGTCTTCATGAGGTTGGACACAGCAACACGCATGCCCAACTGCGCCCGAACATGCGACGTTGTTTGTGGATTGGCTCAAGACTGCACCACGACGGCGGAGTGCCTGCTGCCCCTGTCGTGCGTCGCTGGCGTCTGCAGCGATAGCGCTCCGGAAATGCCCGATGCCGATCCGCGCGCTGATGGCCTAGTCTGTAGCTCTGGTACCGTGACGTATGCGCTCGGGTGTGTCGTGCGCGCGCCCGCACACTGCGCGCGGCCGCTTCCGAGTAACGGGGTCGAGGTCAAACTTTACGACCACGTGAGCGAGCCGAACACGCTCGCGCCGCCGAAGGTATTCAACACCGATACCGGGGAAGTCGGCGGGTCGATCACGCGGACAGCCGGGCAGGAGTGATCGCCGGGATCGAGTACGAGCAGGTCCGCCAGATGGGCGTGTTGGTGTTCGCGTTCCTCGATATCAACGCAGGCAACATCGGATTCGTCGGCACGCGCGCGGTCGCATTGATCGTCGCGGGCGATGCAACCATTGATGCGGTGGTCGACGCCGCCCGCGGGTGGCGATGGCAGCAAGCCACCCCAGGTCCGAGGGTGGCGCGGGAGGTCGCGCAACCTCGGCGGCAGGGGGCTGCGCGCCAGGCGCACGGACGATCCGATGACTAAAGCGGACGCTGGCGGTAGTGGCGGCGGCGGTGGCGAGGGTCTCGGCGGTGCGAATGGCGGGCTGGCCGCATCGTCTCCTGGCGGGCACGCAAGCGCTGGCTGCATCCCCGTCGATGGCAGGATCTCTGGTTCGACCGCAAGCGCGCGTGCGGTGCCGACGCGCTGTTTCATGCCGCCCGAGAGCTCTCGCGGATACGCATCTTCGAAGCCGGTGAGGCCGACGAGGTGCACGACCTTCTCCACGGGCGCACGTACGTCGGCCGGCTTCATCCCGCGTGCGAGCAGCGCCCCTCCGATGTTCTCTGCCACGGTCAGCCACGAATACAGCAAGAAGCTCTGGAATTCGATCGCGTCGCCGGGGTTCAGCGCTGGTAGCGGGCTGCAGCTCGGCGCCACGTTTTTGACACGACGCTGAAGTGTGCGAAGCACTGCCGGCGACTAGAGCTCGGGTTGCTCTGCGTGAAGCCGTTCGAGTAATTCATACTCCGTTCGATCGGGCTCGCATTCCAGCCACGCGACGACAAACACGAGGCCACGCGTCGACAAACGGGTCCTTTCGCGTGCGCCATTCTCGCCGAGGCGCCGGATCCTTCCGATGCGTCGGTCGCACCTCGCCATCATGCCAGCCCGTCGAGAGGCTCTTCAGAAATTGATCGAGCTCTCCATCGCGGTGCTTTGGAACCTCGTGCACGACCCCGGCCGCGACACCTGCGAGAAGGCGCTGGACGGTCCTTATTTGGTCGAGCAGCCGAAGCGGATCAAGCGTTAGCGCAACAGTGCGCAGCCGCTCCTTCGTAGTCTCGGCGATCGATGACGACTGCAACAAGCGGCCGCACGGCGTCTCGGGTGCGTGATAGCGCTTGCTCACTCGTGCTCCCATGCGTTTCATTTCCGCGAGCTTGAACGATGGTAATTGGCGCCAAGCAATTTCGGGCGATGAAGGGGTTGATCGGTCAGTCGGTGCTGACGCTGGCTGAGGTGAAGGTCGAAGTGAAAGCGCCTCCGACGTGGGTTGATTCGCACCGACGTTGGTGTGGTGGCGTTGGGTCGCGCCGAGCGTCGCAACGACCGGGTTGATCAGCGGTTGAACGCCCAGTCCTGTACCCAGTGAAAGCCGCGGGTGACGAGCCGGGCGGGCGGGGCTCGCATGAGTTGCACCTGCGTCGTGGCGCGTGTGATGCGAACGTGATCAGCGTCGAGGATCGCGTAGTGCCATGACTCCGCCGGTGGCGCCGGAACCGGCGGCTCGGCGAGCTCGTCGCCTCGCCCGATCAGCACGATCGACGCCGCCGTGGGGTCGACCTGGGCCGCGTACCGCCGCGGCTCGCCCGTCATCCCGATCACGACGATGCCGACCTTACCGCCGCCCTTGAGACCACCGAGGACTTGGAGCCTGCTCCAGCGGCCCGCATCGGTCGCGAGCGGCGGCCGCTCGACGCCAGCTTCAGTGAAGCGTTCGACGAGCCATGCGCCGTCGAGCGGCGTCGGTGGCGCGAACCAGTGCGCGATGTCGCCGAGCAATGCCCACTGCGTCCACGAGATCATCACGACGGCGCCGAGTCCCCCCACGATCCGCGCGCGCTCCCAGCGCAGCGACCCTCGCGGTCGTGGAGGGACCGGGGGAACGGCATGACCGAGCAGTGCCCTCGCGATCCGCATCAGCGTCGGTGAAAGCAACGCCATCGACGCGACCCACAGCTCGAGCGACCCGAGCTTGACCGGCACGTCGTAGCAGAAGTTTAAAACGACGACGTTGAGCAGGACGGCGGCGAGCACGAACGCGCCGATCGCGCGCGCACGTCGCGAGAGCAAAAGCACTGCGCCGAGCAGCTCCGCACCTCCCGCGAAGCACTGGTACGCGCGCGAGTAGCCGAAGAACGTCCACATCAGGCCCATCGGAGACATGTCACCGACACGCTCGTCCAGCATCGCCACGTGTGGGCCCGGAAACTGGATCGGGAGCAGCTTGACGAGGCCGTACATGATCATCGACGTCGCGAGCCAGTAGCAAAGGTAGATCTGCAACGTCGAGGCGAGACGGGGATACGCGGTGCGCCGGCGATCGAGGATGGACCACACCGCCGCTCCGATCGATGCGATGGTTATCGCGAGGCCGACCTGCAACCAACCAGCGAGCGTGTCGCTGCTATCTGCGTCAAGCAAGCTTGCCCCAAGGCCGAGCCCGCTTTCAACGGCGGACAGGACGAGCCCCCAGGCTTCGTTGACGAGCGCCCCCACCGCGTCGGTGTGCGGCAGCGTCCCGAACGGGAACGGGAACACCAGCAGGAGAGCGAATATGAACGCGAACCGGAACGCGATACGACGCGGAAGACTCCACACGCGAGGCACAACGCGCGAGGTACCGAAGCGTGACACCACGACTGCATGGATATCGCCCGCGCGCGCATCGACGCCGGCCCAGCTCGTGGCGCTCGGTTCCCAACCTTCGGCATCTCGTGCTCCCCCAAGGCTTCGCTGAGCTGAAGCTCGAGAGCCTCGAGCTCGCCGGCAAGAGGATTGATTTTTTGAAGACCGCGCACGTTGCGCGGCTGCGCCATCACAAATCCGGAGCCGTTCGCGCTTCTCACCCAGTGTCATTCGCGGATCGACGGTGACGCAGCCGAGCAGAAGCTGACCTCCGTCAGCTCACATTCCCGAGCCCGGGATTGCCCACGAAGGCCATGTTGCCCGCCCATCTTCACGGTTGGGCAACCCACCAGAGCGCTGACCTTCGAGCGGTTCACCTGGGTAAGGATGTCTTTCTCCGTCCGTCATGATGGGCAAAGGCACCGGAATTCCCATCGGTCCGGCGGGTGGCGGTGGCGGCTTGCTCCGATTCGACACATTCGCGGGATCGTCCCAGACGGTCAATGCCAGCCCAGCGTTTGGGACCTGGGGCAGGATCCAGCACCAGTGATCTGGTAGCGTCGCGGCGTGAAGATCGCGTGCATCGGAGGAGGCCCCGCCGGGCTGTATCTGGGCATCCTCGTGAAGCGCGTCGCGCCCGAGCACGAGGTCGTGATCTACGAGCGCAATCGCGCCGCCGAGACATTCGGTTTCGGCGTCGTGTTCAGCGATGCCACGCTCGGGAATCTCCAGGCTGCGGATCCCGAATCCAGCGCCCAGATCACCGCGCGGTTCGAGCGCTGGGACGACATCGAGATCCACTTCAAAGGTGAAGTGCTGCGCTCGACCGGCCACGGGTTCTGCGGGCTCGAGCGCAAGGTGCTGCTCCAGATCCTCCAGGC
The DNA here is from genome assembly GCA_043780895.1 of Kofleriaceae bacterium. Taxonomy (GTDB): domain Bacteria; phylum Myxococcota_A; class Polyangia; order Haliangiales; family Haliangiaceae; genus JABFXX01. Next base: position 36,551 of record JAYWCI010000152.1, on the reverse strand, counting down.
ACGCGCCGCAGCGCTCGGCGTGCGGGTCGAGTACGAGCATGACCTCCAGGCGCTGCACGAGATCAGCGCGGACCTGATCGTCGCGAGCGATGGCGTCGCGAGCTGGGTCCGCGATGCGCTCGCGCCGGCGCTGCAGCCTTTGGTCGATGTCCGGTCGAACAAGTTCGTGTGGCTCGGCTGCACCGTGCCCTATCGCGCGTTCACCTTTCTGTTTCGGGACACGCCGCACGGCCTGTTCCGCGTCCACGCGTATCCGTTTCAAGCCGGCGCCTCGACGTTCATCGTCGAGTGTCGCGAGGAGACTTGGCGCGCTGCGGGGCTCGCCGATGCCGACGAAGATCGCACGCTCGAGATCATCGGCGACATCTTCCGCGAGCATCTCGGCGAGCATCGGTTGATCAAGAACCGATCGATCTGGCGCAGCTTCCCGACCGTGCGCTGCGCGACGTGGAGCGCCCAGAGTGGCAGCACGCCGGTCGTGCTGCTCGGCGATGCCGCGCACACCGCGCACTTCTCGATCGGGTCGGGCACCAAGCTCGCGATGGAAGATGCGATCATCCTGCGCGACGAGCTCTTGCGCGTGCGTGACGGGCACGACGTGACGAGCGCCCTCACCGCCTACGAAGCGAAGCGCCGCCCCGAGGTCGAAGCACTGCAGGCAGCCGCGCAGGCGAGCCTCGAATGGTTCGAAGGCACCGAGCGCTACGCGCAGATGGCGCCGGTCCAGTTCACGTACAGCTTGATGACGCGCAGCTTGCGGGTCTCGCATGCCTCGGTGGCCAAGCGCGATCCGCACCTCGCGCGCGGCGTCGAGCAGCTGCTCGCGGCCAAGGTCGGCGTCACGCGCGAGCCACCGCTACCGCCGACCGCGTTGCCGTACGTGTTCGGTGCCCAGAAGACGCGCGCGCCGAACCGGATCGCGATCGCGTGCAAGCCCACCCACACCGGCGAGCTCGCGAACGACGACGATCTCGTCACGATGGGTAGTGTCGCGGCGATCGCGGGCCTCGTCGTCACCCCCGCCATCTCGATCACGGCAACACCGTTCTCCGGGCCGCGGATCAACACCGACGAGCAAGCCGTCGCGTGGCGCAGGATCGTCGAGTTCGTCCACGCAAAAGGCGCGATCGTCGTCGCGCGGATCGCGACCTCGGGCGCGGTCCCGGGTGCGCTCGAGGCCGCGGTCCAGCGCGCGGCCTTCGCGGAGTTCGATCTGTTGCTGTTGGATCCGGGCGCGGGCGCGCCGGGCGTAAACGACGTCGCGATCGAGCTGCTGCCCGGCATGGTGCAAGCCGCTCGCGCGTGCTGGCCAGCATCGCGGGTGATCGCCGCATGGCTCCACGATCGCCCGGCCACGCGCGCCTCGGTCGTCGGGCATGCGACGCAGCTCGTGCGCGCCGGTGCCACGCAGCTCTGGATCTCGAGCACGGGTGACACGCAGATGGCGGGCGCGCGCTTGCCTGCCGCGCCGCTCGCGGACCGCTTGCGCAACGAGCTCCACGTCGCGACCGCGATCGTCGCCGATTCGACCGCCTCCCTCCCCGATCTCGATGCCGCGATCGCCGCGGGGCGTGCGGATCTGGTCGTCACGAGCCAGCTGCCTGGCGGATTTGCGCGGCGCACGTGATTCCTCGTCGCTACCAGGTCAAGAAGGAGGCAGCCGCGATCATCGAGCACGGCCACCCGTGGCTGTTTCGCGAGCAGATGTCGAGTGCAGCGCAGGTGTTCGGCGATGGCGATTGGCTGCGCCTGGTCGACGGTACGAACCGCGTGCTCGGCCACGGCATCTACGAAGCCGAAGGTGCGATCGCGGTCCGCATGCTGCGCGCCGGCGCCGCGCGTCCCGATGCCGCGTGGGTGCGCGCCCAGGTTGCGATCGCGCTCGGCAAGCGCGCCACGCTCGCGCACCAGACCGATGCGATTCGCTTGATCAACGGCGAGAGCGACGGGCTCGCCGCAGTCGTCGTCGATCGGTTTGCCGACACGCTCGTCGTCGCGAGCTATGCACCCGGCGCCGATGCCCTCGCACGCTACGTCGCGATGGTGCTCGCCGCGGCCGCACGAGGAACGATCACCCTCCCCGTCTCCGCCGCACCCGAGGCCGAGTGCGACTCCGCCGCCACTCGACCGATCGAGATCCTCCGCGAACACTCCGAGCTCGACGCCGGACTGACGATGCCGATCAAGATCACGCGCGATGTGCCCGCGGTCCAGACGGCCACTCCGCAAGCGGCCATCACGCCGGTCGAGGTGACCGCGATCATCGGCCGCGCGGCGAACGTGATCCTTCGTCCTGCGCGCCGCCGTCGCGGGCCACCGACCTCGCAGCGAATCCTGTATGGCACCGCACCAGCGACCGTCGAATTTCACGAGGACGGTCGGGCGATGGCCGTCGATCTCGAGGGTGGCCACAAGACCGGCACCTACCTGGATCTTCGCGGCCTGCGGCGCGCCCTCGTCGGATCGCAGCTCGCCGGTGCGCGCGTGCTCAACCTGTTCGCGTACACCGGCATGCTCGGTCGCGCGGCCGAGCTCGCGGGCGCGACGCAGATCCAGCAGGTCGATCAATCCGCACGCGCCCTCGCCTTTGCCGGTGCGCACCACGTCGGTGCGGCAAGCCAGCACACGTTCACGGTCGGCGACGTGTTCGAGTGGTTGCCGAGCCTCGCCGAGACCGAGCAGTTCGAGCTCGTGATCGTCGATCCACCCGCGATGGCGAGCAAGCAAACCCAGATTCCGGCCGTGCTCGCCGCGTATCGCAAGCTCTATCGCGCGGCCGCGCGTCACGTGGTGCCGGGTGGCGCGGTCGTCGCCGCGTGTTGCACGAGCCGGATCGATCGCGAGCTGTTCCAGCGCACGGTGCGCGAAGCCCTCGGCGCTGGCTTTCAGCTCGAGCGCGACGTGCCGCCCGAGGCAGATCATCCGGTCGGGTTTCCGCAGGCGGACTATCTCAAGATCGCGTTCTGGCGCCGCAGCTAGCTGGCTAACCGTTGCCGGTCACCCGCACGAGGTCGCGGTAGCGCTTCAGGTGGCGCACCGCGCGGCGCATGACCAGCTCGTCGTCACCGCGGCGACCGACCTGCTCGAGCTGGCGCGAGAGGTTGAAGTGCGCATCGGCGAGCGTGGCGTCGAGCTCGATCGCGCGCTCGTAGCAGCCGACCGCTTCGGCGTTGCGGGCGGTATCTTCGAGCACGACGCCGAGGTTGAACCAGTACAGCGCCACGCCGCCGCTGCTCCAAGAGGCCGCGCAGATCGCGAGCCGGTAGAGCGACTCGGCATCACCGAGCTGGGCCTGATCGTGATGCAGCCGGCCGAGGTTGTTCAGGGCGTCGGCGAGGTCCGGCCGCCCCGCCAAGGCGCGACGGTAGGCGGCCATCGCCGCCTCCGGCCGATCGGTGGCCTCGAGCGCGAGCCCACGCTCGTAGTGGTCGACGGCGGGGGTTGCCCGGATGCAACCGCGCCGGGCCTCGAGCTTCGCGGTCAGAGATACGAGATCGCCCACGGTCAAAATGTTACCCGTCGGGTCTGACAACGCCTACCTGCCCCCCCTGCGACAGCGGTGTTAGGATGCCGGCGTGTCGGGCGAGTCGCACGGGACGACCCTTAGTATTCACGCGGATGGGAAGGCCGGACGGACCGGACCTCGCCTGGAGCCCGTGCTCGTCCTGGTGCTCGAATGCGGTCGCCCGCGCGCCGGCTCGGTCCGCTATCGGCTCTCCGATCTGACCGTCGTATCACTCGGTCGTGGCACCGAGCGCCGCTCCGAGAAGGCGGGCACCGAGCTCGCGGTCCGCGTTCCGGACAAGTGGATGTCGTCCAAGCACGCGCGGATCGAACCCTCGTTCGGTCGCTGGATGCTGGTCGATACCGAATCGAAGAACGGCTCGATCGTCGATGGCCACACGACCAAGCGCGCGGTCCTGACCGACGGCTCGATCATCGAGCTCGGCCACACGCTGTTCATCTTCTTCGAGCGCATGCCGATCCTGGAAGAAGCGCCGGCGATGCTCGAGCTCACGCCCGAAGAAGGCGTGCCCGGCCTGGCCTCGCTCGATCCGAGCTGGCATCACGAGCTCGATCGGATCCGTCAGATCGCCTCGTCCGAGATTCCGATGCTGGTCGAAGGCGAGAGCGGCAGCGGCAAAGAAGTCGTCGCGCGCGCGATCCACACGCTCTCGGATCGCAAGGGCTTTTTCGTGCCCGTCAACTGCGGTGCGATCGCGGAGAACCTCGTCGAGAGCGAGCTGTTCGGCTACAAGAAGGGTGCGTTCTCCGGCGCGCAGAGCGATCATCCCGGCCTCGTCCGTTCGGCGGATGGCGGCACGCTGTTCCTCGACGAGATCGGTGACCTGCCGCCGTCGTCGCAGGCGGCGCTGTTGCGGGTGCTGCAGGAGCGCGAGGTCATGCCCGTCGGCGGTACCCGCGCGGTGCCGATCGATCTGCGCGTGGTCGCCGCGACCCACCGCGATCTCGACGAGATGGTCGCAAATCACTCGTTCCGTCACGATCTGTTCGCGCGGCTCGCCGGCTTCCGGATCTCGGTGCCGACACTCAACGAACGCCGCGCGGATCTCGGGGTGCTGATCGGCGCGCTCCACAAGCGCATCTTCCCGGCCGAACATCCGGGCTTCGAGATCGACGCCGCGCGGCTGCTGTTGCGCTATCCGTGGCCACTCAACATTCGCGAGCTCGAGCAAGCGCTCGCGACCGCGCAGGTGCTCGCGGGCGCCGAGCCGGTGCGAGCGGAACATCTGCCCGATACGGTGCGTTCGGGGCGGCCTCCGGGTGCGCCCCGTCCCGTGGTGCTCTCCGAGATGGATCAGAAGGTCCGCGATCAGGTCGTCGCGGCGCTGCGCGAGCATCAAGGCAATGTTTCAGCCGTCGCGCGCGCGCTCGACAAGGATCGCAAGCAGATCCAGCGCTGGATCAAACGCTTCGCGCTCGATCCGTCGACGTATCGCTAGCCACCCCAGCGGTAACCGTTTCAGCGCATTGCGCGAGCAACCGTTTGGTCTGTTCCGTGCTCTTACTGATCCAGCTGCACACGACGCGGACGAGCCTCCTGCTTTCGGCAAAATCGCACTGGTTCATCCGCGTCGTGCACGGCTTTAAGTTCCGGTCATCCGCTCCGTGAGACCGAACAGCTTGCGTTCGGCCCAGGCGGAGAACGCGCTCGGCGGCTTTCCCGCGAGTCGCCGCATCGCCGCCGCGTGGGCAGGGATCGCGATCACGCGCGCGGGGAGCCGGTTGTAGAGCGGCGCGCCGAGCGCGAAGGCCGCGTTCACGATCGTGTGAGAGCGCTGTAAGCCGAATTGCTCGACCAGGCGATCGGGCAGCATCGCGGCGGCGATCGCCTCGGTCATCCGGCCGAGCGGGGGCTGGGCGCCGCTCGCGCGGCCGATCAGGAACGTCGCCATCTCGCGCGCGCAGGGCGCCACGGCGAGCGTCGGGACCATCCGCGCCATGTACGCCTCGTGATCGCGCCACGTCGCGGGCAACAGCGCAGCGGGGATCCCGAACAGCGCCGCGAACCGGTTCATCTCCCGCGTGTAGCGATCGAGATCGAGGTGCGAGACGCGCGCGCCGAGTCGCTGGCGCACGGCGATCGTCGTATCGACGAGCGTCGCGTGGACCCAGCGCAGCGCCTCGGCATCGTTCGCGTGATAGCGCGTGCCCGCCGCGAAGCTCCCGATCGGTTCGGTGATCTCGCCGTGCACGCGCGCGTGGATCTGGTGAACACGACGCGCAGCGCGGATCGCATCGTCGAGCTCGCCGAACGTCATCGCGAAGACGTGACGAAACGTGCGCTGAAAGCGACCGAGGACATCCGCGCGGGTGCGCGAGTGATGATCGATCGCGTGAGCGACCATCGGATGAGCGAGCTGTAGCAACGCCGCCCGCCCACCGCCGAGAAACACGGCGAGATCACCTCCGAGTCGCCACGCGATCGAGTCGGGACCAAAGATCCCCGCACTCGGTTCGCGCACGTTTCGTACAAGCGAAGCGAGCGATCCCTCGAGGTCCTCGCGCGTGACGATCATGAAGTGGAATACGACCCTAGCACTCCGCCGTGCGCGGCTGACACACGCGCGCCGCGCCGCTCGGCCATTGTCCTTTGGAGGTGCCGAACTACGTAATGCCTCATGCCTTTTCTCGGCACACGCACTGCACAGACAATGTCTATGCGGACGATGCTCTCGACCGAAGGATCCGTGGCCTTGCCCGGACCTGCTGGCGTGCCGGAGGTACTCCCGGCGGGAGCCAAGGCTGGCCCGTGGATCGTGGGCGAGCAACTCGGCCGAGGTGGCATGGGCACGGTCTACGCCGTCATGCACCAGGAGATCGGCAAGCGCGCGGCCCTCAAGGTCCTCCATGACTTCTTGGCGACCGGCGCCACGGTCGATCGGATCAAGCTCGAGGCTCGCGTCGTCAACCGCGTCAATCATCCGAACATCGTGGACATCTTCGAGACCGGGTCGCTCGAAGACGGTCGGCCCTACATCGTGATGGAGCGCCTCGATGGTGTGTCCCTCGGCCAGCTCGCCTACGAGACCAAGGTCCTGCCCGACCGCGTGGTCGAGCTCCTGATCCAGATCTGTCATGCCCTGATCGCGGCGCATGGCGCGGGCGTGATCCACCGCGATCTCAAGCTCGACAACGTGTTCTTGGTCCCCGGTGAAGAGGGCGGCGTCGAACGCGTGAAGGTGCTCGACTGGGGGATCGCGAAGGACGTCGCGAGCGACGTGCGTTGCACGATCGATGGTCAGCTCGTCGGCACCCCACAGTACCTCTCGCCAGAGCAAGCTCGCGGCGCGGAGCTCACGCCCGCGACCGATGTCTACTCGCTCGGCGTGATGGCTTTCGAGCTGTTCCTCGAGCAGCTCCCGTTCGAAGCCGAGACCGCGGTCGAGGTGATGACGATGCACCTCCGCGCGACGCCGCCGATGCCGAGCGAACTTTGGCCTGACGTCCCGAAGGCGCTCGAGGAGCTGCTGCTCGCGATGCTCGCCAAACAACCGGAGCAACGCCCGAGCCTCGAGACCGTGGCTGGCACGTTGCTGCTCGTGCGCGACGAGCTCGATAGCCGACGCAGCGAACCGAAGCCGCAACCACCACGCCGGCACACGCGGTTCGCGTCGGCACCGCCACTCGTACCCGTGAAGCGCCGCGGCAAGCATCGCTGGCGGCTCGCGCTCGGCGCGAGCGCGCTCGTCGCGAGTGGCCTGTTGTTCCTCGTCGCGCGTGACTCGCATCGCGTTGCCGCGCCGGCGGCGTTGGTCGTACCCGTGAGCAGTCACGGCGATGCGATCGACGACGAGAGCTACGTCGCGGTGACCCACGAGACCGTCGTTCCGGCTCCAGCCGCAATCCCGCCCAAGCCCAGCGCGAAGCCGGCCGCCGTCGCGGCGAAGCCCGATCCGGCCGCGATGGGCTCGGCATCGCGCCATCGTCCACGCCATGCCGCTTCGACATCCTCGCGCCGCACGGCGGCGTTCGATCCTGATGGCTCTGTCCCCTCCTACTGATGTTGGCCCGGATCCTCGTCGCCGGCGGACTGTGCGCGAGCCTCGCGGTCGTGCCGGTGCGCGCGCATGCGGATCCCGCTGAAGACGCCGGGCTCGCGGTGCCAGACAAGGCACGCGTGCTCTCGGATCGCGGTCGCCAGCTCCAGCGCGACGGCAAGTACACTGAAGCGCTCGACGCATACAGGGCCGCATACGTGCTCGCGCCGAGCCCCGGGTTGTTGTTCAACCTCGCGCAGGTCTATCGCCTCGATGGCAACTGCGATGACGCAGCATGGATGTATCGCCGGTTTCTCGCGACCGACCCGCGCGATGACCTCCGCACCGTGGCGAACGATCACCTCGACAAGTTGAGCTCGTGTACCCACACCGGCGCGACCGACGATCCCGCGCGGCCGGCCGCGAAGCGCTCGGAGCCATCGCTGCCGACCTCGACATTCAGCGCGTCGGCGGACGATCGAAGTCACGGCAAACGCCGGCTCGGCACGTACTTGATGCTCGGCGGTGGACTCAGCCTCGCGGTCGCGACGATCTTCGCGATCGATGGCCACCTCGCCAGCAACGAAGTCGCCGACGCGTACGCCGGCCGGACGCGGCATCCCGACCTCCAGAGCCTCGACGATCGCGGTCATCGCGACGACACGATCACGACCATCGCCGGCATCACCGGGGGGGCGGTCTTGATCACCGGAGCCGTGCTGTATGGCCTCGGCCGGCGCGAGCAAGCGCAGCATCTCGCCTTCGAGCCGCATCGCGACGGTGGCTTGGTGAGGGTCGCATGGCAGTTCTGAGAGTCGGGTTCGTGCTGGTGCTCGCGGGCTGCTATGCGCCGGATGCACCCGAGTGCGTGCTCGCGTGCACCGCCGATAACGACTGCATCAGTGGCCAGGCGTGTACGACCGATCATCTGTGCACAGCACCGGGCGTGACGACGTGCGGTGCGCAAGCGGTGACCGATGGGGGTGTGGTGACTGGCGTCGACGCAGGTCCCGGCACCACGCAGGTCGATGTTCACATCACGATCAACGGCATCGGCAAGGTCACGACGAGCAATGGCGATACCTGCAACAACGTCGGCAATCCCTCGCTCGATTGCACGTTCAAGGCAACCGCTGGCGTCGCGCTCACGCTGACCGCGATGCAGACGTTCACCAAGCCGTTCAAGCAGTGGTCTGGCGAGTGTATGGGCACGACCAATCCCTGCACCGTGACGCCCAGCGGCTCGATCGTCGTCGGCGCGAAATTCAACTGAGCTGTCGGTCCCAACCCCGCTCGTGATCGAACGCACGAGCTGAACTACTTCTTGAACACCGCGATCGCCGCCTCGAGCTGCGGATCGCGCTTGGCCGCGTAGTCCTCCGCGGTCGGGTTCGCGGCATCGATCTCGGGGATGATGCGATTGCCCGGCTGGAGCTGCTTGTCCTTGACGGTCGCGACGCGCATCGTCGGATACGACAACGTCACGTTGCCGACCAGCTGCTCGGTCGTCGGGAACGTCAGACCACCGGCGGTCGGCTTGCCGACGATCACTGCAGCGACGTGCTCGCGCAGCGCGAGCGCGATCATCTCGGCGCCCGACGCCGTGCCTTCATCGACGAGGACCACGATCGGCCGCGTGGTCTTCCACGCTGTGATCTTGGTGCGCGGAACCGCCTGCTCGTCGCCGTGATCCGGCAGCGCGTACATCAGCGTCTCGACATCGGTGAACAGCGACACGAGATCGAACGGGAACCCGCCGGCATTGCCGCGCAGATCGAGCACGAGCTTCTTTGTTCCCTTGCGATCGAGCTCGCCGAGCGCCTTCTGCGCGAGTGCGGCCGCATCGAGCTTCGCGCTATCGGAGTGCGTGCACGTCCACACGCGCATGTAGCCGACGTTGCCGATCATCTTCGACTCGACGATCGGCGCCGCGACGGGAGACATGGTGAGCGCGAGCGACCGCTCGGTCATCCCGTGCCGAACCACCAGCGTCGCGCTCGTGCCCGTGCGTGCGCCGAGCAGATACTGAAAATCTTTCCAGCCGTGCGCGACCTGCTGACCATCGATCGAGACGAGCACGTCACCGCGAGCGACGCCGGCGCGGGCCGCAGCACCACCAGTCACCACGTCGGAGACCGCCCACTGGGTCGCATCGATCTTGTGATAGGTCATGCCGACCTGCGTGGTGGCGTTCCCGCCGATCAAGCCGAACAGCGCGGCGAAGCCCGGCGGATCGACGCCGTAGGTCTGCAGATCGCCGGACCACACGCCCATCGCGCGCGCGGCGCGCAGCACCGCATCCTTCGGCAACTTGTGGGTCTGCACGAGCGCGCGCACGACGCCCCGCAACAGGCCACGATCCTTCTCGGGATCGGTGGTCCACGGAATCGGAGCGGTCCAGCCGAGCGAGAATACCGCGGCTTCGCGAATCCGCGCCGGATCTCCCGGCGCGACGGTCTTCACGGTCAGCGCTTCGTAGACGTGCACGATCGCATCGGAGATGGCCTTGGACTCGGTCGCCGGCATCGGATCACCCGAGCCGCGCGTCGCGGGCGAGCCGACCTCGTGATCTGGTTCGTCCACGGTCGGTGGCTTGGCACCGCACGACCAACAACTCGCGAGCAACACCAGAGCGAGCGAGCGCATCGCCTCAGCGTCTCACTTCTTGATCCCGATGACGAGACCATCGGGCGTCGGCGCGCACACCGAATCGCACGCCGCGCCGACGAGCTCGTGAAAGCCGCGCATGCTGCGCGCACCATCGGTGTCGGCGAGGAGGTCGCCGAAAAAGTATGCATTGTCGCCGATCACCACACCGCCGCGGCGCAGGTGGGTGAGCGCCCAGCGGCCGTAGTGTTCGTAGTTCGCTTTGTCGGCATCGATGAACACCAGATCGAACGGCCCGTGAGGCTCGAGCGTCGGCAACACGTCGCGTCCCGCACCGGTCGTGATCGTGACGCGATCGGCGAGACCCGCCGCGGCGACATTCTCGCGCGCGACGTCGGCATGCTTCGCGTTGAACTCGATCGACCACACGTGGCCACCACCGCCTGCCGGCATCGCGCTCGCGAGCTGGATCGCGGAGTAGCCGGCGAGCGTGCCGACCTCGACGATCTTGGTCGCGCCGACGAGCTTCGCGATCAGATGAAGCAGCCGACCATCGCTCTGGCCGACCTGGATCGCCGGCATGTCGGCGGGCGTCGCGAACGCGCGCGCGAGCCCTCTGTCGTGGGCGGCGTGTATGCGATCGACGTACGCCGAGACCGCGAGCGTGTCGTATCGCGCGCCGGAACGCGAGGAGGTATCGGACATCCGTCGATGCTACTCGACGCGCCAGACCTGCGAGCTCGGATTGCCAACGGAAAGCTCGCGAGCCGTGCCCGGTACCGTCGCCGCGACATCGCTGACCGCTTGTGGACCGAGCCGCGCGTGCGGCACCGAGACGATGTAGTGGAGCTCCGCTGGCGGCCACGGATGCGGCAACTTCGGCGCGACGCGCGCGACGATCGTCATGCAGTGGGTCGCCCAGATCAGCTGCGGCACCACGTTCGCCGCGATCGCGCACGGCCGCCCCTTCGCATCGTCACGCACGGTGGCGGCGGCGGCGTAGAGCGGGGCGCGCAGCATCGCGAGCTCGTGTTGAAACGGGACGATCAAGATCGCGAGGATCGACCATGCGGCCACAACCAAGCCGAGCGCGATCTGCGGCGCGTGCGCGACCGGCCGCGCCGCGAAGTAGCGACGGATCGCATCGACCCCCGCGATCACGAGCAACGCGGTCGCGAAGAACACGTAGCGCGGCTGACCGTGACTCTGGATCCCGAGCGAGATGATCTGTGCAAGCGCGAGCAGGATGATGAAGATCTGCGGCCGCCAGCGCGGCGCGCGGCGCACGAGACTCGCGACTCCCGCGAACATCACGGGGGTGACGAGCGCGCCATAGAACCGGAACGGATTCGAGGTCAGGTACGTGACGAGACCTTCACCGAAATACTCGCGCCGCGGCATGTGCGCGCTGACGTTCAAGATGCCGACCGCCGAGCCGGTCGTGTCGATCGATTGCACCACGTGCGGCACGAGCAGCACGGCCAAGAGCACCACCGTCGCCAGCATCTGCACCGAGGCGAGCTTCTTCGCGTACAGGAGGATGGAGAGTACCGCGATCATCGCGATCACCGGCGCACTGCCGTAGCGCACGTAGAACGCCGCCGCGAACAGCGGTGCGACGAGCAGCAACCACCAGCGAGACGTTGCGCGCTCGAGCTCGCCGAGCAGCACGGCCACCCCGCCGAGCAAGAACCCCGAGGCTGCGAGATCGCCGATCAGCTCGGCACTGCGCGCGGCCATCGGATGCGAGCCGACCAGGACGAGCGCGGCCCACGCGCCGGTCCGCGGATCGAACGCGGCACGCCCCAGCGCGAACGCACCGAAGATGAGGCCGGTCGCGACGATCAGGATCACGCCGCGGAGCGCCGCTTCGCTGCCGCCGAGCGCGAGCCCGATCCGGGCGATCGCTATCATCCCCGAGCTACGGTAGTGCCAGGTCGGCGCATCGCCACGCGCCGCGACCGCGTACGCGGCTTCATCGTGGCCGAGCGGGGACCCGCTGATCAGCGAGAGCGTGCCGACCAGCAGCCACGCCACGACGGCGGCGCCGACCAGCTGGCGAGCACTGAACCGAACCACCCGCGGAAACTATCAGTCGTCGCCCTGCTCGTCTCGATACGGGCCCGCCTTCGCGAGCTCGACCAGCTCGTGATTCATCGCGATCGCCTCGCGCTCGCAGTGATCGGCGATGGCGGCGGACAGCCCCGGGTGGCGGATCCAGTGCGCCGAATGCGTCGCGGCAGGCTCGAACCCACGCACCAGCTTGTGCTCGCCCTGCGCGCCGGCCTCGAACAACGGCAGCTTCTTCGCGATCGCGCGCTCGATCCCCGCGTAGTACGCGGTCTCGAAGTGGAGGAGATCGACGTGCGTGCCGGGCTCCGCGCCCCAGTAGCGACCGTAGAGTGCCTGATCGGTCTCGAAGAACAGGGCGCCCGCGATCCGCTTGCCACCCGCGAGCACCTCGACAAAGCGCATCGTATCCGGGAGGTACAACGCGCACTTGTGAAAAAAAGACGGCCGCAGGTAATCGCGACCGCCGTGGTTGTCGGTGGTGTTGCGATAGAACTTGTCGAGGTCATCGAGTTGCTCCTCGGAGAGCTCGTCGCCGCGTCGCCACTCGATCGCATCGACCGCGGCGCGCGCCCGCTCGTGCTCCTTGCGTAGCTGCTTGCGCTTGCGGCTCTTCAACGCACCGAGGAAGCCATCGAACGATTCGTAGTTCCGGTTGTGCCAGTGGTACTGCATCGTCGTGCGGCCGAAAAAGCCGTGCGTGGCGAGCAGCGCCTTCTCGGCCTCGCTGCAGAACAGAAAGTGGATCGAGCTGCACGCCGCGTCGTCGGCGAGTGCCCGCACGCCGGCGAGTAAGCCCGCCACGGTCTCACTGGCCTCGCCGGCCTCGCCGCCCTCACCCGCCGCCAACAGGATCCGATTCCCGGTCGCCGGGGTGTTCGGCGCTGCTATCACGAGCTTCGGGTAGTACGCGATGCCGGCGCGCTGGGCCGCGTTCGCCCAGCCCCAGTCGAAGATGTACTCGCCGTAGCTGTGGCTCTTGATGAACGCCGCGATTCCGCCGACCAGCTGCTGGTCACGCTCGGCGACGATGTAGACGGAGGTCCAACCACTCGTCTGGCCGCGGTGCGTGGGCTGCTTCTGGGTCGCGGCGTCGGTCGAGCCCGATTCCTCGAGGGCGCGCAAAAAGCCGTGGCGCAAAAAGGGCGCCGGTCCGTGGTCGAGCCCATCCCAGGCCGCCGCGTCGATATCCGTGATCGAGCCAACTACCCGTATTGCGAGTTTTCCGAGCGGGGACTTCATGCTATCAGGCGGGGTATGACGCTCGATCCGCAAGTTCGCCAGAAGCTCCAAGGCCTGGTTACCGCTGACCCTGTCGTTCTGTTCATGAAGGGCACGCGCAGCTTCCCGCAGTGCGGCTTCTCGGCATCCCTCATCAACATCCTCAACACCTTGATCCCGAAGTATCAGACCGTCAACGTGCTGACGGATCCAGATGTTCGCGGCGGCATGAAGGAGTTCTCGGATTGGCCGACCTTCCCGCAGCTGTTCATCAACGGTGAGTTTGTCGGCGGCGCGGATATCGTCAAGCAGATGTTCGAGAGCGGAGATCTCGAGAAGGCCCTCGGCACGCTCGTCGCGGCGCCGAAGGCCGTGAAGCTGACCGTCTCGCCGCGCGCGGCGCAGGAGCTCGGGACCGCGCTCAAGGATGGCTCGCCCGGCGATGTCATCCACCTCACGATCACCGGCGGCTGGGAGCACCAGCTCGATATCGGCGCGAAGGAAGCGAGCCAGGTCACCGTCGAGACCAATGGCGTGACCGTGCAGCTCGATCGCGCGAGCGCGGCGAAGGCCGATGGCGTCACGATCGATTTCATCGAGGATGCGACCGGCGCGGGCTTCAAGATCGAGAACCCGAATCGCCCCTCGATGGTGCGAGAGATCAGCCCGCCCGAGTTCAAGGGCCTGATGGAAGCGGGCAAGGTCAAGCACGTGTACGATGTGCGCACGCCCGGCGAACGCGCGACCGCGCAGATCGCGGGCACGGTGATCCTCGACGACGCCGCGATGGCCGCGATCGAGCTGCTGCCGAAAGAGACCCCGCTCGCGTTCCACTGCCATCATGGCGGTCGCAGCCGGGGTGCGGCGGATCACTTCCTCAAGTCCGGGTTCAAGACCGTCTACAACATGGCCGGCGGTATCGACGCGTGGTCGCAGCAGGTCGACCCCGCCATCAAGCGTTACTGAGATAGGCTGCAGGCATGCGCCTGCGCCTCGCCTGGGTCCTGCTCGTTGCTGCGTGCGGTAGTGACCCTCACCACGACCCCGTGGCTGCGACGGCGAACGTGGCGCGCGACGTCGTCGATACGAACCTCTCGTTCGACGTGGCGGCCAAGACCGGGCTCGCGACGATCACGTTCGCTCCCTCGGCCGTCATCGGCGCATCGCTCGAGGTCGAAGGCCTCACGATCACGCAGGTGACCGCGGACGACGGCACGGACATCTTGTTCACGCCGGCCGGCGATTTCGGGCTCGATGCGAGCACGAAGCCCGCGACCGTCACGATCGCCTACTCGTACGTCACGCACGAGAACTTCGAGGGCGTCTCCGCGAACGGCTGGACACTCGATTGGCCGTACTACTGCGGCAACATGTTCCCGTGTCACTCGGAGCCGAGCGACGGCACCACGTTCGAGCTCGCGCTCCAGAACGTGCCTGCCGGCAAGACCGCGGTGTTCCCGGCGACGATCGCGTCGCCCGCCCCCGCGTACCAGCTCGCGTGGGCGATCGACGACTACACCGAGATCGATCTCGGCACGACGAGCGCCGGCACGCTGATCTCGACGTGGTGGCGCAACGCCGGCTCGAACGAGATGACCAAGGCGATGGCGGGCACGCAGCACCTGGTCGCGGCGTTCGACTGGCTCGAGACCACGCTCGGCGCGTACACGTTCGGCAACCACTACGGCTCGGTCTCGGTGAAGTGGGCTCCCGGCGCGTTCGGCGGCATGGAGCACCACCCGTTCATCCACATCTCGTCACCCTCGATCGGCGACGAGAACACGCAGGTCCACGAGGCGTCGCACGGCTGGTTCGGCGACGGCATCCGGTTGCAGTGCTGGGAGGACTTCGTGCTCTCGGAAGGTACGGTGTCATACCTCGCGAACCGTGCGCTCGATGTGGTCGCGCCGGGCACCGCGACGTGGACCGCCGATGCGGCCGAGCTCGCGAGACAGGACGGCACCGATCCGGTGTGGCCGCAGACGTGTGGCTCGGTCGATGTCCTCAAGGACAACCTGTTCACGCGCTCGGTCTACGATCGCGGCGAGTTCTTCTACAAAGGCATCGCCGACAACATCGGCGCCGACAAGCTCGATCAAGCGCTCGCCGCATTCTACGCCGCGCATCACAGCGTCACCGGCCACATGGCCGACATGCTGACGACGATAGAGGCCGTCACCGGCTACGACCCGACCGCGTGCGCGCAGACCTGGTTGCTCGATCGATCGAGCACCACGCCTCCTGTCCCCGGCCCCTGCCCGTAGGGTTCAGTCGGAGATGCGCTGCGCGGCGAGCTTCTGACCGCCGACGACGAACACGGCGCGCACGACCTTGTCGCCTTCGCGCTCGAACACGACGACGGCCTGCTGCGCTTCGAACCACATCTCGTGATCGCTGATCGGGATGAGCCGCAGCGGTTGCTCCCCCTGCCCGGTGATCATGACGCGCTTGTCCTTGACCACGACGGCGAGCTTGAACTCGCCGAGCTGGTAGGTGCCCGCGAACTGCGCGAGCTTGTCGACCGGCGGCGGCGTGACCGGCTTGACCTCGGTGTTCGAGAGCACCTTGTAAAGGTCGAGCGCGATGTGGTCGACGAGCGACACCGCGCTCGCCGACAGGATCACGAGGCCGCGACGGGTTTTCGGATCGAAGCCGACGAACGAGCGAAAGCCGCCAGTACCGCCGTTGTGCCAGAACTTGCCCTCGGCATCGATCTCCCAGCCGAGGCCTTCGTTCGGCCCGTTGCGATTGGGCACCTGCTCTTCTTGCGTGAGCCGCATCGCGCTGCGCAGCGCGAGCTTCGATCCCGATGCGGCATCGAGCTCGGCATCGATCAGCGTGAGTTGATCCTGCGCGCTCGAGATCAAACCACCACCCGCCGACATCGCATCCCAGGTCCAGAACGAGGTCGGCACGAGGTCGGCGTTGCGACCGACCACCCGCCGGGCTTGTGCCGCCGGCGGCACGGTGAAGAACGTGCTGGCGAGCCCGAGCGGCGCGAGCACGCGCGCGGTGAGCCCGGCCTGGTACGTGCCACCGAGCTTCTTGCCGAGCACGAAGCCGAGCACGCCGACGCCGTACGAGGAGAACCCGACCTGGGTGCCCGGCGGCGACACGAACGACGTCGCGATCAGGTCGCGATAGAGCAGCTCTTCGTTGTAGCCCTTGTACGGATCGAGCCCGTTGATCCGCCGGGTCAGCGACGGCGGCAGCTGCGGAAAGCCCGAGGTATGGGTCGCGAGCATGCCGAGCGAGACCTTCGTTCCTTGATCGGCCGGCACGGTGACGCCGGGCGGAACGAGATCGCTGAGGTTGGTCTCTAACGAGACCTCACGCTTCTGGATCGCATCGGCGAACAACAGCGCGGTGTAGACCTGGGTGACCGAGCCGAGCTCGAACAGCGTGGTGCCACTCGGCGGCTTGCCGTCGGGACCGGTGCCGAAGCCATAGATCTCGGTCTTGCCGCCGTCGTACAGGCCGACCACGATGCTCGTCGTGATCTCGGCATCGATCAGCGGCTGAACCAGTGCCTTGACCGCATCGCGATGTACACTTGAAGTGTCGCCCGTGGGTTTCACGGTCGGGACCCGGGGGGGTGAGCCGCCGCATCCGAGGACAGCGCCCACAAAAGCAAGCGACGAAACAGCCAGCAGGCGCATCGACCGTAGCCTGACGGGGATGCGTGCGGTGTGCAACGCCGCCAGCAGCTGTAAAGCGGCCCACGCCGGATGGAGCCGGGTTCGTGCGAGAGTGCCGCCATGCGGTCTTTGTTCGCGGCCCCCGCCACGGTTTGCATGTTGCTCTCTGCCGCGGCCTTTGCCGGTCCCGGCCACGCGCCGGTCATCGGCGGGACGAATACGCCCCAGGGTAAGTGGCCGGATGTCGCCGCCGTGTTCTTCAAGAACCAGGGCACGGATCAGCAGGAGTGCACCGGCACGCTGATCGCGAAGAACGTCGTGATCACCGCGGGCCACTGCAACGATCCGGCGCTCGACAACGTGTTGATCGGCACGAATTCGCTCGCGCGCCCGGCGGACGGCGAGATCGTGCCGGTGATGACGCGGTTCGAATATCCCGCGTCGCAAACGAGCGAGGACGTCACGATCCTCGTGCTCGGTCGCGATGCGGTCGAAGAACCGCGCAAGATCGCGACCGGCTGGGCGAAGGTCGACATCAAGAATGGCGCACCGGTGCAGTTCGTCGGCTACGGCGCGACCGATGCCGACGGCAATGTCTACATCGACGACCTCCAGGAGGTGATGTCGACGATCACCGACTTCGATTGCACGAAGGGCAATGGCTGCAACGCCGCGGCGATGCCCGACGGCGAGCTCGGCGCGGGTGGTGGTGGCATCGACACCTGCCCCGGCGATTCCGGTGGCCCGATGTACCTGCTCACCAGCTACGGCAACTTCCTCGCCGGCGTGACCTCGCGCTCGTACGACAACGCGACGAAGGCGTGCGGCGAGGGCGGCATCTACGAGCGCACCGACAAGATCATCGCTTGGGCCGAGCAACAGACCGGCGTCACGATGGCGCGCGGCCCGGAGCCCACGAGCGATCCGCTCACCGGCATCGCGAGCGCACCGGTCGAAGTGAAGCTCGAAGCGAACGATCCGCTCTCGACCGCGCACACGTTCGAGCTCACCACGCCGCCGACCTCCGGCACCGCTGCGGTCCGTGCCGACGGCGAGATCCGGGTCTGCCTCGGCACGGCCATGACCGATAGCCTGACCGTGACGATCACCGATACGACCGACCCCATGCGCAAACTCGCGTGGACCCTGCCGATCACGTCGACGAGCGGGAGCGCGCCGAACAGTTGCGATCCGAACGCGTTCGAAGGCAGCGGCTCGAGTGGCGGTGGTTGCTGCGATGCGGGTCGCAGCGCCGGTGGCTCGTTGCCGCTCGGCCTGGGCGTTCTCGTCATGTTGCGTCGCCGCAGGCCAGATCACCTGCGCCGCTCGTAGTACCGTCGCGACGTGGCGGAGACCTGGCTGAAGTGCACTGCCTGCAAGAACCCGATCCCGTTCGGCGCGACGCACCAGGTGTGCAGCGTGTCGACCTGCAACCGCCCGCGCAACCCGATGGTGTTCTGCACGGTCAGTTGCTGGGATAGCCATGTCGCCGATGCGCGCCATCGCGAAGCGTGGGCCGTCGAAGCGCGCGCGCCGAGCAAGGCGGCGTGGGAGGCGGATCACGCGAGTCATCCGTCTCCGGTGATGACGGCCGTGCCGAGCGCACCGGTCGTGCGTCGCATCGTCGGAGATTCCGGCCCGACCGGGCATCCGTCGCCGCCAGCGCCAGCGCCAGCTTCGGGTTCGCCGACCAGCGTGAACCTCGCGGACGTCGTCGATCGCGACATGCTCGTCGTCGTGTCGAAGATGAAGAAGTACATCAAGGATCGTTCGGGCATGAGCTGCGCCGATGCAGTCGGCGACGTGCTCTCGGAACATCTCCGCGCGATCTGCGACGAGTCGATTCGGGCGGCGGGGCGTGCCGAGCGCAAGACCGTGCTCGAGCGCGACGTCCCTCGCCCGCCGCGTCGCTAGTCAGCGCACTATCGGCGACGAGCGCGTGCGGTCGCGAGCCAGTGGTTGTCGGCTTCGGTCCACCACGCTTCGATGACGACCGGTAAGCGCGCGGCATCGACGACGCTGACCTCGACGCCGCCCTCGCGACCGACGACGAGCTCGACTTCCTGAAAGCCGACGTAGCGCTGCACGATCGGATCGATCGCCTTGTAGATCGCTTCCTTGATCGCGAACACGCGCAGCAGTTCGGCGCCCGCGACCACCTTCTCGTTCGCCGTGAGGATCCGCTTGGCAATGTCGATCTTGCTCGGTGCCATGCGCTCGAGGTCGATCCCGACGTGACCTGCCGAGGCTTCGGCGAGCAGCGCCGCGGCGCGTGCGTGCTTGTGCGAGATCGATCCGGAGTAGCCGCCCGGCACGACCGGCGCGCCGCGCTCGTTCGACAGCACCGGGTGCGCGCCCTCGACGAGGACGTGCATCGCCGTGCGCCCCGCGATCAGCTCGCGGCGGCGTGCCCCCGAGAGCCGCTCGGCGGCAAGGCGCTCGGCCTCGGGGAGCGCGGCGAGCGCGGCCTCGAGGTCCTCCTCCTCGAGCACCACGATCGCGGCGCGACCGTGCGGCGTCGCTACCAGGTCACTTCTTGGCACTCGATTTGGGTCGCGTGATCATCAGGTGGTTGTGCTTCTCGGCATCGGGATAACCGAAGCGGAACGGCAGATCGTGGTGCGGGTTGGTCTTCCACAGCTTCACGAACTCCGCGCGGGTGTTCTTGTTGTCGATCACGAAGTAGGGCCCGGTGAACTCGCCGTACGTGATCTGCTCGAAGCCCGCGGGACCCGCGTAGCTTGGCGGGATCCCCGAGGCATCGGAGATCATCCACGCCATGTTCTTCAACAAGTAGTCGCGGATCTGTTTGAAGTCGTCGTACCAGAGCAGGAACGTCGCGGCCTTCGTGATCACCGCGACCTTGCCCTCCGCGGACAGGTGCCTGAGCACGCGGTCATCCTTGGTCATGTGCGTGTCATCGAGGTTCGCGACGATGTGGCGATACGTGCGGAGGCTCGCCTTGGTATCGCCGCGCGGCCGGAACTGGATCTCGACGTTCGGGAACGCCGACTCCTGCTCGAACCAGTAGTGGGTGACCTTCCTCGGCTTCTTGTCGCCGCGCTTCTGGGCGACGAACTCCGCGGCGCGCGCGTCGAGCTCGTCGTTCGAGAGGTAGCGCAGCGTGCCGTCGGGCTCGATATCGAAGTAGCGCAGCGCGACCGGCTCCATGTCGTGGACCGCGAGGCCCGCGAGCGCCATCATGATCGTGCCCGGCAGCTGCGAGTGCGAGGCCTCTTGCAGGCTCTGGGTCGTCGAGTGTGCCGCGTGATAGAGCCGGCGAAGATCGGTCGTGATCTTGTCGAGGTCGGTCGCGAGTTGCGCCTTCGTGATCGTATCGATCACGCGCAGATCGCCCGCGGCCTCTAGCGAGATCGTGGTGAGCTCCTCGGCATCCGGATACACCGCGAGCGCCGACGACAGATCGCCGCCACCGAACGGATAGATCACCGTGTGCGGGAGATCCTTCGGGCGGAGCTCCGCGATGAACGCCTGTGCCTTGTCGGCCCACGCGCGCTTGTACGACTTGTAGACCTCTTGCATGTCCTTGCAGTGCGCATCGACCGTGCGCACCGAGAACCGCTCCGGCACGGCATCGTCGCTCCCGCACGCGGCGACGCGGAACATCGCGCGCACCTGCGGGCCGTAGTCCGTTCCCTTCGACGTGGCCTTCGGCTCGGGATCCGCGTGCGCCGAGCCCGCGATCAACAGGGCTAAAACTACGAGGGCCGTCCGCATTTGCCTGGGGTATCGCATACGTGCGACGCCGCCACCAGGACGTTTACATGCTGGAGGTGACGCTCGCCCCGAGCGCGGTGAGTGCGGCGGCAAACCCCGGATACGAGGTCGCGACGTTGTCGGCATCGTCGATGTGGGTCGGCCCCGTGGCGACGAGGCCACCGACCGCGGCGGCCATCGCGATCCGATGATCACCGCCGGCGTGGACGTGCGCGGGATCGAGCGGACGATCGGGGCGGCCCTCCACCGTGAAGCCATCGGGCGACGCTTCGCATGCGATGCCGAAGCCGCGCAGCATCGCGCACGTGGTCGCGATGCGATCGGATTCTTTGACGCGGAGCTCGCCGGCATCACGCACGATCGTGGTACCGCGTGCGCGTGCCGCGATCACGGCGAGCACCGGCAGCTCGTCGATCGAGCGGACCGCGAGATCGCCAGCGATCGTCGTGGCGCGGAGCTCCTGCGCCGCACCGCGCACCACGAGCGTCGCGATCGGTTCGGGCCCGCTATCGTCGCGGTCCTCCAGCGTGACCACGCCACCCATCGCCGCGATCGCGTCGAGAAAGCCCGTGCGCGTCGGGTTCACGCAGATGTTCGGCAGCCGGACTTCCCGGGCGCCCGCGAGCAGCGCCGCCGCGACGAGGAAGGCCGACGACGATGGATCGCTCGGCACCGAGAAGCCTTCGCCAGCGAGCCGACCGTTCCACCCGATCGTGGTGATCGTGGTGGTGCGGCCCGCGACGGTCAGCGGCGCGCCGAGGTACGCGAGCATGCGCTCGGTGTGATCGCGGCTCGGACCGGGCTCGGTGACGCGGGTCGCTCCCTCGGCGAACAGGCCCGCGAGCAGGATCGCGGTCTTGACCTGCGCAGAGGCCATCTCGAGCGCGATCTCGAGCGGCGCAAGCGCGCCGATCGCAGGACCGACCGTGAGCGGCGGCACGAGGTCCATGCCGCGCGGCACACCCGTGATGGTCGCGCCCATCGCGCGCAACGGATCGATCACGCGCGCCATCGGCCGGCTCGACAGCGACTCGTCGCCGACGAGCCCCGTCACGAAGCGCTGACCGGCGAGGAGGCCACACAGTAGCCGGATCGTGGTGCCGGAGTTCCCGCAGTCGATCGCACCTTCCGGCGCGCGCATGCCGCGCAGCCCGGTGCCGTGGATCACGAGCGCCTTGCCGTCGCGCGCAACCGTCGCACCGAGCTGCGTGACCGCCCTTGCCGAGCGGCCGTTGTCGGCACCGTCGCCGAGGCCGAGCACCCGCACCGGGGTCTCCGAGAGCAACGAGAACAACAGCGCGCGATGGCCGATCGATTTGTCGCCGGGGAGGGTGACGGTGCCCGAGAGCGGCCGGGTTGCCGGGTGCGAGACGAGCTTCATGGAGGCGGCGCGAGCATCGCACGAGCGCGCTCGGCGACGCGCGCGAGGTGGCGCGGACCGACATCGACGATCGCGCGCACCCACGTGCCCTCGGTGACGAGCCGCGCATCGGCCAGGCTCGTCGGCACACCGAGCGAGCGAATCAGCTGGGTGTCGGCGAGCGTGGTCAGGACGGCGCGCAGCGTGTGCGCGAGCTCGCGCGCCGAATTCTTCTTCGCCTTCCCGTTAAGATCGCTCGGATCGCTCGCATCGGCATCGACGACGATCGCGAGGTCGTCCGCGATATCGCACCACAGCGACAGCTCGGCTGGCGCGGCGGTGAGCCCGGTCATCCGGGCGAGTGCGATCCGCGCATCGAACGAAAGCCGCGCGGTGATCCGCACGACCGCGCCTGTCGAACCTTTCGGCATCGCGTGATCGCGCAGCGCGAGCACCGGCGCAGTCACGGCGAGCGGATGCTCGGTGGCGAGCGCGGCACGGGTCTGCAGTTGCCCTGTCCAATCATCGCTGCCGAGCGCGACGACTGTCGGCGAGATCCGGATCCCGCCGGGCACGGTGCCTTCGGTCACGAGCAGCGTGATGGTCGCCGCTTGCGCCGTCCCGACGCCGTACGCCGCGAGCACCACCCGATCGGCCTGCGCGAGCGGCGAGCCGAGCACGGATACCGGCAACCCGGGCACGTGGCTGTCAGCACCGAGCGAGCCGAGCATCTGCTTCGCGGTCTCGCCGACCGTGGCATTCGCGCGCAGCCGTGCGAGATCAATTTCGACGACGATCTGCGCGCCGTCGGGCAAGAGCGCGAGCAGTTGCTCGTCCGCCGATGGAGGTTTGGGCGTCGTCGGCGGCGCCGCGGCATGGCCACCGCCACACGCGACCAGCGCGACGACCAACAGGAGCTTCATGCGAGCGCGTCGGTTAGTGCACTGTTCAGTGCGGAGAGCACGCGCGGCATCTCTTGCGCCGACCCGACCGAGACGCGAAGGCACGTCGGCAAGCCCCACGCCGCCATCGGCCGCACGATCACGCCGTTGCGCAGCAGCTTGTCGTAGATCGGCGCGGCCGTGCGGCCGGTCTCGATCAGCACGAAGTTCGCGAGCGACGGATAGACCTTCACGCCCGGACCTTTGATCTCGGCGCGCATCTGCTCGATCACGCCGCGCGCGTGACGCGCGCTGATCGCGACGTGGTCCGCGTCGTCGAGCGCGGCGGTCGCACCGACGAGCGCGAGGCTCGAGACGTGGAATGTGCGGGTGACGCGACCGACGAGGTCGCACACGGCCTTGTCCGCGACCGCGTAGCCGACGCGCAGCCCGGCGAGCCCGTAGATCTTGGAGAACGTGCGCAGCACGACCACGCGCGGATCCTGTGCGCGCAGGGCCATGCCGTCGACGTGATCGACTTCCGGCCACGCATCCGCGTACTCGGCATACGCCTCGTCGAGCACGAGCAACGCGCGCGCCGGCAGGGCCGCGAGGATCCGCTTCGCTTGCGCGGTCGTGATCACCGAGCCGGTCGGGTTGTTCGGCGTGCCGAGCACCACGAGCTTGGTGCGCGGAGTGATCGCGGCGATCAAGGCATCGACATCGATCGCGAGCTCCGAGGTCACCGGTGCGGCGACGAACGCACGACCCGCGACCTGCGCGGACAGCCGGTACGACAAGAAGCCGTACTGGTGCGCGAGCACCTCATCGCTCGGCTCGCAAGTCGCGAGCACGAGCTGGTACAGCATGTCGTTCGAGCCGTTGCCGAGCGACAGCTCGTCGATCGTGACCCCGAGCTTGGCGCCGAGCGCGCGGCGGAGCTGGAACCCGCCCGCATCGGGGTAGAGATTGAGTTGGTTCAGGGCGGCCGGAATCGCGGCAAGCGCCTTCGGCGATGGGCCGAGCGGGTTCTCGTTCGACGCGACCTTGATGGCTCCCGAGATCCCGAGCTCGCGCTCGAGCTCTTCGATCGGCTTTCCGGGCTGGTACACGTCGAGGTTGCGGACGTGCTCGGGCGCGAAGGCGGTGGGATCCATAGCGGCGTGAGGACCCTACACCGAGGCCCGCGATCAGGGGAATGCCCGATCGAGGTCGATGGGTCTATAGTCCACCCGCATGCGTCGTCTGCCGTTGCTTCCAGTACTTTGCATCGCACTCCTGCTCGTCACGGGGTGCCAGAGCAACTGTCTGGAACAGGCGCAAGCACACGGTTGGATCTTCGTCGTGTTCGGCGCCTTCGGCGCGGGCTTTCTGACCTCGCTCACGCCATGCGTCTATCCGATGATTCCGATCACGCTCGCGATCTTCGGCGCGCGCGGCAAGGACGTTCCGCGCAGCCGCGCGATCACGCTCGCGATCGCGTACGTCGGCGGCATGTGCGTGATGTACGCGGCGCTCGGCGTCACGTTCGCGATGATCGGCAAGGCCGGTGCCTTCGGCACCCAGCTCGCGAGCCCGTACGTCGTGTTCCCGCTCGTGATCCTGTTCCTCGCGCTCGCCGCCTCGATGTTCGGCGCGTTCGATCTCAACCTGCCCGCCGGGATCCAGGCGCGGCTCAATCGGATCGGTGGCAAAGGTCTCGGCGGCGCGTTCGCGATGGGGCTCGTCGGTGGCTTGATCGCCGCACCGTGCACCGGCCCGTTCCTCGCGAGCCTCCTCCTTTACGTCTCGACCAGCGGCAACGCGGTCGGAGGTGGCGGCCTGTTGTTCGTCTACGGCCTCGGCATGGGCGTGCTGTTCTTCATCCTCGCCGCATTCGCGGTCGCGCTCCCGAAGAGCGGCGCGTGGATGGATGCGGTCAAATCGATCGGCGGCATCGGCCTCTTGTTCGCCGCGATCTACTACCTGATGCCATTCTTGCCGTGGCTGCGTGACCTCGTCCAGCCGACCACGCTCGTGCTCGTCGGGGCCTTCGCTTCGATCGCGATCGGCCTCGGGCTCGGCGCGATCCAGAAATCGTTTCACGGTCCGTGGAGCGAGCGGTTTCGCAAGGGCATCGCGATCGCCCTCGTCGTCGCTGGCGCGGTCGCGATCTGGCTGTGGCGCCAGGCACCGAAGCATCAGGTCGATTGGCAGTTCGATGAAGCCGGCGCGATCGCGAAGGCGCGCAGCGAGCACAAGCTGCTGATGATCGATTTCTCGGCGAGCTGGTGCAATCCGTGTCACGCGATGGAGCGCACGTTCGGCACCGACGATGTCTACGCCGCGATCACGCACGACTTCGTGCCGCTCAAGTTCGAGGTTACCAAGCAGAGCGATCGCAACGATGCGCTCAAGCTCAAGTACGACTCGCTGACCCTGCCCTCCGTCATCTTCATGGATCCGAACGACGGTACGGTGTTCCAGCGAATCCGGACCGAGGTCGACGGTGACGAGATGTTGAAGGTCATCCATAGCGCAGCGGCTCGCCAAACCACGCTCAAGCGCGTCGGCTGCTAGCGTCGTTGCCGTACAATGCTGCGATGGAAGAGTTCATCGAGCAGATGGCGTCACACGTCGGGATCGATAAGGCGACCGCCGAAAAGATCTTTTCGTTCTTGAAGGATCACAAGGAAGACGCGCTCAAGGCGCTCGAGAGCTCGGCGCTCAAGGACAAGCTGCCGGGTGGTCTCGCCGACAAGCTCGGCTCGTTGTTCTGATGTGCAGGCTCTCCGCACTGCTGCTGCTGGTTGTTGCGTGCGGGGAGACAGAGGTCGGCACGCTCGAGGTCGTGAAGAAGCAGGTCTGCGCGTGCAAGGACGTCGCGTGTGCCGAGACCGCGATGAAGTTGCTGCCGAAGCCTGAAGACAAGGCGAGCCATCGCGAGCAAGGCATCGCGCGCGACATGGTCGACTGCTACGCGATTCTGGTGCAAGCGGCCAAGCCCGCCGCGCCCGCGCCCGCCGAGTAGCCACCCGGGCTACGGCAGGACTGGCGCCAGATCGAGGTCGAGCTGCCTCTTCTCCGCCTTGTGGAGATCGAGCTCCGCGAAGCGCGAGAAGTAGTCGTCGTGACGGAGCTCGAGGCGATGCTTGCCGGGATCGAGGGCCATCCCGGCTTTGACGAAGCTGACAGCGCCAACGAACCGACCGTCGACGTAGACCTGCGCATCGGGCAGGTTCGAGGTCACGGTCACGATCGCGCTGTTCGCGGTCTTGTGCGCGGGATCCTGCGTGCCGGCGCAGGCACATAGCGCACAGAGCATCACGAGCACGAGGCCCTTCAAAGCCCCGACCCCATGAGGACGACTTCCACGACCGAGCCGACGATCTTGACGCTCGAAGAGGTCTCGGTCGCGGGCGGCTTCTTCGCGATCTGCGCGACGCGCTCGATCGACTCCGCGGTGGTCACGCCGATCACCCAACCGCCCGGCGACAGCCGCCGCAGACTCGCGGCGCGCACGCCCTTTGCGCCGGCGAGGTAGCGCTGCTCGGCGGAGACCATCGCGTAGGGGGTCTTCGAGCTCAACCGCACGAGCACGATGCCGGGCTCGGCGAGCGGCGTGTCATCACCGACGAACGCACCGGCTGGCGCGAGCTTGGTCGGTTGCGGCGGCAACACGTCGGCGGCGGCAGCGGCGAGCGCGCGATCGATCGCATACTTGTGATCATCGGCGGGTGCCGCGGTGATCGCCATGCCCTGCCCCAGCATCTGATGCACCTTGCGATCGACGAGCCTCAGATGCGCGGTCACGAGCACCGCGTCGTTCGGCTTGCCGCGCACGGGCGCGGCATCACCGACGGTGACCCCCGCGATCGCGATGAAGTCGGCCTTGGCGGCTTCGGCGACGCTATCGGCATCGGCATCGCTGATCGGGAAATCGCCCTCGCTGACATTGCCGGTCTCGGGTGCGCGGCGCACGGCCATCCCGTAGGTGCGCATCAGAGCCGTCAGGCCCGCGAGGCCGAGCGTGTCACGATCGGCGCCCTTGCCATAGCTCGCGAACGAGCCCTTCGACGACCGCGTACGCAGGAGGATCGTGACGGTCTTCTGCGCCGACGCATCGTTGGTTCCGGTGGGGCCGGCATCGCCGCCCTCGCCCTTCGTCGCGATCTTGAGCTCGTCGAGCCGCGCACGCAGCTTGTCGCGATCGATCCTGACCGAGACCGTGAGCTGGCGCCGGTCTTCGTTCGTGTCGTCCTTGGTCACGCTGAAGCGCGCGATCCACAGCCTCGCGTGGCCGATGATCTCGCGATCGATCAGGCCCTTGTTCGCGGTCCGGACCTCGGGCGCGACGACATCCGCGAGCGCACGCTGCACCGCGCGCGCGAACGCGTCGTCGACCGCGACGCCCCGTGGATCCGTCCCCGCGACCGGCGCATCGCCTTCGGTCTCGTACGTGACGATGTCGTCGGCGTGCACGGGCGTGCCCGCAAGGGCCAGCATCATGACGACAAGGACACCGCGTTTCACGGACGGTAGCCTACCAACATTCATCGAAACCTACGGCCGTAGCAGCACGTACAACGTCGCTCGAGTCCCCGATGTTCCGGACACCTCGATCGCACCGGCCTTCGCCGAGGTCGCTGTGACGTGCGGCGCGTCTTTCGCCCATGCCGGAACCGCCGTCACCCAGATCGTCGCAGCGTGCTGCCCGCCGACCGTCCAACCCACGGCCGGCTTGGCGGTCACGCCCTCGACCACCACCACCGCAGGCCCGCGATCACCATCGCCATCGCTCACCCGAGGGCCACCTTCGATCGCCTGGCGGACAGCTTCGATCGGAACGCCCATCGTCACGCGCCACGCGCCGTCGGTCTCAGGTTGCGCGGCCACGGCGATCGCCTGTGCGACCGCGCGATCGAGGCGCGCCTTGATCGCGGGGGCCACGAGCTTTCTGACCGTGCCCCCGTCGGCGAGCCCCAGCTGCGCGACACTCGCCGCGAGCTCCTTCTTTGCAGCCTCTTCCGCACCGCGCCGCGATGTCCCGCGCGCGACCGAGGGATTGGGTGCGTGACGGTCCGCGATGCCCAGGCCTTCCGCGGTGACGATACCCGTGGCCCAGTCGATCGCGGGGCCGGCTGCAGCGGTGGCGCAGATCAGCGAAACTGCGAGGATCGTCGGCGCCGAGGGCATCCAGATCAGTCTAGCGCGCCGCACGCCGAGCCACCCAGCACATCAGCCAATCGCTTACTTGAGGAACAGCGAGGTGTCAGCGAGCTCTTGCAGCAGCTCCTGCGTCGCCGGATCGACCGGCAGCGGACCCGACATAAAGTCGAGCGGTACGATCTCGACGATGATTTCGGCCTCGAGGATGTCCTCGGGCGGGATGAAACCCCATCCGCCCGCGAGCGCGAGCGGCTGACCACGCAGCTGCTTACGCCGCGAGTTGATGATCGCTGCGGTCGCGACGCCCGCTGCGGCAAGAGCGCTCACTGCCGCAGCTAGCCAGAGAAGCTTTTTCATACCCGCTGCTACAGCAATCAGCGGGCCAGGGGCGGGCCCTACTCCCACTCGATCGTCCCGGGCGGCTTCGACGTGATGTCGTAGACCACCCGGTTGATCCCGCGCACCTCGTTGATCACCCGGCTCGAGATCTTCCCGAGGACCTCCCACGGCAACTGCACGAAGTCCGCGGTCATACCGTCGCGCGAATGCACCGCGCGCACCGCGAGCGTCTCCTCGTACGTGCGGGTATCGCCCATCACGCCGACCGAGCGCACCGGCAGGAGCACGCCGAACGACTGCCAGATCGATTCGTAGAGCCCCGCGGCGCGAATCTCTTCTTCGATGATCGCATCGGCGAGGCGCAGCACGTCGAGCCGGGCCTTTACGAGGTTGCCGAGACACCGCACCGCGAGGCCAGGCCCCGGGAATGGCTGGCGCCAGACCATGTGATGCGGCAAGCCGAGCTCGAGACCGAGCTGGCGAACTTCATCCTTGAACAGCTCGCGCAGCGGCTCGACGAGCGAGAGCTTCATCTTCGCGGGCAAGCCGCCGACGTTGTGGTGGCTCTTGATCGTGTGCGAAGGCCCCTTGAACGAGACGCTCTCGATCACGTCGGGATAGAGCGTGCCCTGCGCGAGGAACCGCGCATTCTCGATCGTCTTCGATTGCTCGTCGAATACGGCGATGAACTCGTAGCCGATGATCTTGCGTTTTTTCTCGGGGTCGGTGACATCGGCGAGCGCCGTGAGGAAGCGATCCTCGGCATCGATCACGCGTAGGTCGACCTTGAAGTGATCGCGGAAGATCGTGGCGACGTAGTCGCGCTCGCCTTTGCGGAGCACGCCGTTGTCGACAAAGATGCACGTGAGCCGTGAGCCGATCGCCTTGTGGATCAGCGCCGCGGCGACGCTCGAATCGACGCCGCCGGAGAGGCCGCAGATCACGCGGCCATCGCTGCCGACCTGGGCGCGAATGCGCGCGACGGCTTCGTCGACGAAGCTCGCCATCGACCAGTCAGCCCTCGCGTTGCACACGCCGAACAGGAAGCTCTCGAGCAGCTCGGCACCGCGCGGCGTGTGGACCACCTCGGGGTGGAACTGGACGCAATGGATCTTCTTGGCTTCGTTCGCGAAGCCCGAGTACTTGCAGTTCTCGCTCTCGGCGGTGTGCACGAAGCCAGCCGGGATGCCTTCGACGTGATCGCCGTGCGACGCCCACACCGCGAGCTCTTCGCCCGCGGCCATGTTGCGCAACACCCCCTGGTTCGCGCCGCCCTCGAGGATCTTCACGGTCGCGCGGCCGTATTCGCGGCGCTCTGCGAGCGTGACCATACCGCCGAGGGCACGCGCGGTGAGCTGCGCGCCGTAGCAGATGCCGAGGATCGGCAGCCCCATCTCCCACGTACTCGCGGGAATCTGCGGCGCACCTTCTTCGTAGACCGAGGACGGTCCGCCCGACAGCACGAGGCCGATCGGGTTCAGCTCGCGCAGCTTCTGCGGATCGGCTGCGAGCGTGTACGGATGGATCTCGCAGTAGACGTTCTGTTCGCGAATCCGTCGCGCGATGAGCTGCGTGTACTGCGAACCAAAATCGAGGACGACGACGAGCTGATGTGCCATTTACTCCACCCGGTAGTTCGGGGCTTCCTTCGTGATGATGACGTCGTGGACGTGGCTCTCGCGTAGCCCCGACGCTGAAATTTTTACGAACTTCGCCTTCTCGTGCATCTCGGCGATCGTGGCGCAGCCGATGTAGCCCATCGAAGCGCGCAACCCGCCGACGAGCTGATAGATCGACTCGCGCAGCGCGCCCTTGTACGGCACGCGGCCCTCGATGCCTTCGGGCACGAGCTTCTGCGGCGTATCGTTCGAGACGTCGGCCTGGAAGTAGCGGTCCTTCGAGCCTTCCTTCATCGCGCCGATCGAGCCCATGCCGCGATACGACTTGTAGCTCCGACCTTGATAGAGGATCACCTCGCCGGGTGCCTCGTCGGTGCCGGCGAACAGCGAGCCGATCATCACGGTATCGGCGCCCGCGGCGAGCGCCTTCGCGACATCGCCCGAGAACTTGATGCCGCCGTCCGCGATGATCGCGACCCCGGTGCCCTTCGCGGCCGAGACCGCATCGGCGATCGCGGTGAGCTGCGGTACGCCGACGCCCGCGACGATGCGCGTGGTGCAGATCGAGCCGGGACCGACGCCGACCTTGACGGCGTTGACGCCGCACTCGATCAGCGCCTTCGTGCCCTCGTACGTGGCGACGTTGCCCGCGACCAGTTGCAGCTTCGGGAACCGCTTGCGCGTGGCCCGCACCGCCTCGAGCACGCCGTTGCTATGCCCGTGCGCGGTATCGATCACGACGACATCGCAACCCGCGTTGAGCAGGGCATCGATCCGCGCATCGCGATCGGCACCGACGCCGACTGCCGCGCCGACGCGCAACCGACCGAGGTCATCGACCGCGGCGGTGGGGTGCGCTTCCGCCTGCTCGATATCGCGGATCGTGATCAGGCCCTTCAAGGCGCCACGCGCATCGACGACCAGCAGCTTCTCGATCCGATGCTTGTGGAGGAGCTCGCGCGCTTCTTCGAGCGACACACCTTCCTTCACCGAGACCGGATCCTTGGTCATCAGCTCGCCGACCTGCAGCGACATCCGCTTCTCGAACCGGACATCGCGGTTCGTGAGGATGCCGATCGGCTTTCGATCGGCGTCGATCACCGGCAGCCCGCTGATCCGATGGTGCCGCATGATCGCGAGCGCCTGCTCGAGCGTGCGGTCGGGCGCGATGGTCAGCGGATCGACGACGATGCCGGACTGCGCCTTCTTCACGCGATTGACCTCGCGCGCCTGGTCTTCGATCGTGAGGTTTTTGTGGATGAACCCGATGCCGCCTTCACGCGCCATCCGGATCGCGGTCGCCGATTCGGTGACCGTATCCATGGCCGAGCTGACGAGCGGCATGCGCAACGGAATCGCCGGGGTCAGCCGGGTCGCGACGTCCACGTCCCGCGGGATGACCTCGCTGAACGCCGGGACGAGCAACACATCGTCGAAGGTCAGGGCCTCGCGAAGTTTGTCCTCGATCATGGCGCACTCTAGTGGAGAGGTCTGATCGTCGCAACGCGAAGGATCTACACGCCCGGGCCCCCCCTGTATCCCCGCGTGGTTGCTAGCATTGCGCGGACGCGAGCACCGTTTCGGTCGGGGCTCCGGCGCATGGTTCCCCACCCATGGGGCATCAACTCCCATGCGCAAGTCGCGCAAGCGCCTGTCAAGGCACCTCGTACGGTGGCACCGTTGTTGATGTTCCTCGGAGATATCTCATGCGTCACGCCTGGCTTTGCATCGGTCTGATCGTTTTCGGCTGCGAGGGCAAAGCTCCGCCGGATCAACCGACGACTGATGGCGGCCTCGGCCTCGAGGTCGATGCATCCGGTGATGGTGGGAGCGAGGTCACGACCGCGAAGGTCTCGGGCAAGGTCCTCGACTACTTCACCGGTGATCCACTCGCGACGACCGCGATCACGACGGTCGGGCTCCAGCCCGAGTTCGCAACGACGACCGCGGCCGATGGCACGTACTCGTTCGAGGTCGCGGTCAGCTCGAAGCTGTTCGCGACCTCGACCAAGAACAACTTCTTCAACACGCGGAGCGCCACGATCGTCGTCGCGCAGCTCCCGGTGATCCAGAATCTCTACGCGCTCGCGACCGGCGATGTCGGGCGCCAGTTCGCATCCGCTGGCGTTCACGCCGTGAGCGGCACGATCCTCATCGCCGAGCTCCAGAATGATCTGGGCGATCCGCTCGCCGGGATCGTGCCGGCGGCGATCACGCTCGTCGATGGCAACGGCGCACTGGTGACGGGCGTCTCGGCGCCGTTCTTCATGAACGCGGCAGATATCGATACCTCGCTCACGATGTCGACGGCGTTCGGCGCGGCTCCGGCGCGCGCCCGGGTCGCGCTCCTCAACGCACCCCCGGGCAACTACACACTCAAGGTCAACTACACCGATGCGAACATGGCGGCGGCCACGCACACGACGAGCGTGACGATCGCGGCGGGCGGCGCGACGCTCGCGCTCTCCGGCGGGCTGCAGGTAAACTCCTCGACCGCCGCGATCACCGATCCGTCGTTCGCGACCGACATCTATCCGCGGCTGCAGAAGGCGGCGAAGGGCGGCCTCGGCTGCGCGAACTGCCACAACCCGACCGGTGCGGGTGCCGTGCTGCCGTACGACACCACCGATCCCGCCGTGGTGCTCGCCGCGATCAAGGCCGCGGCCGGGGTCATCAATCCGACCACGCCGGCGATGTCGACGTTCCTCACGAAGCCGCTGTTCGAGACCACGCCGCCGCAAAACCACCCGAACGCGACGTTCCTCGACGTCAACGATCCCAACTACAAGCTGTTCTTGTTGTGGATAACCCTCGGCACCAAGCCGTAGCAAGTATGCTGGCCGTGTGAAGCTCGCGGTGTTCGGCGCAGGCGCGATCGGGTGCTGGGTGGGTGGCAGGCTCGCGGCCGGCGGCGCCGACGTCACGCTGATCGGGCGACCGCGCGTGCTCGACGAGCTGCGCGATGGCTTGAAGCTCTCCGATCTCGACGGCACGGTCTGGACCGTCCACCCCAAGCTCGCGACCGATGTCGCCGCCGCCCGCGAAGCCGACATCGTGCTCGTGACGGTGAAGTCCGCCGCAACAGCGAACGCGGCGCGCGAGCTCGCCGG
Source organism: Kofleriaceae bacterium (assembly GCA_043780895.1). Taxonomy (GTDB): domain Bacteria; phylum Myxococcota_A; class Polyangia; order Haliangiales; family Haliangiaceae; genus JABFXX01. The sequence continues at coordinate 3,318 of JAYWCI010000152.1, read as the reverse complement.
TCAAGGCAGCGCCGTGATCGTGAGCCTCCAGAACGGCATCGCGAATGCCGAGGCGCTGCGTGCCGCCCTGCCCGGTCGGGTCGTGCTCGCCGGCATGGTGCCGTTCAATATCGCGCGCACCGAGCCCGGTCACTATCACCGCGGGACCTCGGGCAGCTTGACGGTCGAAGCGCATCCGACTGTCGAGCCGTTCGTGATCGCGTGCCGCAACGCCGCCCTGCCGCTCGAGACCCGCGCCGACATGCCGGCCGTGCTGTGGGGCAAGCTCGTGATGAACCTCAACAACGCGATCAATGCGCTGTCGGGCAAGTCGCTGCTCGACGAGCTCGCGGATCGCGATTTTCGTCGCTGCCTCGCGGCGGCGCAGACCGAAGCGCTCGATCTGCTCGAGGCCGCGCAGCAGCCGGTCGCGAAGCTGCTCGCGTTACCACCGCGCTGGGTCGCGCGCGTGTTGCCGATGCCGGACTGGGCGTTTCGGAGGATCGCGCAGCGCGTGGCGGCGGTGGACCCGCAAGCGCGCTCGTCGATGCAGGACGACCTCACCGCGGGTCGCCCGACCGAGATCGAGTTTCTTCAGGGCGAGCTCGTGCGGCTCGCGAAGCAGCTCGGTCGGCGCGCGCCGATCAATGCCAAGCTCGTCGCCCTCGTGCGCGCCGCCGAGACGGGCGGCAAGCGCGACTTCACGGGTCGCGAATTGTGGACGGCGCTACGCCGCCCATAGCATCACGCCGCCCACAGCATCACGCCAAGCGAAGCCACGATCGATCCGACGAGCATGCCGTCGAGGAACTTGCCGTAGCTCTGCATCCGCGCGCGCAGCGGCGCCTTGCCGGTGTGGTCCTCGAACGGGAGCTCGGTGCGGCGGAGCTGGCGCACGAGCGCCTCGAAGCGATCCCAATCGCGCCCCCCGAGGAACCACGTGCCGCCGCGCTTCCGCTCGAGTGTGATGCCATCGCTCCACACGTGCGCGCACTTCCAATGCGCGGCGGTCTGCGAAACGTTCAGCGACGCCCAGCCCCAGCGCACGCCATCGCGCGTGATCTCGAGCCGCGCGGAGCGCACGATGAAGCCGAGCGCGGAGAACATGAAGAACGCGACCGGCAGCACGACCTGCGCGCTCGCGTGGCGATGATACGGATGGCGCGACACGAACGCCCACGTGATGGCGCCGAGCACGACCACGGAGATCAGCGAGACCCGCGCGAGCCAGCGCGCGTTGAGCGGCGCGCGAAACATCGCGAGTGCCGTGCCGCGCAGGCCCATGCCGGGTGGCAGATCGATCGCGGACACTAGACCGCCTCGACCGCAGCCTGGAGGTGGTCGATCAGCGTCGCGCGCTCGGCCTCGTCGGTGATGCGATGGCCACCGCGCGTCACGAAGAACACGTCGGCGACCTTCTCGCCCTCGGTCGAGACCTTCGCGAGTGAGATATCGAGATCGAGCGCGGCGAGCGTCTGGGTGATCGCGAACAACACACCGACCCGATCGCGGGTCTGGACCTCGATGATCGTCGCTTGCGTCGAGTCGTCGTGGATCTTGATCTCGGTCGACACGCTCGGCGTCACGCGGACCGGCAGGCCGCTCTGCGGCCGGCGCCGCTCGATCAGGGCGGCGGTCGCATGCTCGGGCGCGGTCGCATCGAGGACGATGCGGAGGTCGTCGAGCAACTTACTCCAGCGCGCGTCGTCGTCGGGAATCGCCTCGCCCTTGAGATCGCGCACGAAGAACACGTCGAGCACGAGGCCCGGTGCGGTATCGGTGTGGCCCAGGATCGCGCCGAGCACGTCGACGCGATTCGCGGTCAGCGCGCCTGCGATCGCGGCGAGCACGCCCGGCAGATCCGGCGCGACGATCGCGAGCTCGGAGTGGCCCTTCATCGGAAAGCAGTGAACCTCGATCGCGACGCGCGGATCCGTGCCCGCCGTCGAGGCGGCGAGCTTCGCGTGGCGAGCGGCCTGGCGCGCCGTGAGCTGGATCAAGAGCTGCGGATCGACGCCATCGAGCATCGCGCGCGCCGCTGGAGCGTCGGCGAGGAGGGCCGTCGCCTTGTCGCGCGTCTCGTCGCGGCGCTGGTCTTCTTGCGACGTCGAGGCTTCACCGCGGAAGTACGCGCGCGTGCGCAGCACCAGCTCGCGCAAGAGGCCCTCCTTCCACGCGGTCAGGTTATCGGGCGCGGTCATCGCGGCGTCGCACAGCGTGAGCAAGTAGAGCTCGGCGAGCCGCTCTTCGTTGCCGACCGTGTGCTGCGCGAAGCGCTCGACCACCTCGGGATCGGACAGATCGCGGCGCTGCGACAGATGCGACATCGTGAGGTGCTGGCGGACCAAGAGTTCGACGGTCTTCGCAGCGGTCTCGTCGAGGCCGAACTTGCGCGCGACCTGCCCCGCGATCACGGCGCCCTTCTCGGCGTGGCCCTTGCCGAGCGGCTTGCCGACATCGTGGAGCAGCGTGGCGAGCAGCAGCGGTGCCGGGCGAGTGATCGTCTTCCACAGATCCGTCGCGAGCGGATGTTCGCGCGCGAGCTCGCCACGCGCGAGCCGCTTCTGCATCGCGAGCGCGTAGAGCTGGTGCTGGTCGACCGTGTACACGTGGTAGAGGTCGTGCTGGACGCGCGCGGTGCACGACGCCCATCCGGGCATCACCGCACCGAGGACCCCCAGCTGGTGCATCTGCTCGAACATCGAGGGCATGCCGCGATCGCTGAGATCGGTGAGCGCCTCGAGCGTGAGCCGTGCGGCGAGCGGATCGTTCGCGAGCGGCTGCGGATCGCGCGCGATCTGTTCGGCGACGAGCTCCTTGGTGTGGCCATAGATCGCGACCTTCTCGGCTAGCGCCGTGCGGAACAACCGCACCATCTCGGACGGTCGCTCGGTGAACCGGCGTGGATCCTCGAGCGCGAGCTCGCCGTTGAAGGTGATGAACGTCTCGTCGACCGCGTTGATCCGCGGCTTGGTGCGAGCGGGCACGCGCGCCGATTCGAGCAAGCGCTCGGCGACCTGCACCACGCCGCGCGCATGCAGATAATAATCGCGCATCAGCGCCTCGACCGCCGGTGCGACCGCCGCGCGCACCCCGGTCGCTTGGCCCGCGTGGCCCGATTCGACACTCGGATACAGCTTCGGAGCGACCGCCTCCTGGATCTCGAACGTGAGCTGATCGAACCGGCGTGTCGCCGCGAGCTGGACGAGCGCGCGCAGCCGCAGAAAGAAATCGCGCGCCGCCTCGAGCACGACCGCCTGGCGGCGCGTCAGGTGCCCCATCGCGATCAAGCTCGCGATCAAGGCCTCGGCGCCGAGGGGCTCGCCAGGATGCAGGTCC
>JAYWCI010000151.1:0-7776 GCA_043780895.1 Kofleriaceae bacterium | reverse complement strand
AGCCGCTCCTCACCGGGTTGTCCGGCTCCGGTGACCCACCACCACTGCGTAGTTCGCGACGTGACTTATCGCCCCGTTGCGATCGTAACCGGTCACCTCGAACCGTATGGTATGCTTTTCATATTGCGTCGCCTGTTGATCTTCGTCGCCGCGTGCGGGTTTCAGCCGTCGTTGCTGCCTCTGTCCAGTGACGGAGCGGCTCACGAGCCAGATGCGCGAGTGCTCGCGATCGATGCAGCGACCGCCGCACCGATCGACGCGTCAATTCAGGTCGGTTCCGATGGGGGAGTGCCGACACCGACACCGAAGGATTGTCTCGATGCTCTCGCGCACGGCGTGATCACGAGCGGCCAGATCACGATCGATCCAGACGGTCCCGGAGGTACGGCACCGTTCGCGGCGTACTGTGATCAGGTAACTGCGGGGGGTGGTTGGACCTTGGTTTGGGTGTACGGCTTCACGAACTACGCGCAGTTCACCAATGGAACCAACGCGGTGACGCCGCGACCAACGTGGAACATCCCAACCGGCGCAGGAACGACGCCAACGTCGACGACCGTTCCGACGAACCCGACTTCGCTCGGCGCACTGGACTTCGCCCGGTGGGCGAGCCTTGGCGACGAGATCCTCGCAACCTCGGACATCAATCACTGGGTGAAATGCCAGCCGAATGGTGGTTCGATCGTGGCGAAGACGGAAGGAACCGTTACCTGTCAGCTCGTCAAGGCGGTTGCCACGGTATGCACGACGACCGTCCCGACGTACTGGGGACAGAGTGATCCTGCAGGCGTGGGCCTCTATCTGAGCTCGAGCCAGTACGCGACGTACTATTATTACGAGGGCTATACGACGACGAACAATTGGCCCACGCATGACCCGTGCGGAACGAACCAGCCGAATCAGCTCACGAATGTCGCGAACCCTCACGGTCAGTTGTGGGTTCGCCGTCGCCCCTGAGGAGCCGCACTGCGAAGCGACGGAGTGCCTGTTCCTCGAGGTGGATCTGCGCCGACTGCGTCGTACGCGCCACCCGCGTGACCTCACGAGCTTTCTCACCGTATAGTCGTACCGAGAGCTCGTGCACGGTCCCGGTTCACGCAACAAGCTGTCACCGACGCACGCGCGCTATTACACTGACGACGGCCTGCTCGATACACTCGGACGCGCGATCTGCGCCGTGGACTGCCTGCCACGCAAGGAGCTGCACGAGGCGTGGGAGATGGCCACGCGTATCCATACGTGGCTTGCAGGCGACACGGTCGTCCGCGTGGTCGACCTCTGCGCCGGTTACGGCTTGCTCGCCCAGGTGTTCCTGCTGCAAGGCAATGATCCCCGCGCGACGGCTCTCGCCGTCGACGTCCGCCCCGCGAAAAACTACGTCCTGGTCCACGACGCCGTCGTCGCCGCGTTTCCGAACCTCGCCGGGCGTGTCACGTTCGAGCGGGCGCGCCTCGAGGACGTCACGCTCGGCAGCGGTGACGTCATCGTCTCGTCCCATGCCTGCGGGGCGCTCTCCGATACCGTGCTGAGTCGAGCCGCCGCGCTGGGCGCACGCGTGGCCCTCATGCCCTGCTGCCACCGGACGAGGCGGCGTACCGATCTCGTTGGCCTGGCGGATCCTGCCGCAATGATCGACGAGGAGCGCACGATGTGGCTTGTCGAGCGCGGCTACGACGTGTTCGTCGACGCGATTCCGGCGAACGTAAGCGCCAAGAACCGGCTGCTGCTCGGACGACCGCGGTCTTGACGTCCGATCCCGATCCTATCGTGGACTGAAGGTCGTCGTGCCGCTGTTCTATCGAGGTAACTGGACTGTCATCGTTTGCTCGGCTGGTGCGGCGACGACGCGAACCGGCGTGCTGTAGACCTTCATCGAGGCGCGGTCGCTATACACCTGCTGCTTGATCTGTTGATCGCGCGGGCTTCCCGCGAGCGGCATCACGCACACGGTGTATTCGCCTGGAACCAAGCGTTCAAGCGTAGGCAACAGCCCTCGGCGGATGCACACGCCACAGCTGCCGGGCTTCACGTCGCGCAGGTCGAACGCGCCGTGCTCGCCCGGCAGGCCCGTCGCGATTTCGTACCCGTAACCTGCCGTAAGAGTGGGGCGACTGAAGGGGATCGAACCCTCTACATCTAGGACCACAACCGAGGCGTAACACCAACCATTTCGCGTGCCTGTCGTGATCACACATGGTTACGTCCCGGTTGGTCCCTGTATGTATGTCGTCATGTCGCTTCGTATGTCAGCCACGTGGCAGCGAGAATGGGTTCGCGAGCGGATAACACTGCTCATGACGGAATTTGGCGATCCACGCTTTAGCAAGTGTGGCTGCCCAGACCCGCATGCTCACGCCATCGGCATCGGTGGATGCCGGCGCCGTCCTCGCTTGCGAGAGCACGATCAAGCCAAACTGATCTGTTGCAGGTTCGAACGAACTCGCGACCTGGCGTCGTCGACCATTGCCATTCGCACCGCTTGTGAAGAACTCATGCAACTGCTCCAGTGAACTTGCCGCGTGACGCCGCAGAAAATCGCCGCCGTCTGGTTGTAGCGACCACGACTCGAGGCTTCGTCTCGCTCACCAGGGAGGTCCAGTAGATCCTTCCGGCGTTGACACCGAACGAGACCGTCTTCGCATCGTACGACGGCCACGAACAGATCCTCGCGTTAACAATATTCGTGGATGGATCCAACGAGATCGAGAGCGAAGCGTACGTTGATCCATGTTCGGGCCTTGGCATCGCGGTCGAGCCCCTCGGATGTCCACTCCTCGAGAGAAGGTCGGACATAGTCGGCGTCGTCAACCGGAAATTCCTCGTTGCACGCGCGACATCGAAGCAGCTGTCGGATCGGCAGATTACGTGAGCATCGTCATGTGTCCCCCCACAGCAACTCAAAGTGCGGCGTCTAGGTATGCCTTCCGTGCTGCCTGTAGATCCGCCCAGTCCTTCTCCAGCTCGGCGATTGTCGGCCGAACATTCAGTGTTTCCAATGGCTGAGAGTGTCCCGCAATGTACCGGCACGCTTTCTCGAACGTGGGCAAGATCGCGTTGATCGCTGGGGCGAGAGCCTGCGGCTTAATTTTCTCGAGCGCTGTCATCATCACGTTCGGTTGATAACGCTGGACAACTTTCTGCAACAGCTCGGTCTCGACCACGACCTCACACCACGCGCGAACATGCTCGTATGCCTTCTCCAGTAGCGCCGCCTGCGTTTCACCGCTCACCTTCTTCACCTCTAGCATCGTGATGTTGATGCGTTTCGCGATGTTCGATACGGAGTCGCTGCGAGGGTTGGTACCACCTGTGACAATGCCACACTTGCCATTGTCCTGCGCGATGTCGAAGTACGAGACCCGTTCCTTGTTCTTCTCAAAGCGATTCAGCAGCTCGACTGCGAACCAGATGTTGTGCGTGAAGACGACCACTTGGCGCGTGTTGCTCAGGCGCGCAATGCGGCCTACTACTTCACCCATCCGTTCGTAGTCGAGACTTGTCACCGGATCATCGAACACCACGGGGTTCACAGCCGGCTTCAGCTGAAGCTCCGCTAGGAAGTCCGCGAGCGCGATCACCTTCTGCTCGCCTTCGGATAGGACGTCGCTCAACCTGTAGTCCGTTGCCACCATCTTGCGACGAGCCGGTTGACCCTTGCGACCCGGAAAGTCGAGTCGCACCGGCGGCGCCCGGAGGACCGAGCATTCCGCAAGGAAGAGTCGCTCGAAGTCCTGATTCAGCAAAGTTTCGCTCGCCTCTTTTGCGGAGCCAGTCAAAGACTTGAGCGCACTTCTAAACTTCGCACCGAATGTCTGTGCCTTGTATGCCCACTGTGCGTCCGCCACGTGTTTGCGGATCTCGGGCAGCAGGTCTCGCAGAAGGATCCGTGCCTCCAACTCTCGGAGGCGCATCGCTGCAACCTCATGGTCTTTAGCGCGTTCTGTTGCCTGACCTTGCATCGCGGCCACCACGTTCTTGGTCTCCGTGTGCCGCGTGCTCAGCACTTGCGTGACGTTGTCGAGCAACGCTCGGCACGAGCTGTCGTCCACATCAACGCCCTCGCGGATGTGTTGCTGAAGATCGCGTGCAGCCGAGATCAGCGCGACCGCTCGGGTGATCCACGGAGCGACCGCGCCTTCCGAGAGTTGCTCCCGGCGAGACAGCTCAGTTGCGAGAGCGCCAAGATCATGCGCTGACAGCTCGTGTCGGGTGACGTCGAACGCTGAACGATCAGCATCGACTTCCTGCTTGAGCTTGCTGTTGCAATAGTCTTTGTAGCGCGCGACGAGTTCGAGTGCCGAGCCTGCCAGGTCCTGGCGGCAGTACAGACACTTGTCAGCCATGGTCGGGTACTGATCGAAGCCGAGCTGCGAGCGGTAGGCGTCCGCAGCAAACACGAACGCGCGCCACGGCTCGCTGAGCGCACCTGGAATCTCGGCTCCGGCGAAAGCGTCCTGCGTGGCCGTCTTGTACTTCTCCTCCGCGTTCGCGAGCTTTGCTCGTGCACTGCAATACACAGCGGCATCGAATTTCCTAAGCGTTGCGCACGTGCCGAGCAACGATTCGAGCAACTGTCTGTCTGCATCGAGCTGAACGATCCGGGTCCTCGACGTGTCGGGTCGCAAAGCGGCGACCTGTTCACGAAGTCCGTCAAGACCCTCCGCCTCCTCGGGCGCAACGGCCCCGAGCCGCTCAAGCTCGACGAGATCGGTCGCGGCTCCCAGCGACTCGATTTTGGGATAGATGGTCGACTCGCGTGAAAAGCGATGGACTGACGGGTTGCTCGTCGGATTCCGAGACTTGGTCGACGTGTCTAGCTGGCCTCGGACCGATTCGATGGCGTCGTGAACGAAGCGAAACAACGCGAGGTCGCTCGGAGTATAAACGTACGTCAAGTCTTCGTCGACGTGCAGCGCGATCGCTCGCGCGTCGAATACATCCAGCCTCGTCAGCGGATGCACACCTTCCTCACCCGTCCAATCGATGTGAGAATCGGTAGTACCCTGCCGATACGAGATGCGCGCTCGTTGCGTCGCCCCCGACGGCTTGCCGCTCGCAACGTTCGGCAGGACGTTCTCGGCAGCTCGAACGCGCGCGACGCGCTTCAGGATGCGAACGTAACCCGACTTTCCGCTGCCGTTTCTACCGAAGACAACCGTTAAGCCAGTGTTGAACGAGATCTTCTGCCCGCTCGTAAGCGCGTTGACGTTTTCGACCGAGTCCACGTGCAAAAGCGTCAATGCCTCGGTGCCGTCTGCCGTGGCTGCCTGCAGCGTGATGGCCGGAACACGCAGCGCGTCTCCAGGAGCGAGCTGCTTCTCGATGATGAACTGTTCGTAGACCTCTGCGATGCGATCGTTCGTAAGTGCGGAGCGCGAAGATAAAACGTCGCAAACGATGGAGCGAACCCAGTCGCCTTGCTGGTTGGCCCACGTGACAAGCACCGCACGCGCGCTTCGCGGAACTTGATTGGCCACTCCCACCATGCCGTTGGAACGCTCTCACAGCCCCCTGACAGGTCGTGCCCGTGCCCACGTCTCGATCTTGATGTTTCTTCGCAATTCAGCGCAAGGCAGCAAAACTTGAGATCATGAGAAACCGCCCATCCACGTGACGCTGTAACCACTGCGCCCGTGATCGGACGATCTTCTTGCCCGCGAGAGACCAGTGCGGGGCGTTGGCATCAGGAGCTGAGGCAATGGTCAGGAAGGTCAGCTGTGTGTTGCCGGCCCTCCCTAGACCCATCGTCCAGATCTCGTTGTGGCCGAGATGCGAAAGTGCAAGAGTCTGACGATGCGGGATTTTAAAGAGAGGGGCTCCGGTGCTGGCGAGACGAAAGACACTGCGCACATCCAGCACGGAAGCGATTCCCTCCATCAGGCGATCGTGTCACCAACAAGTGTATCGATGACTTGAAAACGACCGTCGATCAGACCGCGACCGAACGCAAAACGAAGGCTTGAACCGAATGGACTTGATCGATGCATACCGGGTGCTTGATGTCGCACCCGGCTCAAGCAAAGTGGTGGTGCGCGACGCATGGATTCTACTGGTGAAGGTCTGGCATCCCGATCGCCATCAGAACGATCCCAAGATCAAAACTCGCACGGAACGTAAGCTCCCCTAAAATCAACGAAGCTTACTCGGTAATAGAGCAAGCGGGTTTTCCGACCAAAACTCAGGCGTGCCCCCCGACGGAGCAGCCACGCACCGATCGCTCAGAGTCCTGGTCGTCGGCCGACGACTCGGCCGAGACTCGGTCGGCGCCCAAGGCTCGCACGTCCGATGCACATTGGCGTGCGCCACCTCATGGAGGCAATGACCCCAGGCATAGAGGGCATGCCCCCGCTGCCACCGCTTATGTTCCAGAACAGCAGCAACGCGCTCGCCCAGCTGAACGCGCTCGCCCAACTGAAGCTAGACCTGCTCAGGGTGCTTGGTTTGTTGTGTTGGCGTTCGCTTTGGTCGTTGCCGCGGTCGCGGCCATTGCCACTTCCAACAATCCGCGAGTGACTGACATCGCGCCCGAAGTGTCCGCATGGCGATTGAAATCCCAGGCGAATCGCTGGGACGCGTTGATCAGTATTCCCGATTGCGTAGCACGCGTCGAATACAGCACTCACCTTGCAGTTCAGGCTTGGAATGATCGCAGCGAGAACCTGGGAGTGGCGCTCAACGCAGTTGCGGCTCGATGTGTAGCAGACCTTGGTCGACTTGCTGCCGATTCAGGATTTACCCAGCAGCAAAGGTCGGTGCTTCGCAACTGGATCGACATCGAGACGCGAATGGGGGCGGCAACGAAAGAAGCCGCTGATTTTTACATGGACACAGTTTGGCGGAGTGAACGACCCGAGCTCGGAGATGTTCCGTGGAATGCGTTGCGGCCGTTTCTCGCGGAACGAGTCGACGTGCTGAGAACTGTGCACCACGATTTGATTCCGGCCGTGCTTGATGAGCTTGCGGTGCAGCAGCGGGTCATCGTCGCGCGAGCTGGAAAAAGCGACGATTGGTGGCGAATGGAGCTGGGCTTTGGGTTCTATCGGTTCTTAGACGCGGCGACAGAATCATTGGTCTCCGGCACCGATCCGACGTTGGATGCGGTTCGGAGACAGGTGGAGACACTTCGAACCAAAGCCCACGAGGCGCCGAGAGGAGTTGCTTCAGATGTCATGGAAAGGCTCGGACAGCTCAGCGACGCGCTGATGGCAAACACGCCACCTACGGCTCACGATCTTTCCGTACTCTACGGAGGAGAAAATGTGCTCCGTCGTGCGGCCTTCTCAGATGAAGTATATCGACAGATCTCGCAGTAATACGGGCGGCTCCGCAGTCGTCGCGCAAGGATTGCTGGTGCACAAAGGCAAACGGACGAATCCCGCTGTGCCAACCTAACTGAGAGAGCGAACCAGGTCGGACTTGCCGTCGAGGGCGAGCAGTCGCGATGTTGAACATGGTCAAGAACGCCGTCGCCCCTCTTCTCGGACGGCCTCTTAACCTGTCAACTACGCAGGGGATCATGAGACGCGGGACCGGCTGGGCTGCCGAGTTCGTTGCTGCAACGCCTGCAAAGATATTTCGTTCGCGTCGGCGAGGGCCGTCATCGTCCCGTCAACGTGCGCGACGTATCTATCGACCGATGAACGTACGCAGCGGTCGGATGTCTTTCCGCTGCAGCTCGTGGGCTTGATCCACTCCCGTGGGCACACCACGAGAGGCGGATACAGTGGCGAAGATGGCAACGAAGGAACGGCGCGCGATGCGCGAGCGCCGGGATTA
>JAYWCI010000150.1:0-26592 GCA_043780895.1 Kofleriaceae bacterium | reverse complement strand
CGGTGGCGTGGGGCTCGCGCACGTGTGGCTGCGCGGTGATCGCAAGCTGCGCGCGGGGGGTGAAGCGGTGCGCGGCAATCCGCCGACCGAGATCGTGATCGCCGAAGATGACGCGCGCTTCGCGGTCGACGTTCGCCACGGTCAAAAAACCGGCTTCTTCCTCGATCAACGCGACAACCGGCGCAGCATCCGCCGGCACGCGGCCGGGCTCTCGGTGCTCAATGTCTTTTGCTACACGGGAGGGTTCTCGCTGCACGCCGCGATCGGCGGCGCCACGCGCGTCACCTCGATCGATCTCGCAGCGCCGGCGATCGCCGCGATCGAGCGCAACTTGATCCTGTCGAAGCTCGCGGTCGAAGCGCACGAGCGCATCGCGATCGATGCGTTCGAGTTCTTCGATCAAGCGATCGCACAGGGCCGCAGATGGGACCTCGTGATCGTCGATCCGCCGAGCTTCGCACCGAGCGAGAAGGCGCGCCCCGCCGCGCTCAAGGCCTACCGCCGGCTCGTCGATGCGGCGCTCGAGGTCACCGAGCCGGGCGGCTACTTCGCCCTCGCCTCGTGCTCGAGCCACATCACGGAGGCCGATCTCCTGACAATCGCGGCCCGACCACTCCTGCGGCTCCGGTTGCTCGCCGGTGCAGCGAGCGATCATCCGGTACTCCCGGCCTTTTCCGAAGGCGCGTACCTGAAGTTCCTGTTATTCGATGTCGGGTGACGACGCCCACGATTACCGGGCGAAAACCACGACTTGACCGCTGCGCGGGGCGCAGTTACACAGGCGCCTTATTCATGCGCACGACCCATTGGCTTCTCTTATCTTTCACCGTTTCGTTCGCAGTTTCACTCGTTGCCGCCTGCGGCGGAAACGACAACAACAACGCGAACAAGGCGCAGTGTAACGACGGCATCGACAACGATGGCGATGGCCTGATCGACTTCCCGGACGATCCGGGCTGCACCAGCGAGACAGACAACACCGAGAACAGCCAGCCCTCGCCGCAGTGCTCGGATGGTCGCGACAACGATAACGACGGCAAGATCGACTTCCCGAACGATCCGGGCTGCACCTCGCCGCAACAAGACACCGAGACTGACGATTGCCCGAGCGGTCCGCATCGGCGAGCGCGCCGGCCGCGTGTTTGTGCGCCAGCTTGACGAGCGCATCGCACAGCACTGGCCGTGGTCGCAGCCCTTCTTCGTGCCGCTCAGCGCGAGCTTGTCGCGGAGCAGATCGAGCAGCGTGACCCGCGGCTCGAGTGACAATCGGTGCGGAGTGCCATTGATCGTGATCGCGACGTCGTGCGCAGCCATCACTACAGTTTGAAGATCGCGCGTCAGCGAACAAGTGTGCGTTTGCACGGAATCAGCGAGCGAATCCGCACGAACTGAACGACCAACCCCAGCTCTTTCGCATCCATGGCTACAATTCTCGGGTGACGCCCGAACCAGAAACGATGCTCGTCGCGACGATCGCCCGTCACTTTCCGGAGGCCGAAGTCACCGACAACGTCGTCGACCTCGGCTTCGTCAAGTTGACGTGCAGGCTCGGCTCGGTCGGCACCTTCAGCACGCTGCAGCGAGCGCAGCTCTTGTTCGACATTGGCGGTGACGAGCTCGAGGTGACGACCCAGGTGTCGATGACAGGCTACGCGCCCACGCTCGCCGAAGCGATCGTCGCCGGTGCGTGCGGCTGGGCGTGCTCGTTCGGGCCGGTGCTTCGCGCCGCGCTCTCCGACGATATCGTCGAAGGCGTGGCGAGCTTCGTGGTGGTCCAGCGCGGGGTGCCCTATCGATTGTTCGTCGATGCGTTCGATCACGTGCTCCACTTCGCGCCCACGGATTGCGAGGATCCTTCCGCTGCTCGCCAGCGCTTTGCTGCCTCGCCCTGGTTCGCGTTTCACGCGCTCGGCACCGGCGAGATCCAGCTCGCGTCTGATCGCCCGCAGATCCTCAGTGTGTATGTTGGCGAGCTTCCGGACCAGCGGATCACCGAGGTCAAGCTCGACGGTGTCGTGCAGGCCGGCCTCGAGGGTCGTATCGAAGCGGCGCCACCGGCTCCCGCCCGCCAGCTGGTCTCGCTGCGCGAGCTCGCGATCATCGTGCCCGATTGAAGCGCCGCGCTCCGCACGAACCGAACGCTACGGGGTCCAGTTGCCGTGCCACGCCACCTGCCACATGGATGTCGAACTGGTGTAGCCGCAGATCCAGCGCGAGCTCGCCGCCGCCGGTCGATGCCGCCGAGCCGGGATCGGACTTCGAGGTCCACCAGTGCGTGCGCGCGAGGAAGGCACTGGCGCTCAGCTTCGCGTGATCCGCGAGTGGCAGCGCTGCGGTCAGCGTCGCGCGGTCCTCGATCGACATGTCACCGTCGAGCGAGAAGAACCCGGTGCGTTTCGCGCGAAGACCGATCTCGACCGGGCCTGCCATCGTCGCGAGCGCCGCATCGTACGAGCCGACCCCGTTCGCCGAACCTATCTCCGGATGACCCGGGAGATACTTCGATAGAGCACGGGCACATCGAAGTTGATCAGCATCCCGAGGTTCAGCTTCGCGGCGCCGAGATACGAGTAGACCTGCGCTCTGTGCACGGGGTGGTATCGCTCCACCGCCTTGATCTCGAGGATGATCTTGTCGTCGACGATGAAGTCCGCGAGAAACTCACCGATCTTCGCCTCGCCTCGATACGTGATCGAAATGGGCGCCTGCGCGACAAATGGAATCGCGCGGTACGCGAACTCGTGCGCGAGTGCGTTCTGATACACGCGCTCGATCATCCCCGGTCCTACCCGGCGATGAACCTCGATCGCTGCCCCGACGATCGCGTGCGATAGCTCCTTGTGGAGAATCGGTTCGAGCCCGAGCGACCTCGCCAACTTCTCGCGTAGCTCGTGCTCGCCAAGAGCCCTTTCATCATCATCGTCGAGATAGTGCGTTGCGATCTGGTATGCGTTGTTCCTCGTCATCATGTTCGATCTCCGTCCTCGTCTTGACGCGTTGGTGTTCGGCGCAACGTGCGCGCCGAGCCACATGTGTTGGCCCCGGATCCCAAAAGGGGGACGGCCCGTAGCCGCTGGGGTGGTGGTGCTCCGCCCATACGCGGTGCCCGCGCCCGAGGGCGTGACGAGCGCGAGCAGACCGCTCGCGCTCGCAAGACCGATGAACTGTGCGGCGACCGCCCGCACACGTAGGTCGCCTCGGCGCTCGGCACGACCGAAGCGCGGGCGCCGCGGGGCGAGCACCACCACCCCAGCGGCGGAGGGCAAAATCGAAAACCCAATACAAAAGGCCGCGCGCGAGTGGCGCAGCCGCATCCCCGTCTTCGATCCGGCCTCCTCCCCTCTCTGCTGGCTTCGCTGCTAATCCGGGTCACGAACGAAGAGCGGACATGCGACGAAGCCAGCAGAAAGCACCAGATGGCCGGAGTGAAGGAGGTTTTGGCGCCTGCGCCGCTCGTGCGCGGCTCACCCGAACCCGCGGCGAAGCCGCACCACTTTTCTCCGCGCGAACCCGTCCTTCGATCCGCCCTTTCTGCCCCTCTCTACTGGCTTCGCCGCCAATCCGAGCCCCAGACCCGCGGCGAAGCCGCACCACTCTTACGCTGCGCGAACGCGACCGGTGCGAGCGGCTTCTTTGCGCAGCGAGGCCGCGCGAGCGTTCATCTCGGCTTCCTCCTCGTCATCGTCGTGGTCATAGCCCATCAAGTGACACAGGCCGTGCGATGCGAGGTGCAGCAGTTCCTTGTACAACCCGCGCTTGGCCTGGCGCTTCGCGGTGTCGAGGCTGATCACGATATCGCCGAGCAGGTTCGCATCGGCATTCGCCGCTTCGCGCTGCGCGAACGCGAGGACGTCCGTGGGCTTGTTCTTGTCGCGCCACGCTCGATTGAGCTCGCGGATCGCCTTGTCGCCACACAGCCGAAGGACGACCTCGTAGTCGGCGCGCTTGTCGTGCAACGCGGCGGCCTTGACCATGCGGCCAACCTCGCGCCGCAACTTGGTGCGTGTCGCAGGAGGCAACGCGATGTCTTCGTCGACGACGATCGCGAGCGCCATTACGACGACTGCGGATCGCGCTGGGTCACGAGGTAGACGCGCTGCCCGACGAAGATGTCGTAGAGCTCCGCATCGAGCTGGCCGCGCTTGACGTCGCCCGAGAGGATATCGAGCGCCTTCTCGACGGGCATCGCCTTCTTGTACGGACGGTCGCTCGCGGTGAGCGCGTCGTAGATATCGGCGATCGCCATCATCTTGGCTTCGACCGGGATCTGCGGTGCCTTGCGGCCCTTCGGATAGCCGGACCCGTCGAGCTTCTCGTGGTGCGCGCCCGCGATCTCGGGCACGTCGCGGAGCGTGCGGCTCCACGGAATCTCCTTGAGGAAGTTGTAGGTGTGGACGACGTGGCTGTTGATCTCGTTGCGCTCGGCCTCGGTCAGCGAGCCGCGCTTGATCTGCAGGCACGTGGCTTCGTTGTGCGAGAGCAGCGGGATGTTGCTGCCGGTCTCGTCGTCGTAGGTCATGCCTGCGATCTCGGCGATCCGCTCGAAGCCGCCCTGCTCGAGCACGGTCGGCTCGTTCGCGGCGAGGATGAACTTGATGATGTCGTCGAGCTCGAGGATCTTCGAGCTCATGTCGCTATCGACCGCGGTGAGCTGCTCGACGATCTGCTCGCGCGACGCATCCTGGTAGTACTGGAGCTTCTTCTCGAGGCCCGCGATCTTGTGGCCACGCTTGATCAGCTGGAAGCGCTGCAAGATGATCTCGCGCTCGTGCTCGTAGAGCTTCTTCGCCTTGACCAGTACGTGCTCGCGCACGCCGACCTTGCCGAAATCGTGGAGCAGCGCCGCGTACTCCATCTGCTTGAGCGAATCGTTCGAGAACCGCAGGTCGCGGAATGAGCCGGTGTCGGTGCGGTTCATCGCCTTGCCGAGGCCGACCGTGAGCTCGGCGACGCGGTTCGAATGACCGGATGTCGTCGGATCGCGCGATTCGATCGCGGTGACCGACGCCTTGACGAAGCTATCGAACAGCGTCCGGACTTCCTCGTAGAGCAGGACGTTCTCGAGCGCGATGCCGGCCTGCGATGCGAGCGCCGAGACGTACTTCTCCGAGACATCGTCGAACGCGACGACACCGTGCTCGAAGTCGCTCGGGTCCTGCAGCGAGATGAAGCCCTTGCCGCGCTTGTTGATCAGCTGGATGACGCCGATGACTTCATCGCGCGCCGAGATCATCGGGACCGCGAGCACCGAGCGACCCTGGTAGTGATACTTTTCGTCGAAGCTGCGGTCGTGGACGAAGCCCCACTGGTTGTTGCCCGCACCGGGCTCGTCGAGCTTGTAGAGATCGGGGACGTTGATCGGCACGCCCGAGAGCACGCACGAGCCGACGATCGAAGACGACGCGACCGGCATCGTGAAGCCCGCGGACTGCACGTTGCGCGATTCGTTCTGCGACACCGTGAAGCGCAGGCGGCGCCGGGTCAGATCTTCTTCGTGACCCTCGACGATGTACACGCTGCCGGCATCGGACGAGGTGACCTCGCAGGCGCGGCGCAAGATGATCGCGAGCAGCGATTCGATATCGCGCTCCTGCGACAGCGCGCGACCGATCGAGATCAGCATCTCGTTCTCGTGCCGGGCACGCTCGTGCTCGAGCGCGATCGTCGCGGCGGTGATCCGCATCGCGATCGCGTCGGCGCGCGAGCGCAGCGCTAGCAGCAACTGGACCATCGTGATCGGCGCGCTCAGCGCGGTGAGATCCGCATCGGTCGAGACCGTATCGAGCTTCGCTTCCTCGAGCTCCTCGGGCGTGCCGACGAGGATCAGGCCGTAGTTGCCGGAGCGCGCGCGCGTGAGGTGCGGCGCGAACGCGGCGGTATCGCGCCAGGTCTCGGGCCACGCGAGCACGAGCATCACCGGGCTACGCGCGCGCTGCGCGATGACCTCGAGCTCGATCCAGCCCTCGCCCTGGCGGCGCACGCGGTAGCCGGACATCCTGCGATCGCCCGAGACCGCTGCGACCAGATCGTCCGGAGCGCCCACCACCATCGCTAAAGTCTAGCGTGCCTCGGATGCGTCGGGTGCATCACCACGCGTGTCTTCGTGATCGGCATTCTCGTCCCGCGGTCGGCGCATCTCGCTGGCAACGGACTTGGCGCGGTCGCGTGCGTCGTAGGCACGGATCAGCGCGGCGACCAGCGGATGGCGGACCACGTCGGCATCGCCGAACTCGATCATGCCGATGCCCCGGATGCCCTCGATCAGGCCCAGCGAATCACGCAGACCGCTGCGCTGGCCGGGTGGCAGATCGGTCTGGGTGGGATCACCGGTGATGACCATGCGCGAGCCGTAGCCCATCCGGGTCAAGAACATCTTCATCTGCGCCGGGGTGGTGTTCTGCGCCTCGTCGAGGACGATGAACGCGTCGTTCAACGTACGACCGCGCAAGAACGCGAGCGGCGCGACCTCGATGATCTTGTCGGCCATCAGGCGCTGCAGCTTGTCGAGATCGATCATGTCGCCGAGCGCATCGAACAGCGGCCGGAGGTACGGATCGATCTTCTCCTCGAGCGTGCCCGGCAAAAAGCCGAGCGACTCGCCGGCCTCGACGGCGGGCCGGGTCAGGATGATCCGACGAACCTGCTTGTCGAGCAGCGCTTTGACCGCGAGCGCCATCGCGAGATAGGTCTTGCCGGTGCCGGCGGGACCGATCGAGAACACGATGTCGTTCTCGCGCACGAGGTCGACGTACTTCTTCTGAGCAGCGCCCTTCGGCGCGATCGGGCGACCCGCGCGCGGCGCGAGGATCGTGTCGCCGAACACCGCGCCGATCGATTCGCCACTGCCGCCCTGGAGCAGCTTGACCGCGCGCACGACATCGTCCGACGACAGCGGCTTGCCGGCGAGCGCGAGATCGTAGAGCTGCTCGAGCGCCGACTTGGCCGTCGCCACCGACGTCTCGTCGCCCTCGATCGTGAGCTCGTTGCCGCGCAGATGGATCTCGGCGCCCGCGGTGCGCTCGACGAGCTTCAACCGGCTGTTGTTGCTCCCGATCAGGGCCTGCAGCGCTTCGGGATCATCGAACGAGAGTTTCTCCCGTTTGGTCGTTGTTGGAGGCTTGGTCACAGAAGGAGCGGCGGTATAGCACACGGGTGATAACGTCAAATCCCGTCCCTGGCGCCTCGCTGTCGCGGTTGGTCGAAATCATGGACCACCTGCTCGCTCCGGATGGCTGTCCGTGGGACCGCGAGCAGACGCTCGCTTCGCTGCGCCCATTCCTCGTCGAGGAGACCTACGAGGTGATCGACGCCCTCGCCCGCCATGACGTCGCCGGCCACTGCGAGGAGCTTGGAGATTTGCTGATGCAGGTGGTCTTCCACGCAGCGATCCGCCAGCGGGAAGGCGCGTTCGACATCGACGCGGTCGTGAAGGGTATCAGCGACAAGCTGGTCCATCGCCACCCGCACATATTCGCGGCTGCCCCCGGCAGGGATAAAGTCGAGACCTCCGCGCAGGTGCTCGCGCAGTGGGACGAGATCAAGAAGGCCGAGAAGGCCGCCAAAGGTGAGACCCCCAAGCGCACGCTCGACGGCATCCCGCTCGGGCCGGCGCTCTCGCGCGCGCAGAAGATGGGATCGCGCTGCGGCAAGATCGGCTTCGACTGGCCGGGCTGGCAGGGCTCGTTCGACAAGGTGAAAGAAGAGGTCGCCGAGGTCGAAGAGGCGATCAACGACAACGATCCGGCGCAGATGCACGCCGAGCTCGGCGATCTCTTGCTCGCGTGCGTGAACCTCGCTCGCAAGCTCCACGTCGACGCCGAGAACGCGCTGGTCGATGCGACGCTGCGCTTCCAGCATCGGTTCGAGGTCGTCGAGGATCTCCTCGAAGCGCGTGGCAAGACGCCCGCGCAATCAAACCTAGAAGAGATGGACGCGCTCTGGAACGACGCGAAAAAGGTCGTGGCGGCTCGAACCGGTGGGCAAGAAAAGTGACGCTTTTTTGTGCACCCGCGATCCCGCGGCTCACTCCTCGACGGGATCGCGTCACCGTCCCGTCATCTACCCACGAGTTATCCACAGAACAGTCGGGTACTCCCGCGTGACTCCTGGCGAATCCAGCTCAGGTTTAGCGCGACCGACCCGGCCATTGACACCCCGTCCTACTGCGCGGTAAATGCCTGCTTCGTTTAGGCGCCTCTATGCGCCCGGCTGTCCCAGGAGAACTACGTGGCGAACATTCGCTCTGCACAGAAGCAAAACCGTAAGATGATTCGTCACCGCGCGCGCAACCGCGCCGCGATGGCGGAACTTCGCACCGCCGTCAAGGCGGCCCGCGTTGCCGTCGATGGCAAGGACGCCAAGGCGAAGGACCTCGTCAAGAAGGCTGTGTCGACGATCGACAGTGCCGTGACCAAGGGCATCCTGAAGCGCAACACCGCGTCGCGCTACGTGTCGCGCCTCGCGTCGCGCACGCCCGTCGCAGCTGTCTGATTACGTCGCACTGCCCTTCGGCAGTGCTCGTCAATTCTCTTCGTCGCCGGTCGGTTGATCGGTGATGCCGTACTTGCGCAGCAGCTTGTGCAGGTATTTGCGATCCATATCGGCATCTCGAGCGGCTTTCGAGATGTTGCCGTCAGCGCGCTTGATCAGCCACGCGAGATAGCGCCGCTCGAACAGCTCGTTCCACTTCTCTTTCGTCTCGCGAAACGAGAGGCCGGTTTCGAACTCGATCGGATCCGCGGGATCCTTGGGCCGACCATGATCCTGCCCGAGCGGGGCGACGAGCATCCCGGGATCCGCGCCCAGCGCGAGCGCACGCTCGATCACGTTGCGAAGCTCGCGCACGTTGCCCGGCCAGTCGTGCGCCATCAGCGCGGCGCGCGTCGAATCGGCGAGGTGCACGCCGCCCGGTGCGAGCTTCTTCAACATCGAATCGATGAGCAGCGGGATGTCTTCCCGGCGCTCGCGAAGCGAGGGCGCGGTGATCGGCACGACGTTCAAGCGGAAGTACAAGTCCTCGCGGAACTTGCCCTTCTCGACCTCGGAGCGGAGGTCCTTGCGGGTCGCGGCGATCACGCGCAGATCGACCTTGATGGTCTTGGTGCCACCGACGCGGCGCAGCTCGCGCTGCTCGAGCACGCGCAGGAGCTTGGGCTGGAGATCGAGTGAGAGCTCGCCGAGCTCGTCGAGAAAGACGGTGCCACCCGAGGCGAGCTCGAAGGCACCTTGCCGCGCGGTCGACGCGCCGGTGAACGAGCCCTTTTCGTGCCCGAACAATTCGCTCTCGATCAGCGTGCCTGCCACCGCACCACAATCGACGACGATGAACGGCTTGTCGGCACGTGGCGAGAGGAGGTGCAGGGTGCGCGCGATCATGTCCTTGCCCGTGCCCGTTTCGCCTTCGATCAGGACGGTCGCATCGGTCGGGGCGATCTTTTCGACGAGCCCGAAGATCTCGCGCATCGCCGGCGACTTGCCGACCATGTCGCCGAGCGCCTCTTTCTCCGACGGGAGGATCTCGATGCGCTCTTCGAACGGCGTGAACTTGAGCTCGACCTCGCCCGCCTTGATCACCGAGCCGGCGCGCAGGTACGCCTCCTTGACCTCGGCCGAGTCGAGGAACGTGCCGTTCGTGCTCTTCATGTCGCGCACGAGGTAGCCCTTCGCATCGCGCACGATCTCGAAGTGGACGCGCGACACGGTCTCGTCGGCCAGGACGAGATCGTTCTCGGGCGCCTTGCCGACCCGAATGACGTCACCCGCGATGACGAACTCGGTGCCGCGCTGGGCACCCTTGATGACGACCAGCTTGCAGCGACGCAGGTTGACGGTCGCAGGTGTCGCCTCGCGACGGATCCTCGTGCCCGTCAAGTGCTCCATCGAGGCAAATCGTATCATGCGACGGCCGACGATCAGGCGGCCGCTTGTGAGTCCGTCGAGTTGTGTACGTACGAGAAACGGCTGTACGATTTGAGCCTGGTGTTGCGACCAACGTGGGGTCTCGCAGTCACCACCCTCGTGCTCGCGCTCGGTGGTGGAAGCGCTCTTGCGGACGGAAACGTCGCGCGTTCTGCCGCCCTCGCGTCGACGGACGCCCAGCCCGCGAAACCGAGCGATGCGCCCCTGCCCTCGTGCCTCGATCAAACGATCGCGGGCGAGCTCGGCGAGACGCTCAAGCCGCGTGGCGTCCAGAAGAAGAACTTCCTCAAGCGCCACAAGCTCAACCTGGTGGCGCACGGTGGGATGTACGGCGGAGATCTCACCTCGTCGTCGTGGATCGCCGGTGGCTCGCTTGGCTACTTCTTCACCGAAGACTTCGGCATCCTGGCCGAGTTCGATCTGACGCCGCTGACGCTCGATCTCGACGCGCCGCTCACGCAGTTCTTCGGCGATAACCGCTTCAAGGCCGGCATGGCTTACATCGCGCTCGGCAATGCGGTGTGGGCGCCGATCCACGCGAAGCTCAAGCTCGGCGGCGGCATCGTCCACACCGACATCATGTTATTCGGCGGTGGCGGCCGGATGTTCCAGGACGCGGTCCAGGGCCTGTCGTTCGACGCGGGGGCAGCGATCGATTTCTTCGTCACCAGCTTCGCGACGATCCGGCTCGACACGCGCGACTTGATGGCGATCGAAGAGATCGCCGGCGAGACGCGGTTTACCCACAACATCATCGCAACAGCGGGCCTCTCGCTGTGGATTCCGACCGGCCTGTGAAAGCGCTCCTCGCTCTACTGATGATGCTACCGGCACTCGCGTCCGCGGAAGACGCGGCGAACCTCGAGGACGCCGATGCGCAGAAGCCGGCGGCCAATGATCCGCCGGCGCGCAAGCCCGGAATCATCGAGCGCACCACGCAGATGTGCATCGATCAGGACATCGCCGACCGGCTCGCGGTGAAGCGCAAGCGCCGCGGCGCGGTCGACCGCCTGTTCATCAAGCAAGGTCGCCACGAGATCAGCGTCAGCGGCGGCTACTACGACAGCGACTTGCTGTCGGGCACGTACATCGTCGGCGCGCAGTACACCTATCACATGACCGACGAGACGGCGGTCGAGTTCGCGGGCTGGTACACGCACGCGAACGCCGACATCATCCGCGCGCTCGAGGACATGCGCGGCGTGTTGCTGACCGATACCTACGAGCCGCAGTACTTCGTCGAGTCGCTCCTGATGTGGAGCCCGGTGTACGGCAAGCTGCGACTTGGCGGCAGCATCATCCACTTCGACCTTCATGGCGACATCGGCGTTGGCGTGATCGACTCGAAGACCAGCCGCGGCGCTGCTGGCATCGTCGGGTTCGGCATTAAACTATTCGCGGGTCAGGCTGTCGCGTTCCGCATCGATGCGCGCAACCGGACCTTCCGGCAAGACCTGCTCGAGCAACGCTTCTTGGTGAACGACATCGCGATCACGGCGGGACTGTCCGTGTTCTTGCCGTTCCACAACTGATCGCACGAAGTCTGGAGACTAGACGATGAAGGCCAGCAACTCTCGAGTCGCGTTGATCCTGCTCGCCTCTGCCGCCTCTGTCGCGGTGCTCGGTGGTTCGGTCGCGCTCGCTGCTCCGCATCGGAAGAAGCCGCCGAAGCAATCGCAGAAAGATAAGGACAAGGCCGCCGCCGCCGACAAAGAGGCCGCGGACAAAGAGGCGGCCGATAAGGCCGCCGCCGACAAAGAAGCCGCCGACAAGGCCGCGGCAGGTTCGGCTGCGTCCATGCCCGTTCCCATGACCGGCTCCGGTTCGACGAGCGCGCCGACGGTGACCCAGCCCAAGGCGGAGCCCGCCGCCGAGGAGAAGGGGCCCGACGTCGATTCGCTGCGCCAGGAGTATCTGTCGCTGCGCGACGAGCTGTTCAAGTCGCGCGCGCGTGCGAACGCGGTCGCGAGCCAGCTGTACTCGACGCGGATCACGATCAAGTTCACGTGGCAGTCGGGCCGCTACTACGGCGTCTCGAAGTCGAGTGTCCGGCTCGACGGCGCGACCGTGTACGAGGATGCCGGTGGCGCGATCGCCGGTGATGACGGCGTGCGGTTCGATGGCTACGTCGCACCGGGGCGCCACCTCGTGACGTTCCACGTCGAAGCGACAGGCAAGGACGACGACTCCTTCACCTCGACGACCGAGTCGCAGGTCGTCGTGAAGGCGGTCGCGCAAAAGGATCTCCAGGTCAGCGCGAAGGCGCACGACTCCGGCGACATCGCCTACGAGTGGAAGCGCAGCGAGCACGGCAACTACGGGCTCGGCATCGATGTCGCCGTGAAATCGGCGAAGCAGCCCGAGGGCGCCGATGCGCCGACGCCGAAGGGCAAGAAGTGAAACTTCAACTCGGAGCACTCGCGCTCTGCGCGCTCGGCGCACTCGTTCTGGTCGCAGCGCCCGCGTATGCGAGGGGCAACCGCGATCCCAAGTCGGCCGCGAAATCGGCCGACGCCGATGATCCGCTGGCGAAGTATTTCAGCGCGCTCGAGAGCATGAAGCTGATCGACGTCGAGTCCGGCACCCTCGAGACGCTCAAGCGCGAGCTCGGCACCGGCGAGAAGTTGCTCACCGATGGCGCATTCACGAACGCGGCGGTCGCGCTCTACGCGATCGTGAAGTCGCCGCGCTACGCCTCGTTCACCGACTTCGTCGAGTTCCAGAATGCCGAGTACGACCTCTCCGTCGCGCTCGCGCGTGCCGGTGCGTATGGTGCGTCGCTCGACGTGATCGAGGCGATCCTCAAGCGCGGTCCGGCAGCGCCGTACTGGGGCCCTGCCCATCGGCGCGCCGTGGATATCGGCATCGAGACCCGCGATCACGCGGGCGTCCTCGCGCGGCTCGAAGCGATCAAGACCGAATCGATTCCGGCCTCTGCCGCCGGCGAGCGCAGCTATCTCCGTGGGCGCGCCGCGTACGACGACGGCAAGCTCACCGATGCCCAGGTCGAGCTCGCGTTGGTCTCGAAGAAGAGCCGGCTGTATTCCTCGGCAGTCTATCTACGCGGCGTGATCTGGGCGCGCAAGGGCGAGCTCAAGAGCTCGGCCGAGGCGATGTGCGAGATCGCGGCGACCGAGGACAATAGCAAGTTCACGTTCGTCGTCGACGATCGCTACTTCACGGTCAAGGACCTGGCGCGCCTCGGCCTCGGCCGTCTCGCGCACGAGCAAGGCGAGTACGACGACGCGTACTACCACTACTTCCAGATTCCCGATGACTCGCTCTACCTGAGCGACGCGCTATTCGAGGCTTCGTGGTCGATGTACCAGAAGCGCGAGCTCGCCACGGCGCGCGACCTCGTCCACGAGTTCCTGCGCACGTTCCCGACCTCGCCGCTGTGGCCCGAAGCGAGCCTGCTCGCTGGCTACACCGAGCTCGCGGACTGCAAGTTTGACGATTCGCAAAAATGGTACGACGCGCTCGTCGCACGGCTGACGCCGGTCGTCGACGAGATCGATCGCGCGCGCAAGGATCCCGCACTGCGCAAGCAGCTGTTCGCGAAGGCCCTGTCGCGCTATCGCGAGATCAAGGACACCGGTCAGCTCGATGGCAAGAAGGTGGGCACGACCGCGGCGGTCGCACCGATCGATGATGTGGTCGCCCTGCTCCGCCTCGATCCGAAGTTCCTGCGCTTGAACGATGCGGTCAACGGCAGCCACGAGCTCGCAGACAGCGCGCCGCAAGCTGCGCGGCAGTGGCAGAACCTCGCGTCGCAGGTCGCCGAGACGAAAGTCCAAAAGATCTCGACGACCAAGACGCTCGAACAAGAACAGCTCGCCGATGCGAATGCGACCGTCGAGGATCTGCGCCGGCTCGCGAAGCAAGTCAGCGACCAGCGCGACGAGATCGCGCGCGCGAAGCGCGAAGGCACGATGGCCGGCGATGCCGCCGGCGAGGAGCTCAAGCGGCTCGAGGAGCTGAAAGCCAAGGTCACCAAGGCGGTCGACCGTGCGGTCGTAGCGGCCGATACCGCGGCGCAAGCCGTGTCCGCGCAAGCGACCTCGAGCATCAAGCCGCTGATCGAGGCCGACATCGGCGACGCGCGGCGGCTCGACAAGAGCGCTCACGCGCTGTCGATCCAGCTCGACGAGGCCGGCGACGCGCTCGCGCAGAAGGCGATCGAGCACCTCTATGAAGAGAACAAGAAGGTCCTCGACAAGGCCAAGCTCGGCAAGGTCGACGCGGTGATCGGCCAGAAGCGCAAGCTCGACATCGAGGTCCAGGACCTCGCGGCCGGCCGCTTCCCCGAGGAGCTGCGCGGCCGGCTGTGGAACGCGAGCATGATCGGCGACGACGAGGAGTACTGGCCGTTCCAGGGCGAGTACTGGGCCGATGAATACGAGGGCTTCCGATGATCAAGCAGCTCCTCGTCATTGCGTCGCTGCTGGCGCCGGGCATCGCGCTCGCACAGAAGCAATCGCAAGAGATCGATGTCCAGCGGGGCCCCGCCGCCGAGCTCTACATCCGCAAGCGGCCACCCTCGCCCGAAGCGCCGGTGTTGACCAAGGAGCTCAAGGCTCTCCTCTACTCGACCGAGACCAAGCGCGACGCCAAGCGCACCGAAGCGATTGGCCTCCTCCGCACGTTCCTCGATCCGCGGCCACCCGAGCAGAAGCCGCAAGGCGACGCGCGCGCCGAGGGCGTATTCAAGCTCGCCGAGCTCCTGTGGGAAGAAGCGCGCCGCACCTATCTCATCAAGATGGACGGCTTCTCGCGTGCGATCGAGAAGTGCTCGGCCAAGAAGGGCGAGTGCGATCAGCCCAAGGAGCCGAAGATCGAGCTCAAAGAAGCCGAGGCGCTCTATCGCGAGCTCCACGACAAGCACCCGACGTTTCGGCGCATGGATCTCGTCACGTACCTGATCGGCTTCGCGGCCAAGGAAGATAGCCGCGAGGACGAGGCGATGGGCTCGTTCCAGGAGGTCATCGACAAATTTCCGAAATCGCCGCTCTACGGCGACTCGTGGATGATGGTCGGCGAGCACTACTTCCAGGCCGCGCAGTGGGAGAAGGCCAAGCAGGCCTACACCCACATTCCGGACAGCGCCGCGACGAGTGACCTCGCGCTGTTCAAGACCGCGTGGTGCGAATGGAAGCTCGGCGCGACCGAGCAAGCCGCGAAGGACTTCAAGCGCGTGCTCGACAAGGCGGTCGAGGCCGAGCGCTCGGGCTCCGAGTCGCAACGCCGTCGCAGCGCATCGCTGCGAGACGAGGCGCTCGAATACCTCGTCGTCGTGTTCACCGAGGATCGTTCGATCAGCGCGCAGGAGGTGTTCGACTTCCTCGCTTCGATCGGTGGCGAGAAGTACTCGCGCGACGTGCTCATCAAGGTCGCCGAGAGCTACGGCGGCCAGGCCGAGTACGATCGCTCGAACGAGGCGTACCGCTTCCTCATCAAGATGGAGCCCGCCTCGATCAAGGCGGCCGATTACCAGCGCAACATCATCGAAAACTGGAACAGCGCGCTCGATGTCGAAAAGGCGCAAGACGAGATCAAGGTCCTCCTCGATCACTACGGCCCGAACACCGACTGGGCCAAGCAGCAGAAGAATCGCGACGCGCTCGACCGCTCGCTCGAGGTGACCGAGAAGCTCGTCCGCGACACCGCGACGAACATCCACGGGGAAGCGCAGCTCCGCGAGAAGGCGCTCAAGATCCCGAAGCTCACCGAGTGCGTGACCACGCCGAAGAGCCCGCCGGAGATCCTGCGGCTCTACACGAAGGCCGCGGATGCGTACGAGTCGTATCTCGGTGCATTCGGCACCGGCAAGAACGCCTCGGTGAAGGCGACCGAGATTCGATACTACCGGGCCGACATCCTCTGCTTCAAGCTCGCGAAGGTCGAAGACGCCGGCGACGAGTACCTCGCGGTCGGCAAGAGCGCACCGGTGGGCCCGTTGCACCAGCAAGCCCTGCTCAATGCGATGGGCGCCTTCGAAGCCGCGCGTCCCAAGGATGTCGCGAGCCGCAAGAAGATCGCACCGGTCGACAAGAAGTTCGGCGAGGCGATCGACCTCTACGCGACGCTGTTCCCCGCCGACGACAAGCTGGTCGGCGTGATCTTCAAGAACGGCCAGATGTTCTACGACTATCAAGAGTACGACGAGGCGATCAAACGCTTCGGCGTCATCGTCACGAAGTACCCCAAGGATCCGAACGCGGGTCCCGCAGGCGATCGCATCCTCTCGGCGCTCAGCAAGGCGCAGGACTACGAGAACATCGAGTTCTGGGCGCGCAAGCTCAAGACCGCGCCGTCGTTCGCCGCGAAGGATCAGCAGGATCGGT
Organism: Kofleriaceae bacterium; assembly: GCA_043780895.1. Classification (GTDB taxonomy): domain Bacteria; phylum Myxococcota_A; class Polyangia; order Haliangiales; family Haliangiaceae; genus JABFXX01. The sequence continues at coordinate 10,330 of JAYWCI010000150.1, read as the reverse complement.
TGACCAAGCTGATCGTCGAGTCGATCCAGAAGAGCGGCGATCACTATGCCGATGGCGGCAAGTACGAGAAGGCCGCGACGTTCTACCTGCGTATCCCGAAGGAGCCCTCGGTCGATCAGAAGACCGCGGCACAAGCGATGACGAACGCGGGTGTGATGTACGAGAAGGCCAAGCGCCCGGAGGACGCGGCCGACATCTACCTCGAGCTCGCCACCCAGTACGCGACGACCGCGCCCGACCTCGCCGAGAAGGCCGCGTTCAACGCCGGCGTCGTCTACGAGCAGGCGATCTTCTACGACCGCGCGGCGAAGGCGTACGAGATCGTGGTCCAGAAGTTCGGCAAGGGCGCGAAGGCTCCCGACGCCTTGTTCAACGCGGGCCTGCTGCGCCAGGCGCTCGGCCAGAACGACAAGGCGATCGCGCACTACAAGGAGTACACGAAGCAGTACGCCTCGCGTAAAGACGCGCCCGACGTCGCGTTCAACATCGGCGTGGTCTACGAGGAAGCCGGCCAGGAGGGCCCTGCCCTCCAGGCGTACAACGAATACGCACGCACGTACGCCTCGACGAACAAGCGCGTGATCGAAGCGCACGTCCGCGCCGGTCGCCTGCTGTTGAAGCTCGGCCAGACCAAGAAGGCCAAGGACGAGTTCACGACCGCCGAGAACCTCTGGAAGCGCGCGAGCGGCGCGGCGAAGACCGATGGCAAGAGCTGGGCGGCCGAGGCTCGCTACAACCAGGGCGACCTGATCTTCAAGGACTACGAGAAGGTCTCGATCGACGTCAAGCCGAGTCAGCTCGGCGCCGCGCTCACGAAGAAGACCAAGCTGCTCGCCGAGGCCGAGAAGGTCTACTTCTCGATCGCCGACTTCAACGATCTCAAGTGGGCGACCGCCGCGCTCTATCGCGATGGCCAGATCTACGACGTGTTCGCGGATGCTCTCGCGAACGCGGCAGCGAACTGCCCTGCCGGCCTCAAGCCCAACGAGTGCGAGGCGTACCAGAACGCGATCAACGAGAAGGTCATCCAGATCCAGGACAAGGCCGTCGAGACGTTCACCGTCGGCTACACCAAGGCGATCCAGATGCAGGTCTACAACGACTACACCGCGAAGATCCGCGAGGCACTGGGCAAGCTCGCCGCGAAGAAGTATCCGCCGGAGCGCGAGTCGCGGGCGCACGAACGCTCGGGTGACCGCCCGCCATCACCGGAGATCGTGACGGAGGTGGCGCGATGAACCGACTGATGCTCGTGCTCGTGCTTGCTGCGTGTGGCGGCGGGGCCAAGCACGCCGAAACCAGCGTCGCGACGAAGCAAAAGCAGAAGCGCGATCCGATCAAGCCCGCCGCGTACAAAGAGTTCGAAGCCGCGATGCGCGCGATCCGCCTCGGCGGTCCCGAGGCGAGCGAGACCGCGCGTGCGCGGCTCCATGCGGCTCTCAAGATCGATATGTCGATCTGGGAAGCGTGGTTCGACCTCGGCACGATCGCGTGGAAGGAAGGCGACGACGATGAAGCGATCGACGACTTCTCGAAGGCGCTCGATCTCAACAAGGGTCACACCGCTTCGTTGATGGCACGCGCGGAGGCGCATCGTCGCGGGGGTCAGAAGAAGGAGGCCCGCGCCGATTACGAGGCCGCGACGAAGAACATGGACGAGGACGATCCGAACAAGCGCGACGTTGCGGCGCGGCTCGCCTCGCTCCTTCGCGATGCCGGCGAATACGACGATGCGGTCGAGGTGCTCCGCGACACCGTTCGGACCAGCGGCATCAACGCGAGGATCTACACCGAGCTCGGCCAGATCTATCTCGCGCAGAAGCGCTTCGAGCTCGCCCAGCTCGTGCTCTCGAAGGCCGTGCAGATGGATGCGAAGGACCCGAGCGTCTACAACGCCCTGGCACTACTCGCCGCGCGTCAGGGCAAGCCGCAGGAGTCATTCCAGCTGTTCGATCAAGCGGCCGCCCTCGATGCGAACTTCATCGATGCGCGCTTCAACAAGGCCGCCGTGTTGCTCGATGCCGGCGACTATGCGCGCGCCAAGAGCGAGCTCGCCGCGATCGTGGAAAAGCGCCCGGATGACTACGCCGCGGCGGTCGCGCTCGGCGTCGCCCAGCGCGGCGGCAAGGCGTACGACGAAGCCAAGAAGACCTGGGATCGCGTGGTCAAAGATGCTCCGAAGAAGAGCACGCCCCGCGCAGATGCCATGTGGAACCTCGTCGTACTCAAGCTAGACTTCACCGAGGACAACGCCGGTGGGAAGGCGGATCTGGAGCGCTATCTGCAAGAAGCTCCGTCGAGCCACGGGAAACGCCAGGACGCCGAGACCAGGTGCAAGGACGTCAAATGCAAGTGAGGGCTACTGCCCACAGTTGGGGGCTACGAGCCGCTCTGGTCCTCGCCATGTGTGCGTTCGCCGCACCGGTAAGCGCGCAGCCGAGAGGTAAGAAAGCGCCGCCTCCGGCGGACAAGACACCGAAGCAAGACCCCGGCGACAAGAGCGACAAGAGCGACAAGAGCGACAAACCGAGCGTCACCGCGAAGGAGTCCGGCACCGGCAAGGTGAAGAACTTCGACTTCAGCGGTCTGTCGCTGAACGGTTCGAACCGCTCGCCCCAGCTGCTCTACTTTCTCGAGCGCGCCAACGAAGAGCTCGAGCGTGCGAGCCTCGAGAAGCGCTCGTTCATTCTGCACATGGTCAAATCGGTCGAGGAAGAATCGCTGTGAACGGCAAGCCGGTCGCACTCCGCACGGCCCTGATCTGGTGCGACGAGGTGATGGAAGACGTCGTGCTCGAGAAGCCGACGACCATCACCGTCGGTCACTCCGGCAAGCCGACGTTCATCGTGCCCGATATCGGGCTGCCCAAAGAGTTCGCGATCGTTCGCCCCGGCAACCGGGGCTACTTGCTCACGCTCGGTGAGCGGATGCGCGGCACGATCTGCATCGACGGCAAGGAGACCAAGGTCGCCGACTTCGTCGCGCGCGGTGACGGCAGCAGCGAGAACGTCGGCGGGTTCCGCGCGGCGCACATCAGTGGCAAGGACTGGGGCGTCATCGAGCTCGACGAGAGCGGTGACTACAAGCTGTTCTTCCAGTTCGTCCCCGTCGAGGACGCACAGCCGTTCTTCACGCCGCAAGTGATCGCCGCCGGGCTCGGTGGCTATCTGATCTCCGCGCTCGTGCTCGGCGCCATCTTCTACTTCAAGATGCGCGATCCGGACTACACGCTGCTCGGCAGCGACACGCTGATGAAGGTCGCGGAAGCGTTGTTCCGCGGCGCCGTGTTCCCGGCCGCGGCCCTCGCGCTCGCCTCGCTCGGCTATGCGATCACGCGGCAGGATGAAGGAGCGCAGAGCTCGCTCGGCTTCTCGGTCCTGCTCCACGCGGCGTTCCTCGTCGCGACGTTCAAGCTCTACCAAGCGGGCAACGACTGGGTCTATCCGGGCAGCCGCGAGCTGACCGGCACGTACCTCGTGACTCGCCTCGAGCCGGAGCAACCGCCCGAGAAGCCAAAGAACACCGGCGCGAAGAAGGAACAGACCGCCGCTGCGGCGACGCCCGAGAAGCCGAAGAACACCGCGACCAAGAACGATCAAGGTGCAGCAGGCGGCAAAGGCGAGAAGGAGCGCGCACGCGATCCGAACGCGAAGGATGTGCCGCCCGCGCCGCCGAAGGTCGCGCTGTTCGAGGGCAAGAACGTCAAGACGATCGACAACATCATCAACCACAACCTCGATACGAGCCTGTCGAAGTTCACCGGCATCAAGGGCGAAACGCTCAAGCCCGGTGACCTCGGCTTCGGGCCGGGTGGTGGCACGGGCGTCGGCGCCGGCAACGGCACGGGCACCACGCGTGGCAGCAAAGGCCACGGCAACGGGGGTGGCGGCGATGCCGAAGGCGACTTCGTCTCGAACAAGGGTCCGATCGCGACGGGTGGCAATCGCCCCGGCGGCGGCAACTGTGCGAACCCGCCTTGCGGTACGGGGATGAAGGAAGTCAAGGTCGCGGTCGGCACCGGTGAAGGTGACTTCAACGGCCTGACCGAGGAGGAGATCAAGCGGGTGATCGTGTCGCGCGCCGGCTTGTTCAAGGCTTGCTACCAGAAAGAGCTCAATCGCAATCCGGGCCTGGGCGGCACGCTGAAGATGCAGTTCGTGATCAGCGGCGACGGCACGGTCAAGAGCGCACGCAACGCCGGTGGCAGCACGCTCAAGAACGACGAGGTCGAGAGCTGCGTGAACTCGAACCTGATGCGTCTCAAGTTCCCGGCCAAGGGCGGAACGTCGAACGTGAAGTGGCCGTTCGTTTACTCGCAAGGAGGAGGCTGACCATGAAGATGCTCATTTCGATCTCGCTCGTCGGTATCGCTGCTGTGGGTTGTGCGAACGATCCCCGATACATCGATTGCGGCACCGCCGATACGAAGGACGCGTGCAAGCTCGATAGTGCGAACGCGATGGTGATCGGCGGCGCGAAGGACTCGCCTTCGATCGTCGTTGGCTCGCTTCATATCCCGGTCCGGCCCGAGACCGCGGACCTCACGAAGAAGCGCGAGGATCTCCAGAAGACCTTGCCTGCCGATGTCGAGGTGCCGCTCTACCGCGTCGACCAGTACGACATCTCCGTCGAGTACACGGTGCTGAACCTCGACGACAAACCCGGCACCGTGAAGGTCGCGCTCGACGCGGCGAACGAGAAGTTCGCGTGGGACCCTACGATGATCATGCCAGGTGGCGACGAATCGCCTCCCGCGCCGAACCTCGCCGGCAACACCCCGATCGACCTCCAGGCGAAGGGCCAGTACGACGGCATCTTCCGCGAGGACCAGCTGCTCGAAGCGGCGATCGATCTAGATCAGATCTCGCGCGCGAACATCAACATGTACGCGGCGACGCTCACCGTGAACAAGAACGACGCGTCGTTCCAGCCGCTCTCGGCGGTCCAGAAGCCCGCGACGACCGGTGGCGGTCCACCACCACAGGTTCCGATGGGAAGCGCCGTGCCGCGCTCGGCGTTCCGCAACATCATCCGCGTCGACATCTCGATGGAAGCCGACACGCATATGACGATCGCATTCGACGTTCGCGTCCGCCCGCACGTCGACGATGTCATCCACGACATGGGCATGAACGCGCCTGCCGCCGAGCTCACGATCCTCGACCCGGCTGCTTTCGTGCCCGCGTACACGCCGTAGCTCGCAGAACGATCGTAGAATTCAGCTAGATGGGTGCTGATGCCACGCCTGCGCCTCCGCCGGCTGCTGTGATGCCAAGCGTCGAGGAGCCGGTCGTCGAGGCACCGCCGCGGACTGCATCGACCGGCTTCTTCGCCGAAGGCGGCCTCGGTGCGACGGCCTTCCTGCCGAAGACCTCGAAGGACGCGGCGGTCGGTCCCGAGATTTCGCTCCGCATCGGCCGCGATATCTTCTCGTTCCTCTCGCTCGGCATCTACGCCGCGGCGTCGACGCACGAGGCGACCACGCCACCGCCACCGACCGGGCAGTTCTTTCAGCTCTACCGCGGCGGTCTCGATGGTCGGCTCGGCGGTCGCTTCGAACGCATCGCGCTGTTCCTCGAGGGCGGCGCCGGCATCGCGATGATCTCGTCGAATGTGCTCGAGGCGGTCAAGATCACCGACCCGGGCGAGCGCTTCTCGATCACGTTCCACGGTGGTGCAGGCATCGAGTACCAGCTCGAGAACCGCCACTACGCGGTGGGCCTCGGCGTCGATGCGTTCTTGATCCCGCAGTTCGCGAACATGAAGGCGATCGACTCGCGCCTCTACCTTCGCTACACGTACGGCGGCGGCTAACTCGGAGTCGAGCGCCATGAACAGGTTCACGGTGACCAGTCTCGTCGCGCTCGCAGCGCTCGGCGCGTGCGGCACTTCCGCGAGCCCACCGCCGCCAGCGGCGGCCCCGCCCGAGGGCCCAGCCGTCGTCAACGTGGTTGGCGATGCCGCGACCGTCGTCGTCGGTGATGCGGCTGGACCGCACGCACCGGGGACGCAGTCCTTCACCGCGACGTTCACGCGCGCACCGCTCCTCGTCGAGCTCCGCACGCTTGGAGAGCTGCTGTTTCGCGAACGAACGCTGTCACGCGCGGGATCCTGCGCGAGCTGCCACGACCCCGCGCACGCTTTCGGCGAGGCGAAGCCGCATCCGGGTCGACGTGTGGCGCCGTCGCTGCGCTACCTGCAAGGTGCGCCGCCGTTCATGCTCGGCAAGGCCGGGCCCAGCGGCGGCCTCATGTGGGACGGCCGCGCAACGATGCACGAACAGCTGCGTGCCGCCTGGTTCTCCGCCGACGAGATGGCGATCGCGTCGCCGCACGAGCTCGCGACGAAGCTCGCGAGCTCGCGGATCGCGAGACAGTTCCGCGACACCTACGGCCAGGACATCTTCGATTCCAACGATCAAGCGATGGAGGCGATCGTCCTCGCACTCGACGTGTACACCGAGGATCGCGCGCGGTTTTTCCCGTACGCGAGCGACTTCGATGACGTCGGTCGCGGCAAGGCCGTGCTCACCGCACCGCAAACTCGCGGTCGCGCACGATTCGAAGCGAGCTGCGCGGCGTGCCACCCGGACTCGGGGCGCACGCCGATCTTCACGACGTTCGGCTACGGCACGGTGAAGCTGCCGGCCGCGAGAGTTGTCGACCGCGGCTTGTGCGCGCGGACCGACCTCGCCGCGCACCCCGAGCTGTGCGGGATGTTCCGGATCCCGTCGCTGCGCAACGTCGCCGTGCGGCCGCGGTTCTTTCATGACGGATCGATCAAGACCCTCTCCGAAGCGGTGAAGCTCAATGGCGTGCCCGACGCAGCCGACGTCGCGGACATCGTCGCGTTTCTGAAGACGCTAACCGACCACTAACGCAGCGCGCGCTTGCCGTGCCCGATCAAGTCGTAGAGCGCGCGTCGGAACGGAGCCTTCGCATCGAGCATCGCGATCACGGCGGCGGCACCGAGCCGCTGGCGCCACAGCAGCAACACGTCGCCAGGCAGCGTCATGCCGCCGGCGGCGAGCACGCGCCCCGTGGTCTCCGCGAGGTCACTCGCGTACGCGCTGTTCCAGTGGAACTCGCCTTGCGTCGCGAGCGGTGCGACGAGCGCCCGCTCCCAATCGCGATGCGCGCTGGTCGCGAGCGAATCGCTGCGCTTGAGCAGGCCCGAGCGCGACAGCGCCATCCGGAACCGCTCGGCCGCCGCGGCGCCATCCTCGTCGAGGAGCCCCCACCACAGCTCGCGATCCGCATCGCGTACGCTCTCTGGCAATTCGAGCGCGCAGCCAAAATCCAAGCACCACACGAGCACGTGGCCATCGGCCTTCTCTTCGACGAGAAAATTGCCGGGGTTCGGATCGGCGTTGAGCAAGCGATGGACGAGTGGGCTGCCCCACACCGCGCGATAGATGCCGAGCGCGGCTTGCGTACGGAGCTCGGCCGACGCGCCCGCGAGATCAGGGATCGAGCGGCCCGGTGCGCGCGTCATCGTGAGCACGCGCGCCGTCGAAAATTCTTCGATCACGCGCGGCACCCGGATCACCGGATCGTCAGCCCACGCCGCGGAGAACCGGGCCTGACTCGCGGCTTCGGCGCGATAGTCGAGCTCGCCGCGCACGGCATCGCCGAGCACCGCGAGCGCGCGCGCATCGAGGGTCTCGCCGATCTCGGCACCGGCGAGGCGGCGGATGAAGCTCGCGTCGTCGAGATCCGCGCGCAGCGCATCCGCGATACCGGGATACTGGACCTTCACGACCACCGAGGTGCCATCGTGCAGGGTCGCGGCGTGGACCTGACCGAGCGATGCGGCCGCGAGCGGCGTCTGCTCCCAGCTCGCGAACAGCGCCTGCGGCGACGTGCCGAGGTCGGCTTCGATCACGCTGCTGATCGAAGCACCGCTGACCGCGGGCGCCTGACTCCACAGATTTCCGAGCACCGCGCGTGCAGCGGGGGTCGCGCCACGCTTGTTGCCGAGAGCGGCACCCGGATCGTACGCGGCGAGCTGCGCGACCTTCGCGAGCCCGCCCTTCAACCTGCCCGCTTGTGCAGCGAGGACCTTCGCGGCCTCCTCGTCGATCACGCGGTCGTCTTCATCGGAGCTGGTCGGATCCGAGGTCAGCACTTGCTTGGTTCGCGCCCACAACCGTGCGAGCCCGACCTTGCGCTCCGCCCACCGACGGCCGTGCATGCGATCCTCGCTCATACGTCGACAGGCTCTTCGCGATTCACCGGCGTGGCGAGCGCGGCGCCCTCTTCCCCGTCGAGGGTGTCGAGGCGTTGAGGGCCCGACTCGTCGCTCCAGAACAGCTCGACGCGGTTCTTGCCCATCTTCTTCGCGCGATACAGCGCGCGATCGGCGCGGCGCACGAGGTCGGTGCCATCGAGTGCCTTGCTCTCGGGGAACGCCGCGATCCCGAGCGACGCACTCACGGTGAGCACCCTCGGCGGATCGTCATCGGTGGTGAGCCGCAGATCCGCGATGCCCTCGCGGATGCGCTCGGCGAGGTTGTAGGCGCCAACCATCTCGGTCCGCGGCAACACGACCGCGATCTCTTCGCCGCCGTAGCGCGTCGCCGTATCGACGCCGCGCATCTGGGACTTCACGACGGTCGAGATGGCGCGCAACACCCGGTCACCGACGAGGTGCCCGTAGTTGTCGTTCAGCTTCTTGAAATCGTCGACGTCCATCATGATCACGGAGAACGCCGTCTTGTAGCGAGCCGAGCGTGCGATCTCTTCTTCGATCCGCGCGTCGAAGTAGCGACGAACGTAGAGACCGGTCAGGCCGTCGACCATCGCGAGCTCGTAGAGATGCGCGTTCTGCAGCGCGGCCGCGATCTGGAGCGCCAGGGCCTCGAGCAACCGCACGCTCTCGGGGCCGAAGGCCTTGGGCCGCGTCGACTGCACGGCGATCACGCCTTCGACCTCGCCGTACATCACGAGCGGCACGCCGAGCCACGAGCGGATGCCGTGCTCCGCTCCGTCGCTCTCGATATCAGCGAGCGTGAGGTCCTCGATCGAGCGCGAGGTGCCATTGAGCATCACCCACCCCGCCGCGCCCGCCCCCGCGACCATCGCGGTGCGGAAGAACTTGTCGGCCTGGCGATCGTAGCTGTCGATCATCAGCTCCGAATCGCGCCCTGCGCGGCGGTGGATCAGCGCGACCGCATCGGCATCGGGAATCGCATTGGAGGTCTCGCGCGCGACCGCTTCGACGAGCTCCTCGACGTGGAGCGACGAGGAGAAGCGTCGCCCCGTCGCATTCAGGATCTCGAGATCGTGGACGCGCTCTTCGAGCAACTTACTCGTTCGCGACAGCCGTGCGAACACGAAGTTGATCAGGAGATACGTGATCGAGAGCAGCACGAACCCGAGCGGCTGATCGGGATCATAGAGCAGTACGAGCACGACGCCGATCGGCATCAGCGACGCCTCGGCGGCGATGCCCGGCAGTGCGAGCTCGCGGAGGTAGCCACGCAGCGAGTGACCGAGCAGGCGATGACGGATGCCCTGGATCGCGTAGTGCGAGACCAGCAACACGCCGGCAATCGCGATGACGTGGAGCGCCGCGTTCCACGGCGATGGATGGTGCCCGACCAGCTTGTCGGCGCCGAACATCCAGCCGCACGCGACGAGCAAGCCGCCGCTCATGCCGCCGAAGTAGAGGACGTAACCGACCTCGGCCCACCAGCCATCGGGGTCTCGGCGATCGCGGCGCACGGCGATCGCGAGCCGCACGCTCGCATCGACGGTCAGGGCGAGCGCGACGAGCGTGCCCGCTTCGATCGTGCCGACGCACAGCGCGGCCGCGACGTAATACGCAGAATCGAGCGACAGCACGCTCGCATCGACCAGGCGAAACGCGAGAGCGCGCGCCGCCAGGATGATCGTGACGAACAGACCGATCGCGAGCGGCCCCGAAGGTACGTCGTGAGGCACGATGTGGAGGGCTGGCAAGCCGACCACCACGAACCAGCCTACGAGGCCGACGAGGATCGTGAGGACGTGACCAGCGGTCCGCTTCTGCGGCGGCGCTGGCGTGGCGCCTTCGCTGACGGCATCGACGACCTCGGGCACGGACGGTACGCTGGGCGCGCGTTCCAGTGCCGCCCCCGAAGCCCGCGATGCCATGGCCGGTATCTACCATCCCGTGGTCGCCGAAAGCGCGAAAGACTCCGTCACCGAGTGGTGAAGAAGCCTTTGAAATGGGGCAGATGTGGTTAAAGGTCAGATGATCAAATATCGATGATCATGACTCCGCGTTCGTTCTCTTCACGAGGTGGCGTAACCCTCGGCCGGTCGTCTTCGCGATACGGCTCGATCGG
>JAYWCI010000149.1:0-32627 GCA_043780895.1 Kofleriaceae bacterium | reverse complement strand
TGGTGACACGAAGATGGCGCAACATCACGAACCTCCTTTGGCCTTCTTGTCCGAGCGCGCGCCCCAGTGGAGCTTGTCGCGCATCACGTCGAAGAAGCTCTGCTTGCCCGCGAACATCACGAGCGGTTTGGCTGCCGCGGTCATCTCGACGATGTCCCCCGGCAAGAACGAATGGCCCCACTGGGCGTCGACGGTGATCAACACGCCGCGAACATCCGCGCCGAGCTGCAAGCGGATCGTGGCGCCCGCGCCGATCACGAGCGGCCGGTTGGTCAGCGCGTGCGCGCAGATCGGCGTGATCGTCATCGCCGCCTGGCCCGGCACGACGATCGGTCCGCCCGCGGCCATGTTGTACGCGGTCGATCCCGTCGGTGTTGCGATGATCAATCCATCGGCGCGATACGCGGCGATCGGCTGGCCATCGCAGTACGCCTCGACGTCGATCAAGCGCGCCATCGCGCCTTGATGGATCACCGCATCGTTCAAGGCGTGACGCGTGACAGGCTCGGCGCACGCGCGCTTGTACGTGACCGCGAGCCGCATCCGCGGAGAGCACTTCAGCTTGCCGGCGATCGCCTCGGCGAGGGCTTCTTTGGCTTCGGCCGGTGAAAATCCCGCCAGGAACCCGAGCTGACCGAGATTTATCCCGAGGACCGGCCGACCTAAATCTGCAACCAGCCGGGCCGCGCGCAAGATGGTGCCATCGCCTCCTAAACACACCACGAGGTCACATTCGGAGCCGAAATTCTCCTCCGGGACGATCTGCGCCCCGGCTGGCGAAACCTGATCTTCCGTCGTGACGACAGGTACATGGCCCTCTTTGAGGACCCACGGGACGAGGTCCTCTAATAAGACACCGGCCTGAGTTTTATCCGGCTTGAGAATGAAGCCAACGCGCACTCAAAGGTGGTACCACAGCCCGGTGACACTGAACGCACACTCAGGTCACTTGCGCGACCGTCTTGACAGCGCTTTCGCAACCTTCTAGAAGATCCGCTCTTTCGAAAGCCCCGATATGACGATGATGCAGAAGAGCTTCTGGCTCACCAAGGAAGCGGGCGAAGCCCAGCGCGAATGGTACGTGGTTGACGCCACGGGCCAGACCCTCGGCCGCCTCGCCTCGAAGATCGCAATGGTTCTTCGCGGCAAGCACAAACCGACCTACACGCCGAACGTCGACATGGGCGACTTCGTGATCGTGTTGAACTCGGGCGCAGTGAAGCTCACGGGCACCAAGCCCGAGAAGAAGCTCTACCGCCATCACACGCTCTTCCCGGGCGGAATTCGTACTCGCATTGCCAAGGAAGTTCTCGCGAACGATCCCGAGCACGCGATCTACGAGGCCGTCTGGGGAATGATGCCGAAGGGCCCGCTCGGCCGTCGCGTCATCAAGAAGATGAAGATGTACAAGGGTGGCGAGCACGAGCACGCCGCTCAGCAGCCGCGCGTGCTGGAGATCAAGAACTAATGGCAACTGCAGCTCCGAAGACGTACGCCACTGGCCGCCGCAAGACCGCGATCGCTCGCGTCTGGCTGACCTCGGGTGAAGGCAAGTTCACGATCAACGATCGCAGCGACGAGGATTACTTCTCGCGCCCGACCGCTCGGATGGTGATTCGCCAGGCGCTCGAAGAAGTCACTCTGCTCGCGAACTACAACGTGATCGCGACGGTCGTCGGTGGTGGCATGTCCTCGCAGGCAGGCGCCATCCGTCACGGCATCACGCGCGCGCTGATGAAGATCGACTCGGACCTCCGTCCGAAGCTGAAGGCCGCTGGTTATGTGACCCGCGATCCGCGTAAGAAGGAGCGTAAGAAGTATGGCCAGAAGGCCGCTCGCGCTCGCTTCCAGTTCAGCAAGCGCTAGCCCCGAGGCTACGCTCGTTGCTAGTCCCGTGGCTAGCCAAGGCTACAAAGCGCTGTAGAAACAGGCGGATCTGAAAACCCCAGTGCTAGGCTGTGGTCCGCCCGAATGTCACAGCTCGGCCGCTACGAGATCCTGCAGCGCCTCGCGCGCGGGAGCGTTGCGGACGTGCTCCTCGCCCGCTCGAGTGGGCTCGAGGGGTTTCAGCGTCACGTCGTGATCAAGCAGATCCGACCGGAGCACGCGGTCGATGCGCGGTCGGTTGCTGCGTTCCTCGACGAGGCACGCATCGGCGCGGCGCTGCACCATCACAACATCGTCCAGGTCTTCGACATCGACGAAGCGCAGGGCGGCTACTTCTTCGCGATGGAGTACGTCCATGGCGAGGACCTCCGTCGCGTGCTCGCGAAGGTCTGCGCGACCGATGTGCTGGTTCCGATCGAGCAGGTCGTGGCGGTCGGTGCGGCGGCGGCGGCGGGCCTGCACCACGCGCACGAGTACCGCGACCGCGAGCCGCTCGACCTCGTCCATCGTGACGTCTCGCCGAGCAACATCCTGATCGGCTACGATGGCAGCGTGAAGCTCGTCGACTTCGGGCTCGCAAAGCCCGCGCTCACGAGCCAGAACACGCGCGCGGGTGCGCTCGGCAAAGCACCGTACATGTCGCCCGAGCTGTGCGTGGGCAAGCGCCTCGATCGGCGCAGCGACATCTTCGCGCTCGGCACGGTGCTCTACGAGCTCGCGACGGCGCGGCGCTTGTTCAAGGGCACGAACGACTACCAGACGATGGCGATGATCGTCGAAGCCGAGGTCCCGGCACCATCGACGATTCGCGCCGACATTCCGCGCCAGCTCGACGAGATCATCATGCGCTGCCTCGCGAAGGCGCCCGAGGCTCGCTACCAGACCGCGTACGATCTACGAAACGGGCTGGAGACCCTCGCGATCGATCACGAGCTCCGCACCAGCGCGAAATCGGTCGCCGACTATCTCGCGAAGCTGTTCGGCGCACGCGTCGAACCGTGGCATCTTCGAGCGTGCGTGCTTCGGAGGTCGCGGCTTCGCCAGCGGGACGCCCGCGCACGCCGGTCGGTGATCAAACCTCGCGCGCCGGTCGTGGCCCCGGTCGGGCCGGTACGCGCGCCGCTGGCCGACGACGCCACCACCGTGCAGCCGCCGCTGTTCACGACGCCCGAGCTGATGATCCACGCAGCTGCGCCGCCGGATCCGGTCTACCGTCCGGCGTCGCATTCCAACACGTCGGCTACCGCCTCGGGTGACGACCAGCTGCCGCCGCTCAAGCGCTGGGGCTTGGTCGGTGCGGTGCTGTTGATCCCGCTCGTGATCGGCCTGCTCGCACACGCGTGTCACGCCGACGATCACGAGCAGCCGCCCATCCCGTCGGGGCCCTAAGTGCGGTTCCGGGCGCCCATCTTCGTCAAGCTGCTCGGCGCGCTTGTCTTACCCGTCGTGATCTTGTTCGTGCTGTTTGCGGTCGTCGCGTACGAAGTCAGCCGCCACGATCTCGACGAGGAGCTCGGCCGTCGACTGACCGCGATCGCGGCGAGCGCGGCCACCCAGGTCCGTGGCAAGTACCTCGCCGAAGCCTCTCCTGGCGACGAGACCGCGCGCGCCTATCAGAACGTGCAGAAGAAGCTCGAGCTGGTGTCGCAAGCGACGGGCGCGCGCCTGTTCGTCCTCGACAAGCGCTTCGACGCGCGCGCCGACACCTCCAAGGATGCCGCGATCGGCATGCACTACTATCGCGCCGAGCTCGATCGCACCGAGCTCGCGCAGGTGTTCGGCGCCGGGGCCTCGCGATCCTCGGTCACCTTCGAAGGCAACGACCTCGTCACCTACAAGACCGGCTACGCACCGGTGCGCGCCTCGGAGACCGAGCCCGAGATCGTGCTCGCGCTCGGCGCTCAAGCCCCCGCTTCGTACTTCTCACGCCTGTCGGATCTCCGCACGCGGCTGTTCGCGTGGGGTGCCGGCCTCGCCGCGGTCAGCGTGCTCGCGGCCGTGCTCGCGACGTTCTTGATCACGCGCAACGTCCGCCGCCTCGCCGCTGCGGCCGAGCGGATCGGCGCTGGCGATCTGCATGCCCCGGTCTCGATCAAGACACGCGACGAGCTCGGCCTGCTCGGCGACACGATGGACCGCATGCGCATCCAGCTCGCCGAACGCGACGCGAAGATGCAGCAGATGCTCGCGGGCATCGCGCACGAAGTCCGCAATCCGCTCGCCGGCATGACGCTGTTCGCCGGCATCTTGCGCGACGAGATCGAGCCCGGGGACGAGCGCCGCGGTCACGTCGACAAGATCCAACGCGAGCTCGACTACCTCGAGCGGGTCGTCAACGACTTCCTAGAGTACGCGCGCCGGCCCAAGCCCGAGCTCGCCACGGTCGAGATCGACGAGCTGTTCGCCGAGGTGATCCAGCTCGCACCTTCGGAGCTCGAGGTCGCCTCGCAGATCGACATCTCCATCGTGAGCGCCGATCGCGGCCAGCTCCGGCGTGCGCTCCTCAACCTCACGCGCAATGCGATCCAGGCCGCGACGACGGCTGGCCACACCGGCGCTGGCAACGTGCGGCTCGCGGCAAGGAAGTCGGGCGATACCGTCGAGCTCTCGGTGTGGAACCGCGGTCGCGAGATTTCGCCCGAGACCTCCGGCAAGCTGTTCGAGCCGTTCTTCACGACCCGCGAGAAGGGCACCGGCCTCGGCCTCGCGTTCGTGCGCGACATCGCGGCTGATCACGGCGGCAAGGTCACGGTGACGAGCGCTGACGGGGAGACCACCTTCGTGATCAGCCTGCCTGGCTGACTACGGAATGCGGCGCTCTCCCGCAACCCGCGTCTCGACCGACTCGAGTCGATGCTCCACCGACTCGAGTCGATGCTCCACCGACTCGAGCCGATGGTCCACGGACTCGAGCTTCACGTTGGTTTGCTGCTGTTCTGCGCGCATTCCCTTCATCTCGTCGCGGATCTCGCGCAGGACCAGCACGGTGATGTCGTTCGTCTCCACGGCCTTGCTTCATTCTACGGCTGCGAT
This sequence comes from Kofleriaceae bacterium, assembly GCA_043780895.1. Classification (GTDB taxonomy): domain Bacteria; phylum Myxococcota_A; class Polyangia; order Haliangiales; family Haliangiaceae; genus JABFXX01. The sequence goes on along the minus strand of JAYWCI010000149.1, from coordinate 27,707 downwards.
TCGCGACGAGCTACAGCAAAGACGATGCCGCTCGGTTGCCCGCTCGACCTCGCGATTTGTCTCGACGGGCTGTCCGGCGTCCGACCGAACATCGGACCGCGTGTCCGTGATACGTCAGTTCGTGGCCACGATCCTCATCATCGACGACAACGAGACGGTGCGCGAAGGACTCGCGCACGTGGTCAAGAAGCTCGGCCACGAGGCGGTGATCACCGCGAGCGGGCAAGCCGGCATCGACGCGTTCAAGAAGAAGCCCGCCGACTTCGTGATCACGGACCTCAAGATGGAGGGCACGACCGGCGTCGACGTGCTCAAGCAGATCTCGGCGATCGATCGCGACGTGCCGATCATGATCATCACGGGGTTCGGAACGGTCGAGACCGCGGTCGAGGCGATGAAGCTCGGCGCGTTCGACTTCGTCACCAAGCCGATCCAGACCGAGGTCGTCAAGCTCAAGGTCATGCGCGCGATCGATCTCGTCGCCGAGCGGCGCCTGTTGCGCAAGGCCGATGCGCAGGTCGAGTACTTGCGCGGTGAGACCGAAGGCAAGTTCGCCGAGATGGTCGGCGGCGGCGAGAAGATGGCGGTCGTGCGCCGCACGGTCGAGAAGGTCGCGGTCAGCGACACGGTGGTGTTCATCGCCGGCGAGAGCGGCACCGGCAAGGAGCTCGTCGCGCACGCGATCCATCGCTTGAGCAAGCGCGCGAAGGGGCCCTTCATCAAGGTCAACTGCGGTGCGCTGACCGAAACCCTGCTCGAGAGCGAATTGTTCGGCCACGAGAAGGGCGCGTTCACGGGAGCGATCAAGCAGAAGCTCGGCCGGTTCGAGCTCGCCGATGGCGGCACGCTGTTCCTCGACGAGGTCGGCGACGTGCCACCTGCGATGCAGGTGAAGCTCTTGCGCGCGCTGCAGGAACAAGAGTTCGAGCGCGTCGGCGGCGAAGCGCCGATCAAGGTCGACGTCCGCGTGATCTCGGCAACGAACAAACTGCTCGAGGTCGAGATCGCCGCGGGGCGGTTCCGCGAGGACTTGTTCTATCGCCTGCACGTGTTGCCGGTGAAGCTGCCGCCGCTGCGCGAGCGCCGCGAGGATATTCCGCAGCTCGTCGCGCACTTCATCGCGAAGCTCGGCCCGAAAACCAACCCGCGCGTCCGCACGATCAGCGACGCCGCGCTCGGTCGGATCATGGCGTACCACTGGCCGGGCAACGTGCGCGAGCTCGAGAACGCGATCGAGCAGGCGCTGGTGTTCGCCGAAGGTGAAGCGCTCACGCCAGTCGCGCTGCCGCAGTTTCTCCAGGGCGGCAACGAAGAGGATCGGCTCGACGTGCCGCGCGAGATGTCCCTGCCCGAGATCCTCGATGACCTCGAGCGCCAGCTGATCTTGAAGGCCTATGCGAAGGCGGGACAGGTCAAGACCGAGACCGCACGCCTGCTCGGGATCAAGACCTCGGCGCTCTACTACAAGCTCGAGAAGTACGGCATCCAGTAGACCGTCTGCTTCAGAGCTACACGTCGCCTCTCCGCATGGCCGAGCGTGACAGTCGAGCTCGCTGCAGAGGGGAGCATGGCGTGACGTTCGCGTTTCCTCGACATCGCGTGGCAGGAACGCGCATCTGACAGCGGCCGACAGGCGCGGTGTGCGCTCGTTCTACGATTTGCGCCCTGGATCTGCTCGTTCGGACTCCGGAAAGCGCGCACGGAATTTGAAATCTGCGAGCTTCGGGTGATCGATCAGGGCATCGGCATCGATCCGAGCATGCTCGATCGCGTGTTCGAGCTGTTCGCGCAGGCCGAAGCTGGACTCGATCGTTCGGACGGCGGCATGGGCATCGGGCTCACCTCCGCGAGCTCGTCGATCGGATCCGCGTGGATCGCGTTACTTCATAGACGAGCCGGTGTCGGCGGTGCCGTTCAGCTCGTGCCAGCACGCCTGGAGTTGCTGGCGCGCGTCTTCGTAACGCTTCATCTGATCGTCGGTCGGCCGATCGTCCTTGGAGTTCTGATTCTTGAGCGCGACGTACTTGTCATGCGCGGTGTCCGCACACGCCTTGTCCTTGCACGCGCAGACCTCGGCCTTGATTGTGGTGAGCGCGTCGATCCGGCTATCGAGGTTGGTGCCGCCTTTGCCGCAGCCCATTGCGAGGTCCCCGAAGACCGCGAGGACCCCGAAGACCGCGATCATCCACACGTTCCGCATGGTCGAACGTTACCGCAGCGGGCTACTTCTGGGCGAACGGTGGTTGCGCGGTCGGTGCCGGCTGGCCGAACCGCTCGCGCGCCCACTGCACGAGCTCCGCGGCCGGGCGCTCGAGGGCGGTCTTACAGATCTCGACGACGTGCGCCGGGAAGTCCTTCTGCATCACCCACTGCAAGAACGATCGATCGGGGCCGGCCGCGAGCTCGTGGAGCGCGGCACCGGTGTGCTTGCCGAAACCCACGACGATCGCATCCCCTTCCCACCGGAGGTGACGCGACGGCCCGACCCAGCTCGCGCGCCCCGGGAGTGGATCACACACGCTCGCGATCTGCTGCCAATCCTGATCCGCGAGCTTGAAGTGCTCGAGCATGCCGACGAGCACGCGCCCCGTCGCGGCGACATCGGCGCTCGCGGAGTGGGCCGACGCGAACTCGTCCCCGACGAAGCGACGATGCGCGTGCATCAGGCTGCGCGGCTCGCACTGCTGCCACAGCCGAAACGCATCGACGAGCTTCTTGGTCGTGAGATCGAGCGGTGGCCGCTCGATGCGTGCGAGCTCGGCCTGGAGCATCTCGATATCGAACGAGATGTTATAGCCAACGATGACATCGGCATGCGTGAACACCGCGATGATCTCGTCGACGTACTCGCCGAACAGCGGGCACCCGGCGAGATCGTCCATCTTGATCCCGTGGACCGCCTGCGCGGCGGGATGGATCGCAACGCTGGGGCGGATCCGCCAGGTCCGGCTGGTCGCCGTGGGGCCGAGCCCGTGCTGGACGCACAGCTCGATGACCTGGTCCTTCGCGAAATCGATGCCGGTGGTCTCACAGTCGAAGACCACGATCCTCGGCTCCGCGGGCGCGGCTGTGCTGTCCGCCGCTGGCGCTGGCCGCCAGTCAAACAGGGACAGTGTGCCTTCCACACCCCTAGATTATGCAGCCCCTCTGACAATAGAGTCGTCCGCATGAGGCGCTGGCCAGTCCTGACCCTTCTCGCAGCCCTCACGGCCTGCAAAGTCCGCGATCCGGCCCCGGTCACCGAGACCTGGACCGAAACCTTTGCTAGGACCGGCAGGCCGGGCAGCGACTATTATGTCACCGGCTCGGGCTACGCGCTCGTCGACGGCCACCTCTCGGCCCACGGAGCCCACAACCACCCGATGTGGCTGCGCAAGAAGCTCCCGCACGATGTCCGGATCGAGCTCGACTGCTGGTCGACCGAGAAGCGGGGCGACATCAAGATCGAGCTGTTTGGCGACGGCAAGTCCTACGACCCCGATGGAGGGGCGTACATGGCGACCGGCTACGAGATCGTGTTTGGCGGTTGGTACAACCAGAAGTCGATCATCGCCCGGCTCGACGAGCACGGCAAAGACATGGCCGCGCGCACCGATATCCGGGTCGTGGCGAACCAGCACTACCACTGGAAGATCGAGCGCCGCGGCACGAAGATCTCGTGGTGGATCTCGAGCCCGGCTATGCCGGGCGAAGGAGCACGGCCGAATGGCAGTGCGGTGTCGATCGACGGAACGCCATTCCTCGAATACGACGACCCGCACCCGCTCGAAAATGCGAATCACGAGTACCTCGGCTTCAACAACTGGGAGACCGATACGTGGTTCGACAACGTCGTCATCACGCCGCTCTGAGCTAAAATCTGCCCCGCACGGTGGAGCAGTTCGGGAAATACCAGCTCATCCGGAAGATCGGCACCGGCGGTATGGCCGAGGTCTATCTCGCGCGCACGAGCGTGGCGCAGGGCCTCAACAAGACCCTGGTCATCAAGAAGATCCACACCGCGTACGCGCGGAGCCGCCAGTTCGTCGCGATGTTCGTCGACGAGGCGAAGATCGCGCTCGGACTCAACCACCCGAACATCATCCAGGTGTTCGACTTCGGTGCGGTTGGCGACACGTACTTCCTCGCGATGGAGCTCAACGAGGGCATCGATCTCTTGCGCCTGTTGCAAGAGGCGGCGAAGGCCCGGGTTCGGCTGCCCTACGGGATCTCGGCGTACATCGTCCAGCAGGTCGCGAAGGGCCTCGACTACGCGCATCGCAAGACCGACGAGTTCGGCGAGCCGCTCGGCATCGTCCACCGCGATATCTCGCCGCAGAACGTCCTCTTGTCGTGGGACGGGAGCGTCAAGATCGTCGACTTCGGCATCGCGCGCGCGCGCGATGTTCACGAGGAAGCCGGCGTCATCAAGGGCAAGTTCGCGTACATGTCGCCCGAGCAAGCGCGCGGCGATGTCGTCGATTGCCGCTCCGACGTGTTCGCCGCGGGCATCGTCCTCTACGAGCTGGTATGTGCGCGGCCGCTGTTCCACGGCAAGGGCAAAGAAGCGCTCGAGATGGTCAAGTCAGGCCAGATCCCGCGGCCACGCGATTTCGCGCCGGAGCTGTCGGAGTCGCTCGAGAAGACGATCCTCAAGGCGCTCGCGTTCGATCGCCGCGACCGGTTTCAGACCGCACGCGACCTCCAGCACGAGCTCGGGCGGTTCCAGCTCGAGTGGGGCCAGCAGACCGGCGCGCTGATCGATTCGAGCCAGATCGCCCAACAACTCGCGAGCCTCGTCGCCGCGGATCGCGTGGTCACGCCGCGCCCGGCGGTCGAAGGCGATGCCGCGCGCAGGCGCCCCAGCAGCGAAGATTCGGTTCCGGATGGCGTGCCGGAGCCACTCGTCGATGCGGGCAGCGCGCCGGTCGATCTGATCGGGCTAGCGAGCGGCAGGGTCTCGCAGCCGGGCTCGGGGCTCGCGAAGTACGCGCGCCCACCCACGCCGGATCCAGTGCCGGCGCGCGATGCGCGCGAGCGCAAGTACGTCTACGTGCTCGAAGGCGTGCTGGTCGGGCTCAGCGCGCTCGAGCGGCGGCTCGGCACGAGCGGCGCCGCCACGCTCGTCAACGAGTTCTACAAGGTGGCGCGCGATGTCGCGTTCAAGCATCAAGCGCTGCTCGATTTCCCGCGGCTGCCCGAGGACGGATCGGATCTCGCGATCAGCGACGACGGTACGATGCTGCGCGTCGTCGTCGGTCTACCGATCTCGAGCGAAGACGATGCCGATCGCGCGATCAAGCTCGCGCTCGCGCTCGTCGACACGCTCGATGGCATCGGCTCGGATGTCGAACCGGAGCTCCGGCTCGCCCTCGCGGTCCAGCGCGGCGTCGCGCTCGTACGTCCGCGTCCCGCGAACGACAAGACCAAGGGGATGACGTTCGAGATCGAAGAAGCGACCGCGGCCTTCGCGCACAAGCTCGCGCGCCAGGCTCGCGGTGCCGAGATCCTCGTTGGTGGACGCGTGTTCCGTGCGGCGCGCAACGAGTGGACCTTCGAATCGCTGCCCGCGATCGATCTGCCGGATGATTCTCCCGGTGGGACGACTGCATCCAAACCGCTGGTCGACGACGATACCGATCCGGGCGTCAAGCGCGCGCGCGTGTTTCGGCTGCGTGGCCCCAAAGATCGCGCGCAGCGGATCCGCGAGCGTCGCGCGATGCCGCCGAACGCGCAGCTCCACGGTCGCGCGCTCGAGCTCAAGGCGCTGCGCGATGCGTGGCGCGACGTGCTCGTCACCAAGCGCAAGCGCCAGATCGTGATCGTCGGCGATGCCGGCGTCGGCAAGCGCACGCTCGTGCGCTCGTTCCTCGACGGCCTCGCCCCGGATGAAGCGGTCGTGATCCGCACGAGCGCACGCGTCGGCACCGCGATGACGCCGTACGGAGTGATCGCGGATCTCGCGCGCGACGTGCTCGGCCTCGCCGAGGATGCCGAGCCGCACGAGGTCGAGCGCCGGCTGTTGCTCTCGGCGCCGCTGATGTGGCCGGGTGAAGAGAACGGGCCCGAGGCGCGGGCCGCGCTCCAGATTTTCGGCATGTTGCTCGGCGCGCGGCACCTCGTCACCCAGAAGATGGATGCCGAGGCGCAGCGCCAGATGCTGATGAAGGTGCTGCTCCGGATCGAGAAGCAGCTCGCGGGCGACAAGCCGATCGTGCTCGTCGGTGAAGACATCCACTGGGCTGATGAAGACAGCCAGGAGCTATTCGGCGCGCTCCTCAAGGTGCCGACCCCACGGCCGTTGTTCGGCATCATGACGAGCCGGCCCGAGCCGCGGATCATCGCGAAGGCGAAGGAGCTCGGCACCGAGATCGTGATGCTCGACGAGCTCACCGATGCCGCGCGGCGCGAGATGCTGACCGCGCGGTTCGTGCCAGGCCACGACATCGACGAGCTCGTGACCCAGGTCGCGGTGCGCGCCGGCGGCAACGCGTTCTTCATCCAGGAGCTGCTCGACATGTTGATCGAGCGCGGCATCCTCGTCGCGGATCTCGACAGCGGCGAGTACCCGGGCCTGTTGCGGTGGGAGCGCCGCGATGCGCCGATCCAGGTGCCCTCCTCGGTCGAAGATCTCGTGCTCGCCCGCATCGATGGCCTGCCAAGCACGGAGCGAGAAGCGATCGTGCATGCGTCCGTGCTCGGTCGTCACGTCTCGGCGGCGTCGCTGTCGGCACTGCTCGGGCGGCCGGTCCGGCTCGAGCTCGACGAGCTCGTGCGTCGCGGCTTGGTCTCGGCGCTCGATGGCGAGTACCGGTTCAAGAACGACATGACCATGACCGTCGCCTACGGGATGATTCCTCCCGAGGTCCGGGTCCAGATGCATCGCTCGGTCGCAGCGCGGATCGCGAACGCGGTCGGCTATCGCATTGGCCAGGACGATGCGTTGATCGCGCGGCACCTCGAGCTCGCGGGCGATTCGGGCCCCGCCGCCGATCGGTATCTCCGCGCGGCCGGGCACGCGACCGAGCTCGGCGGCAATGCCGAGGCGTTCCGTCAGCTCACCCGCGCGTTGAAGCTCCTGCCTGACGACGACCACGAGCGCCGGTTCACCGCGCATCGCCTGCGCGAAGAGATCCTGCGCCGGCTCGCGAAGCGCCCGCAGCAGCTGCGCGAGCTCCACGCGCTGCGCAAGGAAGCCGAGCTGATCGGCGAGCCCGGCAAGCTCGCGGTCGCGCACAACGCGCTCGCGCAGTTCTACATCGATGTCGGCAAGGCACCCGCGGCGTTGCGTGCCGTCGCGCCCGCGCTCCAGTACGCGCGCGATGCCAAGGATCCACTCGTCGAGTCCGAGGCGCTGCGGTTGCGCGCGGCGATCGCGCGACTCGTCGGCAATGCCGAAGAATCGCTGCGCCTCGTCGAGCAGGCGCTCGAGATCGTCGATCACGCGATGGAGACCTCCAAGGTCACCGAGACCGGCCAGCGCGCCCCCACGCCCGTGCTGCTCGCGCGCGCCACGATCCTCAACCAGCGCGGCACCACGCTGTGGAACATCGGCAAGCTCGAGCAATCGATCGAGAGCTACGCCGAGGCGCTCGTGATCTATCGCGCGATCGGCATGCAGCGCCACGAGGCGCGCGCTCTCAACAACATGGGCATCGTGTTCGCGGCGCTCGGCGAATACGAAGAGGCGCTCGCGCACTACAAGAGCGCGCTCAAGATCGATCAAGCGCTCGGCGAGCGCTCCGGGCTCGCGCTCAAGCTCGGCAACATCGGCCAGTGCTACTCCGACCTCGGCGATCTCGATCGCGCCGAGAACTATCTCGGCCGCGCGCTCAAGGTCGCCGAGCAGACCGGCGATCTCTCGGCGGCGGCCGATGTCGCGGTGTCGTGGGGCCAGACCAAGATGCAGCGCAAGGACACCAAAGCCGCGCTCCAGCTGTTCGAGCGCGGGCTCACGATCGCGACCGAGAATCGCGAGCGCTACCAGGAGATCCGCGCGCTCCAGTACGTCGCCCTCGCCCACCTCGCGAACGGCGATGCCCCCGAAGCCGCGCTCGAGATGGCGCGCTCGGCGACCGAGTGGGCCAAGAAGATGCCGATGCTCGTCGGCATCATCTACGGGCTGACGTTCCAGGCCCTCGCGCTCTCGAAGCTCGGCCGCCACACCGAGGCGCTCGCCGCGAGCGACGAAGCGCTCGCGGTCGCGAAGGCCGACAACACGCGGATCGATGGGCTCGAGCATCTCCATCGCTGGCGCGCCGAGGTCCTCGAGGCCGCTGGCCAGCCCGAGGCAGCGAAGGCCGAGCTCGCACTCGCCGAGACCGAGGTCGACGTGAAGGCGCAGAAGCTCCGGGATCCAGAGCTCCGTCGCCACTACCTGGCAGCTCACCGCCGAACTGTTTGAATCACTGTCAGGGCTCGTGGTGTCGCCACGCCATGGCGATCGAGGACGCGCTGCCTGGCACGGGCTCGACACGCTCTCCGACGCCATGATCGACCACGATAACGACTGGTCGGGGCTCTAAGCGGCGCATTGCCGCACGCCACCCTTCCCGGTTCGCGCTAGGGTCTCAGCGTGACAGAGCCAGCCCTCACCCCGATCAGCTCGCTCGGGCCGATCGAGCCGGAGCGGTCGCGCAGCGGCAAGCGCGTGCTTCTGGTGATGCTCGCGATCGTCGTGCTCGGCGCGATCCCCGCGGTCGTCATCCCGATGATGTGGCAGCGCGGCAAGCCACCGAAGCTCGTCGACATGGGAGCGCTACCCTCGTTCCGCCTGACCGACGAGCGCGGTCACGTCTTCACAGAGGATGCGTTTCGCCACCAACAAACGATCGTCGGCTTCGTGTTCACGCGCTGCGACACGATCTGCCCGGTCACGTCGATGAAGATGGAGAACGTCCAGGACCAGACCTTCGACGTCGGCAAGAAGGTCAAGCTCGTCTCCTTCTCCGTCGATCCCGAGTACGACACGCCCGAGCGCCTCGCCGCCTACGCGCAGCGCTTCAAGGCCGACCCCGAGCGCTGGCGGTTCGTCACCGGCCCCAAGACCCAGGTCACGCAGCTCGTCGAGAGCGGCTTCATGGCCTCGATGCAGCGCGAAGGCGACCGGCCCAGCGGCGTCCCCGATATCGCGCACGCCGCCTACTTCCTGCTCGTCGATGGCGACCTCCACATTCGCGGCCGCTACGACTCGAACGACGTCAACGAGATTGCCCAGATGATGCGGGCCGCTCGCTACCTCGCGCGGATCTCGAACTAGTTTACGATAGCGGCATCACGCCGCTCCTCAACATCGGTGCGCTGGTGCTCGGCATCGCGATCCTCTACTGGGGCGCGGAGTGGCTGATCCGCGGCTCCGCCGGCATCGCGCGCGTGTTCGGCGTCAAGCCGCTCGTCGTCGGCCTTACCGTCGTGGCCTACGGCACCTCCGCGCCGGAGCTCGCCGTCGCCACCAAGGCCGTGCTCACCGGTCATCCGCCGATCGCGCTCGGCGTCGTGATCGGCTCGTGCGCCGCGAACATCTCGCTGATCCTCGGCATCACCGCCCTGATCTCGCCGCCCACGATCGATGGCCGGATCATCCGCCGCGAAGTGCCGGTCCTGGTCGGCTCCGCGATCGCGGTCCCGATCCTCTTTCGCAACGGCGTGCTATCGCGGTTCGAAGGCTTCCTGCTCGTTGCCTGCGCGATCGTCTTCACGATCGCGACGCTCACCGTCGCGGCTCGCATCGATCCGAACGACGAGCTCGCGCCCGATCCTCCCGATCCACTCGATGACGACGAGCCCGAAGCAGGTGGCGCTTCGGCGTCCGCGATCGGCGCGGTCACGCATCCCCACTCGGCGTCTGCATCTGCCGAGCTCACGGGCTCGAGCCTCGGCGGTAAAGGACGCCCTCGGATCTCGCGCACGCTCAGCTTGATGATGAGCGGCATCGGCGTCGTCCTCCTCGTCATCGGCTCGAACTTCTTCGTTCGCGGTGGCCGTGGCATCGCCGCCGAGGTCGGCATGTCCGAGCGCATGCTCGGCCTCACCGTGATCTCGATGGGGTGCGCGCTCCCCGAGCTGATCGGCTCGATCGTGGCCGCGACCCGAGGCCACGCCGCGCTCGCCGTCGGGTCCGTCATCGGCTCGAACCTCTTGAACGTGTTCCTCGTCCTGGGAGTCACCGCCTGCCTGCACCCGATCCGGCTCGGCGAGCGGATGCACGTGGTCGATCTCGTCGGCCTGGTGGTGATCACCCTGCTCGGCGTGGTCGTGTTGCGCGGCTCGCGCAAGATCAGTCGATGGGAGGGAGCCATGCTCGTGGCTGCGTACGTCGCTTTTATTGTCTGTGCCGCGCTTTTGTAGGCAACCGGGAACTAGTTCGATCGATAACTCCAGGATGACGCGATACCTGGTGGTGGTTTTGGTGCTCTCGAGCGCCTGTACGAAGCGGGCGAACGAGTGCGGCGCGGACTCCGAGTGTAAGGTTCCGTACCCGTTCTGCGACGTCGACGGTGCATATCCCGCCTCCGGCGGCGTCACCAACGTCTGCACCGTCGTTCCAGACAACTGCCCGGTAGAACGCTGTGGTTGCACGCCCAATGCGACGACCTGCGAAAATCAGACACTGTCGGTCTGTAACCCTGACGGTAGGTCGGCGACGACTACCGCGTGCGACCTCGGCTGTTCCGCAGACAACACGCGATGCGCGAGTTTCGCACCGTCGAACGGTCTGGCGGACGCGCTCGCTATGGCGAAGGACGAACCGGACATCGATTTCCCTCCGATGGTTGACGTGTTTGACAACGGCGATATCCTCGAACTCCCCTCGAACGCTCACGTCGTAGTTCGCTCACTGCTAGTGACGCAGGTCGGAGTTACGTCGCTCCGGGTGTTCATTGCTCGCTCCTTCAAAATTCACGCGGGTTTCATCCAGGCCATTGCTCGCGACACGAGCAACCCGATCGCCTTCGTCGCATCGGGTTCGATCGCGATCGATGGCGCCTTCGATGCCGGTTTTCCAATGCGCCTCGTCTACTTTGGTCCTGGCAGCCAGTTGGCCTCGGCACCCTGCGCAGGAGTTGCAGAGTTGCATGGCGGTGGCGGAGGTGGCAACGCCACCCCGGGTGGGTACGGCGCTCCGAAGGCCCAGCTCCCGGCAGCACCAGGCGCACCAGGTGGCGCAGCGCAACCCGCGAATCTCTTCGAACCACTGGTTGGAGGATGCCCCGGTGGTGGGTTCAACGGCAATCTCGGTGGAAACGGTGGCGCAGGATTGGAGTTCGTTTCGCGCTCGTCGATCAACATCAGCGGCATCCTGAACGCTGGCGGCTTAGGAGGCGGCGACAGTTCCGGTGGTGGCTCGGGCGGCAACATACTTCTCGAGGCTCCCAGTGTTTCGATCTCAGGGACCGTCGCTGCGAACGGCGGCTCCGGCGGCGCGTGCGGCATCGGGGGTAATTCCGGCAGCTCGGATGCGGCGCCAGCAGCCGGCGTTGGCGGCTGTGGCACGAACTCACCGACGCTTTCGGGTTCTGGCGGCACTGAAACGCAGGGACCTGGCATGGGCGTCGACACGATGATCGATACCGCTGCCGGTGGAGGAGGCGCGGTTGGACGACTCCAGATAAAGACCACTGACGGAACGTATTCACACAGCGGCGCGGTCTTGAGCATCCACGTGTCGACCGGAATGCTCGTACCTCGGTGAGGCTTGGAGCCCTCAAGCGAACCGACGTAGCTCAGCAGAACCCCGCTCTTGCCTGCAGCGTCCACGAGTGAGGTGCGACGTCGCTGCGGCGGTTTTGAGCAGCATTTGCTGCGTGCCTACATCACTTGCAGCGATTTGAAGCCAGCAGTACTCCCTAACTGATGCGAGGTGGTTTGTCCTACGGTCGCGGACATGAAACCCAACTGGGCGGTCGCGATCTCTGCGGGCATGCTGGCCTTTTCGGGGATGACGACCCTGGCACGTGCCGAGCGGCGCGCCGGCTTCGTGTTCTCGGATCCCCGCGGAATCGGCGCCGAGTTTCAACTACCGAACCCCGCGACGGTTTCCCATACGATCTTTATGAACCGTTGTCCTGGCGGCTGCACGCTGACGCCTGGCAGCGATGGCACCCAAAACCAGTCCGACATCATCGGTAACTCGACGAGGCACATCTCGCAGTTCGGTGGCACCGACGCGCAGTGGAACGCGATCGTCAGCTGCGTCAAGCAGACGTACGCGCCGTTCAACGTCACGATCGTCGACCAACGTCCCGCCTCCGGTGATTACCACACCGCGATCGTCGCGGGTCTTCCCAGTGAAGCCGGCCAGCCAAGTGGAGTTCTCGGCGTTTCGCCGTTCTCCTGCGGTTATTTGCCGAATGCGATCTCGTTCTCGTTCGCAAATAGCGCGCTCTCTAGCCCCGCCGGCCACGAGTATGCAGACCTTGCAGACGCGTGCTGGACCGTCTCGCAGGAGACCGCACACTCGTGGGGGCTCGACCACAAGCACGACGCCAAAGATCCGATGACGTACCTCCCGTCGCCTGATCCCACCATGCTAAAGGTGTTTCAGAACCAGGCCGGGTCGTGCGGAGAGGGTTCACCACGCGCATGCAACTGCACGTACAACAACTCGACCGCGTCGATGAACTCGTTCGCGCTCATCCTTGCGACATTTGGCTCCGGCACGCCCGATTCGACCCCGCCAACTGTTTCGTTCCAGCTCCCCGCCGCGAGCGCGTCGATCATGCCCGGCTTCTCGGTCATCGCGAACGCGACCGACAACGTCGGGATCTCGAGGGTCGAGCTCCGCATCGACGGCAACCTCGCCGGCACGTCGACCGTCGCGCCGTTCCAGTTCACGACCTCGACCGCGATCACGCAGGGCTCGCACACGCTCGAGCTCACCGCCTACGATCTCTCCGACAACACCGGCAAGGCGACCGAGACGGTCCAGTACGGTCAGTCGTGCACGAACGGTGGCTGCACCGATGCGAGCCAGGTCTGCGTGAACGGCACCTGCGAAGCGGGCCCGAATACGACCGGCGGCCTCGGCTCGACCTGTACGAGTAACTCGGACTGCGTGTCGGACAGCTGCGGCGACGACGGCACGGGCGACAAGTACTGCGTCACCTCGTGCGATCCCGCCACCGCGGGCGCGTGCCCGAGCGGCTTCGGCTGCATCTCTGCGGGGACCTCCGGCGTGTGCTGGCCGGGAGCGGACAGCGGCGGCGCCGGCGGCTGCAGCACGGGGGGCAACGGCTCGAGCGCCCTCATGCTGGTCGGCCTCGGGCTCGGTGCGGCGTTGCTCACGCGCAAGCGCAAGTAACAGCGCCAGATAGGGTTAAGCCCTTGATTGATCGGCTCCCGGGCCGATACCGTTGCGGTGATGCGCTCCCTAGTTTCAGTCGTAGGCCTTGTCGGAATGATGGGCGGCGCAGCGTGGGCGGACGCCAACCGGACGGGTCCGGGAACGTCCGCGAGCGACGGCATTCACGTCCCTCACACCGCTGTCATTCCGGTGACCCTGGCAGTTCCGCCGCCGGTCGTGGTCAACAGCCACGTCGTCTTCCTCAACAAGTGCACGGGTGGTTGCAAGGTCACCAAGGGCAACGGTGATGACTCGCGGACCAATACGTCCGGCATCGCGCCGAGCACCGGCACGCTGAAGCAGCTCAAGGCGACGGTCGACTTCGCGGGGATCAAGACCTGCGTCCAGACTGCACTCGCGCCGTTCAACATCGCGGTCACCGATGTCGATCCGGGTACGGCCGAGCACTTCGAGATCATGATCGCGGGCTCGCCGGCCGACATCGGATTCGACCCCAGCTTCGAAGGTGTCGCGGCGTACCTCTGTGGCGGCGCGCCGGGCTCGTGCAGCGGCACGTACATCCCGAACTCGATCACGTTCGCGTTCGCGAACGCGTACGGCGGTCCGTTGCCCTCGGACACCGCACTGATGTGCGGCGTCGCGCTGCAGGAAGTCGCGCACGGCTGGACGCTCGATCACGCGACCGCCGCGAGCGATCCGATGACGTACAAGACGTACACGACGCCGCTGTCGTTTCGCAACGCCGCGCCGTGTGGCAGCGATTGCTTCTACGGCGCCAACCAGAACCAGAATGCCTTTGGTGTGGCGTGCGCGGGTACCGGCGAGAACGGTACCCACGTCTGCATGGAGAACGGCCTCGCGACCCAGAACGAGGTCCAGATCCTGACGAACCTGTTCGGCCCCGCCGGTGCGGTCGCGCCGACGGTGGCGATCACCTCGCCCGCGAACAACTCCGCGGAGCAGACCTCGCACACGTTCACGATCAACGCGACGTGCACGTCGGCGGATGGCGTCAAAGAGATCGACCTCTACACCGACGACGGGTTCGCCAACACTGCGACCGCGTCACCCGCCGCGTTCACCACCGCGTTCAGCGCCGGCACGCACAAGATCACGGTCGTGTGCGGCACGAACAAGCAGGCGAGCGCGAGCCAGTCGATCAGCGTGATCGTCGGCAGCACCTGCACCCAGGATGCGGACTGCGGCGGCACCAAGATCTGCTACCAGTCGGCGTGCATCGATGGCCCCGGCGGCGCGGGCGGCCTCGGCGCGACCTGCGTCCACAATAGCGACTGCTCGTCCACGATGTGCGGCGCGAACGGCTCGGCCTCGGCGTGCGTGATCGCGTGCGACCCGGCGAACAGCACCTGCCCGTCCGGCTTCGATTGCCTCGACAATGGCCAGGGCGGTGGCGTGTGCTGGATCGGCAGCGGTAGTAGCGGCGGGTGCGCAGCCGGCCGAGGCGGATCGCCGGTCTCGATCCTGTTCGGGCTGGGCTTCGCTGCGGTCTGGATCACACGCCGAAGCCGTAAGTAATTGCAAATCCGCGTGATTGTAGAAATCTAGCAACCGCTCGAAGCTCGCTTCGATACACTGCGCATGATGATCGGGCGCACGTTGATCGTTTTGGTTTTGGCGGGGTTGGGATGCACGAAGGAGGTAAATCGGTGCCAGCTGGACGCCGACTGCGCCAACCCGGCGTATCCATTTTGTGACGCGAACGGCGAGTATCCGTCGTCCGCTGGAGCGGCTGGTGTCTGCACGGTCGTGCCGGCGAACTGCCCTGTCGCGCGATGCGGCTGCGATCCGAATGCAGCGACCTGCACCGGCGACCAGCTCAGCGTTTGCAATCAGGATGGGCGCTCGACAACGGAGACGTCTTGCGACCTGGGTTGCTCCTCCGATGCTCCACGGTGCGCGACGTTCAAGCCGTCCAACAAGCTCGAGGGCGCACTCGAGATGGCGGCGTTTGCGGACGATGTCGAGCTCGACTCGGTTGCCTTCTCCGACAACGGTGACGTGCGAGACCTCCACCATCAAGGCGCCCTCCTCCCGATCACGACGATCCTCGTGCCGCAGGATGTGGGTCCGCCGATTCGCGTCTTCATTGCACATTCGTTCAAAATCCACGCGGCCGAGGCATATCCGGTGAGTGGTGGCTTTGGTACCAGCCCGATCGCCCTTGTCGCTGTCGGCCCGATCGTGATCGATGGAATCTTCGACGGCGGCGACCCAGCAGGGCGTCAGGTCAATACCTCCGGACTTGGCAGTCAGGATTCGGCGGCCGCGTGCGCCGGACGAGGTGGGGGATATGGCGGCAGCGGCGGTGGCAATGCAACCAAGGGTGGTGATGGTGCTTCGTATGAGGGTATCGGTACGCCCACCCCGGCCGTCGCTGGTGGTGCCGCGCAAGTAGATCAATTCGAACCACTCGTTGGAGGCTGCCCGGGCGGCGACTACGATGGGCAATCGCGCGCCGCTCATGGTGGCTCGGCGATCCAATTTGTCTCCGCGACCTTGATTCAAATCATGACCACGGGACAACTGAACGTTGGCGGGCAGGGTGGATCAGACAAAGGTGGCGGCGGCTCGGGCGGCACTCTGGTGTTCCAGGCACCACTCGTCGACATCTCGGGCCTGGTCGCGGCAAATGGCGGCTCGGGCGGCGCTTGCTCCATGTTCGGCAACAACGGACCAATCAGCACCGAGCCAGCAGCCGCGGTCGGTGGGTGTGGATTGACGCACTCGGGGGCGGGCGGAACGGCCACTGTTTCTCCAGGTGCTGGCAGCTCCCCCATCAATGGGCCGGCGGGCGGTGGAGGCGCAGTCGGTCGTGTGCTCATCGAAAGTGCGGATGGCGCCTTCGGGTCCGGCATGATCAGCGCGAAAGTCACGGCGCGACCATTGGAGCGAAACTGATGCGCGCGATCCTGGTTCTGGTGTTGTCGGCGTGGGGATGCACGAAGGACGTGAACCGCTGCAGCACCGACTCCGACTGCAGCGACATTGCCCACCCGTTCTGCGATGTGAACGGTGAGTATGCATACTCGGGAGGCATCGCGGGAGTTTGTACCGCAGTGCCTGCCGACTGCCCCGCAGCGCGCTGCGGTTGCGCCCCGGACGCTTCCACGTGCACCGGCGACAAACTGAGCATCTGCAACAACGACGGACGGTCGTCGACGGACACCCTCTGCGGCCTTGGCTGCGCTACGGATGCGCAGCGATGCGCGACCTTTACTCCCTCGAACGACCTCGGCGGTGCACTCGCCATGGCGAAAATCGCTGACGACGTTGTCCTCGGTTCCGTAAACATTGATGACGCCGGCACCATCACGAAGGTCGGCGATGGAACGGTTGTTCCCGTCCTTTCGATCTCCGTCCCGCAGCTGTCGGCACCTTCAATACGCGTTTACATCGCGCACTCGTTCATCATCCACGACGCCACGATCACGTCGAAGGCCGCAGGGTTTGGCAGCAATCCCGTCGCATTCGTGGCGGCTGGCTCGATCACGATCGACGGGCTGTTCGACGCCGGCGCGGCGACGAACCACAGCGAAATGTTTGGCGTTGGCAGCCAGGCGGACACCGCATCTTGCGCGGGCATTGCTGGCTTTTATGGTGGGGGCGGTGGGGGAAACGCGACGACTGGAGGTACGGGCTCTCCGATCAACGCTAGCGTTCCACTCCCCGGTGCGGCTGGGGGCGCAGCGCAAGCGAATCACTTCGAGCCGCTCATCGGTGGATGTCCCGGTGGCGCCGATCAAATGAACAGCAACAAGAGCGGTCGCGGCGGCGCAGGCATCCAGCTTGTCTCCGGAACGCTGATATCCATACCGACCACCGGGATTCTCAACGTTGGCGGTCAAGGAGGCGGGGCGAACGCAGGCGGAGGCTCTGGTGGAACGCTGGTACTACAAGCACCGGCAGTCAACATCGTGGGTCTAGTCGCCGCAAATGGCGGGTCCGGTGGCGCATGTTCGAGCTACGGGAATGCAGGTACTCTCGGCACGCAGCCTGCCGCAAGTGTCGGCGGCTGCGGCTCCAGCCATTCGGGAACGGGCGGCACGGCAACTGTCGCTCCTACACCCGCTTCGGGATTCGCCGAGGGTGCTGGTGGTGGTGGCGCAGTGGGACGGGTCTCGATCGAGACGGCGGACGGAACCTACGGCCCTGGCACGGTCAGTGCGAAGGTCACGGTCGGCCAACTCGACCGGAAATAGAGCCTGCCCAAACGCATCGCAATCCCGTAGGTTGCGCCTTCTAAGTTTCACCACAAGGCAAACGGACATGCGCATTGTTGTCAGCATCCTGGCTTTGATCGTAGCGGGGACAGGGATCGCGGCGGCCGAGCGGCCGCGTCTCATCACGCTCGACGATCCGCACCAGCCACACATCACCGAAGCGGCGGCGCCTTACAACACGATCTTCTTGAACCGCTGCGCGAACGGCTGCACGGTCAAAGCGGGCGACAACGATTCGCGTGTCGATACGTGGCCGTTCGTCAGCGGCGTCCACATCCTGACGAAGTTCGGGTACGGCGACGACTCGTGGAACAAGGTCATGGCGTGTGTGCGTGACACCTTCTCGCCATTCAATGTTGTCATTACCGATGTCGATCCTGGAACCCAGAATCACTTCGAGATCATGGTCGCTGGTGCGCCGACCGATATCGGACAAAGCATGAATCTCGGCGGCGTCTCCGCCAACGGCTGCGGCAGCACGTACATCCCGAACGCACTCGTTTTCGCGTTCGCTAACACATACGGCGCCGGCACCACCTGCGACGCGAAGTGTGCCGATGAAATCTGCGCGACGGCCGCGCAAGAGATCGCGCATTCGTTCGGGATGGATCACTCCCACAACGCCGCAGACCCCTTGACGTACTTCACATATGCCACTCGCAAATACTTTCAGACGACGGCGGACCAATGCGGGAGCGATTGTTTAAGCGGCAAGAGCCCATCAAACTACAGCTGCTCGGGTTCGGACAATAACGTTCATACCTGTTGCCAAGGTTTCTTCACCGCTGCGGCAACGCAGAACTCCGCCGCGCTCCTGACCTCGCTGTTCGGCGCAGGCACGCTCGCGATTCCGACCGTGCAGATCACGAAGCCAGTGCAAGGTGCGAGCGTGCAGGCCGGCTTCGCGATCAACACGACGATCACGGCGGATGCCGCGATCACGAAGGCCGAGCTCCGTGTCGACGGTACGCTCGTCGATCCGGTCGTGATGTCCGCGCCGTACGCGTTCAACGCGCCGACCACGCTGCAGCCGGGCTCGCACACGGTCGAGGTCACCGGCTACGACGCGCACGGCACGCCGGGCAAGACGTCGATCACGGTCACCATCGGACCACCGTGCACCGACGATTCGACGTGTAGCGCCGAGGCGAAGGAGGTCTGCATCGGCGGTCGCTGCGTGCCCGGTCCGAACGCGACCGGCGGCCTCGGCATGACCTGCACGGGCAACGAGATGTGCGGCGACAGCAACTGCGCCAGCGACGGCACGAACATGTACTGCACGACCAAGTGCACCGCGGGCCAGTGCCCGAGCGGCTTCGGGTGCTTGCAGATCGCGGACGGCTCGGACGCCGGGTACTGCTGGCCGGGCTACAGCGATGGCGGCGGCGGCGGCGGCTGCAACACCGGCGCGGGCGGCTCGATCGCGAGCGGCCTGGTGTTCGCGGCGCTTCTCTTCACGCGCCGTCGCAAGCGCTGATGCGATACGCCCTTGCAGTGGTACTGGCGCTCGGTGCGACGGCGTACGCCGTTCCCGAGCGTACGGTGATCAAGATTCCGCCGCGCCAGGGGCCGGCCGCGGCACTGTCGTCGAACATCATCTATCTCCATCGCTGCCAGGACGCGGGCTGCCCGATCCATGCGGGCTCCGCCGATGATTCGCGGACGACGCCCGACACGTCGCAGATCGCACAAGGAGATCGCACGATCGGTGCGTTCAACCAGTCCGAGCAGGTCTGGCAGGCGATGGTCCAGTGCGTGAAGGACACGTACGCCGCGTTCGACATCACGGTCACGGATGTCGACCCGGGCAACGTGCCGCACTTCGAAGAGATCATCGGCGGCAAGCCGACGGATCTGCGCGACGACATCGGGAATGCGGGTGGAGTCGCCCCGTTCAACTGCAGCGAAGTGCCGAACGGCATCAGCTACACGTTCGATGTCTACGGCGCCGATCCGGACTCGCTGTGCTGGACCGTCTCGCAGGAGACCGCCCACACGTTCGGCCTCGAGCACGAGTTCTTGCAGAAGGATCCGATGACCTACGCGCAGGGTGACCTGCCCAAGCGGTTCCAGTGGCAAGAAGCGCCGTGCGGCACGAACACCGCGATGGCGTGTCAGTGCAGCACGACCGGCACGCAGAATTCCTACAAGAAGATCTACGACGCGTTCGGAGTCGGCGCGCCGACGCCCCCGAGTCTCGTGATCAGCTCGCCGACCAACGGCAAGAAGGTCACGCCGAAGTTCCCGATCCTGACCAAGCCCACGGACGACGCGGCGATCGATCATCTCGAATTGTGGGTCGACGGCGCGATGGTGGAGTCGATCACGATGGCGCCGTGGCAGTTCATCGCGCCCGAGCTCGCGAGCGGCAGCCACATGATCGAGGTCCACGCGATCGATACGACGCAGATGTCGACGACCGTCGCGATCACCGTCGACCAAGGTCCGCCGTGTACGGCTGCGGCGGGATGCAGCGGCACCGACGTGTGCGTGATGGGTGGTTGCTTCGCCGGCCCAGATGCGCCCGGCGGACTCGGCGTGCAGTGCTCCCAGGATAGCGACTGCATCTCGCTGACCTGTGCCGATGGCGGCGAGACCTTCAAGCACTGCGGCGCGACGTGCGATCCGGGCACCTCGAACAGCTGTCCCGATAACTTCTCGTGCCTCGCGAGTGGCGCGAGCGGCGAGTGTTATCCGGTCGCGGGCGGCGGCTGCTGTTCGGTGGGCGGCAGCGGCAAGGGTGCGCTGCTGCTCGGCCTGCTCGTCGGAGCGCTGGTGTGGCGCCGCAAGCGGTCATGACGGCGGGAAGCGCGGCGCTGCGATGAACGTCCGCGCGTACGCGCTCGCGATCGTCACGGGCGATTCGCTCGCGGCGAAGTTAGTATCGCCGCCCGACGTGATCGACCTCGCGGACAGCGAGCCCGCGGTGCGGATCGCCGCACCTGGTCGGCCGGCCGAGCTCCAGATCGTGCCGGGGCGCGCCGCGCGCGTGCCACCACTCGCGGGCATGAGTGACCCGTCGCAGCGCGCGCGGATCCTTCATGCGCTCGCGAATCACGAGCTCCAGGCGATCGAGCTGTTCGCCTGGGCCCTGCTCGCCTACCCCGATGCGCCGGTGCAATTTCGTCGCGGCCTCGTCGCGATCCTCGCCGACGAGCAGCGTCACATGCAGCTCTACATCGACCGGATGGCGGCGCTCAGGACCCGGTTCGGCGATCATCCGGTCACCGGACACTTCTGGAACAAGCTCGATCATCTCGAGGGTCCGCTCGAGTTCGCCTGCGCGATGGGCCTCACGTTCGAACACGCGAACCTCGATTTCTGCGGCGACTACGCGGCCGCCGCGCGCGCGTGCGGCGACCGCGCGACCGCCGACGCGCTCGACATCGTCCACGCCGACGAGATCAAGCACGTCCACTTCGGCTGGGTCTGGTTGCGCCGCTTCACCGGCGATGCCGATCCGTGGGACGCGTACAACGCACACGTCAAACCTCCGCTCGGTCCGCATCGCGCACGCGGCGCGCGGCTCGATCGCGAAGCCCGCCGCCGCGCCGGGATCGACGAAGCGTTCATCGATCGGCTCGAGGCCATCGAGGCGACGCGGCCGAGCGGCCAGCCGCGCTAGCCGTGTTTCACATCGTCGCGAACCTCGATCAAGAAGAGCGCTGGCTCGGCACGCCGATGCCACGCAAGCTCCAGCTGCCGATCGCGAAGATGTCGGGCCTGCTGAGCGCGCTCGCTCCCGCCGACGAGCCGGTCACGATCTGGACCTGCGTAAATCCTTTATGGGGCAAGGAGCTCGGCCCGCTCGAGCCCTCACCGCACTGGGAGGCCCCGACCCTCGCGGTCGGCACGCCGCCCGATCGGGTCGATCTGGTCTGGGCGCAACCTGCGGCACGGGCGTACAACGACCGTCGGTTCGCGCTCCGGCTCTCGCACGAGCTCGAGTGTGCGCTCCCCGGTGCGCGCGAAGTAGCTTCGATCGGCGAGCTCGAGGCCCACCTCGCGGCCGGTGGCGCCGCGACCGGCCGCGACGAGACGTGGGTCGTCAAGGCTCCGTGGAGCAGCGCCGGCCGTCACCGCGCCTTCACGAAGGGCAACGTGATCGGCTCGGACACGCGAGTCTGGCTCGAGCGGATGTTCGCGAAGGGGCTGACGCTCTGCTTCGAGCCGTACATGCACCGGATCTGCGATGTCGCGGTCTGCGGCGTGATCGGCGACGAGGTCCGCGTCGATCCGCCGCACGCGATCGTGACGGATCTCCGCGGTGCGTTTCGCGGCATCGATCTCGTGCACGACCACCTCACCGTCGGCGAGCACGACCAGCTGATCGTCACCGGCGAGCGCGTCGCCCATGCACTCCAACAGGCTGGTTACCGGGGCCGGTTCGGCGTCGATGCGTTCGTCTACGACGATGCCGGCAACCGCAGGCTGCATCCGCTGTGCGAGATCAACGCGCGGTACACGTTCGGCCATGTCGCAAAAGCGCTCGGCCAACGCTTCGGCACGACGCGCTTCGGCTTGACCCGAGACGCACCCCCGGGTGGCAGGGTGCTGATGGCACAGGAGCACGTCTTCACGGCCTGGGTCGCGTAAGCTGCACGGATGGAAGCCGTTGTCGCTGCGTGCCGGAGTGCCCTCGCGAAGCAGGGCACCGTGATCGTCTTGACGGGTGCCGGGGTCTCCGCCGAGAGCGGCATCCCGACGTTTCGTGGCAAGGAAGGCTACTGGACGATCGGCGCACGCGAGTACCAACCACAAGAGCTCGCGTCGCATGCGGCGTTCAGCGAGATGCCCTGGGACGTGTGGGCCTGGTACCTCTATCGCCGCGGCGTCTGTCGTGCGGCCTCGCCGAACGATGCGCACTACGCGATCGCGCGCTGGGACGACGCTTTCAAGAGCCAGAACGATCGGTTCGCGCTGATCACCCAGAACGTCGACGGCCTGCACCGGCGCGCAGGCAGCCCGCCGTCGCGGACGTATGCGATCCATGGCGACATCGATCTGATGCGGTGCTCGGTCGAGTGCGTCGCGAATCTGTGGCCGGTCCCACCGGGGGTTCCCGCGCTCGCGAAGGGCGAGCCGGTCAGCGAGGCCGCTCGTGGGCTGCTGGTCTGTCCGCGCTGCGGCGAGATGGCGCGGCCGCACGTGCTGTGGTTCGACGAAGCGTATGACGAGCCTCGCTATCGGCTCGATACGGTCCGCGATCTGGCCGCTGCCGCGTGCCTCGTCGTCGTCGCGGGGTCCTCGGCGCAGACCAACTTGCCGTGGCAGGTCGTGATGCTCGCCGCACGCAACGGCGCGACGATCGTCGACGTGAACATCGAGGACAACCCGTTCTCCGAAGTTGCCGCACAGAGCGGTGGCGCGATCCGGGATTCAGCGGCGACCGCGCTCCCACTCCTCGTGGATCAACTCTCGCGCTAGCCGCCCTTGCCAGGTCCGATCGTAACGGGCAGGGTGAAATTCGATGTCGTCGGAGACGCCACCATCCGGTTCGGAGGTCGTGCCCGAGGTGCGTCACGATGGCGAGGGTCATCTCGGCGACGACGGACACCTCGTCGAGACCTCGGCGCTCAAGCCCGAACAGGCTCGCGAGGTCATGGAAGGCATCCGCTCGATCGCGGAGAGCCGCGGCGACGACTCGCAGGTCCACGAAATCATCGATGTCCCGCCGACCGGGCCGATTCCTGTCGCGTCCCAAGGCAAGGACGCCCCCGACGAGGATCAGCTAGGCGTCGACGAGCTCCGCGACGCGTGGCCGCTGCTCGATCTCGACGAGCGCGGTGACGGCCTGCGCGTGCTCGCGCGCGAGGACGCCGAGGACTTCTTCATCGCGCTCCCACCCCGCGACCAGGCCGACCTGCTGCTCCACTTCCGGCCCGGTCAGCGCCGCCAGTGGATGCGCCTGCTCGAACCGGATGATGTCGCCGACGTGATCCAGCAGGGCGGCGAAGGCAACCGGCAGACGCTGCTCGCGCTGCTCGACGATCCGACGCGCAAGGAAGTGCTCGCCCTGCTCGCGTACGCCGAGGACGAAGCCGGCGGCTTGATGTCGACGCGCTACGCGCGGCTCCGCCCGGAGATGTCGGCCGACGAGGCCCTGTTGTATCTGCGGCGTCAGGCGCGCGCGAAGCTCGAGACCATCTACGTCGCCTATGTCCTCGATCCGGCGCAGCGCCTGCTCGGCGTGGTGTCGTTCCGCGATCTGTTCGCCGCCGAGCCCAAGCTCCGGGTCTCGGACATCATGGAGACCGATATCATCCGCGTCACCGACGAGATGGATCAGGAGTCGGTCTCGCGGATCTTCGCGGAGCACGATCTCAACGTCATCCCGGTCGTCGACTCCGACGGCAAGATGAAGGGCATCGTCACCGTCGACGACATCGTCGACGTCGTCCAGGAAGAAGCCACTGAAGACGCCCAGAAGTTCGGCGGTCTCGAAGCGCTCGACATGCCGTACTTGCAGTCGAACCGGCGCGACATGATCCGCAAGCGCGCCCGCTGGCTCGCGATCCTGATGATCGGCGAGATGTTCACGGCGACGGCGCTCGGCCACTTTCAGGATTCGCTCATCCCGATCCTGTCGATGTTTATTCCCCTCATCATCTCGAGCGGTGGCAATTCTGGCTCGCAGGCCTCGACGCTCGTGATCCGCGCGATGGCGCTCGGCGAAGTTCGCACCGCCGATGCGTGGCTCGTGTTCCGACGCGAGCTGCTGATCGGCTTGGTCCTAGGGGCGATCCTCGGTGGCATCGCGACGATCCGGGTCCTCCTGTGGGGTCACTTCGGCGCGTACAACGATATCGCGGGTGGCGCGCACTACGCGCTCGTTGGTCTCACGGTTGCCTGCGCGGTCGTTGGCTGTGTGATGTGGGGAACCCTGATGGGTGCGATGCTGCCGTTCGCGCTGCGCAAGTTCGGTGCGGACCCGGCGAGTGCCTCGGCTCCGCTCGTCGCCACCCTCGTCGACGTGAGCGGCATTATCATCTACTTCACGATCGCGAAGCTCATCCTCGCGGGCACTCTGCTGTAGAGTCGGCGCGTGTTCGCCACGAAGGTCTATCACTACCGCGACCCGGCGGCGGTGATCCTCGGCCTCAAGGAGCTGCGCAAGCAGGGGTTGACCCCGCGCGGCCTATTGTTCGTCGCGCTCGATCCGCGCGGCGAGACCTCGCTCGTGGTGCCTCAGGATCTCGATGCGGTCGCGAACATTCGCGTCGGCGACAAGCTCTCGCTGGTCTCGCCACTCGAAGGTCGCTGGTTCCACTTCGATGCCGTCCATCGCCTCCCCGGCGATAGCGTGTTGTGGAATGGCGATCGCCGGCTCGGCGATACCGGGTCGGCGCCCGAGGTCGCGGTCTCGATCAGCGAGTGGCTCAAGGGCTACTCCTCGAAGAACGTGTTCCTCGGCTGCACGCCGCACATCCCGGGCTCGTACTGGTGCGTCGATTACCTGTCACCGGTGGTCGACCTCCACGCGCTCGGCTTCCTCGACTGCACGATCTGCACGACCGGCATCCTCGCGCGAAAGATCGACGACACGCGGCTGTTCCACCTCGAGTGGAAGACGTTGCGGCAGGAGGGCACGCTTGCCGCCGGCTGGCAGGAAGTGTTCAAGTCCGAGATGGGGAACATCATCCTCGTCGAGCGCCGCGTGCTGCACTACCGCCTGGTACTGACCTGCGAGCAGGGCCTCGTCGAGATCGATGTCAGCCACCTGCCCGACCTGGTGATCGAGACCGCGCGCGTGCCGATGCAGTCGGGGTTCGGCGTCGTGGGTCGGATCGATGGCGGCGCGTTCGCGGTGACTGCCGGTACGGTCGAGCCGTGGGGCCTCACGAACATGAGTCCCGCGATGCTGGTGGGTTCGCCGACCGACAGCTTACTGGAGCTGCCCAAGACGCTCCGCGCCATGCCGCTCGACGGCGACTGAGCCGATTAAGGTGCGCTGTTGAAGCCGGCCATCCAGAGCAGGCCGAGCGCGAGCAAGACGACGCCGGTCAGCGGCCACATGCCCACGGCCACCGCGAGCATCGCGCGCGCGTGATCGCGCAATGGGCTCGGCTCGTGGTGAGGTGGCGCGGGGGGCTGCGGGAGCTCGTGACCGCCTTTGCGAACCACGCGCGCTTGCGGAATCGTGTCGAACGTCAGCATGGATACGTTCAGTATGCGTCGGAGATCAGACCCGCGGTACCCCGATTGTTTGCGAGCCGGTGTAGGTTTTTGACCGCATGGTTTCGCTCGGTGATCTCGCTCTCGGTTTTCGTAACGCCTATCTCGATCACGACCAGCTGACCCGCCAGCTGCGTGCGTGGTGTGACGCGTATCCGCACCTCGCGCGGATGCAGTCAATCGCGACGACTCCGGAGGGCCGCGACGTGTGGTTGGTCACGATCGGCACCGATCCGGATCGCGTGCGACCGGCGGCGTGGGCCGATGGCAACATGCACGCGGGCGAGCTCGCGGGCTCGAGCACAGCCCTCGCGATCGCGGAAGACGCACTGCGCGTCCACCTCGAGCCGGGCTCCGTCGATCTACCGCCGGCGATCATCGAGCGGGTGCGAGAGATCCTGTTCTACATCGTGCCGCGAGTCTCGCCCGACGGAGCCGAGGCCGTGTTGAAGACGGGCCGCACCATCCGGTCGGTCCCGCGCGACACGCGCGTGGCTCGCGGTACGCCGCGCTGGATCCCCGGCGATATTGATGGCGATGGCCTGTCGCTCGCGATGCGCGTGGTCGATCCGACCGGCGAGCTCGTCGATGCGCCGGGCTTTCCGGGCCTCCTCGTCGAGCGCACGCTCGAGGATCACGGACCGTTTTATAAAGTCTATCCGGAGGGCTCGATCGAGCACTTCGATGGCAAACGCATCCCGAACCCTTACTTCCTCGGCGACAACCCGATCGATCTCAATCGCAACTTCCCGTGGTCGTGGGCCCCGCATCACGAGCAAGCAGGCGCCGGTGCCTACGCGGCGAGCGAGCCCGAAGCGCGCGGCATCGTCGAGTTCGCGACCGCGCATCCCGAGATCTTCGCGTGGTGCAACTACCACACGTTCGGCGGCGTGTTGATCCGACCGCCGGGCCACACACCCGATTCGAAGATGAACCAGGAGGACCTCGCGCTGTTCCGTCAGCTCGAGGCGTGGATGACCGAGCACACCGGCTATCCGACCGTGAACGGTCACGATGAATTTCTCTACGAGCCCGACAAGCCGCTGCGCGGTGATCTCTCCGACTACGCGTACAACCAGCGGGGTGCGTTCGCGTACGTGATCGAGCTATGGGATCTGTTCCAGCGCCTCGGCATGCAGCGCCCGAAGAAGTTCGTCCAGTTCTACGAGGAGGTCTCGCGCGACGACATCGTGCGCCTCGCATGGTGGGACAAGGACGAGAACAACGGCCGATGCTTTCCGCCGTGGCGACCCTTCGATCATCCGCAGCTCGGCAAGGTCGAGATCGGCGGCATCGATCCACGCGTCGGGATCTGGAACCCGCCGCTCCACGAGCTCGCGACCGTCATCGATCGCCAGGTCCAGGTGTTCTTCCGAGTCGCCGCCCTCGCGCCGCGCCTCGCGATCGACAAGGTCGAGCGCCACCCGCTGCCCGGCGGCGTCACGCGCGTCGAGATCAAGGTGATCAACGCCGGCTATCTCGGCAGCTACGGTCTGCCTTCGGCGAAGCCACTCGATTTCAACGAGCCTCTCTATGCGACGGCGCAGGCGGGGACCGGCAAGCTCGAGCTAGTCGAGAGTGGTCACGCGTATCAGCAGCTCGGTCATCTCGATGGCTGGGGCCACGGCCTCCACACGGGCGCGAACCTTCCCTCGTACCCGGGCACGCGCGGCAGCACCAGCACCGCGTGGGCGAGCTACCTCGTGCGCGGCTCCGGCGTGCTCGAAGTGCGCATCGGCAATGCTCGCTGCGGCTTCGTCACGACCCGCGTCGAGGTATAAGCCTCGGGTGACGCGCTACGCGATCGGCGACATCCAGGGCTGCAAGGCCAGCCTCGATCGCTTGCTCGCGGCGATCGATTACTCGGCGTCGCGCGACACGTTGTGGTTGACGGGTGACCTCGTGAATCGCGGACCGCGCTCGCTCGAAGTCCTGCGCTGGGCGATCGAACAAGGCAGTGCGGTCCAGACGGTCCTCGGCAATCACGATCTCCACCTACTCGCCCGGGT
>JAYWCI010000148.1:0-13678 GCA_043780895.1 Kofleriaceae bacterium | reverse complement strand
GCCTCGGCGCGCTGATCGATCGGGATGCGCTGCGTGCGTGCGACGGTGCCGCTGCCCACCGGCGTGGCGTGCTCCGCGACGAGCTTCGCGATCGCCTCGGCGAGCTCCGCGAAGCGCGGCGAGAACCGCAAGAACTCGTGGACCTCTTGCTCGAAGCTCACGGCATACGCGGCGTGATTCTTCTCGCGACGCGCGACCTCGGAGGTCCGCTTCTTCGCGTACGCCTCGGTCGAGCGCTCGGCCTCGAGCGCGGCGCGCGCCGCTTCGATGTTCTCGCGCGGCGCCCACAGGCCCTTCGAGAACGCCTTCCGGCCCTTCTTCTCGATCACGGCCCACGACGGACCGGCGGCCTTCACGCGGCGCGTGAGCCCCGCGTCGCCCGGCGGCAAGCAGTCCCAGGTCGCGGGCGGCGACAGGTTGCGCCCGTCGGGAGCGCGGAACACGCGTGGATTGGGCGTCGGCGACAGCGTCAACGTCTCGGACATCGGCGCGAACTCTATAACCCACCTCTGACGAGAGGTGATTAGAGAACCGGCGTGAGCTGCGGGCGCTTCGCGGTGCGCCCGTCGCCGAGCGTGCGCCCGCGCAGGCGACGCCACGCCCACGGCGCGACGAACTTCGCGATCCACGCGAGATCCTCGACGAGCACGTCGCGCTTGGGCCGTACGGGCGGCGGCTCGATCGGCGCGTCGAGACCGGCCTCGGTCACGTCCGGGATGTGCAGGAGCCGCGCGACCTGGTTCGCGATCCGCGCGTGGCCCGCGGGATTGCCGTGCAACCGATCGACTGCCCACATCCGTGGATCGTGCGCGAGCTCGAAGCTCGCCAGATCGAGCAGCACGGCCTTTTCGATCGACGCGATCTTGCGGAGCGCGACATCGAGCTCCGCGGTCCGTAGCGACATCGTGCGCCCGAGCCGCATCCGGCGCGAGACATCGGGGATCGTGAACATCACGACCGTCGCGCCGATCGCGGTGAGCGCGTGCACCATCTCGCCGACCTCACCGGCGACGCGCGCCGCACTCCAGTTGCGGCGCAACAGGTCGTTCATCCCCGCGACGACGGTCGCGAGATCGGGGCGCATCGCGACAGCCGCCGCGAGCTGGGAGGTTCTGATCTCGGCGGCGCTCTTGCCGCGCACCGCGAGGTTCGCATAGGTCAGGCCGGGATTCGCGCGCGCGGCGTGCTCGGCGAGGCGATCGGCCCAGCCTCGGTAGCCACCGCGGCCGTCCGGATCGTCGAGTCCTTCGGTGCTGCTATCGCCCAGTGCGACGAAGCGCGAAAACATGCATATCCGTATCGCCGGTTCAGCCCGGAGTCGAGACCCGATACGCGCGAAAACGCTTGTTCTTGATCCTGCCGGCGTTCAGCCCCTCGAGCGCGCGCGGCGCGACTGCGGCGACCACCGCGACGAAGCTGATCCGATCGTTGATCGTGATGTTGCCGATATCGGCGGCCGCGATCTTCACCTCGGTCGTCAGCGCACCGACGATGTCGCCCGGGCGCAACCGATCACTGCGCCCACCCTGGATCGCGAGCGTCACCATCGCAGCCGGCGGCGGTTCGGAGGACTGCATCGGGGGCAGTGCCGAGATCTCGATGCCCGCAAGCGGCGTGTTGCGCAGATCATCGCGCGCTCGCACGAGGCTGATCGCGAGGCCACTTCGCCCCGCGCGCGCCGTGCGCCCGATGCGATGCAAGAACACGTCGGCCTCGCGCGGCAGATCGAGATTGATCACCGCACCGAGGTCATCGATATCGAGTCCGCGCGCGGCGACATCGGTCGCGACGACCACGCGCAAGCTACCGTTCTTGAGCAGCAGCAACACCGTGTTTCGATCGTGCTGCTCCATGCCTCCGTGCAACGCGACCGCGGCGTAGCCCGCCGTCGAGAGCCCGGTCGCGACTTCATCGCAGGTCTCGCGGTGGTTGCAGAAGATCACCGCCGAATCGGGCTTGTGATGCGCGAGGATCCGCACGAGCGCGGCGATCCGATCACCGCCGCCGACGTCGTACACGACCTGCGTGATCCGCGCCTTGACGTCATCTTGCGGCGCCGCCACGTGGAGCGCATCGCGCTGATACGTCGAGCCGAGCTCCTTCACCGCCTCGGGGAACGTCGCCGAGAACAGCAGCGTCTGATGATCCGCGGGTACCGATTGCAGGATCTGGCCGACCACTTCGATGAAGCCCATCTCGAGCATCCGATCGGCTTCGTCGAGGACGACCGTGCGGATGCCGTCGAGATCGAGCCGATTGCGCTGCAGATGATCCTGCACGCGACCTGGCGTACCGACGATGATATCGACGCCGTGATCGAGCGACGCACGCTCGCGCTGCACCGAGGTGCCACCGGTCAGTGTCAACACGCGCGTGTGTGCGAGCGGGCGCGCGAGCCGGCGAATCTCGTCGGCGACCTGCGCCGCGAGCTCGCGCGTGGGGCACAGCACGAGCGCGCCCGGGCGGCCGCTCTTCGGCGTGATCCGCTGGAGCAGCGCGAGGGCGAAGGCGGCGGTCTTGCCGGTGCCGGTTGCAGCCTGCCCCATCACGTCGCGACCCTCGAGCATCGCGGGCAAGGCGAGCGCCTGGATCGGCGTCATCTCGGTGTATTCGAGCTGCGCGAGGTTTGCGAGCCAGGCCGGTCCTAGAGAGAGCGTCGAGAATGCGGCCACGCGGCGAGATAACCGAGCCAGCCCCGATCAGCAAGGGTTGTTAGCGCCCGTCGAGGGTCTGCCAGTCACCAGCGTGTTATCTGGCCGCATGCCGCTGCGTGGTCGAGGAGCTCACTATACGAAGGCGCGTCACGTCGTCGAGTGCGCGCTCGGAACCGCCTATCGCGCGAACTGGCCGTCCCGGATGGTGCGGGCGCTCGGGCTCCAGCGCCGCGTCCAGATCGTCGAGCATCGCCTCACGCCCGCGCGGTGGCCGGTTGGCCAGGCGCCGATCCGGATCGCATTTGCCTCCGATCTACACGCCGGCCCGACGACTCATTCGACCACGCTCGATGAAGGCTTTGGCCGGCTCGCCGAGGTCCAGGCCGACGTGATCCTGCTCGGCGGCGACTACGTGTTTCTGACGTCGCAACACATCCACGAAATCTCGCGCCGCCTCGCGAAGCTGCCGCGCCCGCCGCTCGGCATCTTTGCCGTGATGGGCAATCACGACCTGTGGGCCGACGACGCCGAGATCACGCGCGCCCTCGAAGCTGGGGGCGCGCGGGTCCTCGTGAACGAGCGCGTCGAGCTCGTGCCTCACATCGCGCTCGTCGGTATGGATGATCCGTGGACCGGCATACGAGCCGCGCCCGCGTTTCTCGAGGACGATCAGGTCCGCGTATTGCTGGTCCACGCGCCCGAAGCGATGCTCGAAGAACCCGCGTTCGATCTCGCGATGTGCGGTCACACGCACGGTGGTCACGTCGCCCTGCCCGGCGGCATCCCGATCCTCGTGCCCGGTCCCGCGTCGCGGCGCTACGCCCACGGTCGCTACGACCTGCCGAACGATCGCACCTTGATCGTGAGCCGCGGGGTTGGCTCGACCGAGGTCGCGCCGCGCTGGAATGCCGATCCGGACATCCTGCTCGTCACGCTCGGCTGATCACTCGACGATAAAGCAATCGATCGTCGTCGACATCTGGAAGTGCGACTCGATCGTGTGGCGCTCTGCCTGGAACACCGCGATGTCATAGGTACCGTTGATCGCGAGCCCGAGCTCGGCCGCCTTCGCATCGAAATCGATCGTCGCGGACTCCGCGTTGTGCACACCGCCGAGATCGAGGCCGAGCTTGTGATTCACGAACACGAACACGTCGTCATCACCGGTGAACGTGAACACCTCGCCACCTCGATACACGAACGTCGCGTGGATCTCGGTCGTGAAGTGGAAGTTATGACCGAAGAAGGTCTCGGGAAAGCCCTTGCCGTCGAGCGGAAAGAACGCCTGATCGCTGAATGTGAACGTGCCCGGCGGATCCTCGGTCAGGGCGAGCACGCCGGGGATGTCGAGGTTCACGCCTTGCGTGTCGCGATACCACTGATCGAACGATGTCTTGCCCGACACCGTGGTCGTCGCGCCCGCAGGTGCGTACTGCGGCTTGTTGTCGGTGCCGAGATCGGTCCTCACGAGGCCGCGATCGTCGCCGGTCACCTTTTCGAAATCGGGGTGTGACGAGGTGAAATCGCGATACGTGACCGCGAGCTGGCCGCAGGCGAGCGCGTCGACCGGGACACCGGAGTCGCGAACACCGCTATCGCTATTACCGCCTGCGTCCGCGGTGCCGTTGCCGTTGCCGTCGTGATGCGCGCACGCCGACACGACCACCAAACCGATGGCGAAAAGTCGTCTCATGGCTCTAGTGTAGCGCAGCGTGACGGACACCCTGAGCACAACCGCTGGCGACTTGCCCCTCGAAGAAGTCGAGATCAACGTCGGTGATCGAACCTGGAACATCCTACATGCAGGTGCGGTGATCAGCCGCGAGCAAGAGCTCGAGTACTTGCTCGGCCAAAGCGCCTCGAAGCGGCCGTACGGCAGCGTAGTGTGGCCTAGCTCGATCGCGCTGGCCCACGAAGTCGCGACTCGTGGGGTCGCGGGCAAGAAGATCCTCGAGCTCGGCGCCGGCACGGGCCTGCCCGGGATCGTGGCAGCAGCGCTCGGCGCCGAGGTCGTACAGACCGACCGCCAGAAGCTCGTGCTGCACGTCTGTAAGATGAATGCGGAGCGCAACAAGGTCTCGCTCGAGCACCGGCTCGCCGATTGGGACGCGTGGACCGATACCGCGCGGTACGACCTGATCCTCGGTGCCGACATCTTGTATGCGGAACCGATGCAGCCACAGCTGCGCAGGATCTTCGAGACCAATCTCAAGCCTGGCGGCGAGGTGCTGATCGCGGACCCGTTCCGCACGCCGAGCATGGTGTTACTCGAGGCGATGGAGCGCGATGGCTGGAAGATCCGGCTCGACAAGTGGAGCGTCGGGTTGACGCCGCCGCCGCGCCAGGTCGCGGTCTACACGTTGACCCGGTAGCGTCGGAGCCACGGTACGGACTCTAGTTCCAGTCGGCGAGGTCGAGCCAGTACGCGTTGGCTCGCGCCGACACCTTGGCGCGAGCGATCAGCGCCGTGCGCAGCTTGCTGCGTTCGCACACTTCTTCCAGTCCAGCTTGTCGCCCTTCCTAGATCATCGTGCGAAACAAGTTCGCGATCGGGGTGTGCAATTGGCCCGCGGTCTCGACGTAGAGCCCGAGGTCCTTCGCGGGAATCTTGCTGACGAAGCCGGGCTCGCCCGCGACCAGGCGCTCGCCGTAGCTCTTGTAGATCGGGGCCGAGAACAGCGTGCTCGTCAGCATGTCGACGACGAGCGCGGGATCGGCACCCGCGTGCTTCGCCATCTCGAGCGCCTCGGTGAACGAGCGCACCGCCGAGACGATCATGAAGTTCCCGGCGAGCTTGGTCGCGAGGGCGGTCCCGAACTGCTCGCCGAGATCGAAGATGCCACTCGCACCCATCGCCGTGAGGATCGGCCTCGCGCGCTGCTTGGCTTCGGCCGTTCCCGCGTACGGCACCGCGAGCTGCTTCGCGACCGCGGCTTCGGGCCGACCGAAGATCGGCGCCTCGACGAACGTGACCTCGTGCTTGGAATGGAGGGCCGCGAGCTGCTTCGAGATCTTGGGCGACATCGTCGTCGTCGAGATGTGCAGGCCGCCCTTCATGCGATCGAGGAAGGCCGGCGTGATCAAGTGCTCGACCACCGGTCCATCCCACAGCGACGTCACGACGATCGGTTGGGCTACATCGAGCGCGTGCTCCGCGAGCGTCGCGCCGCGTGCAACCAGCGGCTCCGCTTTACTCTGGGTCCGGTTGTAGACCGTCAGGGCGTAGCCTGCATCGAGGAGGTTGGTCGCCATGGGCAGCCCGAGGAGGCCGAGACCGATAAAGCCGATGTGTTCCGCCATGCAGCAAACATGACGTATACGTAATGTTTCGTCTAGTCGTGCTGCTCGAGCCAGTGCTCGAAGCGCGCGATGTTCTCGTGCAGCTCGGTCCGGAGCTCGTGTACTTCCGCGATCTTGTCGTCGATTTCGGTGAGATGCTTTTTCAGCATCGTCAGCACCTTTCGCTTCGCCTTCGCGCCGCTCGGATCCGTGAAGTAGAGGTCGATGACCTGCCCGATCTCGTCGAGGCTGAGGCCGACGAGCTTGAGCTGCTCGATCTTGCGAAGGCGGACGACGGCGACATCGTCGTAGTAGTGCTGGCCGCTTCCCTCGCGCTCGCCAGCCGGCATCAGCCCGAGGCTCTCGTAGTAGCGCACGGTCCGAGCGGTGACGCCGGCGCGTCGCGTGAGCTCGCCGATCCGCATCCGCGTCATCAAGCTTACGTTGACGTCATGTTGGAGCGGCGTCAAGGTGGCCGCGCCGGTAGACCGGCTCCGTACCGGCCCTCAACGTCGCACGTGTCGCAGGCCCTGCCGGCCTGGCTCGCGCTAGAGTCGCCTGGGTGCGCTGGTTCATGTTGATGCTGTTGCTCGCGACGAGTGTCGCGCGCGCCGAGGCGCCGATCCGGGTCGATATCGAATGCGAACGAGTCGGTCGCACGAAGACGTGCCCCGCCTTCCTGCTCGGGCTCGTCGATGCGAACAAAGTCCTGCTCGCGTCGCCGCGCGCAAATGCCGATGTCGTGATCTACGCGACTGCGAATGCGGTGGCGCTCGACGATCAATTGCACCTACGCTTCGTCGGTCACGTCCCCGGTGCACCGCCAGTGGTCGAGCTCGATCTCCTGGTCGATACGCGGATGACCGACGATCAGCAACGCGCGCTGATCGAGCCCGTGTTCTTGCGCGGCATCGCGCTGTTCGTCGCGGCGCGCTATCCCGATGCGGTGAAGGTCGCGCTGTCAGCCCCGATGAACTTCAACACCCACCGTGCCGTGACGAACCCGTGGGGCACGTTGATCTCGACCAGCGGCAACGGCAGCTACACCGACAAGTACCGCAGCGCGACCTCGGAGATCGATTTCAAGATCGTCTACCTCACGAAGATGTTCCGCGCGCTCACGTCCGTGAACGTCAATGGTGGTCTCAACCAGCAACCACCGCTCCGGCTCGGCGACGGCACCGAGGTCTCGCTGAACACCACGATGTGGCAGTTCGGCTACGGCGGCGAGGCGATCCAGCTGCTCGACGAGCACTGGTCGGTCGGCGTCGGCAGCTACATGCAGTTCATGGATCCGAAGGCGCAGTACGACTACTACGCGCGCGGGCGGGCCGCGCTGGAGTGGGACCTGTTTCCCGCGGACGATCCGCGCGGCAACCGGCTCGGGATTTTCTATCACCTGGGCTACGCGGTCGATCGCTACAACATCCGCAACGACATCGGCGAGCGGTTCGCGCAGTACCCGCTGACCGGCATCGATGCGGTCGGCAGCGTGCGGCATGACGGCATCTCGTACGGCTTGACGCTCTCGAGCGACATCCAGCTGAACCATCCCTCGCGCCGGCACATCTTCACCGCGGCGCCGTTCGTGACGTTCCAGATCGGGCGCCACATCGATCTCAACCTCACGTTCTCGGTCACCCAGCGCCAGCTGCCGAAGCCCGATCTCAGCGTGATCGATCCGTCGGACTTCCAGACCCTGTCACGGCTCTCCTACGCTGAACCACTTGCACTTACCGGTACCATCGGCCTCACGCTGCACTGGGATCCGACGAACGGTGCGCGCAACGATCGCATCACCTCGATCTAGCGATCGGTTAAGCTCGACCGGTGTTACGAGCAGGGGCCTTCTTCGCACTCGCAGCCTGCGGCTTTCAGCCCGGCGCGACGGCAGGCGCTAGCGCGATCGGTAGCGATAGCGCAGTCTCGATCGCGTCGTGTAGCGACGGTGTGAAAGACGGCGACGAGACCAATGTCGATTGCGGTGGCTCGTGTCACGCGTGCATCTCGTGTACGGATCACGCGCTACCACCAGCGGTCAATGTCGATCCCAAGCCGTTCGCTGCGAAGTTTCTGAGCGCTCCGCAGTGGAGCTGCACCGCAACGGGTATCACCACGATCGATTCGCACGCGGGCACCGTGGTCAGTACGACCTGCGAACTGGGTTTGCTCAGCACCACGAACGATGTCGCGCAGCTCGATCCGACCGGATCGCCGGTGTTCGTCGTGCGCCTGCAAGGATTGCAGGTCACGAACGGTCATGTGCTCCGTGTGATCGGCGACAAACCTGTCGTGATCCTCGTCGCTGGCGACGTCGTCGTCGATACGAACGGCGTGATCGATGCGAGCGCGGCCGGCGCGACGGCAGGTCCAGGTGGCTCGCCGCTGACGTGCACGGATCACGACAGTGGCCTCGGCACGATGGGCACGAATACCGGTTGGGGCGGCGGCGGTGGCGGCTTCGGCACGCCCGGCGGCCAAGGTTGCTACATGACCATCAACGGCGGCGCCGTGAATGGTTCGCAGCTCCTCACCCCGCTGCGTGGCGGATGTCCCGGTGGAACCTCACGGGGCGCGGGTCAAGGCGGTGCCGGCGGCGGTGCGATCGAGATCGCAGCGAGCGGCACGATCGCGATCGGCGCGACCGGGCCCGCGAACATCGTCGCCAGTGGTGGCGGTGGACGCAACTCCGATGGCGGAGGCAACGGCGGTGGTGCCGGTGGAGGCATCTTGCTCGTCGCGCCGGCCAATCCGAGGCTCGGGGCGCTGGGCGCGCTGCGCGCTCACGGAGGCTCAGGAACCGGCGGCGCGTCGAGTGCGGGCACGAGCTCCAATGATGGGGGCGACGGCCACACCGTGGACAACATCGCAGCGACCGATACCTCGGGTAACGCCGGCGGTGGCAACAACAACGATAACGGGCGCACCGGTGGCCTCGCGCACCGGACCGGAACGGGCGGCATCATGACAGCCGCCGGGAATGCGACCAATCAGCAAAATGGTGGTCGCGGTGGCGGCGGCGGCGGTGGTGGACGAATCGTCGTGAAGACATCAGCGGCCGCGACCTCGTGCGATTGAGATGAAGCAGAAGCGCGTGGCTCGCGCGAAAGCCCGGGCAGTTCGAGCACGCTGGATGGTGTCCGCGTGTTCCTCGATTTTTTGACGAAGATCTTCCGCGACAGCGCGCTCGATCTCGGCTACGCGCGCTGACAGCGCGGACAGAAGAAGCACGGTCGGCCGGCGAGCTTCACGTGATCGATCGGGCCGCCGCATCGCACGCACGTGCGCTGCTTGTACGCGTACGTTCGTTGCTTCGGATAGTTCAGTGCGTGGCTCGGATCGCCGTATTTTGTCGTGAGAATGCGACCATCCAGCACGCCAGCGCGCAGGAGCTTGCGGGTCAGCTGCCAGATAGCTTCGACTTCGTCGTACCCGAGCTGCTTGGCCGGCCGCCGCGGATCGATCTTCAACATCCAGAGGATCTCGGCACGATACACGTTGCCGATGCCCGCGATCGCACTCTGATCGAGCAGCATCGCGCCGATCGGAACGCGCGTCGCCGCGAGGCGCTTCGCGAACCGCGCGTGCGAGGTGCGCTTGCGAATCGGATCCGGGCCGAGGCTCGCGACCACGTCGTTGCGTGCGGCTTCGTCGATGATCTCGCAGATCAGCGGGCCGCGCAGATCGACGGTGTACGAGGGACCCGCGAGGCGTACGCGCACGCTCGAGCGCGGCGGAGGCGGTGGCTGCTTCTTCATCAGGTCAAAACGCCCAGCGAGGCCGAGATGGACGTGCAGCCAGCAGGCGTGACCGTTTTTCGAGAAGCCGTAGAACAGGTGCTTGCCGTACGCCTCGAGACTCACGACGCGTGCCCCATCGATCGCGCGGATGCCGGGCAGCCGTTTCTGTGGCGAGGTCGCGCGGACCTTGGTCCCGACGAGCATCGGGGTCTGCTTCAAGACCGCTTTGTGGAGCGTATGGCCTTCGGGCACGCGTCACTCGAGGTGCAGGGAGTGCGCCACTTTTCACGTGTCACTCTCCAGGCCGGCGGCGACGTCACGGGCGTGCTCGTCCTCTGGGAGACGAAGCTTTAGTTACGCGTTGACCAAGGGCGTCATCGTCGTCCATCAGGTGCACCTCAACGCCAACCGAAACGACGGGTACCCATCTGCATCTTGCAGTTCGGCATGGCGCCTCCGCAGGCGCATCCGCCAACAACATGATCGAGCGCGGCACTCTCGACGTTGTCGAGCTTGTCGGACTGCTTGGCGACGGCGGGAAGGGTGGGCTTCTTGTCGTTCATACGGAGCACTACTGCAGAGCGTGTGCCCTTCTAGACCGTGCGTAACCCTCGGTCGAGAAACACGTAACCGCGGCGATACCGTTGCAGCTGAGCCGCGAAACGTCTCCCGTGGGATACAGAGTCCGACCAGCGCAGATGCAACTGCCGAATTTGTGACCGCATCGGGCGCGCCGCTCGCCGGATACACCGCCTGGGGGTTCAGTCGTCGTCTTTGTCTGCCGGATCAGCAGGATGCACCCCTGCCGCGCCAGCAGCTCGCCACGCTTCGGTCCACGCCTTGATCGTTGCGACGTCGTCGGGCTTCATCGAGCCGGGCTTGCCCTCGGGCATCGAGGGCTTTTTCGCGCCGTCGATCGCGAGCACGACGCGAATCTCGTTACCGATCGACTTCGCATGCTCTCCACCGAACGGATACGTAGTCATGTCGAAGTGGCCGAGCTTCTTCGCCGAGGCTTTCTTTCCCGACTTCGTGTGGCAGCTGGCGCAATAGGTCGCGAACACCGGCTTGGCCTTGTCATATGCAGCGGTCTCGGCGGCGAGCAGTTCCGCTTTTACGTTGTCCGGATCAACCGTCGCGGGTTGTTCCTTGGCGACGGGCTCCGGTGCGATCGGTGGGCTGTTGGATGCAGACGACGACGAGCTGCACCCGGCACAGAGGACGATGAACAACATGAGTTTCAGCATGGGTCTCCTCGCGCTACGGGTTGAGAAAGCGAACGGCCATCCCGGACAGGTGTGACGGTTCGTTGCCATCGCCATGTTCGAACTCAGCGCCGATCACCGCGTCGGCACCCATAGTGGCAGCGTGTGCTCGTAGCTCGTCGAAGCCTTTGTCTTCGCTCGTAGCAGCCGAGTGGAAGTCGAGCACGCCGACGACTTCGGTGGGCCGATCGATGTGCTTGTCGACCAGCACGATCACCGATCGCGAGGGCGCGGCGCCGAGCGGAACTTGTCCCGGTTCGTCGTCGTAGGTTGATGTCCCGACCGACGCAGAC
Source organism: Kofleriaceae bacterium (assembly GCA_043780895.1). GTDB lineage: Bacteria > Myxococcota_A > Polyangia > Haliangiales > Haliangiaceae > JABFXX01. The sequence goes on along the minus strand of JAYWCI010000148.1, from coordinate 2,447 downwards.
GCGTTGGCAGAGACGTACACGGGTGTGCTCGCTGCGGGTGGTGGCACACACGCGACGAGTGATCCGAGCAACAAGATGCGGGTTGGTCGAACGGACATGCGCTCGATTGTTTGCTGTTCGCGTGAACCTCACTATTAAGTCATTGTTGCATTTGCAATCCGTAGGCGTTAACCGATTCGTCACGTTAAGTCTCCGTGTGCCGCGTTGAGGATGCGCGGTCGGTCGCGCACCGTGATCGTGCCTCTCCACGAGGCAGGAGGAACTCATGCGCATCCAGTCCGTCATGTTCACGTTCGGGTTCATCGGCTGCACCCCGGTCACGCAAGTCCGAGCTCCAGGGTCGACGAGCTCGTCGGTGCCAGAGGGCTCCTCGCCAAGTACAGGGCGTATGGTGGTGACGACCGGGCGGACCTGCCCGACGGGTCACGATTGCAACATCGTCGAAGTACTCGACGTGCACACCGATGCAACGTCGGAGGACAAAGGTTTCGACGAGCTTCGTACGCGCGCCGCTCGCGTCGGCGCAGATGCGGTGATCGGTGCGGAGTTCGAGCACGGGGACAACGGCGGTCCCTCCCATCTGTCGGGCATGATCGTGCGCTACGGGCAACCCGTGCCTCCGCACGTCGAGATCGGTCAGCTCGACATTCCGAGCGAGGAGACAGCACAAGACAAAGGACTCGCGACTCTCTCCGCGCGCGGCCACGAGATGGGCGGCGATCAGGTCATCGACGTCACGTTCGAGCACGGCGACGATGGTGCGCTCGGGCACCTGCGCGGCAAGGTCATCCGATTCACACCCTAGAATCACGAGCTCGCAGAGGCGCGAGCGAGTGCACGAGCGTCGGACTCGCGAAGATCATGATGTCACCGCGAGCGCGGCGCTTCTCCGCCGCGAGCTGGTCGACGATGTCTTCCTTGATGATCCGCACCTTCGGATCGCTGCCGGCCGGCAGGGTGCGCGACGCGACGATCTTGTTGACGCCCGCGTACCACGGCGCGTGCTTGCGCCCGTGCGTGCCGGCTTCCTCGGTCTCGAGGGCAGAGGGCCAGTCGCCCTCCATCATCTGGTAGGTGGTGCGGCCGTAGACAGAAGTATCGACCGAGTCGATCAACGGGTAGATGTGGTCCGCGATCTCGTCGTCCATGTGAGAAAGCGTCGGCCGAAAGTTTGCGACTGGCGCGATCTTGGCGGCTCGACCGTAAGATGCGTATCGCGCTCGTCTTACTACTCGGCTGCGGACACACCTCCCCGACGGTCGATCTGGGGCAGGATGCCAGCGCGGACCACGATTCCCGTGCCGGTTCCGGCAGTGGAATCCACGATGCGGCCATCGCCCCGGACGCGCCCGCCCCGGACGCGCCGCACGACGCGGCGCACGATGTGCCTCTCGACGCTCCCGCATTCCCGTCGAAGCTCGATCTCCACATCAACTGCCACGATGACTGCACGCTGATCGCGAATCCGGTCTCGATTGCAGTGCCCGCAGGCACGCAGTTCACGGTGAACTGGATCAACACCGGCGACACCGGATGCGACGTCGCCAAGATCGATCAGTTCAATCAAGTTCCGATCGTGCTCGGTCTGCAGCCTGGAACAAACTACTACGACAGCATTCGCGAGTGGTGTGGAGCGTTTACCGGCACCTTCGAGTTCCGCATCTCGATCTGCACGCTCCCTTCCTACATCCCCGTCAATTGCGGGAGCGGCTAGGATTCCGGCGCCGGACTTCGAGACCCATCGTTGCGCCAGTCCGCACTATCGGGCATCGCGTTGTTCTCGGTGTACGAGAATTGATGCGCGACGAGCGGGATGAGCAGGCCGTCGCTCAGCGGAGAACTCACGCGTCGGCATGTGGTCTCGTCGCCATACTGGATCGAGACGCCACTCGGCCAGCCGAACGTCAACGAAGCGCGGTGAGGTCACCACCATCGACCGCCGCGGCGAGCGAGCGCAGGAGGCCGCCGAGTGCAACGGCGGCCGGACGCGGCAACTCGAAAGCGACGCGGCCATCGTCGAGCGAGCGCACGTTGATCTGGGACATCAAGGAGGCGAGATCGCCGACATCGACGCCGACCCGCGTAGGCGAGGTAGATGCGGCAGGCGCAGTGATGGCCCGCGCCTCGTCCTCGTCCTCGTCCTGTTCCAGAGGATCCGCTGTGCCCGCATCGTCGGCCGAGGCGTCAAGCGCCGGAACACTCGACGAGATCTCGATGGGGCGCACGATCTCCTGGACCTGAGTCATGAAGGAGCCGGCCGAATCAAACGACACCTCGTCGCTCGTGCCATCGAACAGGCCGGTGAACAGCGCCCGCTTGTCACTGACCAGGCTCGCGATCCGGTCCTCGATCCCGCTCGCTGCAACGAGGTTGTAGATGTCCACCGGCTGGGTCTGGCCGAACCGAAAGATCCGACCGATCCGCTGTTCGAGGACGGCTGGATTCCA
>JAYWCI010000147.1:0-49755 GCA_043780895.1 Kofleriaceae bacterium | reverse complement strand
GACGAGATCGGTGAGCGGTTGCGCGAGAGACTGATCGATCGCGAGATCGTGAAGCGGCACGCCGCCGGCCTCGAACGCCTTCTCACTCGGTGCGGGCATCGGCCGCGCCCACGTCCGCGACGCTGCTTTGTGAGTCGCGAGGCGGAAGATCACGACGCCGGCCGCCGCGACCAGCAGCAGGGCCAGCCCGAGGATGATCTTCGGGACGAGGCGATTCGTCGTGACCTGAAAATCGGTGGCGTCGTCGTGATGCACCGCGGCAGGAGAGTCTTCGGTCGGCAACATGCGGGATGGAACCTCGAGCTAGAGCTGCGTCGCGATGTATCGCGCGTGTTTCGCCGCCATAACAGATAGATTCAGACCCTCGCGAAAGGTCCGACCGTGTGCGTAGGGCGTTATCCACCTGGCGCCGGGTTACACACCAAGGCGAGTCGCCGATGATCCAGTGCGCGGCGATCCCTCATGAAATCTCGCTGGGTTAGCCCTGTGGCTAGCCGATTTCAGGCTGGCACGAACGGTGCTGACCAGTGTGTTCGCATATGACTGATCGCGAAGCAAAAGCTCGGGCGGTGAAGATTCTCGCGAAGTCCATCTATCGCGACCTGGAGGCTCAGGGCTTTGACGAGAAGCAGATCGTGTCACTCGCGACCGAGCTGATCTCCGAAGTCACCAGCAAGATGTCCGCGCGCGTCGCTCCGCTGTCGGCCCAGATCAAAGCTCAGCAAGTCGCGTAGGTTTACTTTCGCAACGCCGAGGAGCGCCGAAAAGCGCAGAGGAGCGCCGAAAAGCGATCGAGCACCTCGCTCTCGCTGACCCGCTGTCTGTCCCTGGCGAACCGCGCCGCCCTGATCTAGGGTGCGCGCCATGGCCAAGAAGGTTCGCATCGGTATTAATGGCTTCGGTCGCATCGGCCGGGGATTTGTCCGCTGCATGGCGGAGAGCTCGCCAAACCTCGAGCTCGTGCTCGTCAACGATCTCACCGACACCAAGACGCTCGCGCACCTGCTGCGCCACGACTCGGTCCACGGCAAGTTCCCCGGCAAGGTCACCGAGAAAGACGGCGGCTTCGATGTCGACGGCAACCACGTCCACATCAGCGCCGAAAAAGATCCGGCGAACATCAAGTGGAAGGATCACGGCGTCGATGTCGTCATCGAATCGACCGGTCGGTTCGTCGACACGGAGAGCTGCAGCAAGCACCTCCACGCCGGCGCCAAGAAGGTGATCATCTCGGCGCCTGCGAAGGGCCCCGACGTGACGCTCTGCATGGGCATCAACACCGAGACCTACAAGGCGGCCGAGCACCACATCATCTCGAACGCGTCGTGCACCACGAACTGCCTCGCGCCGGTCGCGAAGATCCTGCACGAGCAATTCGGGATCATCAGCGGCATCATGACGACGATCCACTCGTACACGAACGATCAGCAGATCCTCGATCTGCCGCACAAGGATCTTCGTCGCGCCCGCGCGGCCGCGCTGTCGATGATCCCGACGACCACCGGCGCCGCGAAGGCGCTCAAGGAAGTCCTCCCCGCGCTCGGTGGCAAGCTCGACGGCCTGGCGATTCGCGTGCCGACGCCGAACGTCTCGCTCGTCGATCTGACGGTCAAGCTCGAGAAAGCCGCGACCAAGCAATCGGTCAACGACGCGTTCCGTGCCGCCGCCGCGGGCCCGCTCCAGGGCATCCTCCAGGTCGTCGACGAGCCGCTCGTCTCGATCGACTACAACGGTGACAAGCACAGCTCGTCGGTCGACTCCGAGCTCACGACCGTCGTTGGCGACATCGTCAAGGTCATGAGCTGGTACGACAACGAGATGGGCTACTCGCAGCGGCTGCTCGATCTCGCGGCGTTCGTGGCGGAGCGCCTGTAATGGCGCTGCCGGGCGGCATCAAGACCGTCGAAGAGCTCGCCGTCGAAGGCAAGCGCGTGTTCGTGCGCGTCGATTACAACGTGCCGTTCGAGAAGGGTACGAAGAAGATCAGCGACGACGCGCGCATCCGCGCGACGCTGCCGACGCTCAAGCACCTGATCGAGCGCGGCGCGCGCATCGTGCTCGGTTCGCACCTCGGCCGCCCCGACGGCAAGGTCAAGCCCGAGCTCTCACTCGAACCTGTCGCGGCAAAGCTCGCCGAGTTGCTCGCGATGGATATCGCGCTCGCCGACGAGCCGGTCGGCGATGGCGCGCGCAAGGTCGTCTCCGACCTCCGCGATGGCCAGATCGCGATGCTCGAGAACCTGCGCTGGAATCCGGGCGAGGAAGCAAACGACGAGGCGATGGCGCGCACGCTCGCTTCGTACTGCGACATCTACGTCAACGACGCGTTCGGGACCGCGCACCGCGCGCATGCCTCGACCGCGGGCATGGTGAAGTTCGTCTCCGAAAAAGGTGCCGGCTTCGTGATGGCCAAGGAGATCGAGTTCCTGTCGCGCCTGCTCGGCAAGGTCGATCGTCCGTACGTCGCCGTGCTCGGCGGCGCGAAGGTCTCCGACAAGATCGAAGTGCTCGATGCGCTGCTCGAGAAGGTCAACGCGATCGTGATCGGCGGCGCGATGGCGAACACCTTCCTCGAGGCGATGGGCAAGAAGGTCGGCACGAGCAAGGTCGAGACCGACAAGCTCGCGAACGCGCGCAACTTCTTGCGCAAGGCCGTCGAGAAAAAGGTGACCGTTCACCTGCCCACCGATGTCGCGTGCGGCCTCAGTCTCGACACCGCGACCCCGACCATCTTGCTCGTCGATCACATCAGCGATCACCAGATGGCGCTCGATATCGGGCCTGGCACGATCGAGCTGTTTCGCCGGGTGCTCGCCGCGGCCCGCACGGTGTTCTGGAATGGCCCGATGGGCGTGTTCGAGAAGCCGCAGTGGGCACATGGCACGATGGCGGTGGCGCAGGCGCTCGCGGACAACAAGCTCGCGCTCACCGTCGTCGGTGGTGGTGATTCCGCCGCGGCGATCGCGCAGGCAGGCCTGGCCGACAAGGTCAGCCACGTCTCGACCGGCGGCGGCGCGTCGCTCGAGTTCGTGCAGGGCCTGGCGCTGCCCGGCATCGAAGCCCTGAAGGAAGCGAAGTAGGCAGACCCCGTAGTTCGGGGCGCCCTCGGTCGGGTGTGGCGCCCTAAGTCTGGTGTGGTGCTCTGTCGGTCCTCTGGGCGCGTGCAGGCGGCCGGGCGCGTGCAGGCGCATCTATGATCCTCACACGGTTTCTGTGTGGGTATCGGTATTTCCCAGGGCGGGACCCTACTTTGCCGTGACGGTCCAGTTACACTGCTTCCGTGGCTGTGAAGCGCCTGGGGATCTTCGATCCCTCACGCCGGCTGATTCGAGATTTGTCCGCGGCCGCCGATCTGGCGGACGTCGAGCTCGTCGAGGTCGGTGCGGACGTGTCGAATGCCGACATCGACGGGTTGCTCGTACCTCCTGCAATGGCGAGCGACCTCGGGGTTCCGCCTCCCTTGCAAGGTGACGCGAAAGCGGTCGCCCGCTGGATCGTCGGCGACGCCACGAACGCGGGTCGCGTCGCGGGTGCAGCGGCGAGCGCCGGTGCCGCGGGCGTGTTGCTCACGCCGGTCTCGGCGGCGGCCTTGTCCTCGATCGCGCGCTCGGAGCCGACCTCGACCGAGCTCGATCTCGCACGCGCACGCGGCTTGATCGCGACCTCGCTCGTCGATCTCACCGGCGCGGCGGCCGAGACGTTGCGCGCGGTCGCCGATGGCTTCTCCGCGCACGATTGCGTCGTGTGGTGGAAGGACGGCGCGCAGATGGTGCCGACCATGGCGCGCGACGTGCCGAGCGAGGGCTATCGCGCGCAGGTCGCGGCGGCCGCGCGGATCGCGGCCGCGAGCAACGGCACCGTGATCATCGGCGGCGACGAGCCGCGCTCGGTGATCGCCGATGCGCTGCGCTCGACGCCGACCGAGATCTCCGGCCTCGTCGCGATCGTCGCGGATTCCGGTCGCCGCTTCACCGCGGCCGAGCGCACCGATCTCAAGGCGATCGCGACGCGCCTGACGCGCGAGCTGTCGTGGCTGACGAGTCATCGCCGGCTCGTCGCCGAAGGTGAGCGCTTGCTCGCCTCGAGCCTCCACGATCCGCTGAGCGGCGCGATGGCGCGCGGTGCCTTCGAACAAACGATCGCGCACGAGGTCGCGGCCGCGGTCCGACGCAACGAGAAGCTGTCGCTGCTGCTGCTCGATATCGTCGGCCTGCGCCGGATCAACCTCGAGTACGGCCATAGGGTCGGCGACGAGGTGCTCGCACAAGTGGCAGGCCGGTTGCGCGCGACCGTGCGCGGCAACGATGCGATGGGGCGCCCCGGGGGCGACGAGCTCGCCGTCTTGCTCGTCGGTGCCAACGACGCACAAGCGATCCTCGTCGCGCGCAAGATCATCTTCCGGATCCAGTCCGAGCCGATCAAGGTCGACGACACCACGGCGGTCCCCGTGCAGCTGCGCGCGGTCGTGAGCGAGCTCGGCGCCGCCGAGCGCAGCGGTGAAGCCGCCCTCGCTCGCTGCTACAGCGCACTTCGCGCGGCGCCGATCGGTGATGTGCGGGTCGTCGCCGCCGATGATCGGGGCAACCACGAGAGTGATGGCGACGCCGATTCTGCGTCGATGTCCGTCGGCACCACGCTCGGCGGCACGTATCGCGTCGTCCACGAGATCTCGCGCGGCGCGATGGGTGTGGTCTATCGCGGCGAGGATCTCGGCCTCGGTCGACCGGTCGCGATCAAGGTGCTGCGCTCGGATCTCGCATCGGATCGCAGCCTCGTCGATCGGTTCCGCGCCGAGGCAGGCATCCTCGCATCGCTGCATCACAAGAACCTCGTCCAGGTCTACTCGCTCGGCGAGCACGCCGGCGATGTCTACTTCGTGATGGAGCTCGTCGAGGGCCAACCGCTCTCGGAGGTGTTGCGCGCCACGCTCGAACGGCGCGAGTGGTTTCCGGTCGAAGCGATCGCACAGATCGCACTCGAGATCGGTGACGCGCTCGATGCGATGCACCACCTCGGCCTCATCCATCGCGACGTCAAGCCGGCGAACATCCTTCTCGATCGCGAGCGCGATCGCGCGGTGCTCGTCGACGTCGGTGTCGCCGTCAAGGCCGGCGATACGCCCGATGCCGCCGGCACGCCGGGCTTCGCCGCGCCCGAATCCTTCCTCGAACAAGAAGGCGGCCCCTCGACGGATGTCTACGGTCTCGCCGCCACGCTGTATTGCTTGCTGACCGGCCGCCCACCTTTCGGCTCGGGCTCGGCACCGCAGGTGATCCAGCGCCAGCTCAACGATCCGATGCCGCCGCCATCGCAGCTCCGGCCCGGGGTTTCGGAAGCCGTCGATGCGGTGCTGCAAAAAGCACTCGCACCGAATCCGAAGCGCCGCTACTCGTCGGCCTCGACGTTCGCGATCGCACTCGGCCGCGCCCTCGAGCGCACCTATGCCGACGTCAAGCTGCCGCCGGTCGCCGAGGACCTCCCGCTCGCCACCGTCGATTCGGTGCTCAGGCCCACGCAGGGCATCGAAGACATCTCGGAGGTGTTCCCACTCGTGCAGGCGCACGGAACCAACAAGCCGCAGCCGACCGTGAGGGGCCGCGTGCGTGCCGCCCACCTCCGCGTGCTGTCGCGCATCCTGCAACATCACGTCGGCGAGTCCGGCATGGCGAAGCTCGCGAACGAGCGGCCCGAGCTCGCCTCGGCGTTCGCCGCCACGCTCGCACCCCTCGCGTGGGTCGGGCTCGACGAACTGATCAAGGCGCTCGAGTGTACGCACGCGTTGCTCCCCGGTGCGGGCGTGCCGAGAAAGGTCGGACGCGGCACGATGAGTGCGACGTTCGCGCGGCTGTTCGGCGCCGATCCGGCGTCGCTCGCTCCCGAGACCGTGCTCCAGGCACTGCCCACGTTCTGGCCGCGCTATCACGATTGGGGCGAGGTCGAGGTTTCGGTCAATCAAGGCTCGGCGACGATCTCCTTGGCGGGGTACTCGGGCTCGACGGAAGTCTGCGCGTTGATCGCGGCGGAGCTCGAGCGCATCGTCGAGCTCACCGGCGCGCACGCCGCATCGCATCACGCGATGTGTCGCTGCACGAGCGATGCGGCGATGTGCGAATTCCAGATCAGTTGGTTCCGCTCGGTGCGCCCGAGCAGCAACCGCCCAACTCGTAACTCTGTAGTATGACGGGTGTATGCGCACTCCGTTCGTAGTCGGCAACTGGAAGCTCAACAAGACGATCGCCGAAGCGCTCGCGCACGTCACCGAGATCAAGAATCAGCTCGGTGCGGTCAAGGGCGTCCAGGTCGGCGTCGCCCCGCCGGCCACCGCGATCTACGCGGTCGGCAAGCGGCTCGAAGATTCGGCGATCGCGGTGTGCGCGCAGGATGCGTACTGGGAGCCGAACGGCGCGTGGACCGGCGAGCTGTCGCCGCAGATCCTCCAGGACGCAGGCGCGACCTGGATCATCGTGGGTCACAGCGAACGCCGCCAGCACTTCAACGAGACCAACGAGACGGTCGGCAAGAAGGCACGCGCCGTGATCGGCTGCGCGATCGGCGCGATCGTGTGCGTCGGCGAGACGCTCGCCGAGCGCGATGGAGGTCGCACGCTCGGCGTGATCGACGCGCAACTCGCGGGCGCGCTGGATGGCGTCACGAACGCCGAGCTCCTGGTGATCGCCTACGAGCCGGTGTGGGCGATCGGCACGGGCCGCACCGCGACACCCGCGCAAGCCCAGGAAGTCCACGCGCACATTCGGGCGCAGCTCGCGGGGCGCTACGGCGCCGAGACCTCGCAAAAGGTCCGGATCCAGTACGGCGGCTCGGTCAAACCGAGCAATGCGGCCGAGCTGATGAGCCAACCCGATATCGACGGGGCGCTCGTGGGTGGCGCATCGCTGGAAGCGGCGGATTTTATTGCGATCGTCAAGGCTGCACGACCCTCCTAGCGCGCTTGCTTCGTCGGGATGGCTGGGCTAGAAGCTAGCTTCACCCATGGTCACGCTTCTCACCATTCTCCACGTCATCGTGTGCCTGTTCCTCATGCTCACGGTGCTCTTGCAGTCGGGCAAGGGTGGCGGCATGGGTGCGCTCGGTGGCGGCGGTGGCACCACGACCGTGTTCGGTGGCTCGGGTGCGTCGACGTTCCTGCGCACGCTGACCGCGGTTGCGGCGACAATGTTCATGCTCGCGTCGATGACGCTCGCGTTCATCGCTAGCCACAATGCCGGTGACCCGCTCGACAAGTTCGGCGCGTCGCAGGACGACATCCGCGATCAAAAAGAAAAAGAGAAGGAGCGCGCGCTAGCGCCGGGTGCGCTCGGTTCGGCGTTCACGCCGAAGGCTGGTTCCGCGTCGGCAGCTCCGATGTCGGAGCCTCAGGGTGCGTCGATGGGCGTCCCCGACAAGGCGAACGACGGTTCGTCCGAGGCCGCGAAGCTGACGACCGGCACCACGCCGATCATGGGCTCGGGCTTCGAACCGGGGAAAGCGACGACGCCGGTCCCGACCGGTGCGGGCGCTGCGACCGTCGCGCCGCCGAAGAGCGGATCGACCACCGCGCCGACGACGACCAGCACGCCGCCCGTCGTCGCGCCGAAGGCCGATGCGCCGAAGGCAGTCGCGCCGAAGGCCGATGCGCCGCCCGTCGTCGCGCCGAAGGCCGATGCGCCGAAGGCAGTCGCGCCGAAGACCGATGCTCCGAAGACGGCCCCGAGGGTCGAAGCTCAGAAGTCCGACGCTCCGTCGCCCTCGCCGGCCGCTGTCACGCCGACTCCGACTCCGACTCCGACTGCTCCGGCTGGCAGCGCGCGCTAGGTCTTGCGGCGCGTCGCTCCGGTCGCTCATGCGCGGTTTTCGCGACGGCAACGACCCGTACGGCGCCTTCTTCGGCATCTCGCCGAAGGTCCGATCTGGTAAGACTCGGGGATGCGGTTCTCGAAGTATCACGGCCTGGGAAATGACTTCGTCGTCGTCGATCTGCGCCAGGCAGATGCGGCGATCACGACAGCGATCCAGGAACCCGCGATCGTCGCCGCCGTGTGCGATCGCCAGTTCGGCGTCGGTGCGGATGGCGTCCTCGCGATCTTGCCAGCACAGTCAGCCGGCAGCGTCGCGCGGATGCGCGTGCTCAATGCCGATGGCAGCGAAGCCGAGATGTGCGGCAATGGCATCCGGTGCGTCGTCGAGGAGCTACACGCGCACGGTGGCGTCGCCTCCGAGACGATGACGATCGATACCGGTGCGGGGCCGCTCTCGTGCGAGCGCAGATCTGGCGGCGTCACGGTCGCGATGGGCGCGCCGCGCTTGATGCGCGGTGAGGTTCCGATGACCGGCCCCGCGCAAGAGCGCTGCATCTCCCAGCCGATCGAAACCAAAGGCTCCACGTTCGCGATGACGGGCGTGTCGATGGGCAACCCGCACGCGGTGATCTTCGTCGATGGCAGCAGCGACCTGCGCACGCTCGCCGAGACGTTCGGCCCGACGCTCGAACATCACGTGAGCTTTCCGGCACGGACGAACGTCGAGCTCGTGCGTATCAAGAGCCGGACCGAGCTCGATGTCGTGGTGTGGGAGCGCGGTTGCGGCATCACGCTCGCGTGCGGCACCGGGGCGTGCGCGACGGTCGTCGCCGCTATCCTCGCCGGTCATTGCGACGAGGAGACCGACGTGACGGTCAACCTCCTCGGCGGCGCGCTCACGATCCGGGTGCTCCGCAACATGACGAACGTGCAGATGAGCGGCCCCGCGCTGCACGTCTACGACGGCGAGCTCGACCCTCGCGCTGTTCTAGCTCGCCCGACGCGTTAGCGCGCGATCACCGACGGCTCGCGGGCCGGCATCCCGGACGGTCACGAAGCGCAGGAGCGAAGCGAGGCCGGAACCAAGAGGGCCCGGCAGCTGCGCTACGTTCGCGGTCTTCGCGCGCCCGAATGCAGCTCGAGTGCCTAGTAGTAGGTCGGCGTGGACGGCTGCGGTTGCGGCGGCTGTTGCTGTTGTTGCGGGTTCGGGTAGTACGGACGCTGCTGCGGCTGTTGTTGTTGCGGGTATCCCTGCGGCTGCGGCTGCGGGTACTGCGGCTGCGGGTACTGCTGCTGCGGCTGTTGTTGCGGATACTGCTGCGGCTGTTGCGGGTACTGCGGCTGTTGCGGCTGTTGCGGATACTGCGGCTGTTGCGGCTGCTGCGGCTGTTGCGGGCGTGGATAGCCGTACTGCTGACCGCCGTACTGACCATTTTGACCATCGGGCTGCTGCCCGTATTGCGGCTGACCACCGGCGGCATTGCGCCAGCCGTTCCAATCGCCGACGCGATCGCGTTTGTCGCTCCACCACCGGCCGGAGTACTGGCGACCCGTTTGTTCGAACACCAGGTAGCCCTCGCCTGTGAGCGGCGGATTCGCGGGCTCCTGCCAGTGGAACTGGAGAACGTTGCCGCGGATCGTGCCGTAGAAATATCCGACGACGTCTTGGCCTTGGCGCTGGTACTGCCACACGCCTTGGAGCGCGCCCGATTGCAGCCCGCCGTGCGCGTTGTCGGCTTCGATCTTCACCGCGCCGAACGTCGACTTCCACAAGCCGATCGAGCGGCTCGCGTCCATGTCTTGCGCCGGCGGCGGATTCATCTGCGCGCCTTGTGGCTGTTGCGGTTGGTTTTGCGAGCTTGACGATGCCGAACCGACCGCCGCCACACATGCCGCGACCACGGTCGCCATCCGAGCCAGATTGCCGAGCTTCATCGTCGGCCAGTATACCGCCGCTACGCGCGACCGCAGGGGACATGTTGCCTCGACGGTTGTCGTTTTCTGTCAACCTGATAGTGTCCCGTCGCGTTACGTGCGGCTCACCACAACGTGTGGCAACCAAACGTCGCGGGCCCATAGCTCAGTTGGTTAGAGCGGCCGGCTCATAACCGGTGGGTCCCTGGTTCAAACCCAGGTGGGCCCACCGCCCCTGAAATCTAGAATTGCAGTAGAAAGGCAGTCCCTTGCGCGAACAGCTTTTAAACCTCCTCCAGCTCCAGACGTTCGATACCAAGGTGAAAGTGCTCCAGGCTGCCGCGACGAACCTGCCGGCGAAGCTCGACCCGCTTCGCCGCGATCTCGCGAAGCTTCAGGGCATGCTCGATACGGAGAAGACCAAGCTCGCCGAGACCGAGAACTGGCGCAAAGGTCATCAAGACATGATCGACCAGGATCGCATGTCGATGAAGATGGCGCAGGGAAAGCTCCAGGCGAGCAAGAACACCAAGGAGTTCAGCGCCGCGAGCCGCGAGGTCGAGAACAAGAAGAAGTCGATCGGTGATCGCGAAGGCGAGCTCAAGAAGGTCTCCGAGAGCGTGACCGCCTCGACCACGCAGCTCACCGCGCGTGATGCCGATGTCCAGAAGTTGCGGGACGAGCTCGCCGCGAGCGAAGGCGCGATGGGAGGCCAGATCGCCGAGCTCGTCGCACAGCTCGGCGAGGCGAAGTCCGCGCGCGATGCCGCGCGGGGCTCGGTCGAGAAGAGCTTGTTGAAGACGTACGACTCGCTCGTCGGCAAGCGCGGCTACGCGGTCGCGCCCGTCGTGAAGGGTACCTGCCAGGGCTGCCACATGGCGCTGCCGCCGCAGCTCAACAACATCCTCGCTCGGATGACCGGCATCGAGACCTGCCCGCGCTGTGGCCGCCTGATCTATCGCAAGGAGCTGCTCGAGGAGCCGGTCGCGACACCGGCGGCCCCGCCGGCCGAAACGTCGAAGTAAGTCAGTCCTGCTCGAGCCTGTCGGCGAGCATCCGCAATCGATCGCGGCGGGTGTCCATGATGTGCGCCGCCGCGCGACAGATCGCCGCGACGGGACGCGCCGGCTGGCTCGATAGAAATCCGATCGCATCGCTCGCGCCGGCCCACCAGCGCTTCGCGCGATCGACGCCCGCCATCATCGTCGCCTCGCCGATGCTCGAGTGCAGATACGCACCGACCGGCGACGGCCGCGTATCGAAGCTCGACTCCGACGCGCGGCCATCTTGCAGCAAGCGATGGAGCGGCGGATCGAGCGACTTGACCGAGCCCAAGTGCGGCAAGAATTGCTCGATCCGCCTGGCCTTATCGTGCCCCGCTCGCCCCGGATCGATCTTGGCGCCACCCATGAAAAAGTCCAGCGGCACGTCGCCACCGGTGACCTCCGCGATCGCCTCGACCAGCGCGATCGAATATAGCTTCGCGCGCAGGTAGCGCACCGCGAGCTCGAGGTTGCCGGTCGTCCGCGCGACGCGACGCGCATGCACGCCCGCGCCCGGCTCGTCGCCCCACGCGTGGAACACGCGATCGGCGGGCAACGCGGCGAGAAAGTGCTCCATCTTCTGCAGAGCGCGTCGGTAATCACCGACGGTATAGACGTGCGGTAGATGGAGCGCCGGATTCGATTCCGGCAGCAGCTTCCACGTGTTGTCGAGGAACCGTGCAGCGTCGTTATCCGCGAAGTTCTCGACATCGCGATTGCCGAGCCGCAACGCGCGCGTGACCACATGCTCGAGCTCGTCGCCGGCGAGGCCGAGAGCAGCGAGCCGATCGCGCAACTCCGGCACCGGATCCGGGCGGAACGGAATCGTCTGCTCGATGCACGCAGCGATCGCGAGCCGGCGATTGCGATCGAGCGTGGTCGCGAGCTGGATCGAAGCGACCAGCGCAGACGCGAGCTCGTTGAGCCCGTTCGTTGGCGTGACGAGGTCCCCGACGTGGTGGCCAAAGATCGCGAGCACGTCGGCGGTCACCTGGTTCGCCGCGGCTTCGGGCTTGAGCTTCCAGCCACCGGCGACCGTATCGAGCACGGTCGCGAGCTCGGCGCGCATCAGGTCGGGGATGTCCTTGTCGACCTGGATGTAGACCGCGTCGTGATAGAGCGCGGCGATCACCTCGAGCGGCTCGCAATCGCGGGTCAGCGCGATCACGTGATCGTGGTTGTGATACTCGCGCCCCGGCGCCGAGATGGCGCCATGAATCGAGAAGCCCCACCGCTCGACGTCATCGGTCGCTGGTTGGACACCCAGGTCGTGCAACGCCTTCCACAGCACGCTCACGATCTCGTGGACCGGTGATTGCTGATCCATACCCGCCCGAAACCGTATCACGACGCGACTTCACGTAAGCGTCAGCGCCAAGCGTAACGCTCGCGCGTCCGTGCTTGGAAGTAGTGCTCACGCGCCGGAGAGGGCAATAAGCCGAGTTCTGTACGTAGCGACCATTCATCTAGGCCCACCATTGCTGATGGGCTCGAGCGACCAACCCGGAGTCATCGTGCGGGCAGCACGACCCCTGTCTGGTCTTGCTTCGGGTGGGGTTTACCTAGCCCTCGATGTCACCATCGAGGCGGTGCGCTCTTACCGCACCGTTTCACCCTTACCGGCACTCGCCGGCGGTTTATTTTCTGTTGCACTGTCCTGCGAGTTACCTCGACTGGCCGTTAACCAGCACCCTGCCCTATGAAGCTCGGACTTTCCTCCCGCGCCGTCGTGTTGCCACGCCGTCGCCAGCGGTCACTTCGCCCTCTCCGACGAATGAGCACCGCGACCCTATAGCTTCACGCCGCGGCCCGCAAGGCTGGCGTCGGCGCCGTCGGCAAACTGCGGTTATAGACGCCGCGGCGCAGGTTCTTGCGAATCGTCAGGGCCTCGCGCACGACGTTCACCATGTCTCGCACCGGGTTGACGCGCGACCGACCGTCGTCGGCCCACTCGACGCCGACCTCGGCGATCGTGTACGCGCGGCGACGAGCGAGCGCGAGGATCTCGAGGTCGAACGCCCAGCCATCGATCCGGCCGAGCTGGAACAGGTCGCGCGCCGCATCGGCGGTGAACGCCTTGAAGCCGCACTGGGTGTCGCGCACACCGGGCACGAGCGAACGCTGGATCACGCGGTTCGCGAGCCGGCTCCACAGCACGCGATAGAACGGCTGCTTGACGTCGGTCTTCGCACCTTCGGCATAGCGCGAGCCGATCGAGATCTCCGCTTTGCAGTTGATGATCGGAGCGAGGAGGCGAGGCAGTTGATCGGGGGGCATCGATCCGTCGGCGTCACACATCACGCGGATCTGGCCGCGCGCTTCGAGCATGCCGAGACGGACGGCGGCGCCTTTGCCGCGATTCGGAATCTGCCGCACGAGCCTGAGGTTCGCGATCGTCGCTCGATGCGCGAGCACCACCTCGCACGTCTCGTCCTTCGAGCCATCGTCTACGACGACGATCTCGTAGCGCAGCGGTTGCTGCGACAGGAACGCGTGCAGGCGCTCGAGCGTCGGCGGGATGCGCAGCGCTTCGTTGTACGCGGGGACGACGATGGACAGATCGATGAAGTCGTTATCAGACATGTTGAGTGCTCCTGAACGAACGCGAGAACACGAGGCGACGTTGCGCTGGATAGGTCCAGCCGACGAAGATGAGGGCCGAGCAGACGACCTTCGCGAGCACGTAGGGGATGCGGAACTTCACAGCGAAGAGCTCCATCGCGAGCGCCATGAGCAGCGCGGTGGCCACGGCGACGATGCCGAAGCGAGCTAGCTGCGCAGCGGTGACCGCCGAGTGGTCACGAAACGCGACGTACTTGTTGAACGTGAAGCCGACGCACGCACCGAGCGTCGCGGAGATGAACGCGGCGAGCGGGACCGGCGTGCCGTGGCGGACCTGGAGGACCAGCGCACCGACATCGACGGCGGTGGCAGCGACGCCGCCCATGCCCGACGTGAGGAGTTGCCGCTGCTGCATGGTTGGCAGATAGAGCACCTCTGGTGCCAACCACGCCAAGTGGTTGAACCAATCCATAACCAGCTAGACTTACAGGTGTTGCAAGCGATTCACAGCCGCGCGAATCGGTAGAAGCTGTCAGTTTTCGGACCCATCTTCGTCGGGTTCGACCAGCTCCGGCGGGTTCGCTACGGGTTCGTTGGATTCGTTGGGTTCGTTGGCCTGCGCCGGCTCGCAGCGCGGTGCGAACCGTGGGGCGACCAGCTTCGTCGCGCCCACGAGCGCCTGGCCCTGGCCGCCCGCAAGCTCCTTGATCACCACGCCGTCATCGCCCGCGATCGCGACACTGCGATCGCCGGCCCAATCGATCGCGAGCCCGTGGGTCGCACGCGCGAGCTCGGTCGCCGCACCGGTCGCGGTGTCGATCACGTACGCCGCGACAGTCGGGGTCGCCGGATCGCAGTGATCGGCGATCTGCGCGACGAACGCGGCGTGCGCGTGATCGGGTGACCACGCGATCGTATCGCGCGCGATCTGGCCGGGCACGGTGACGACCCGATTCGAGCTCGCGATCCGGATCGCGCTCGCGAGTCCCTGGTCATCCCAATCGGCGCTGATGCCGGGCGGCATGCGATGGAGATGCGTGCCGCCGCTCGCATAAATCTCGAGCCACGCACCCCGCGGGCGCGCGCCGGTGGTCGGCAGCAATAGACCTTGATGCCCATCGGCGACGAGCGAGAGCACGCGCGGCTTACTGCCCGGCTGCGAGATCCAGAAGCCGGTGTTCGCGTACGCGAGCTGCGCGCTCGTCGCGAGCAACACCTGTGGCCGCGTGGTCAATCCCGTCGACAGATCGACGCTGCCGACCTCCAGCTTGTGGCTGGTCTTGCCGTGCGTGAGGTACGCGACGTGATGACCATCGGCGCTGAACGCGGCGACCACCGCACCGAACGTGCGGGTCAGCCGATACCAGCGTTGGTCGGCGTACGCGAACAAGTCGCCTTTCGCGATCACGAGGATCGAATGCGACAGCGCGGCGGCGAACCGCGTCCGATCCGCTTGCACGCGCGCCTTCCACGCGAGCCCGATCGGCGTCGCGAGATACGGTTGCAGCGCGGGTTGATCGAGCGACGCGATCGCCCACTTCGCGAAATCGCCCGTGCCCGCGAGCGCGAGTGGCTGCGTGATCGCCTCGAGCTTGCCGAGCTTCGCGTTCGCGATCGCGAGTAACCACGCCGCTTCGAGGTTGCTCGGATCGGCGGCGAGCGCTTGCGTACACGCGCCCGAGACGCCGGCCCAATCGCTCTTGGCTTCGGCCGCGCGCGCGAGCTTGAATGCGGCATGCCCCGCGCGGGTCCGCCACTGCCAGCCGGCCAGGTCGGCCAACCCGAGCGGCCGAGCCGGCATGGCGGGCGCATTGGCCGGGGTCGCGGCGTGAATTACCCCCCCCGTGGCGGCGTCATCCCGATGCGGCGGCGGCGGAGCGGTGGTACCGCCCCCGCAGGCCCCCAGCAACAGTGCGACTACCCACGGGATCCTCACGACTCCCCGGGCGTAACACGGCGCGGCGTAGATCGCGAATCGCGACCTTGCTGGATGCTCCCGGGCGGGTTATAGACCCGCGCCTCCGTGTCCCTACGATGCCTCTTGCTGGTGCCGCTCTTTGGCGGCTGTCAGGCGAAAGCCGAGCTGCCAGCACCCGCGTCGCCGACCTTGATCGAACTGCACGATCTGCACGACGGTGGCGACAAGGTCGTCGCGACCGTGCGCCCCGGCAAGCCGTGCCGCGCGACGATCGGTCCGACGGAGATGATCGTCGGTGGACCGCCGCTGATCTCGCAAGTCGGCGAGACGCGCTGGTCCGGTAACGATGGCTCGAACGGCACCACCCTCGAGCGCGATGGCGATCGCGTGGCGCGGATCTTCCCGACCCGAGGCACCACGGTCGGCGTGTTCGATCTGCAAGGTGTCCCCGTGATTCACGTCCAACCGAGCGCCGAAGGCGCGACGGTGAGTGACGCCTCCATGCGTGCACTGCGCACGTTGACCCGCACCGGGACGAACATCGTCTCGGACCACCCGCCGTTCCGGGTGTCGGGCACAAACGATCTCGTTCTCGCGTCGGTCCTGAGTGCTATCGAGCTTCAGCCCGAGGTCCGCATGCTCGCGGCTTGCGAACGGGTCCTGGTTACGGAAAAGAAGGAGTTGTAGATGCCCGAAATTCGCAACGTCGCGATCATTGCGCACGTCGATCACGGCAAGACCACGCTCGTCGATGGTCTGCTGAAGCAAGCCGGTACGTTTCGCTCGGGTGAAGTGGTCGCCGAGCGCGCCATGGACTCGAACGACCTCGAGCGCGAGCGCGGCATCACGATCCTCTCGAAGTGCACCGCGGTCACCTGGAAGGGCGTCCGCATCAACATCGTCGATACGCCGGGCCACGCCGACTTCGGCGGCGAGGTCGAGCGCGTGCTCGGCATGGTCGACTCCGTGCTCCTGCTCGTCGATGCCTACGAAGGCGCGATGCCGCAGACCCGGTTCGTGACCCAGAAGGCGTTCGAGATGGGCCTGTCGCCCATCGTCGTCGTCAACAAGATCGATCGTCCGAGCGTCGACCCGCACGAGGTCATGGACCAGGTGTTCGCGCTGTTCGATTCGCTCGGCGCGACCGACAAGCAGCTCGACTTCCCGGTGATCTTCGCCTCGGGACGTCAGGGCTACGCGATCCGCCAGCTCACCGACGAGCCCAAGGACCTGTCGCCGCTCCTCGATCTCATCATCGAGAAGGTGCCGCCCGCCGGCGGCGATCCGGATGCACCGCTCCTCATGCAGGTCGCGACGCTCGATTACGATGACTTCCTCGGGTACCTCGCGATCGGTCGTATGCGCGCGGGCCGTAGCAAGGTCGGCGATCGCGTGTTGCTCGCGCACCGCGATGGCAAGAAGGAAGAGTTTCGCGTCCAGAAGGTGCTCGGGTTTCAGGGCCTCAAGCGCTTCGAGCTCGCCGAGGCCATCGCCGGCGACATCGTCGCGTTCACCGGGATGTCCGAGCTCAACGTCGGCGAGACGATCACCTCGATCCAGCACCCGACGATCCTCCCGCTGCTCAAGGTCGATGCTCCGACCATCACGATGAACTTCCGGGTCAACGACTCGCCGTTCGCAGGCCGCGAAGGCAAGTGGGTGACGTCGCGTAACTTGAAGGAGCGGCTCGACCGCGAGATCAAGTCGAACGTCGCGCTCAAGGTCGAAGAGACCGACACGGCCGGCGTGTTCAAGGTGTCGGGTCGCGGCGAGCTCCACCTCACGGTGCTCATCGAGACCATGCGCCGCGAAGGCTACGAGCTGTGTGTGTCGCAGCCGCAGGTCATTCTCACCACCGACGCGAAGGGTAAGACCCTCGAGCCGTACGAGGATGCCGTCATCGATCTCGACGAGAACTACGTCGGCCCGGTCGTCGCCGAGCTCAACCGTCGCCTCGGCGTGATGAGCGAGATGCGGCCGTCGGCCACGGGTCGCACGCGCCTCGAGTACCGGATCCCGGCGCGCGGCCTGATCGGCTATCGCTCGCAGTTCATGACCGCGACGCGCGGCACGGGCGTCCTCTACACGCAGTTCGCCGAGTACGGCCCGCAGGGCGCGGACTTCCGCACCCGTCAGAACGGCGTGTTGATCTCGTCCGAAGAAGGCGTCACGAACGCGTACGGCCTGTTCTATCTCCAGGAACGCGGTCAGATGTTCGTCGGTCCAAACGTCAAGAACTACAGCGGCATGATCATCGGCATCCACGCTCGCGAGAACGACCTCGTCGTCAACGCGAACAAGGTGAAGAAGCTGACGAACATCCGGACCACGGCCGCCGACGAGAAGCTCGTCCTCGCGCCGCCGAAGGAGCTCACGCTCGAGTACGCACTCGAGTTCATCAACGACGACGAGCTCGCCGAAGTGACGCCGCAATCGATCCGCCTGCGCAAGATGGTCCTCGACCACAGCCTGCGCAAGCGGACCGAGAAGCGCCCGTCCGAAACCGACTAACTCTCACTCGTCAGATTCCAAACGCCACGCTCCGCGAGGAACGTGGCGTTTGGCGTTGCCTAGGGCGTGACGGGCGGCGGCGAGTTTGCGCCGCTCATCACGTCGGTCATGCGCCGCGCGAGATCAGAGGTCTGATCCATCGTGAGCAACGACTGGCACTGCGCGAGCGCGGTGTTGTCGAGCGTGTCGGAAAAGCAGCGCATGACCTCGGGCGACCACTTGGTCTCCTCGCAGGAGGCGATCGCGACGTCGTGGATCGTGTCGAGCTTGTCGGCGAAGTCCGGCACGTTCGCGAGCTCGTCGTGCAGCACATCGATCAGATGCTCGACCGTGAGCTCGCATGGCGTCTGCCGTGGCATCGGCCGATGTGCGACGACGCTCGGCGGTGGTTGCGCGGGCTCGACGACCTGCGGTGGGGTCGAGGTCCAACAACCTGCAGCGAGGACCAGGGTGAACGCGAGCTTCACGGCTTGCCCGTCACCTCTTCACCTTCGGAGCCGGCTTCGCCGTGCCGTCGGTGATGTAGACGTTGAACACCACGAAGCCGCCTTCACGCTCGAGACCAACTCGGCATTGGGTCGAGCCGGCTTTGACGCCGGTGATCACGAAGAAGTTCGCGTCGCCTCGGGTGACAATATCGCCGGTGAGCAGCGACGGGTCGTCGCACATCCACCCGCCACGCCGGATACCGACGTTGTGCTCGACGGTCTTGCCGACCGCGACGTCCACTCTCGGATAGTCGCCCGCGACCAGGATGCCATCCGCGATGGCGATGCCATCCGCGAATACGATGTTCGAAACGAGGAGGGCGGCGGCGATGCGGAGCACACCCCGAGTCTAGCGGGTGCGGCGCGCTTCCACCACGGCCGCGATCGTGGCGGATGCGACCGGGGTGGCGCGCTTGTCGTCGAGGGCGTCGGCCCAGCCGATGACGCGGCGCTGCCAGTTGGGGCGTTCGTGGGTGGTGCCCGGGACATTGTGCGGCACCGGTTCGAGCGCGAGATCGTCGAGCGCGACCAGGACGACCTCGGCCGGCCCCGCCGCGAGCTCGGTCGTGACGCCGATCATCGCGCGCTCGACATCGGACAGCCCGGCCGATGTGCTCGCGGCCGGTGCGAGGGCGAGCACCGCTTCCTTCACGCCGGCGCGCTCGACGCGCTCGCGCTTGGCCTCGGCCTCGTCGACGAGCCCCAGGTCGACCTTGTCCATGATGTCGCTCCCGCTCCACCAGCCCGCGAACGTCGCGGTGTCGTGGGTATTGAGGCTCGCGATCGCACCGGCCGGCGAAGGGTCGGACGGCTTGCCCGGGCGGCTCGGAAAGCTCCATTGCCCGACGTGCAACCGATACAAGCCGTGGCGCTCCATCGTGGGGCGGACGTGGGGCGGCACCGTTCCGAGATCCTCGCCCGCCACCGCGCAGCTCGCGCGGCGCGACTCGAGCGTGATGATCGCGAGCAGATCCTCGGCGGGATAGCGCAGGTACACACCGTCGGTCGCGGGCCGACCTTCGGGCACGCAGTACAACCGGAACATCCCCATCACGTGATCGATGCGGAGCATGCCGGCGACGCGCATGTGATGCCGCACGCAATCGATGAAGTATTTGTAGCGACCGCGGAGCAACGCGATCGGCGACATCGGCGGCAGGCCCCAGTTCTGACCGCCGAGAAACAACCCGTCGGGCGGCGCACCCGCGGCGAGCGACGTGAGGAACAAGCGCCTCCAACGCCAGACCTCGTACGCATCCATGCTCACGCCGACGGGCAGATCCAGGTAGAGCGAGACCGGGCCACCTTGCAGGCCTTGCAGCTGGTGCTGCATCGCCCATTGCGAGAACACGTGCGTGTCGACGCGATCGGGCTCGGCGCCGAGCGCGAGCGCTTCGTCGCGCGTGCGCACGCGTGTGGTGCCATCGCGAAGCGCGGCCGGCCACTGGCTCCAGCCCTGCTTCTGCACCTCACCGATCGCGCGGAACGCGGCGTAGTCGAACACACCATGCTTGGTCGCCCACTCGGCACCACCAGCGGCGCGCGAGGGCTCGCGGAAGAACTCCCGCGCGAGCCGATCGATCACCGGTCGACGCCACGCGTACTGCGCCTTGAAGTCGATGTAGCCGGACGACGGCCGCGGTGCCTCTGGAATCGCGACGCCGAGCGCCTGGCCGAACTGATGGAGATCGAGATACAGCTCGTTCCAGAACAACCGGCTCGCCGGCGAGTACGGCGAGTAGGCACAAGGCTCGGAGAGAAAGGCCGCGAGGAGTGGCAACGTCGCGACGTACGCACCGCCGCGCCGCGCGACCGCGCCGAACAGCTCGCGGAGCGTGCCGAGGTCGCCGGCATCGCCGCTCTCGTTCGAGTTCAGGCCATACACCGGCGCGAACACGCCCCAGCGCTTGCCGAGGTTTCCGGGCGAGCCCCACGCGCGCGTCGGCGCCGCGATGATCATGGCCGTGCCGCGCTGATCGCCGCACGACCACTCGAGCTCGTGATAGCCGAGCGCACCTTCGAGCGTCAGCTTCGCGTGGCGAATGCAGTGAACGTTGCCGCCGAGCGCGACCGGGTAGGCATGGCTATCGGCCTGGAGCTTGAACAGCGTCCCGCTCGAGAGGAACACGTCACCCTCCTCGGTCTTGACCGAAATTTCCCACACGCCGTCGACATCGGCGCGGACGCGAAACGGCACGTCGAGCTCGCCATCCCACGCACGCACCACGGGCGGTACGCACTCGGACCACTGCACGCCTTCGAGCGCGCGGATCGCTGCTTCGGGTTCCATCCCGAGGACATCGACCCCGAGATCCGGGGTCAACGCGGCGAGTGCAGCGCGCACGCTCGCGTCGCTCGCCGAGGTCGGCGTTTGCCGCCAGCTCGTGTAATCGGGATCGAGGCCTGCGGCTCGTGCGAGCGCGCGAAGGTTCACTGCCACGCGCGCACTATACGAAAGCTGCGCGTCAAAACAGCAATGCGTGGATCAGTTCGAGGCGCGAGCCGGCCCGCCGCAGTGACCGGTCATCTGCGCCGTCACCGATGCCGACTGGTCCGAGCAGCTCGCCTTGACCTGGTCGAGGTCCGACTGCTGCGCGTTCGTCAGCTCGTGCCACGACTTGTTGTCGGCATCGTACTTGGCCGCGACCTTGTCGCGAACGTCCTGGCCAACGTCGGTGCAGGCCGCGAACTTGACGACGGCCGTGTGGTAGCCCTTGCAGCTCGCCGGTGCCCACGACGGCAGCGTCGGATCGATATCCGGGTCCGTCGCGGTCGCTGCCTCCGCGTTCGGACTCGTCGTCGGCGACGCCGGCGGAGCGTCGTGGTGGCTGCAGGCCGCAACCATAGCGAACAAAAGGGAGGCGATGAGCGTCTTCATGCCCGAACCCTCAGCAGGTACCGTGCCGGCTACAACCGCTGAGAGATCATGCACATGCAAGTGATCTAAGAGGAGTTGTGGCGTGCGTACTCGCTCGGCGTCGTCGGGCCGCCCATGCCGGGGACCTCCCAGCGCTCGTGGCGCGGTATCGTCAGACGCATGCGGGTCGGCTGCCCGCTAGCTCAGCAAGTTCATCCACCAGCCCGGCATGATGCCGAGCTCGAGGATGAGGAGCGGGACGAGCGCGATCACGAACAAGAGGCCCGGCGAGCGCGTGACGGTGAACGGCTGGGTCGGCTCGCGGAAGTACATCGCGGTGACGACGCGCAGATAGTAGTAGATGCTGATCGCCGAGTTCACGACGCCGAGGACGACGACCCAGAGCAGCTGGCCGTTCCAGACATCCATCGCCGACTTGAACAGGAAGAACTTGGCGAAGAAGCCACCAGTCGGCGGGATGCCACCGAACGAGAGCAGGCAGATCGTCATCGCGAGTGCGGCGCCCGGGTGCTGCGTCGCGAGGCCGGCCCAGTCGTCGATCAGGAGCCGCTCGCGGCCCTTCGAGCCGATGTACGACACGATGGCGAACGCGCCCATCGTCGCGACCGAGTACGAGATCAGGTAGTAGACCAGCGAGCTCTGCGCCGACGACGAACCGAGGCCCATCGCGCACAACCCGACGAGCAAGACGCCGGCGTGCGAGATCGACGAGTACGCGAGCATCCGCTTGATGTTGTCCTGGCGGACCGCGGAGATATTGCCGATCGTGATCGTGATGCCGGCGACGACGACGAGCGGGCTTGCCCAGCCGAGCGTGCCGAACGGCAGGATGTCCCCACCGAGCGCCATGCCGAACAACCGGATCATCGCAGCGATCGCGGCGGACTTCACCGCCGCCGCCATGAACGCGGTGACCGGGGTCGGCGCGCCTTCGTACGCATCGGGCGCCCACATGTGGAACGGGACCGCGGCGATCTTGAAGCCGAACGCGACGATCAGGAGGAACGTGCCCGCGATCACGAGACCGGGGTTCGCCGAGTGGACGAGCGCCGCCTGCATGTTGAGGATCGACAAGGTGCCCGAGGCGCCGTAGAGCAGCGCCAGGCCGTACATCAGGAAGCCGGTCGCGAACGCGCCGATGATGAAGTACTTCATCGCGGCTTCGTTCGAGCGACGCGACGTGCGGCGCATCGCGCACATCACGTAGACGCCGATCGACATGGTCTCGATGCCGAGGAAGATCGTGATGAGGTTCGCGGCTTGCGCGAGGATCACCATGCCGGAGGCGGAGAGCAGGAGAATGCCGAAGAACTCACCGATCTGCCAACCGTGCTCGCGCTGGTGCGCCGGCGAGATCAGCGCGGTGACCGCCGTGGTCAATGCGAACAGGACGGTGAGCACGCAGCCGAAGCGATCGGCCACGAGCATCGCGCCCGACTTCGCATCGCTAAAGATCGGGTGGAGCTCGCCCGGCGCGAGCTGACGATAGATGATGATCGCGGCGATCGCAGCCGCGAGCGAGCCAGCCACCGCGAGCCCGGTGAGGGTGGTGTGGTCCTTGCCTTTGAAGAACGCCTCGGCGAGGACCAGCAACATGCCGGTGACCGCGAGGATAAGGAACGGCGAGATCCAGGCGAGGTCGGCAGCATTGAAGTTGAAGCTCACGGTGCACCTCCTTCAGCGGAGGCGGGTGCGGGTGCGGGTGCGGCGGGTGCAGTCGCGGTCGAAGTCGCCACCACATTGCAGCCCGCGAGGTACGTGTGCGGAGCGCAATCCGGCTCGTCGACGTGCTTGTTGAACTCCGAGATGAAGTGATTCACAGAGGGCTCCATCGTCTTGAGCAGCGTCCGCGGAAACAGACCACCCGCCATGATCGCGAGGACGAGCGGGATGAACGTCGCGAGCTCGTGCGGCTGGAGGTCCTTGAGGCCGCCGTTGCGCGCCTTGTCGAGCTTGCCGAAGAACACCTTGTGGAACATGTAGAGCAAGTAGATCGCGCCGAAGATCACGCCGGTCGCCGAGACCGCCGCGAGCACGCGTACGGCGGGCAAGAAGCTCGGGTGGTTGACGGGGAACGTGTCACCCGCGAGGAACGTGCCGAACAGCGTGAGGAACTCGCCGATGAAGCCCGACAGCGCCGGCAGCCCGGCCGAGCCCATCGTGATGATGAGGAAGATGCCCGCGAAGATCGGCATCTGCTTCCAGATCCCGCCGTACTCCGCCATGCGGCGCGTATGGCGACGCTCGTAGAGGACGCCGATGCCGAGGAACAGGCCGCCGGTCGTGAGGCCGTGCGACAGCATCGCGTAGATCGAGCCTTCGATGCCCATCGTGTTCATCGCGACCACGCCGAGCATGCAGAACCCGAGGTGCGAGACCGAGGAGTACGCGACGAGCTTCTTGACGTCGTCTTGTGCGAACGCGGTGAACGCGCCATAGATGATGCCGATCACGGCGAGCACGCCGAGAGCGGGCGCCCAGACCATGCCGCCGTGCGGGAACAGCGGGAACGCGTAGCGCAGGAAGCCATAGATGCCGAACTTGAGCAGGACACCCGCGAGGATGACCGAGCCGGCGGTCGGCGCCTCGACGTGCGCATCGGGCAACCACGTGTGGAGCGGGAACAGCGGGACCTTGATCGCGAACGCGAGCGCGAACGCGGCGAAGCACCAGACCTGCGCGTTGTACGGCAACGACACGGTGAGCAGCTCGCCGAGGTCGGTCGTGTAGTGACCGAGTGCCTGGCCAGCCTTGACGTAGAGGTAGAAGATCGCGACGAGCATCAGCAGCGAGCCGACCATCGTGTAGATCACGAACTTGATCGACGCGTAGAGCCGGCGCTGACCGCCCCAGATGCCGATCAGCAGGTACATCGGGATCAGCATCACCTCCCACGAAACGTAGAACAGGAAGACATCGGTCGCGAAGAACGCGCCGAGCATGCCGACCTCGAGCACGAGCATCGCGGCAATGAACTCGCGCGTGTGCTTCTCGATCGAGTTCTTCGTGCCGAGCAGCGTGAGCGGCATGAGGAACGTCGTGAGGATCACGAGGAAGACGTTGATGCCGTCGATGCCCATCTTGAAGTGGGTGCCGAGGGCCGGGATCCAGTTGACGTCGAAGACGAGCTGGAAGCCGGGCTGCTTCGCATCGAAGTACTTGAACACCGCGAGCGACACGAAGAACGTGATCGCCGAGAAGAACAGGCCGATACCGCGGTGAAGCGGTCCCTCCGTCTTCGGGGTGCACATCACGAAGATCGCGCCGAGCAGCGGGATGCCGAGGATGAGCGGCAGCAAGAAGCCGCCTTGCGTGAGGGCGTTCATGGCATCTCCTCCGTCGGCACGCGAACCGTGACGGGAGTCATCTGGTGCGAGATCGCGTCGTCGATACAGAGCACGATCGACGAGCCGGTTGCATCGCCGCGACGGATGTCGCGATCGGCGGGCTCGCCAGGGAGGTTCTTGTCGCCATCACATGCCGGCACGCCATCGAGATGCCAGTGCAACTTCACGTTCGACCCGACGATGCCCGCACCGGGCTCGGCGTGGAGGTGGAGCTGATCGTTCTTGAGCGACACCGTCACCGTCGGATGGCGATGGCAATCGGTGACGAAGAACACCGCGGCCGCGCCGACGACGACGCCGACGAGGTAGCGCTGGACTTGACCGTTCTGGAACCAGCGAGCGAGCCGGCCGAACAGGCTGACCACGAACGCGGCACCGTTGACCGCGACCGTGTCGATCACGAAGCGATCGACGATCTCGAACAGGCCCTTGCACGTGGCCTTGAACGGGCGAACGATCGTGGCATCGTAGAATTCGTCGACCCAGAGCTTGTTCTTCGAGGCCACCCACGCACCGTGGAGCGGACCCTCGACGAGCTTGGCGACCG
Source organism: Kofleriaceae bacterium (assembly GCA_043780895.1). Classification (GTDB taxonomy): domain Bacteria; phylum Myxococcota_A; class Polyangia; order Haliangiales; family Haliangiaceae; genus JABFXX01. The sequence goes on along the minus strand of JAYWCI010000147.1, from coordinate 24,751 downwards.
TCGGCGACGGGCCGCGACCGTAGAGCAGCCACGCGAGGCCGATGCCGAGCGAGCCGATTCCGAGAGCGACCACCATCAGGGCGATCGAGACGAGATCCGAGGGCTCGTGACCGATCTCCGGCTTGACGCCGGCATCGACCCACCACACGTGGGTGATCGAAGGTGCGAGCCAGGTCTCGAGCGCGTGGAAGGCGTGCGGAATCTTGTGCAGCGCCTCGAGCTCCGGCACGCCGAGGAAGCCGATGACCACCGCGAAGAACCCGAGGACGACCAGCGCCGAGAGCATCGACGGCGGCGACTCGTGGGCGTGCTTCGCTTCTTCCGAGCGCTCGTTACCCGAGAACACGAGGAAGTAGAGCCGCCACATATAGAACGCAGTGCCGAGCGCGGCGATGAGTAGCCCGCCCCACAGGAGGTAGCCATAGAACGGCGGCCAACCGGGCGGAGCGCCCGCGCCCGCGACCGACCACGCGCCACCGAGGATCGCGTCCTTCGAGAAGAACCCTGCGAACGGGAAGATGCCCGCGATCGCGAGGCACGAGATCATGAACGTCGCGCGGGTGACCGGCATGTGCTTCTTCAGGCCGCCCATCGTCGTGATGTCGCCCGGGGTCTTCGAGCCGCCGTGCTCCATACCGTGCATGACCGAGCCCGCGCCGAGGAACAAGCAGGCCTTGAAGAACGCGTGCGTGCCGAGGTGGAACACCGCGGCGGTGTAGTGGCCGGTGCCGGCGGCAACGAACATGAAGCCGAGCTGCGAGACCGTCGAGTACGCGAGGACCTTCTTGAGATCGGTCTGCGCGAACGCGATGAACGCGGCGACGAGCGCCGTGAGCAGGCCCACCGTCGAGATCACGATCATCGCGGTCGTCGAGACCGAGTACAGGAACGACAACCGGCACACCATGTAGACACCGGCGGTGACCATGGTGGCGGCGTGGATGAGGGCGGAGACCGGCGTCGGTCCCGCCATCGCGTCCGGCAGCCAGATGTAGAGCGGAAGCTGGGCGCTCTTACCGCACGCGCCGATGAACAAGCAGATGCCGGCGGCCGCGGCGAGACGCTCGTGGCCCCAGACCTGCGAACCGTTCGGGCCCCACGAGGTGGCGGCGTACTTCGCACCGTTGCCGAGCGACTTGAGGTCGGCGAAGTCGAGCGACTTCACGGCCCAGAACAACAGGAACATGCCGAGCAGGAACGCGAAGTCACCGATCCGGTTGACGACGAACGCCTTGCGACCGGCGTACGCGTACGCGTCGTTCTCGTACCAGAACCCGATCAACAGGAACGAGCAGAGGCCGACGCCTTCCCAACCGATGAACATCACCGGCAGGCTCGCCGCGAGAACGAGGATCAGCATCGCGCCGGTGAAGAGATTGAGGTAGCCGAAATAGCGCGAGTAGCCCTTGTCGTGGGCCATGTAGCCGGCCGAGTAGATGTGAATCCACGTTCCGACGAACGTGATGATGAGGATCATCACGGCGGAGAGCGTGTCGAGATGGAACGCGAGGTCGGCCTTGAAGCTGCCGACTTCGATCCACTTCCAGGCGACCTGGGTGATGCCTTCACCTTCCCAGAGCGCCTTCGGCGACATGTTGCCGGTCGCATCGACGCCGTGCTGGAACAGGCCCCAGAACACCATGACACCGGAGAGCACGCACGCCGCGGCGACGGTACCGACCGCGATGAACGTGACCGTGCTCTTCGAGAGCCGCTTGCCGAGCAGGAGGTTGATGGCCGAGCCGCAGAGCGGCAGGACTGCGATCCAGGCGAGGGCCGGGAGGCCGAGGAACGATAGTGTTTGAGGATCCATCGCTAGTTGCTCTCAGTGCCGAAGGGCGTTGAGCTTGTCGACATCGACACTGCGTCGACCGCGGAACACCGCGACGACGATCGCGAGACCGACCGCGGCCTCGGCAGCCGCAACACCGATGACGATGAGCGCGAAGGTGTGAGCCGAGAGCGCGCCAACATCACCCCACATGCGCGAGAATGTCAGTAGCGTCATGTTCGCGGCGTTGAGCATGAGCTCGACGCTCATCAGGATGATCATCGCGTTCCGGCGCAGGAGCACGCCGACCATGCCGATCAGGAACAGGACCGCGGCGAGGACCAAGAAGTGGCCGTAGCCGACATTGAACAACACGTCGTTCATGGATGCGTCCCCGGATCGGCATCGGTGCCGTCATGCGGGTGGAGCGGCCGGGCGATCGCGATCGCGCCGACCACGGCCACCAAGAGGAGGATCGAGATCGCTTCGAACGGGAACAGGCCCGATCCGAACAGGTCCATACCGACCGCCTTCACGGTGCCCCACGGAACCGATTCGGCGGGCGTGGTGCCGTACGGCGCGAGCGTGAGTGCGCTCGGCGCGCCCATGCCGACCGCGCCGCTCGTCGGGACCACGACGTTCATCAGGATGCCGGCGAGCCGGCCGACCAGATAGAGGATCGCGATGCCGCCGACCACTTGCCCTGCGCGACCGGTCGGAGCGACAGGTTCGTCCTCGGGCCGGTTGAGGATCATGATGACGAACACGAACAGCACCATGATGGCGCCGGCGTACACCAGCATCTGCAGCACCGCGAGGAACTGCGCGTACAGCATCATATAGATGGCGGCGATGCCGATGAAGCTGCCGACCATGCCCATCACGGCTGCGATCAGGTTGCGGCGCGTGATGACGAACAGTGCGCCACCGATGCAGGCCGCGGCGAAGATCCAGAACAGGATCGCCATGCCCTTGCCGTGCGACTCGACGACGTCATCGTGCGGGTGAACGACCGATGGAACGTCGGCCTGTTGGCGACCGCTGGGAGCTGCTTGTGCCGAGGGCACAGGTTGCGCGTGGACGATGGTCGGTGTCGCAACACCGAGCAGCGCGAACGCTAGTAACAACGCAAAGATCTTCATGCCGCTCTCCGAATCTTGGCTTCGAACTCCGGCCAGAACTTCGTGAGGAAGCCCATCGCCGGCCACGCCGCGGCATCTCCGAGCGCGCAGATCGAATTGCCCGCGATGCCGTGGGCGATCGTGCCGAGCAGCTCGAGGTCGCCCGGCTTGCCGGAGCCATCCGCGATCCGTCGCGAGACCTTCTCGAGCCAGCCCGTACCCTCGCGACACGGCGTGCACTGACCGCACGACTCGTGAGCGAAGAACTTGAGGATCCGCCACAGCGCCTTCGGGATGTCGGTCTGATCGTCCATCACGACGACGCCACCCGAGCCCGCCATCGTGCGGAGCGGCTTGCCGCCGCCGAGATCGAACTGCTTGCCCGGAAGGTAGTTGACCGGCTTGATCCGCTCGTCGGTCTGGAGCGCGTCGAACTCGATCGGCACGTCGAGCTCGGTCGGATCGAGCGGCGGCATCGAGACGCCACCAGGGATCACGGCCTTGACCTGACGGCCTTTCCACACGCCGCCGCAGACTTCGTTGATCAGCTCGTTGAACGTGATGCCGATCGGCAGCTCGAACACGCCAGGCTTGTTGACGTGCCCCGACACGCACACGATGCGCGTACCGCCCGAGCGCCCCATACCGAGGTCGGCAAACCACTGGCCGCCCTTGTCGATGATCGACGGGACGTTCATCAGCGTCTCGACGTTGTTGACGATCGTGGGGTTCCCGAACAGGCCCTTGACCGCCGGGAATGGCGGCTTCAACCGCGGCTGACCGCGCTTGCCTTCGAGGCTGTTGAGCAGGGCGGTCTCTTCGCCGCAGATGTACGCGCCCGCGCCGCGATGCACGGTGAGCTGCACCTCGACGCCGGTGCCGAGGATGTTCTTGCCGAGGTAGCCACGCGCGTACGCTTCTTCGACGGCCTTCACGAGCACGAGGTACTCGCGCATCATCTCGCCGCGGATGTAGATGTAATTGTGGACCGAGCGCAGCGCGTGCGCCGCGATCGCCATGCCCTCGATGAGCAGGTGCGGATCCCAGTACATCAGCTCGCGGTCTTTGCAGGTGCCCGGCTCGGATTCGTCGGCGTTGCAGACGAGGTGAACCTGTTTGCTTCCCGGCGGAACGAAGCCCCACTTCACGCCGGTGGCAAAGCCTGCACCACCGCGACCGCGGAGGTTCGAGGCCTTCACCTCGGCGGTGACATCTTCGGGGCGCATCGCGAAGGCTTTGCGCAGCGCCTGATACCCACCGGACTTTTCGTAACCAGCGAGCGTCTTCGCAGACTCGTCGCCAAAGCGTGCCGTAACAACTTTCGTATCGCGACCGGTCGGCATCACACTACCTCCGATTCGGGGTGAGGATTCGCGGTGAGGTCGGCGAGAATGCCCTCGACGTCCTCGGGCTTGATATCGAGCAGGTACTTCGTGCCGACGATCGCACACGGCGCGTTCGCACACGCCGCGATGCACTCTTCTTCGACGAGCTGGAACTGCTTGTTCGACATGCCCTTCTTGAAGCCGAGCTTCTTCTCGAAGGCGTCGAGCACCTCGTAGCCGCCGCGCAACATGCACGAGATGTTCGTGCACATCCGGATGATGTTGGTGCCGGCGGGTTCGCGCCGGAACATCGTGTAGAACGTCGCGACGCCGAAGACGTGCGCGTACGACAGGTCGAGCGTGCGCGCGACTAGCCGTAACGCATCATCGGTCAGGGCACCGAACTCTTTTTGGGCCAAGTGGAGCGTGGCGAGGATCGCCGGCTGCTTACTTCCGGAGACCGTATAACGTTCGCAAATCGCCGTGATCTTGGTGTGGCTGTCTGCGGAGAATTCGAGTGACATCGGGATGTTGCCTCGTGCTCTGGCGAGCGGCCGGAACATATGAGGCGGTTGGCACCGCGTCAACGGACGGTAGGGACTAAAGCGATTGTCAGATCCGTGTTATCGGTTCCAAAACATGGCTCAGGACGCCCCGCTCAACCGGCCCCTGTCTCGGATGGAGCGCTTCGCGCTGCGCTTTGCCGAGCTCGCAAACGATGATCCGCGCGGTAAGTGGCTTCAAGCGCGCTTCCTGCGCGGATTCTCCTACACGTGGGTCCGCGCGTGCATCGCGCAGCGGATCTTCGCCGATGGCCTCGACGAGCTCCTCGATCTGCGACCCGAGACCGGCATCATGCTGTGCTCGAACCACCGGAGCTTCTTCGACCAGTACGTCATGCTGCTGGCCTGCTACATGGGCCCGGCCGCGTGGGCCAAGCAGCTGTACTTCCCGGTCCGCTCGAACTTCTTCTACGACCAGCCGCTCGGCGTCATCGTCAACGCGGCGATCGCCGGTGGCGCGATGTACCCGCCGATCTACCGCCAGGCCGAGCGCCGAGCGCTCAATGACGACGCCCTCGATCGCATGGTCAAGATCGTCCAGACACCGGGCAACGTGCTCGGCATGCACCCCGAAGGCACGCGCGGCAAGGGCCCCGATCCGTACACGTTCCTGCCGGCGCAACCGGGGGTCGGCAAGCTCGCGCTTGTCGGCAAGCCGACCGTGATCCCCACCTTCATCCACGGCCTCGGCAATAACGTTGCCGTCGACATCGCGCAGAACTTCACGAAGGGCGCGCGTACCGAACACGCGGTGATCATCGTGTTCGGTAAACCGGTCGACTACTCCGACCTCGCCGCCGAGAAGCCGCGGCCGACGCTCTACAAAAAGTGCGCTGATCGCTTCATGCAGCACGTCAAGCAGCTCGGCGAGCGCGAGAAGGAGCTGCGCGCGCAGCTCCCTTCACTCGCCGACGACGATCCGCGCTGGTTGAACAACCGCGGCGTGAACAAGCTCTACGCGTACGAGGGCTAGCTACTCGAGGATGACGCTGAAGTCGATGAGGTTCGCGGCGAGCCCGCGATCGTCGGCGGCTTCGATGTGGACGTGGAGCTTGCCACCTTTGTCGCTCGCCGGGATCTTGAACGGCGTGTTGCGCTTGTATGTCGCGTCGCGGTAGCCGTCGTCGGTGTACTGGTCGGGGCTATCGGGCAACGCCGTGGTGCCGACCGCGAAGCTCGTGAAGAACGTGGTCACCGGCGAGGACGCGAAGCTATCGCTGGTGCTGGTGCCGGCGGACGTCGTGATCGAGACGTCGATCGAGTAGTTCGCAACGCTGCTCGGCAGGAACAGGGACGGTGCGGTGTCTTGATCGGTCGCGTTGCCGACTATCGCTTCGAGATCGACGTGGATCGTCGGGCCGACATCGGTCTTGTCCGCGACGGTGCACGACGCGAGGAGCAGGAACAGCCATTTGGGACTCACTTGCGTTCTCCAAACGAGATGCCGCGGATGCTGCGAAACATTGTCGTGACCGCGCCTGCGCGGACGTTTGCGCGACCCTGCGCTCCGCTGCGACCGCCACCGGCCGAGGAACCCGAGCTCCCGGTCTGACCTTGTTGCGCGTTGCGCGTCGCCGTCGTCCGGCCGCCATTGCCACCGTAGCCGCCGTTACCGCCGTTGCCCGCGGCACCACCGCTGACATCAGTGGCGATGAAGTTGCGGAGCTCGGGGAACGCTTGATCGTAGACCACGTCGAGGGTGCCACCGTCCCCACCGTAGCCGCCGGGACCACCGTTGCCACCGCTACCACCATTGCCGGCGGCACCCTCACCGATGATGACGGTGACCTTGTTGCCGTCCTTGTCGTCCTCTTGCACCGACTTGATGCGCTGATCGCCGCCGGTACCGCCCTCGCCACCTTCGCCACCAGCACCGCCCGAGCCACCGATCGAGGCGAATCCGAGCTGGCGGTCCGCGGGCGCGAGGTAGAAGTGGTTGTTCGCGATCACGGCGAACAGCTTGCGATAGAACTTCGTCGAGACGATCGTGACGTACGCGGTGAGCCGACCACCGTCCCCACCTTGCGTGCCGCGGCCGCCCTCGCCGCCCGGGCTGCCGTTCGCGCCTTGACCGCCGGCATAGCCCGTGGCACCGGAGTTGCCGGAGCTGCCCGGGCTACCGCTCAGGCCCGAGCCGGTGAAGCAGCTGTACTCGGGTTGCCAGGTCTCGTGAAACTCCCACTTCGGCTCGAGCGTGTAGACGACCTTCGCGGTGAACCCGGTCTCGATCGATTTCTGGACGTCGCCGTCGGGGTATAGCGTGCCCTTCGCGTCGCCGCGGAGTAGCGGGCCGGTGACCGAGAACGTCGAGGCATCGAATGCGTCGACGTCGCTCCCGATCCCGCGCAACACCGGTTGCGAGCCGGGCCATTGCACGGTGCCGTTGACGTACAGCCGACCTTCGCGACCCGGGCACAACCCGGATTGATCGTGGAGGTTGACCGAGAGCGAGAGAATGCGCGCGTCGGCGAGCTTGCGCAGCACCGGATCCGGTCGCTCGGGGGGGAATTCCGAATACTGAAAACATCCAGAAAGGCCGGCAAGGCCGGCAAGGCCGGCGCACATCAGCAGCTTCATCGCGCACCTCCCGGATTGACGAGCGGGGCGTGGATCTTTTGATTGTACGGTTCGGTCTGTTGCCGCACGTACGCCGGGCGGTTCAGCGACGGCGGCGTCTGCCACTCGTGATACGGCGGCGGGTTCTTGCCGCCGTAGTAGCCGTAGCCGACGCCGACCACGCCGGCGATCGCGAGCACGAGCCCGAGGTTCGCCGCGAGCGCGACCGCCGCGCCCGAGGTGTACGCGCGTTGCTCCGGCGCGCCAGCCATCGCCGGAGTGACGGTCTCGGTCTGCAACTTCGGCGCGACGACGAGCGAGAGCACCAGGCCGATCGCGACACCCGCGACGCCTCCGCGCACCATGTTGTTGCCGAGGTCCTTGTGCGCGAGCGCTTCGCGATAGAGCCGCGTGTTGTAGTCGCGCGCGATCTGGCGGCGCGCTTCGTACTCGGCATCGCTGGTCGCCTCGAGCGCTCGCTCGGAGTTGATCCGCTCGCGCCCCTCGACGATCTCGAGGTTCCCCGGCGTATCGAGCACGTAGATGCCCTGCCCGGTCCCGCGATACGGCGTGCCATATCCGGTTGTAGGTGGGGATTGCACCGACGTGATGCAGGCCGACAGGAGACCGAGAGCAACGAGGCGCACAGCCCGCATTGTGCGGTATTTCCAGCTAGGCTTGCAGCGAGTGACTGCACGCACGGACGAGACGCAAGTCGACCCGGTGATCGCGCCGTCCGAGACGGGGCTTCCCGATGCCACCGGACTGCTCGCGGGTCGCTATCAGATCGTGCGCTGGCTCGGCGGTGGTGGGATGGGCCGGGTCTACGAGGTCATCGACACCGAGCTCGACGAGCGGGTCGCACTCAAGGTGCTGCGGCCGGGCCTCTCGCACGATGCGATCGAGCGGTTCCGCCGCGAGGTCAAGCTGACGCGTCGGATCCAGCATCGCAACGTCGCGCGGATGTTCGATATCGGCGAGCACGAGGGCGAGAAGTTCCTGACGATGGAGCTCGTCACCGGGAGCTCGCTCAAGCCGGATGGCAAGCCGATGGCGTGGACTGAGCTGCGCGCGATCGCCGAGCAGATCTGCGCCGGGCTCGCCGCCGCGCACGCGGCAGGCGTGGTCCATCGCGATCTCAAGCCCGAGAACATCATGATCGAGGCGACGACCGGCCGCGCCGTGATCACCGATTTCGGCATCGCGCGCACCGTCGAGGAACCGGGCATCACGCAGATCGGTGGGGTGATCGGCACGCCGCGCTACATGTCGCCCGAGGCGCTCAACGGCGAGGAGGTCGACGCGCGCGCGGATCTGTTCTCGCTCGGCGTGTTGCTGTTCGAGCTCGCGACCGGAGAGCGGCCATGGCCGGGCGACAACGCGATCGCGATCGCGGTGGCGCAAGCGACGAGCGAGCCCCTCACGATGAACACCCAGACCACCGATATCCCGCCCTCGTTCGGCGAGCTCGTCGCCGCGTGCTTGCAGATCGATCCGAGAGCCCGGCCCGCGAGCGCGCTCGACATCGGCACCGCGATCGCGAGCGGGATCCGAGGGGTGTTCGCGCGCCCCTCGCGGCAGGCACAAGCCGCAGCCTCGACCACGCTCGCGGTGCTCGCGACCCAGTGCGGTCCGGGCGACGAGTACCTCGCCGACGGCATGCGCGAGGACATCACCGACACGTTGTCCACGGCGTCGGGCTTGCGGGTGCGGCCGATCGGCGCGACCACCGGCACCGATCCACGCGAGCTCGGGCGCGCCCTCGAGGTCGACCACGTCGTGGTCTCGTCGTTGCGCCGCACGTCGTCCGGGCTGCGGATCTCCGCGCGCTTGATCAATGTCGCCGATGGCTTCCAGATCTGGGCGCATCGCGTGGACTGCGCCGAGGCCGAGATCCTCGTCCAGGCTGAAGCGCTCGCGCGCGGTGTCGCGATTGCACTCTCGGCACGTGCCGTCGAGGCGACGCGGCCGACCGATCCACGCGCCGTCGAGGCCTATCTGCGCGGGCGTGCCGAGATGCGCCACTTCTGGGGCATCCACATCACGCGCGCGGCCGATCAACTCGAGCAGGCCGTCGAGTACGCGCCGACGTCAGCGCCGATCCTCGGCGCGTACGCGTTTGCTGCGGTCAACGCATGGGTGATGAGCTCGGCGCCGACCGCCGCGATCCGCGCGCGCAAGGCACTCGACCGCGCGTTGCCCCTCGGCCACGGTGAGGCGTACCTCGCGGCTGCGTCGTACTGGATGAACCAAAGCGATCCAGAACGCGGCGCTCAGAACCTCGGTATCGCGCTCGTTCGTGCGCCGATGTCGGGCCACGTTCACGAGCTCGCCGGTCGCGTCGCCGTCGAGATCGAGAGCCTCGAAGCGGCGCGCCATCACTTCGAGACCGCGATCGGCCTCGATCCGGGCCGCGCCGAGATCATCACCGGTGACCTGGCGCGACTCGACGGCCTGTCCGGGGAGTGGGCGAGCGCGGATGCGCGAGCGGCGAGCCTGATCGCGAATCCCGACAGCGCGATGAGGCAGCTGGGTTACTTGATGAAATCGCGGCTCGGCACGTGGCGCGCGCAGGGCGCATTGCTGCTCGCGGATGCCGCGCAGTTCGTGCCGAACATCGCCGAGGGTGCCTCGAAGATCATCGAGTTCATGGTCTCGCTCGGACGCACGGGCACCGTCGATCAGGCGGCGTGGCGGCGCTTCCTCGCGATGTACGTAGGCACCGATCACCCCCAGCGCCAGCAGCTCCTGGGCCTGCAGATCCTCGTCGAGGGAGCGCTGGTCTACGATCGCCTCGACATCGCACTCGAGACGTTCGCGATCGCGGCACAGCGCGGCCTGATGGATCGCGTGTGGCTCGATCACTGCCCGCTGTTCGCGAGGGTCGCGACCGATCCACGCTTCCTCGAGGCCCGCACGATCGTCGATGCGCGTGCGGCGCGCGTGCTCGCGGCGTTCCGCGCGACGCAGTCGAGTTAGCGATCGTCGCCGGGCTTGACGAGACGAGGCGGCTGACGCGGCGCCTGGGGCGCGGTCTCGGCATCTCGCGTGAACGAGACGAACGCCATCTGCGGCCGACGCGACGCCTCGCTCGCCACGAACCGGATGCCCTCGAACAACCAGCCTTTGCCGACCCACACGTTCACGACCTCCTCGATCGTCTCGTCGGTGACGGTCGAGAGCTCGACGAACTTGTAGACCAGCGGCTTCATCAACCGACCTGCGGGCGTTTGTTCAACAACTTGGCGGCGTATGGCGCGTGGTAGCTGATGATGATATCGGCGCCCGCGCGGCGCATGCCAAGTAGGGTTTCCATCACGATCCGCTCCTTGTCGATCCAGCCACGCTCGGCGGCGGCCTCGATCATCGCGTACTCGCCGCTCACCGAATAGGCAGCGATCGGCAGGTTCACTTCGTCGGACACGGCGCGGATCACGTCGAGGTACGCGAGCGCGGGCTTGACCATCACCATGTCGGCGCCTTCGTCGGCGTCCATCTGCACCTCGCGCACGGCCTCGGCGACGTTCGCGGGATCCATCTGATGGCCCTTGCGATCGCCGGACTGCGGTGCCGAATCGACCGCCTCGCGGAACGGGCCGTAGTACGCCGAGGCGTACTTCGCGGAGTACGCCATGATCGCGACGCTGTCGAAGCCGTCTTCGTCGAGGCTCTCGCGGCACGCGCCGACGAAGCCATCGAGCATGCCCGACGGGGCGACGACATCGACGCCCGCCTTCGCGTACGACACGACCGTGCGCGCGAGGTTCTCGAGCGACGCGTCGTTGTCGAGCTGCCCCTCGGTGAGCACGCCGCAGTGGCCGTGATCGGTGTATTCGCAGAAGCACGCATCGGCCATCACGACGAGGTTGGGCGTCTGCTTCTTGATCGCGCGGATCGCCTTCTGGACGATGCCGCCATCGTTCCAGGCTTGCGAGCCGACGCTGTCCTTCTTCTCGGGGATGCCGAACAGCATGATGCTCGGGATGCCGAGATCCGCGATGGCGGCCGCGGCTTCGACGGCCTTGTCGATCGAGTAGTTGAACTGGCCGGGCATCGAGCTGATCGGCTTCTCCACGCCTGAGCCAGGGACGACGAACATCGGATAGACAAAATCGTCGGGGGCGATCCGAGTCTCGCGCACCATGCGGCGGAGGTTCTCGGTACGCCGCATCCGGCGCGGCCGGTAGTCGGGGAAGTTCATGCTGCCGGCGAGCATAGCGCGGCAAGGGCTGCCGCGAAGGCCTCGGGTGTCGGCGCCGCTGCCACCCGCGCCTCGATCCCCGCCGCGCGCAACGCCGCGGCGGTGGTCTCGCCGATCGCACAGAACCGCGTAGCTAGCCGATCGAGCGGGCCCAGCAGCGCCGCGAGTGCCGTGACTTGCGAGGGTGCAAACACGCCGCACACCGCACCGTCCGCGAGGGCGGCACGGCCCGGTGCGAGCGCCGGATCATCCGCGTCGACCGCGACGGTCCGATACGCCGCGACATCGACCACCTCGAGGTTTGCCGCGCGCAGGATCTCGATCACATCGGTCCGGCCCTCGTCCGCGCGCGGCACGAGCACGCGGCCCGTGATCCCGCTCGAGACGAGCGCGTGCGCGAGCCCGGCACCATCGCGCACGTGCGGAGGATGATGGGCCACGAGGTCCGCACCCGCGAGCGCCTGCAGGGTCGCCGGTCCGACGGCCCAGATCGGTGCGGTCGTGCGCGCGAGCACGCGCGCGAGCGCATTCGCACCTCGCGCGCTGAGCACGACGATCGCCTCGAACGGCCCCGTCGCGAGGGCACGCGCGAGCGCATCGGGATCCGCGGCTGGCGCCCAGCGCGTCACCGGCATCGCGATCGCTTCGATCCCTCGTGGGGCGAGCTGGGCAGCATACGCAGCGACATCAGCCGGTTCTCGCGTCAGCACAGCACGGGGCACACCTCATGGTAGCGTGCGCGCGTGCGGTCTCGCTTGTTCTTCGCGCTGTTGATCGTGGCCTTCGCCGCGTGCGAGCACCCCACGACGCCCCAGCCCGAGAAGCCCGACAAGACCGAGAAGCCCGACAAGACCGACGCGCCGCCGTCGCCGACCCGCCCCAAGGTCGTCATCACCACCGCCAAAGGCGATCTCACCGTCGACGTCGAGGTCGTCTCGACCGAGGGCAAGATCGAGCGCGGCCTGATGTACCGGCAGTACCTCCCGCCCGAGGCCGGCATGCTGTTCCTGCTCGGGATCGAGAAGGACTGGACGTTCTGGATGCGCAACACGCTCATCCCGCTCGACATGATCTTCATCCGCAAGGACATGACGATCGCGGGCATCGTCGAGAATGCCGAGCCGAAAACCGAATCGATGCGGACGGTCGGCGAGCCCTCGCACTTCGTGCTCGAGGTCAACGGCGGCTGGACGCGTTCGCACGGCGTAAAAAAAGACGCGAAGGTTCGATTTTTGATCCTCCCGAGTCAGTGACCGCTACCGCTACCGCTACCGCTGCCGTCGGGAATGTATACGGGCAGATCGACCGCGACGCTCACCGCTTGCTCGGCCGGTTGCGGCGCGATCGTGACCTGCTGGCAGAACGCCGCGAGCTTGTCGCTGTTGCGCTCGTAGTACGTCATCGCCGCCATGCCCTGCACCACCGCCGGGAACGGCACCACGCACGCGGTGTACGTGTTCGGCATCATCTCGGTGAACTTCGCGGGTTCGCCTTTACGAATGATCACCCACTGCGAGCTGCCCGGCCCCGCCGCGGCCATGCGGAGGTTGAGCTCGTTCGCCGTCGTTGCATTGAAGATGCCGCTCGCGACCCACGCATTCGCGATCCCGAGCTGACCGCTGTGCGGCGCGGCCGTGACGTCGAGCGTGACCGCGCCGGTCTGGACTTCGAGGTCGACCTTGACCTCCTTGCCTGGCGGCACGACGACCTCCTTCGAGTAGAACTTCATGCCGGTCATCGGCATGCCGACGGTGGCGCTCACCTTGTACATATCGGGTGCGAGGCGATCGTAGCGATAGCTGCCGTCGGGACCGGTCGCGACGCCATAGATCGCGCCGGGCGTGGTGGTCGATTGGCAGCTCACGAAGATGCCCTCGGCCGGCTTGCCGCCCGCGACGAGCGAGCCCGAGATGGCGCCGAACTTCTGGAGCTCGAGCACGAGCTGCGCCTGGTTCGCTTGATCGGTCGGCACGCGCATCGCCTTGCTGCGTCCGATGTCGGGTTGCTCCGCGGTGATCGCGAGGTCACCGTCGTTGAAGCCAGCGAGCGAGAACGTGCCGTCGGCGGCGGTGGTCGCGGTCTTCGCAGCTGCGCCCATGCCGCCGAACGCCGCGGCGTTGCTCGTGCCGTTGCCGAACACCTGACGGCCTGCATACACGGTCGCGTTCGGCACCGGCGCCCCGTCTGCCGTGACGATGCCGCCGAGCGTGCGGCCCTTCTGGACGATGATCGTGCCGGTGTCCGTGGTCTTGCCTGGCTCGACGATGATCGGCTTGCCGCTCGATTGGAAGTTCGGGCCGCGCACGTCGAGCTCGTAGCTCTGCGGTGCGAGCGCGTCGATCTCGAAGTCCGCACCCGTGAAGCTCTGCTCGGAGAAGCCGATCCTGATCGTGAACGCGATCGGGGCCGAGCCATCGCTGATCGCGATGTGACCTTTGACGCCGCCCTCGGGCTTCAACACGATCCGGAGATCCTTGGTTCCAGTCTGGGCGACCACGCCCTCGGACGCGCCGCGCCGACCGCGGGTGACGACGCGCTCGCGCGCCGCCGAAATCTCGTAGCTGCCGGGCGCGAGGCCGCTGAGCGTGAACTTGCCCGCGGCATCGGTGAGTTCCTCGGGAAAGCCGCGCAACCGGAACTGCGTGAAGTCCTGCATCGCCTTCTGGTCGCGGAAGTTCGGGCCCGCGGAGACCTGCGCGCCTTCGATCGGGTTGCCCGCCGAATCGATGACGACGCCCGCGATCATGCCAGTCACGTCGATCACGAGCTCGATGCCGGTGACGTCGCCGTTCGTCGTATCGACATCCTTTAACAGCGAGCTCCCGGTCTCGTGCATCGCGACCGCCGAGAGCTCCTTCTTGGGCAAGCCCTTGAGCTCGAACGCGCCGGTCGCATCGCTGTAGGTCTGGCGCGGCGCTTCGAAGATCAAGCCGCGGCGCGAGCTGCGGCCAAGGCGCACGCGCGCGCCAGCGACGGGCTTCTTCGTCGCATCGACGACCACGCCGCGCACGGTCGCGCCGGCCGGCACGGTGATCGTGACGTCGTGCGTCGGAGTCTTGCCGTCGAGCGTCGTCGGCTTCGACGCACCCGGCGCATAGTCGGGATGCGCAGCGGCGAACCGAAACGTGCCTGCGGGCATAGCCGCGAGCTCGAACGTGCCGTCCTTGTCGCTGGTCACCGCGTCGTAGCGCGGATCGGCTTGCTGGCTCCAATCCGAAGCGCCTTGATAGGTGACGTGCGCGTTCGCGACCGCGCCGCCTTGGTCATCGACGACGCGGCCCGAGACGCTCGCTCCCGCGACCAGCACGAGGCGCGTGCTGGCTTCGCCGGCGCCGACCGAGATCCACGTGGTCGAGTGCGCGAATTTCGGCGCCCACGCAGCGACCTGATAGCCACCCGGCACCACGCTCGCGAACACCGTCACGCCCGCCTTGGCCTGTTGGCTCTGGCGATCGATGCCGCGCAGCTCGACGGTCGCGTCGTCGATCGGCGTGTTATCGGTGCCAACGATCGTGACCGTGACTTTGGTCGCAGGCCGCAGCCGCAGCACGATCGGATCGCTCTTCTCCGTGAGCCTCGCAGTGATCGGGCCTGCCACGCCGGCCTCGGCGCGCGCGACGAGCGTGTAGGGCCGTGCGACGAGCTTGGCGAACGAGAAGCCACCATCCGCGCCTGTGGTCGCGGTGCGTGGCGGATGCGAGCCGAGCACCACGGTCGCGCCCTTGACGGGATGGTCGTCGGCGTCGATGACCTGGCCTTCGAGCTGGAGCGTGCCGACCGGATCGTCGTCGACGAGGACCTGCGGTGCGCCTTCCTGTGCGGCGCGGTCCGGCTTCGGTGCCGCGCCAGGCCGTACGCCGGGCAGCTCGCCGCGGGGCGTCGCGACCTCGGTCGACTGTGACCTGTGTCGTATCCACCAATAGATCACGCCACCGACGAGGACGACCATGATCGCTGCGAGGGCGGCTTTACGCATTGCGGCGCAGTATGGCCGAGATCACGGCGGCATCGATCGACTCTGCGTATTGTGTCTCGTCGGTCATCTGCGTTAGAACGGCCGTCACCACGAATAGGGGATTTCCAATGGCCTTCCGTCCACTGCTGCTCGCCGCTCTGATTCCGATGTCGCTCGCCGCTTGCGGAAGCAGCGACGAAACCATCACCCCCGCCGGCACTCACTACAAGTACGTAGTGAACAAGGCGCTCATCCCCGTCACGATCGCGCAGGCCAATGAATACGGCCTCGATCTCGATGGCAACGGCAAGGTCGACAACGCGCTCGGCAACGTGATCAGCACCCTGTCGACGATGGGCTTCGACGTTCAGGGCACGATCGACAAGTCGGTCCTCCAGGGCAGCCTCTCGCTGCTCGTCGACGTGCAGACCACCGATGCGACGTTCATGTCGGATCCGGCGACCGGTATGTCGGTGTTCATCGGCTCGAACCCGACCCCCGCGGCCTGCATGGGCACCGAAGTCGTGACCTGCACCACCGCGACCTCGACGGTCCCGGCCGTGTGCACCGGTTGCGGTCACCAGCTAACTCCCGCCGGTGGCTCGTTCACCGCCGGGGCGAACACCGACCAGCCGCTCGCCGGCAAGATCATTGGCGGTACGTTCAACGCCGGTCCTGGTAAGCTCTCGATCCAGATCGCGATCGGTGGCAGCGATCCGATCACGCTCAACCTGATCGGTGCGAGGGTCAAGGCGTCGGGCATGACGCCAAGCAACCTCGGCACCGCCTCGGGCGCCTCGGTCAGCGGCGGCATCGTGTTCGCGGGCGCGGTCACGCAGACCGACATCAACGGCACCATCATCCCGGCGATCGTCGCTCAGCTCCAACCGATCATCACGGCGGGCTGCACCGACCTCAACACGCCGCCGGATTGCGGTTGCACGGGCACGGCGAAGTCGATCATCAGCATCTTCGACACCAACCACGACTGCAAAGTGACGGTCCCCGAAGTGCTCGCGAACGGTATCGTCGTGAGCCTCCTGGGTCCCGACGTCGTGATCGACGGCGAGAAGGCTCTCTCGGTCGGCATCAAGGTCGCCGCCGAGAAGGCGACGTTCTAGGCAGTCTTTCGGGCTACGTCGATGTAGCCCTCGATCGTAACGACGATCGCTGCGAGCCGCGCCTCGGTGGCGGCTTCGCAGCGCATCACGAGAGCCGGTTGCGTGTTCGATGCGCGAACCAGGCCCCACCCGTCCGCGAACTTCGCGCGGACCCCGTCGATCGTGATGACCTCGCGAACGTCCGGATCTCCGCGTAGCGCGGCCGTCACCTTGGTGACCACGGCGACCTTCTGGTCGTCGGGGCAATCGACGCGCAGCTCCGGCGTGTTGATCATCACCGGAAGCTCGGCGGCGAGCTCGGCGAGCGTTCGCGTGCCGCGGGTCAAGAGCTCGATCAGGCGCGCGCCGGCGTAGATGCCGTCGTCGAAGCCGAGCCAGCGGTGCGCGAAGAACATGTGACCACTCATCTCGCCCGCGAGCTGTGCGCCGGTCTCCTTCATGCGCGCCTTGATCAGCGAGTGGCCGACCTTCCACATCTCGCAGTGGCCGCCGGCCTTGTCGAGCTCGTCATACATCGCCTGCGAGCACTTCACCTCGCCGACGAACTTCGCGCCCGGGACCTCGGCGAGCACGGCCTTGCCGAGCAGGATCATCAGCTGATCGCCCCACAGGATCCGCCCGGTCGAGTCGACCGCGCCGATCCGATCCGCATCGCCATCGAGGGCGATACCGAGCTCGGCGCCTTCGCGCTTCACGGCGGCGATCAGATCCGCGACGTTCTCGGGTTGGGTCGGATCGGGATGGTGGTTCGGAAACCGACCATCGAGCTCGCAATACAGCGGCGTGACCTCGAACCCGATCCGACGATACATCGCGATCGCGGTCGGTCCACCTGCACCGTTGCCGGCGTCGACCACGACGTGGAACTTGCGCTTGCCGAGCTGGAGCTGGGTCGCTGCGAACTCGACGTACGTGCCAATCATGTCGCGCGAGTGCATCGGGAACTGCGGGCGCGGAGCCTCGAGAGCGAGGAGCTCGCTGACCCGATCGCGGAGCTCGGCGATCGCGGTGCCGTGGATGGTCTCCTTGCCGATCATGATCTTGAAGCCGTTATCCTCGGGAGGATTGTGGCTCCCCGTGATCATCACGGCGGCAGCGGGCTCGAGGTGATGCGCCGCGAAGTACACGACCGGCGTCGGCACCACCCCGATATCGAGAACCTCGGCGTGTGCGCGCAGGCCATCGGTGAGCGCGGCGAACAAGCGTGGCGACGTGACCCGACAATCGCGACCGACGACGACGAGCTTGCCGGGGACCTTCTTACCGATCGCCATGCCGAGCGCGCAGACCATGCGATCGTCGAGATCGCGGTCGGCAACACCTCGGATGTCGTACTCGCGGAAGACGCGTGGATTCACGCGTGAGTCGTACCACTAGGCCCAGTACGGCGTCACACCCCATTGCCGGTACACGCCGTTCGCGTAGTCGAGGTCGCTGAGGTCAGGCCAGTGCTCCTTGTCAAAGCCCGGCATGCGCTCGAGTGCCTCCTTGGTCACGTTGACCAGGAACCTTTGCTTCGACTCGTCGATCGTGATCGCCGACCACGGCATCGCGAACAGCTTGCCGCCGAAACCCATCACGCTGCCGAACGACAGCACCGCGTACGCGACGCGGCCGGTGATGACATCGATCATGAGCTCTTCGACGCGCCCGATGTCCTCGCCCGCGAGGTTCGTGACGCGATCGTGCGTGAGGGTGCGCGCTCCGAGCGTGCGGCGGAAGTTCATCTTACTTTCCCGCGCTCGAGGTCGAGGTCTGCTGAAGGCGGTGCGCCGTGTCGGCGTGCCGTTGGAGGACCGGCTTGGTCTTGGTCAAGATCGTGACCAGGTTTTTGTCGGTCGCTTGCGCGATGTCCGCGGTGATCCGCGTGACTTCCTTGTCGTGGCCAGCGGCCATCATGTCGACGAACATGTGATCGAATTCGGCGCCCTTGAGCATCTTTAACTTCGCCACCATGTCGGCTTTGTTCTTCTTGTCGGCATCGGTCTCGCTCGTATCCGCGGGGACCGTCGGGATGCCCTTCGCCTTCGCGAACACGGTGATGTCCTTGTCACCGGCCGTGTGATCCTTCACGAGCGTCGCGCCGTACTTCTTCACGGCCGCCGCGCTGGTCTTCGCCTGGGCGAGCTTGCCGAGCGCGATCTCGTCCTGGTTCACCGCGTGCTGATGCGCGACGATCTGGGTATCGACCTCGACCAGCTTGCTATCGGCGATCGGGGCGGGCGTACCGGCAACGGCGACGCCGGAAAGGGCCAAGATCAGGGCGCAGAGCACCTTCTTCATGCTGCCTGGTCGTGCAACTGGGGTGCCGCCCGGGTAACCCGATCTGGGTGCGTTACGAGCGTTTTAGCGTGCGAGAACGCACGGCGTGGTGCGGGACCGCTACACGAACTTCGTGAGGCCGCGAGCGTCGAGCGCGGCGATCACGAGGCGCACGTCTTGGGCGCGATCCTTCGGCATCACGAGCACCGCATCGCCGCTCTTCACGACGACAAAATCCGAGACGCCGACCATCGCGACGATCGCATCATCCGTCATCACGATGTTACCGGTACCGTCGAGCACGATCGCCTCGCCCGCGATCGTGTTGCCGTTCGCGTCGCTGCCACGCACCGCGGGCAGCGCGGCCCACGAGCCGATATCGTCCCAGCCGACAGAGGCGGGGACGGTGACGACGCGCGCTGCCTTCTCCATCACCGCGTGATCGATCGAGATCGAAGCGAGCGCTTCGTAGCGCGCGGCGGCGGTCTCGGGATGCTTCGCGATCTCGCGAACCGCCGCCGCCGTCGCCGGGAGGTGGATCTCGAGCTCGGCGAGCAGGCGCTGCGCGCGAGCACAGAAGATGCCCGCGTTCCACAGATAGCGGCCCGAGGACACGTAGCGCTCGGCCGTCGCCAGGTCGGGCTTCTCGACGAAGCGCACGACGGGCATCACCGTATCGAGCGTCGCCGGGCCCGCGAGCTCGAGGTAGCCGAACCCGGTCTCGGCGCGCGTCGGCGCGATGCCGATCGTGGCGATCGCGTCGGTCTGTTCGGCGGCACGCAGCGCGACATCGAGCGCGTGGACGAGACCCGAGCGATTGGTGACGTGCTGATCCGCGGGCATCACCGCGAGGACCGCGTCGGGGTCCTCGAGCACGAGCTTCGCCGCCGCGAGCCCGATCGCGGCCGCCGTGTTGCGACCGAACGGCTCCTCGATCAACGAGATCCCAGGCACCACCTCGCGCGTCGCGGCGGCCTGCGAGGCCGCGGTCACGATCATGACCCGATCGCCGGCGAGGTCCGCCCCGATCCGCACAGCGGTCGTGACCAGGGCATCGCCGGTCGACGACAGCGCGATTAGCTGCTTGGGACGCGCGCGCCGGCTCGCTGGCCACAATCGAGTTCCACTTCCGCCTGCGAGGATGATCGCGTGTCGCACGCGCGCATCTTAGCGCATGGCTACGTCACTGCACTCTTCGGCAGCAGCTGATGCAGCGTCCAGGCTTGCGGGCACACCTCGATGATATCAGGGCTCGGCGAGCAACTGCTTCGCGAGGTCAGGCGCGCGCAAGCAATCGTTGCCGACGAGCACGAAGCGCAAACGACGCTTCTTGTCATAGACGTTGTAGTGCGGCAAGGCCGCGATGTCGTACGCGTGCGCGACCTCGGTGAATCCGTCGCCGACATCGACCTTGCGCAGGACCGCCCTCGGGTTGTCCGCGATGCCAGCCACGACGCGGGTCTGGACCTCCACGCATGCGCCACACGACTCGCTCCAGAAATCGACGATCGTGACGTAGCCCGCGAGTGTCGAGTCTTCGATCTTCACGAGCGCGCCGGCCGTGTTGAGCTGGACCTCCTTGGCCGGCGCCGACGGTGCCGGTCGCGGCGCCGCCCCACCGCAGGCGACGAGCCACAACACGGCGAGCTTCAAGATGCCGCCTCGAGCAGCGACTTCCGGAGGCGCAGGACCTCGGCGCGCGACAGGCCCGCATGCGCGAGCTGTTCGAGAGTGAGCCGCTCACCAGAGACCAGCTCCGAGGCGCCGAGCCGGACCACGCCATCGGTATCGAGGGTGACCTCGATCAAGCACAGCACATCGCCCGAGGGCGCGACGGGAAGATCGACTACCGCGTAGCGGCCGAGGTGGCGATTGCGGGCGGGCTCGGGCGACTCGCCTTCCCACAGATCGAACTCGATCCGCGGTTGGTTGTCGCTGCGCGTCGCGAGCAGGCGATGCTCGCGCGTCGGCACGACCGAGCTCTGCGCGATCACCATCTCGCACTCGCTATCGGCGGTCGACATCGAGATGCCGCGCGCGGCGACATCGATCAGCAGCACGCCATCGATGATGCCATCGAGCCGCGCGACCTCGAGCGCCGCGCCGATCGCGACGACCTCTTCGGGGTTCGGAATCACGCTCGGATCGCGACCGAGGATCCGGGCTAGTTCCTTGCGCACGATCGGAATCCGGGTCGAGCCACCGACGAGCAACACCTCGTCGACCGCCTCGCGCTTGCGACCCGCGCGGTGGAGCGCCTCGGTCACCGGCGCTTCGATGCGCTTGACCAGCGGCGAGGCCCACAACTCCATCTCGTCGCGCCGGATCGTGCGGTTGTATTCGACGCCCTTGCCCGAGGGCAGCTGCGCGAGCTCCGCGATCGCGAGCCTCGCGGACAGCTGATCGGAGAGCTCGTGCTTGGTGCGTTGCGCGGCGAGCCTGAGCCGTTCGATCGCGATCGCATCCGAGGAGATATCGATGCCGCGGGCCTGCCGGACATCGCGCAGGAGGTTATCGACGATCGCGCGATCGACATCGTCGCCGCCGAGGAACGGGTCGCCGGTCGTCGCGAGCACTTCGAACACGCCGCCTTCGGCATCGACGACCGCGACGTCGAACGTGCCACCGCCGAGGTCGCACACGAGGTAGCGGCGGTCCTCACCGCGATGAGCGCCGTGACCGAGCGCCGCGGCGGTCGGCTCGCTCAGCAAGCGCAACACGGAGAGGCCTGCGATCTGCGCGGCGTCCTTGGTCGCCTGGCGCTGGGCGGCGTCGTACCAGGCAGGGATCGTGATCACCGCGCGCGTGACCGGCTCTCCGAGGAACGCCTCGGCGGTGCGACGCAACTCGCGCAGGATCAGCGCGGAGATTTCTTCCGGTGAGATCGCGCGACCGGCGGCGAGCTGGACCCAGGTATCGCCATTCGGCGCAGCCGTGAGCTCGTACGGCAACGTGCGCGCAAGTCGGCGAATCTCGGGATGATCGAACCGCCGCCCGAGCAGGCGCTTCGCGCCAAACACCGTGCAATCTGGGCTGTGATCGAGCCCGGCACGGGCCGCTTCGCCGACCACCGGACCGTCGGCCGAAAACCAGACGAGCGAGGGCATCGTGGTCGAGCCCTCCGCGGTCGTGAGGATGCGCGGCGCGCCATCGCGATCGATCACCGCGACGACGGAGTTCGTGGTGCCGAGGTCGATCCCGACCGCGCGGCTCACTGGAACACTCGACGCATGTCATCGGGACGCCCGGCGCCGTACTTCTTGACGTGCTCGAGCAGCATCGTTGCCTCGACCGATTGCTCGTAGTGGGCGAGCGCGGTCTCGAGCTGCGAGATCGCGAGCATGACTTCACCGCGCAACAAGGCGACGAGGGCTGTCGCGACGAGATACAGCGCACGCAGGGACTTCGAGCGCGGATAGACCACGAGTGCGGCCGCGAGCACCTCGCGCGCATTGTCGCCATCGCCGGTCGCGAGCATCGCGCGCGCCCGCACCTCGAAGGCTTCCCCACCCTGGATCGTTGACGATGGCAAGGTCGGCGACGTGCGCGGTCGCGGCGTGGCGTCGGGGACGTGCTCGAGCCGCGGCTGCGACGGCCGCACGATCGCGCCGCCGCTCGCGATGTCTTCGAACCCGACGAGCCAGCCCGGCGGCGAGCTCAACGTGGGGCCGACGATCGTGCCGTTGCCCTCGGCGACGAGCGCCGCACGCAGCCGATCGTAGGCGCGATTCGACAGGATCGTGAGTTCCTCGGCGAGGTGCGAGATCGCGGGCGCGGCGCGGCGCGCGACGAGGTCCGGATGATGGCGACGGATCAGGTTCTTCCAGCTCGTGCGAACCTGCGCGGCATTCGCATCGACCGGCACGCCGAGGACGTCGTGGACCGCGGCGCTGCGCATCCGACGGAGCTCGCTCGAGAGGTGCTGGAACAGCTCGCGCTCGTCGGCCGGGAGATCATCGACGACCGCCGCGCTCGTGCGGCGCAGCGCCGGCGGCGTCGCGGTGCTCGGCGGGGTCTTGCCCTCGATCGCTTCGCTCGCCATCGTGCGGATCCGGGTCATCACCTCGTCGGTGAGGCCGGTCAGCTCGATCTCGATCCACGTGCGCGACACATCCGGCTTCGCCCCCGGCTCGGGGTCGATCGGCGACGCGCGCTGGACGATGCCGTCGATCGCGACGACGAGCTGGTTGGGCAGCTCGAGCCCGAGCGTGAGCGGTGCGCCCGCCTTGGTCTCGAACGGCACCTTCATCGAGAGCAGCTTGCCCTTACGGAGCTTGCGCGTCGTGAACACGTCGACCTGCTCCCAGGTCGTGCAACGCACATGAAGTGTGCGTGCCTGGGCCACGTCAGTGCCCCTTCTTCTTACCGTCTTTTTTTCCGGGCGTTCTCGGAGCGTCGCCAGAGCCGGCGGTCGCGTTCGGATCCTTCTCGAGCGTGAGCGCCTTCGCGAGTGTCGCTTTCTTCTTCGCGCGATCGATCGGCGTGTTCGGATCGCCGCCGTCGCGCCAGTCGTCGGCGGTGACCGTGACGTAGCCTGGCAGATACCCATCCGCGAGCACGCGCAGCTCGTACGGCATGCCCGCACGAATGCCCTGGAGCTCGACGTTGTTCGTCATGCCGATGTACATCCAGACCTCGGCATTCGACGGCGTCGACTCGACGTGGATCGGACCGCGGCCGGGCGTGAAGCCGGTCGCATCGGGCGGCTTGGGCGGCATCACCGGCAGCTTGATGGGCGCCGGCTTGCCGCTCTGGTCTTTCGTCGCCGGTTTCAACACGACCGTGATCGAAGCCTTCCGCGCTTTTTGCCCCGCCACCGGCGCCGACCAGTGCGTCGGCACGACCTGGGTATCGACCGGATCGTAGCCGTCGATGCCCTCGACGCGGAGCTCGTGCATCATCGACGACTCGAGCCCGATCGAATCGACCGGTGTGCGGCCGATCTTCAACCACACGCCGGCCTGCGCCGGATCCGAGGTGACCTTGATCGAGCCCGGATCGGGAAGATCCGCGATCGCGTTCAGCGTGTCCTTGTCGTGCTTCTCTTTGATCGCAGCGGCTTGCGCCTTGTCCTGCGCGTTGATCTCGTCCTGCTTCGTGAACGTCTGGTAGATCATGTAGATCGCGCCGAGCGCGACCGCGATCACGATCACCCCGAGCACGCCACCCATCCGGCTCTTGACGCGCATCGACGGTGCATCGAGCTCGATGTGGAGATCGGGCACCGGCGCAGCGACCGGGCGCGCGAGCTGGTTCCGCTGACCGGTCTCGAGACTCTGCGCGGCACGCTCGGCACGCGCCGCGGCTTCTTCGAGCTTCTGCGCCGCGATCGATGCTTGATCGCCGGCGTTCGAGACGCGGCGCACACCATCATCGAGGTCGCCGATCGCGGCGAGCGCGGCGGCTTCATCGCTCGAGCCTGGACGCAGCCCGGCCGGCGACGATTGCGCGCGCGGCGAGCGTCGCGGCGGCGCTTGGTAGTCCAGATCGCGCGCGGGAGGCGGCAGTGGCGTCGAATCGTCTTCGTCGGGATCGTCGAGCGACGGCACGCGCGTCGCCGATTGCTGGATCGCATCGCGCTTGCGCGGATCGAGCGAGATCAATTCCGAGATCGGATCGCGGCGATATGGTTCGTCGTCGGGAACCGAGACGCTCGTGTGATCGTTGCCCAGATCCGCGAGCAGCGCATCGAGCCGGCCACCGGTCTGCTGCTGCTGGACTCCTGGCGAGCTCTGGCGCCGCGCCGCCTGCTCGGCGCGGAGGTCCATGCTCACGCGCTGCGGCGTGACCTGCACCGCGGCACTGCCGAGCGAGGCGAGCAGATCCTCGGTCGCGTCGTCGATGTTCTCGTCGACCTGCGAGAGGCCGGCTACCTT
>JAYWCI010000146.1:0-6600 GCA_043780895.1 Kofleriaceae bacterium | reverse complement strand
GAAGCGACGCACGAGCGCGAGGCCGATGCCGAGCCCACCCGTCGTGCGATCGACGGGCTGCGGTGCCTGCACGAAGATGTCGAAGATCGTCGGCAGGATGTCCGGAGCGATGCCGACGCCGTTGTCGCGTACGCGGACGACGATCTCGTTCTCCTCTCGCGTCGCGCGCACCCCGATCTGGCCACCCTTCGGCGTGTAGCGCGCCGAGTTCGTCAAGAGGTTCGCGACCACCTGGGTGAGCCGCGCTTCGTCGCCACGCAGCTTGAGATTCTTGGCGACGTCGACCTCGAGCCCGTGGCCCTTCGCGTCGAGCTGGAGCTTCGCGATCTCGACCGCCTTGGTGATGATCGCGGACAGGTCGGTATCTTCGACGCGCAGCTCGATCTTGTTGTGGACGATCCGCGAGACATCGAGCAGGTCATCGACGAGCCGCACGAGATGCTGCGCCTGGCGCTCGATGATCGCGAGCTCGCGCTGGGTCTTGGCATCGGTGCCGCCACGGATCGTCATCAGCTCGACGGCCGCGAGGATCGGCGCGAGAGGGTTGCGGAGCTCGTGGCCGAGCATCGCGAGGAAATCATCCTTCGCGCGGCTCGCGGCTTCGCGTTCGCGAGATAACCGCGCGTTATCGAGCGCCGTCGACATCACGCGGCCGAGCTCGCTCATCGCCGATAGATCGCTGTCGTCGAAATCGCGGCCCGACTCCGCGGTCATCATCACGAAGAAGCCGAACAGCTGGCCGCGGTACCACAGGGGCAACGTGATGAAGCTGCGGAACGAAATCTCGGCCATCAGCGCCGCGTGCTCGGGGCTGCGGGCGGATGCCGCGATCGCCGCGGCGGTCACGCGCGACGCGATCAGCGGTTTGCCTTGCGCCTGATGCAGGATGTGGGTCTCGGGCAGCTGCGACGGCGAGGGATACGCCATCAGCTTCTCGGCGAACGCGGCCGACGCGGGCGAGGCCGCACGCGATGCGATCCGGCGGCTGGTGTCGCCTTCGTAGAGATCGAGTACCGCGAAATCGGCGATGGTCTCGACCGCGGCTTGCGTGATCGAGGCGAGCGCGGTCTCGAGGTCGTCGGCCGCAAATGCAAGATGCTCGGTCGCGCGCGTCAAGAACTGCTGACGGACCCAGCCGCGATGCCGCTCGGTGACGTCGCTGCCTTGGACGAGGATGCCGATCGTGGCGCCCGTGTCGTCGACGATCGGCTGATAGACGAAATCTAGGTACCGAAAGAACGGCACGCCCTCGACGCTGAAGTTCGCGCGCAGACCGCGACCGAGGAACGGCGTGCCACTCTGGTAGACCTTGTCGAGCAGCTCGTAGAAGCCCTGATCCGCGAGGTCGGGCAGGGCCTGGCGAATGGCGAGTCCGACGAGCTTGCGGCTGCCGACCAGCGCGTCGAACGCGGGATTCGTCAGCTCGAAGTGGTGCTCGGGTCCCGACAGGAACGCCATGAACCCGGGCGCCTGCTCGAGCAGCGATCGGAGCTCGCGGAGCCGATCGCTCAAGCCCTTCGCGGTTGCCTGCACGCGCGCGGCATTGTTGAGCAGCGTGTTCGCGGTCACCATGCTGTGAAGCTGAGTGACATCCTCGGTGTGCTGGAGCACGTGGGTGAGCTCGCCATGCTCGTTCTTGATCGGCGTGTGGATCGCGCTCCAGATTCGCTTGACCAGCGGGCCATCGACGGTCTCGCGTACGTTGTACGGGACGTACGCGAGCGTATCGGGTTCACCGGTGGCGATGACCTTCTTGAACGAGCCGTCGAGCAGGCGTCGGGGCTCGTTGTTCGGATCGTCTGGATCGTTGGGAAACGATTCGAGGATGTGCGTGCCGACGAGCGTATCGAGCGTGCTTCCCGTGAGCGCGAGGTATGCGCGATTCGCCGTGGCTACGCGCAGCTCGCGGTCGACCACGACATACGGATTCGGGCTCGCTTCGAAGAGCGCACGGAAGTCCGCGGGAACCATGAACCCCTCACCATAGCGTATGCTTGGCGACCATGGGCGACCGCGGCAATATCTACTTCGTCGATCAACATCGCGGCAAAGAACGCGTCGGAATGTACATGTACTCGCATTGGGGCGGGGCGGTCATTCCGAGCGTGGTCGAGGCGGCCTTGCGCCGTGGCCGCGAGCGCTGGGGCGATTCGCAATATCTCGCACGCATCGTGTTCTGCGAGCTCATCAAAGATGATCTGATGGAGACGACGGGCTACGGCCTGTCGACGAAGATCGGCGACAACGAGCATGCGATCGTGCGCGTCGACGATGTCGATCAGACCGTGGCGGTGTGCCAGCCCGGGACCGAACAGGGCTCGGGCAAGCCGATCGGCTCGTGGTCCTACGAGGAATTCCTCAAGGTCGCCAAGCAGCTCGATCAGATGCTGGACGAGAGCGACGACAGCGACGACATCGGAGGCGACATCGAGGTGCCAGTCGCGAAGGCCAAGAAGCCCAAGAAGAAGCCCACGAAGTCCCCGGTCAAACCCAAGGCCGCGGCGAAGAAGAAGAAGAAGCCAGCGGCCCCGCCGAAGGCCAAGCGCAGGGCGCGGTGATGGCGAACGCCGAGATCAAACGCTTTCGCGAGATGTACGACACGTTCTCCGAGGCGTGGATCGATCGCGTCGAAGAGATCTATGCGCCCGCGTTTCGCCTCCAGGATCCATTTCACACGATCGTCGCGGACTACGCGAAGCTCCGGTCTTACTTCAAGCGTGCGCTGACCGGGCCAGCGTTCACTCAGTTCATCACCGAAGATGACGCGACCGGTGCCGATGGCACGTATGTTCGCTGGCGCTGGGAATACAAGCTGCGCGCAAAGGATGCGCTGCGGATCGTTCCCGGCGTCACGCACATCCGATTCACCGGCACGCAGATCGCGTATCACCGCGATCTGTTCGACGCGGCCGAAGGCTTTTACGAGGCGCTGCCCGTGCTCGGCACTGCCTTGCGCGCCGTGAAGAAGCGCATTCCATAACCGGTCGATCTCGCTGGCTAGCGCGGCCCCGTAAAAGCCATGTATAGTCGCAGCCATGGCGGAATCGTCGGGGCCACTCCCTAGCCCCCAGCGGCTGCTCTCAATCATCGAGTTGCAGAACGTGATCGCGGCGGCCGCATTCAATACCGAAGAGATCATGCGGCTCGTTGCCGAGCGTGTGGTAGCTCTGGTCGGTGGAACCGCCGCGACGGTCGAGCTGGTCGAAGGCGACGATGTCGTGTGCCGCGCGTCGGCCGCTCCCACGAGCCAGATCGGCCTTCGCCGGTCCCAGAAGTCGACGCTCTCGGGCCGCTGTGTCGCCGAGCGCAAGCCAGTCAAAGCCGACGATGGTCGCGCCCTGTGCGTGCCGCTCATCCACGGCGAGCATGTCGTCGGCGTGCTGGGCACGACCCGCACCGCGGGCGCGTTCACGGACGAAGATACCGAGACCGTTCGGATCCTCGCGAACATCATCGCGATCCCGCTCCATCGCACGCGGAGCTTTCCGCGCCCGCGCTACGACAATACCCACGATGCCCTGACCGGCCTCTTGAATCGGCGCGCGTTCGAAGAGCGCGTCGGGGTCGAGGTTGCACGGCGCAACCGCTACCAGCAGTCGTTCAGCATGGCGGTCCTCGATCTCATCGGCTTCAACACCGCCAACGATCGCTTCGGCGAAGCCGGTGGCGACGAGTTGTTGCGCACGATCGGGACCATCCTGACGAACCACACGCGCGTCATGGACGCGTGCTTTCGCCTGGGCGGCGACGAGTACGCCATCGTGATGCCGGGAACGGCGCTCGAAGGCGCCAGGATCGTTATCGAGCGCTGCCGTGCCCACATCCTCGAAGCGAACTTGCTCGAGGGTACGGTCAGCGCGAGCGTCGGGATCGTCGAAGCCGGCGAAGAGACCTACGAGGCGCTGGTTGGTCGCGCCGAAGATGCGTTGCGCGCTGACAAGACCGCGCGTCGCTGACAGATGTTTCTGCGCGGCTGTGAACTCGTGATTACGCGCGGCACTTCGCCCGACGAGTGAACACCTCACTCTGATAGCCGCGAATGTGCGCTGTCCGAACCGAGACCGCTGCGTGGCGAGACGGCTTTGCGCGGTCACGGCGCGATTCGCTACGACGAGATCGCGCACGTGTTTGCACGACCTCGGCGAGATGCGCGGAAACAGCTGGTCAGGGTCGCTGGCACTGTTCTCGCTGAAGCGTCCAGACGATGAGGAACCTCGCTCTCGCAGTTTGTTTCAATGCACTCGTGGCCTGTGTCGATGCTCCTTCGGAGCCGACCGAGACCGCGTCACAAGCGCTCGCGACGAACAACGTGTCTCCCGAAATCGCGAACGTCGCGCAGCACCCGCACGCCGCGATCTGCGGTGGCGGTCGCTTTCGTTGCTTCGCGCAGCGCCGCACCGATGATGCAGGAAACTTCATCGCGTACGCCCAGTCCCAAGGGCTCGGCGCGACCGATCTCGTGAGCGCGTACAACCTCGACACCTCGGTCGATCCGGGCGCGACGATCGCGATCATCGACGCGTACGGCTACACCAACCTCGCGAGCGACCTCGCGACCTATCGCACCCACTACGGGCTGTCCGCATGCACCGTGGCGAACGGTTGCTTGAAGGTCGTGAACCAGCAAGGCGCGACCTCGCCGCTGCCCGCGAACCCGCCCGCGAACGATGACTGGACCGGCGAGACCGCACTCGATGTGCAGATGGCCTCGGCCGCGTGCCCGAAGTGCAAGCTGCTCGTCGTCCTGGCCGAGGACGATCAAGGTGATGGCCTGATGATCGCGAACACCACCGCGGCCTCGCTCGGCGCCACCGTCATCAGCAACAGCTGGGGCTCGCCGGAGGGTAGTGCGATCGCGAGCTCGGAGGCTTACTTCGATCATCCCGGCATCGCGATCTTCGTCGCCTCGGGCGACAACGGGTACGACGACGGCGGCCAGGGACCCGACTATCCGTCGACCTCGGCCTTCACGATCGGTGTCGGCGGCACGACGCTCGTGACCTCGAGCAACTCGCGCGGTTGGACCGAGGCCGCGTGGAGCAGCGGTGGCAGCTCGTGCAGCACGAGCGTCGCGAAGCCGGCGTGGCAGACCAGCACCGCGTGTGCGAATCGCATGGCCTCCGACGTCTCCGCGGTCGGTGATCCGAACACCGGGGTCGCCGTCTACAACGCGAGCCAAGGTGGCTGGGCCGTCATCGGCGGTACCTCGGCCGCATCACCACTCGTCGCCGCGATCTTCGCGCTCGCCAAGCATGGCGATACGACCGCCGCGTTCGCGTACGCGAACACGGCCGCCTTCAACGACGTCACGAGCGGCAAGAACGGCACGTGCACGACGGCGCTCTGCATGGCAGCCGCTGGTTGGGACGCTCCGACGGGTATCGGCACGCCCGATGGCGCGAAGCTCGCAGCCCTCGGCGGCAGCGGCAGCGGCAACGGCAGCGGTGGTGGCACGGGCTCGGGCAGCGGAACGAACATCGGTTCGGGCAGCGATGCTGGTTCGGCCGGTGGCAGCAGCACGACGGGCTCGGGCAGCAGCACGACCGGCGGCGGCAGCGATACGACCGACACGAGCGCGGGCTCTTCCGGCGGCTGCAACGCCGGTGGCGGCCTGGCCGGCTCGGGCTCGCTGATCGTGATCGGCCTCGCCGCGCTCCGCCGCCGCCGTCGTCGCTCTTAACTCTCGGGATCCACGGACGACGAGATCAGCGGGCAGCTTGGTGCCGTCGGCAAGGACCACCGCATCCGGCTCGTGGCCGTGGGCGAGCGTGATCTTGTAGTCGGCGACGAGCCCCTCGCGAGGCCCTCTGAACAGGGATCGCGGCCCGGGAGCGGCCATTGTCCTCGGAAATTCGCTCGTTTTGCATCGCTTGCGCGGAGGTGCTTGACTTCAAACCGTTGGGTCGCTAGAAATGCGCCCTGCCACCGCGGGAGTAACTCAGTGGTAGAGTGCAACCTTGCCAAGGTTGACGTCGAGGGTTCGAATCCCTTCTCCCGCTCCAAGATCTTCGACGCTTAGCGAGTCGGTTTCGGCGAGCTGATCGCGGGATGACCCCGGAGATGACCCCGGATGACTGCAGCAAACGCTACATTGCTCTCGGGTCTTCTCGGCGTCCTCATCGCTGGATTGGTCGTTTACGGCGCTCGGCTCGCAGCTCGCGACCAGGACGAGAACGCTAAGAAGAAAGCGTCAAAGGTGGCGGGGGCATCCGTCATCGTAGGGCTCGTCGTCGCTGGCTGGAGCGTCGTCGCGGCTCGCCTCACCTCACGCGAACAGGACGAGCAGAGCAAGAAGACCGAGCAGGTTCAAGACAAGCTGATCGAGCGAACCGCTGAGCTCGCGGACTCCAACAAGAAGCTCGCCGCGCTGGCGATGGAGTCTCAGGCGACGATCACCGGCGGAGACTCCTACTGCCTAGTCGAACCAGTTGTCCAAGGCGATCGCCTCGTTCTGATGATTCGGAACCCAGGCAAGTACCCCTTGTACGATGTGCAGGTGACGATCACCGACCTCGTCGAGTTCCGCAAGTTCACGGCGGAACACGATGCAGCATACAAGCGAGGCGTCCCGTTTCCGGCAGAGGAACTGTTCGCGCGGAC
>JAYWCI010000145.1:0-4420 GCA_043780895.1 Kofleriaceae bacterium | reverse complement strand
GGGCAGAGGCAGTGCTTCGCTTGCGCGCACTGCGTAGTAGCGGCGATTTCGACGACTACTGGTTGTTTCATCTCGCGAAGGAGCACGAGCGCAACCACTGACGTCAAGCGTGGCGGATCACGGTCCCGTTTTTCTTTCCTCGGTGGCACGCGTGTGCCCGCCGCGTGATCCGCCGGCGCCGATATCCGGCGCGGTCGCGATCGACGGCGAAGGACACGATAGTGAGACTCGGACCGACGGCTTTACTCACGGCGACCGACGGGTTGCCCCGGATCTTGGTGCGGATGGACGACGACGTGGTGCTCAAGGCAGCGTTGCTGCCGTACTGGGGGCCGCACCACCGGGCGATTCCGACGCTGCTCGAGGCGATGGCGCTGTGGCACCAAGCGCCGGTGCGAGTTGTCGTTTCTGCTCGCGACGCGGCGTCGTGGTCGGCGTTTGGGCTCGCCGACGCACTCGACGGCGGCGTGACGACCGCCCACTACACCGTCGAGATGCGCGCGCCGGTCCGTGAGCGCGGGCAGCGCATCCGCGGCCTCGGCTCGTTCGCAGACGCACAGCAGCTCGACCTGTGTGGTGTGCGATGAAGACCACGGCCGAGACCGAAGCAGAGATCGTGCGCCTTCACTATGCCGAGCACTGGCCGGTCGGGACGATCGCGACGCAGATCCAGGCCCACCCCGATGCCGTGCGCCGCGTGCTCGGGCTGGGCGAGCCGCGCTCGCCATCACAGTTGCGGCCGAGAATCTTCGAGCCGTACCGCCCATTCATCGACGATCAGCTCGGCCGCTATCCCACGCTCCTCGCGACCCGGCTCTACGACATGGTCCGTGAGCGCGGTTATCGAGGCTCGGTGCGGACCTTGCGCAAATACGTCGCGCTCGTTCGTCCTCGGCCGAAGCGCCAGCCGTATCTGATGATCGAGACCCTGCCAGGCGAGCAGGCACAAGTGGACTGGGCGTACGTCGGCAAGATTCCGGTCGCCGGCGGCGAGCGGGCGATCTGGCTGTTCGTGATCGTGCTCGCGCACTCGCGTGCGATGTGGGCCGAGTTCGTTATCGACCTCACCGTCCATTCGCTGTGCCGCTCGCTCGTGCGCGGCGCCGCGGCATTCGGCGGCGTTTCCACGCCCGTGGCTGTTCGACAATCCCAAGGTCGTCGTCGTCGAGCGCGTCGGCACCACCATCCGGTTTCACCCGACCTTGCTCGCGCTTTGCGCAGCGATGCGCGTAGAGCCCAAGCTGTGTGCGGTCCGCATGCCGCAGCACAAGGGCAAGGTCGAGCGAGCCATCCGCTACCTTCGCGATCGGTTCCTTGCCGGTCGCAGCATCTCCAGCATCGACGATGGAAATTGCATGCTCTCCCGGTTCATCGACGAAATCGCGCACGTTCGGCCGCACCCCACGATCGCGCAGCGCTCCGTGGGCGACGTGTTTGCCGACGAGAGGCAGCGGTTGCTACCGCTACCCAATCCCTTGCCCGAAACCGATCGCGTCGAGCCCGTGCCGATCGACGCGCAAGCATTCGTTCGCGTCGACACCAATCGGTACTCCGTACCGACCGACCACGCCGGGCACGTCCGTACGCTCGTCGTCGACGACCGCACCGTTCGTGTCGTCAACGGCAAGACCCTGATCGCCGAGCATGCCCGCTCGTGGGGCCGTCGTCAGGTGTTCGAGCAGGCCGCCCATCGGGTCGCACTCGTCGCCGAGCGCAAGGCGGCGCGGGATCTCAAGGGCCGCGATCGCCTGCGCGCGATCGTTCCGTCGTTCGACCGCATCGTCGAGCGGTGGGAGGTCTCCGGATCCAGCCTGGGCTTCCGCGTGACGCGATCGATCAAGCTGCTCGACCTCTACGGCGATCACGTGTTCGCCGCCGCAGCCGCCGATCTTATTGCGCGCGGACTCGCCGACGTCGGCGCTCTCGCAGTCGCCTGCGAGCAGCATCGCAAAGATCGCCGCCGCCCGGTGCCCGTCGAGCTCGTGCTCCCCGCGCACCTCGACGACACCGATGTCATCCCGCACGACCTGGGGGCTTACGATGAGTAGCGACGATCTCACCGAGCGGCTCCGCCGCCTCGGCCTTCGCGTCGGTCGCGAGGCCCTCGCTGCATTCCTCGCGCACGTCCACAAGAGCCGCGTTGGCCCGACCGAGACGCTCGAGCAACTCGTCGATCTCGAGGAGCGAGCCCGGGTCGCCGTTAATCTCGCGCGCCGCACGCGGTTCGCGTGTCTTGGATCGTTCAAGACGATCGACCGCTTCGACTGGGCACACCCCGAGAAGATCGATCGTCCACTCGTCGAGCGCCTCGTCGACCTCGGCTTCGTCGACGGCGGAGAAAACGTACTGCTCAAGGGTGGCTCCGGCCTCGGCAAGACCATGATTGCGCAGAATCTCGCGCAGGCCGCGCTCGCCGCCGGCTTCACCGTACGGTTCTCGACCCTCGCGGCAGCGCTCGCTGACTTGCTCGGGCAGGAATCGTTGCCCGCCTTCGAGCGTCGTCTGCGCCGTTACACGAGCCCTGACCTGCTTGTCCTCGACGAGCTCGGATACTTGCCCTGCGACACCCGAGCCGCGGACATCCTCTACAACATCATCAGCCGACGCCACGAGCAGCGCTCCACGATCATCACCACCAACCTTGGCTTCAAGCAGTGGGGCACTACGTTTCCGGGTGCCGCTTGCGTCGTCACACTCGTCGACCGTTTCGCGCAGCACTGCCATCGCATCGAGATCATCGGCGAGTCCTGGCGAGACAAGCATCGACTCGATTCAGATCGTCCGGCGCCGAAACCGAGCCGGTCACGCCGCAAGCGGCCGTGAGCCGTCGAAGGTCAGATCACGACGGAAAACGCGGGCCGTCAACACCGCGTCACGGCGACCGATGTTTCGGGACTTAGGCACCTATCGTCACCGCCGGCGTCTTGCACGCCGGCAAAGGATCAGGCGCGGACGAACACACCCCGGATCACGCGCACCAACCGGATCTCGCCGCCCGGCGCGGTCGCGGGATCGCAGTTAACGGTCGTATGCACGAAGATGTTGCGTGGCGAACGGCGCACGATCCGGTCCTCGCAGGCGACGACCCGAGGGCCGAGCTCAGCTGAATGAAGGCTTGCGGACCCGGTGATCCGCCAAACCTGCCTGCCACCGTCAAGTCTCCGCGCTGCGTTGAACGTGAGTCCGTCGGGGAACAGCGCAAGGAAGACGTCGCGGAGATCGTGCCTGTCTGCCAGCGCACTTCGACGACTACTGGACGCTCCACCTCGCGAAGGAGTACAAGCGCACGCACACGTCACGCTACGCGGACTGCGAGGTCCCGAACCCGCTGCCCGACCCAACTTGAACTCGTGTAAGTGATCCGAATGGCTTCCCTCAAGCAGCGACCCGAAAGAGCCGCACCCATGTCTATTTTGGTTGCAGCTAAAGCATTTCTGAAATTTCTCAGGCTTTCAGGTCGTACGCGCGTTATCTGTGCATCGCTCTTGGTGTCGATGTTCGGCGCAGGGTGTGAGCACTCCACCGGTCCTCGGTTGGTGGTCACGAACCCACGCGGTGTCGCGATCTGGTCTGCCGAACAACCATCGACCGGCTTCCATCGCCTATGCGAGCCTGCCGGACCGGTAAGGTGTACGGCAGAGGTCGCGACGATCCATCAGTTGCTCGGCGGTGACATGATTGTGCGAGTCGTTCGAGATGCCGATGGTCGCGTAACGGTTCCGCGAACATGGGAAAACTGTCTGCTGTGCGACGACCCGGTGGTACTGATGTCGCGCGAAGGAGTCATCGCGCCGCAGCGCCATTACCCGGAGGGTCCGTTCGTGCACGTCACCCACGGCGTGAGCTCGACAGAGGTAAGAATCCGCATCGGTATTCGCGTAGATCGCAAAACTCAGATCTCGATCACGTTCGTTGTCGCCGCCTCCAACGTTCGAGCCGGCGAGCCCATCCCCCAGCACTGATCCCACGCGCCCGGTCGACCTTGGTGAAGAACTTGCGTGGCGCGCGGGCGATTCTCTTCGGGCTTCGTGGTCACGAGCGCTCCTCGCCCTCGAGTTCCGCGCGCCGTGCTCGACAACGCTCTCGAACAGGTCAAGGACTTATATCTCACCCAGACGAAGTAGCGTTGGTGCGCATCAAGCGGCTTACGCTAGCCGCAAACACCCGGTCCGGACAGCGCCTCCGAAACTTCGATCTCATGGCGGCACCGGCCGAACGACCCCTGATCGACGGCCTGCAGCTGCAGGTAGGTATCCAACGGGCAGGTCCAATGGACGGTGTCCCGTACGTCACGCAGCAGCTCGTTCAACCGGCGGGACACTCGGGTACGAGCTCTCACTGCAGCCGTACCGACGCGATCGATCCCGCCGCCGGATCGAACACGAGGTCGTCGCCACGGACAGCGAGCGCGCCAAGGTTG
>JAYWCI010000144.1:0-7681 GCA_043780895.1 Kofleriaceae bacterium | reverse complement strand
AAAAAGCCGGCTAGCACACGGGTAGCACCGGGCATGCTTGCGCTGACACCGCTGCGACGAGGCGCTGGTCAAGGCATGTCGACCACGAGGCGCTGCCTTCATCGGGGAGACCGGTGCCGCTGCTGCCTCGCTAACTAGAGGTGGATGTGCGACACCGCACGGCGTAGCGGCCGCGCACCGGGATCGGCACGCAGGGGCTCTTTCTACGAGTTATTCTCGGCACGATCGTTGCTTAAGTATGCGTATCCACATGGCTCTTGCGGAGTTGTTCAGCGTTAGCCAGCTCGAAGGTCATGCGCGATCGATGGCGAACAGCCATCAGCTCGGCCCCAGTGATCGCGACGCGACGCTCCTTGCTCGGCTGGCCGCGAACCACAAAGCACTGTCCGATGCGTACGCGCTGGTCGCGGACGCCGTCTCCCGTGGCCGCCAGATCACGCCGGCCGCCGAGTGGTTCGTCGACAACTACCACCTGATCGAAGAGCAGATCCGGATCTCGGAGCGGCACCTACCCACGGGCTACAGCCGCAACCTCCCGCACCTCAGCGATCGCTCGTTGCGCGTCTACGATCTCGCACTCGAGCTGATCTCTCACTCGCAAGGTCACGTCGACGAGGACACTCTGCGCGCGTTCATCGCGGCGTATCAAACGATCCATCCGCTGCGCCTCGGCGAGCTCTGGGCGATTCCGATCATGCTGCGCATCGCGCTGATCGAGAACCTGCGGACGGTGATCGCGGCGGTCACTGCCGGTCGCAGCGAGCGCGAAGCTGCGGCGCGCTGGGCCGATCAACTACTCGAAGGTGCCGGCGACGCATCGCGTGTGGTCAAGGCGCTCGGCGAGCTCGTCGCGGCGGATCCGGCGCTGACCGTACCGTTCGTCGCCGAGATCGCGAGCCGGTTGCAAGGGCAGGGCGCCGCCTCGACCCTGCCGATGGCGTGGCTCGAGCAGCGGCTCGATTCGCAGGGCCAGACGCTCGAGCACATCTATCAGCAGGCGAGCCAGAGCCAGGCCGCCGACCAGATCGCGGTCGGTAACAGCATCACGAGTCTGCGCACGCTCGACGCGATCGATTGGCGCAAGTTCGTCGAGGGGCTCTCGGTCGTCGAGGCGGTGCTACGCGAAGATGCGGACTATCCGAAGATGGAGTTCGCGACCCGCGATCGCTATCGCCATGTCATCGAGCGGCTCGCGATGCGCGGCAAGCTCGACGAGCGTGATGTCGCGAAGAAGGCGATCCAGCTGGCAGCGTCGCGCGCCGCGGGTCGCGAGCATCACGTCGGGTACTTCTTGATCGACGACGGCCTGCGCTCGCTCCAGCTCGCGCTCGCCGAGCGCCCCCACGATCGCGTACTCGCACTTCGGGTCGGTCGCAGGCTCGGCGTGGTCGCGTATCTCGGCCTGATCGCACTCGTCACCGCCACATTCACGACGATCGTCGCGGACATGTCGATGACGCATCACCACCATGTCGCGTGGCTCGCTGCGTGGTCGGTCGCGGTCGCCTTGTGTGCGAGCCAGCTCTCGATCTCGATCATCCACTGGGCCGCCACGCTCTCGATCAAGCCGTATGCCCTGCCGCGCCTCGATTTCTCGGCCGGTATTCCGGTCGCGCACAAGACCCTCGTTGCGGTGCCGGCGATGCTCACGAGCGAGAGCGGCATCGATCACCTCGTCGAGATGCTCGAGGTCCGGTTCCTCGCCAACCGCGATCCGCAGCTCGGCTTCGCGCTGGTCGGCGATTTTCGCGATGCCAGCGCCGAACACCTCGACAGCGATGCGCCGCTGCTCGCGTACGCGAGCGAGGTGATCGACGCGCTCAACGCGAAGTACGCCGATCCGAAACACTGCGGCGGGTTCTTCTTGTTCCAGCGCCCGCGCCGCTACAACGCGCGCGATGGGGTCTGGATGGGGTGGGAGCGCAAGCGCGGCAAGCTCGAGGATTTGAACGCCACGTTGCGCGGTGAAACCGATCGGTTCTCGACGACGATCGGGCCTGTCGATCGGCTGATCGGGACCAACTACGTACTCGTACTCGATAGCGATACGGAGCTGCCGCGCGATTCGGCGCACGAGCTCGTCGGTACGATGGGTCACCCGCTCAACCGTCCCGTGATCGATCGGCGGCGCGGCCGGGTCAGCCATGGCTACGCGATCCTCCAGCCGCGCGTCGCGATCACGCTCGGCAGCGCGCAGCGCACGCGGTTCGCGCGGTTGTTCGCCGGCGAGCCTGGCATCGATCCGTACACGCGCGCGGTCTCCGATATCTATCAAGATCTGTTCTCCGAGGGCTCGTTCATCGGCAAGGGCATCTACGACATCGATGCGGTGCGCGGCGTGCTCGAAGGCGCGCTGCCCGATAACCGTGTGCTCAGCCACGATCTCCTCGAGGGCGCGTACGGCCGCGCGGGGCTGGTGAGCGACGTGCTCGTGTTCGAAGATTTTCCATCGACGTACGCGGTCGATGCGAGCCGGCGTTCGCGGTGGATCCGCGGCGACTGGCAGATCGCACGCTGGATTTTCGGGCACATTCCGTCCGCAAAGGGCCCACGTAACCCGATCTCGGCGTTGTCGCGCTGGAAGATCCTCGACAACCTGCGCCGCAGTGTCGTGCCGATCGCGATGATCGCGGTGCTCGTCGTTGGCTGGACCCTGACCGGTGCAGCGTGGCTCGGAGTCGGGCTCGCGCTCGCGACGTTCGCGATCCCCCCGTTGCTCTCGGCGGTCACCGAGCTCGAGCGCCGCCCCAAGGAGGTCTCGGCCAAGGAGCACGCCCGCATGGTGCGCAAGCAGCTCTACAAGGCATTCGTGCGCGAGGCGTTCTCGTTCGCGTGCCTGCCCGAGGATGCCGCGATCAGCCTGTCGGCGATCACCCGCGTCGCGGTGCGGTTGTGGATCACGAAGAAGAAGTTGCTCGAGTGGAAGACCGCGGCGGATGCCGAGCGCACGCAGCACACCGGGTTCGCCTCGATCTACGTGCAGATGTGGCCGGCGCCTCTCGCGGGCGTAGCGATCGGAATCCAGCTCGCACTCGGGCACGCCGCGACGCCGGCACTCGCGTGGCCGGTCGCGGCGCTGTGGGTGCTCGCACCTGCATTCGTGTGGTGGACGAGTCGCGCCGTGCCCGAAATCCGCGTCGAACTCGACGAGGCCCAGCGTATGTTCCTGCGCCGGCTCGCGCGCCGGATGTGGCGCTTCTTTCGCACCTATGTCGGCACCGAGGATCACGATCTTCCGCCGGATAACTTCCAGGCGGATCCGCCGGTTGGCGTCGCGCATCGCACCTCGCCGACGAACATCGGGCTGTCGCTACTCGCGAACCTGACCGCGCGCGATTTCGGCTATGCGACGATCGCGGAGGTCGTCGGGCGCACCGAGCGAACGTTCGCGGCGCTCGATCAGCTCCAGCGGTTCCGCGGTCACTTCTACAACTGGTACGACACCAAGACGCTCGAGCCGCTGCGGCCGATGTACGTCTCGACCGTCGATAGCGGCAACCTCGCGGGCCACCTGATCACGCTCGCGGAAGGCCTGCGCGAGCTCGCCACGCTGCCGGTGATGGGACCGGCGCAGCTGCGCGGCATCCTCGACACGATCGCGCTCGTCGAGGAGCTCGGCGTGCCGACGAAGGAATTGGCCGCACTCCGCGAGCTCGCGAAGTCGTCGATCAAGACCGCGTCCGAGGCGCGCGATGTGATGACGCGGATCGCGGCGGCAGCGAAGGTCGTCGCGAGCAAGCAAGACAATGATCCGGAGCTCGCGTGGTGGCGGACCGAGCTCGCGCGTCAGGTCGACGAACAGCTCGCCGAGCTGATGATGTTCGCGCCCACCGGCGACGAGTTGCCGATCCTGGCGAAGGCGAACCCGGAGCTCGTCGCCAAGCTCCAGGCCCTCGCGGTCCACGCCCGGGACCTCGGCGATTACGAGTACGACTTCCTCTACGACGCGAACCGCCACCTGTTCTCGATCGGCTACAGCGTCACAGATCACCGTCTCGACAACAGCTTCTACGATCTGCTCGCCTCGGAGGCGCGGCTTGCGAGCTTCATCGCGATCGCCGAGAACAAGATTCCGCAGGACCACTGGTTCCATCTCGGTAGACGCGTCACGACCTCGAACGGTCGGCCGACCCTGCTGTCGTGGAGCGGCTCGATGTTCGAGTACCTGATGCCGCTGCTGGTGATGCCGACCTACGAGGGCACGCTGCTCGATGCAACGTACTCCGCCGCGGTGTCGCGCCAGATCGAGTACGGCAACGAGCGCAAGGTGCCGTGGGGTATCTCCGAATCCGGCTACAACAAGACCGACGCCCACCTCAACTATCAGTACCTAGCGTTCGGCGTGCCCGGCCTCGGCTTCAAGCGTGGCCTCGGCGCGGATCTCGTGATCGCACCGTACGCGACAGCGATGGCGACGATGGTCGCGCCGCGTGAGGCGGTGCTGAACCTCGAGCGACTCGCGAAGGATCACCAGCTCGGCCCGTACGGCTTCTACGAAGCGGTCGACTACACGCCGTCGCGGCTACCGCCGGGCAAGCTGTGCGCGACGGTGAAATCGTACATGGCTCATCATCAGGGCATGTCGTTCCTCGCGCTCGCCTACGCGTTGCTCGATCGCCCGATGCAGCGGCGCTTCATGGCGAACCCCGCCGTGCGCGCGACCGACCTCGTCTTGCACGAGCGCGTGCCTCGGACCTCGGCGGTATATCCGCATCCGGCGGAGGTCTCGGCCGTGCGCACCTCGAGCGATGTCGAGCGCGATCTGCGCGTGTTCCCGACGCCGAATACGCCCGCGCCCGAGATCCAGCTGCTCTCGAACGGTAACTATCACGTGCTGGTGAGCAACTCCGGTGGTGGCTATAGCCGGTGGCGCGATCACGAGGTCACGCGATGGGCCGAGGACGCGACCCGCGATCACTGGGGCCAGTTCTGTTACATCCGCGACGTCACGAGCGGCTCGTTCTGGTCCACGGCCTACCAGCCGACGCTGCGCCCGGGCGCGAGCTACGAGGCGATCTTCTCGGCCGGCCGGGCGGAGTTTCGTCGTCGCGACGAGGACCTCGATACCCACGTCGAGATCGCGGTGTCGCCGGAGGACGATCTCGAGCTTCGCCGGATCACGATCTCGAACCACGGCGCGCAGAAGAAGACGATCGAACTCACGAGCTTCGCGGAGGTCGTGCTCAACGCGAAGGGTGCCGATGCCGCGCATCGCGCATTCTCCGGCATGTTCGTGCAGTCCGAGATCATCGAGGACCAGCAGGCGATCCTGTTCACCCGGCGCCCTCGCTCTCCCGGCGAGAAGCCGCCGTGGCTCGCCCATACGATGGTCGTGCACGGCTCGACCTCGCGCAAGCCGAGCTACGAGACCGATCGCGGCGAGTTCGTCGGCCGTGAGGGCACGCCCGCGGATCCAGTCGCGCTGCATCGCAAGGCGCTCGGCAACTCGCAGGGCTCGGTCCTCGATCCGTGCATGGCGATCCGCAACACCGTCGACCTCGCGCCGGATCAAGTGATCCAGCTCCACATCGCGACGGGCATCGCGGAGACGCGCGAGGCGGCGCTCGCCTTGGTCGACAAGTATCGCGCGCGGCACCTCGCGGATCGTGTGCTCGAGCTCGCGTGGGCGCAGAGCCAGGTGATCCAGCGCCGGCTCGACGCGAACAACGCGGAGATCAGGTTGTGGGAGCAGCTCGCCGGTCACGTGATCTACGCGAACCCCACGTTGCGCGCGCCGCGTCGTGTGATCGCCGCGAACCGGCTGGGCCAGGCCGGGCTGTGGCCGTATTCGATCTCGGGCGACTTGCCGATCGTGATCGTGCGGATCACGGCGGTCGAGCACCTCGAGCTCGTGCGCCAGCTCGTGCGCGCGCACATGTACTGGCGGCTGAAAGGCCTGCAGGTCGATCTCGTGATCTGGAACGAGGATCCGTCGGGGTATCGCCAGAACCTCCACGATCAGATCATGGGAGCGATCGCGGTGATCGGGGACGCCAGTCTCGTCGATCAAAAAGGCGGCATCTACATCCGCCGCACTGATCAGATGACGGATCCGGATCGCATCCTGTTCCAGACCGTCGCGCGCGTGATCCTGAGCGATACCGCGGGGACGCTCGCCGAGCAGATTGATCGCCGGCCGCGCAACGAGCCGGTCAAGCCGATCGCGTTCGAGAAGGTGAAGATTCGCGGGGGCACCGCGGTCGGCATCCTGCCGATGCAGCGTCCGGACCTCGCGGCATTCAACGGGCACGGCGGGTTTACCAAGGATGGTCGCGAGTACGTGATCACCACGACGCGCGCGTCTCGCACGCCGGCGCCGTGGGTGAACGTGCTCGCGAACTCGTACTTCGGCACCGTCGTCTCCGAGACCGGCTCGGCCTACACCTGGTGCGAGAACGCGCAGCTCTATCGGCTCACGCCGTGGAGTAACGATCCGGTCAGCGATCCGGGTGGTGAAGCGATGTACCTCCGCGACGAGGAGGATGGCGCGGTCTGGTCACCGATGCTGTATCCGGCGCCGGGACCGCTGCCCTACATCACGCGCCACGGCTTTGGCTACTCGGTCTACGAGACCCAAGATGCGGGCGTCCAGTCCGAGCTCACGATATTCGTGGCGATGGATGCGCCGGTGAAGCTGTACAAGCTAAGGCTCAAGAACCGGTCGGGCCGCGCGCGCAAGCTCTCGGTCGTCGGCTTCTTCGAGCTCGTGCTCGGCGTACAACGCGCAGCGAACGCGCTGCACATCACCACCGAAGTCGACGTCAAGACCGGCGCGTTGTTCGCGCACAACAAGTATTGCGATGACTTCGCGTCGCGCATCGCCTTCCTCGAGTGCAGCGAAGCGGAGCGCAGCGTCACCGGCGATCGCACCGAGTTCCTGGGGCGCGGTGGCACGCCCGCTCGCCCGGCGGCCCTCGCCCGGACCAAGCTCTCGGGGCGCGTCGGAGCCGGCTACGATCCGTGCCTCGCGATGCAGACCGCGGCGATCGAGATCGCGGATGGCGCGGATCGCGAGGTCGTCTTCGCGTTCGGCTCGGGCCGCGACCTCGACGACGCGCGGTACATCGTCGCGCGTTATCGCGGGGCGGGTGCAGCCCAACGCGGACTCGATGGCGTGTACGCGTACTGGAATCGCACGCTCGGTCAGCTCCAGGTCGAGACTCCGAACCAATCGCTCGATTACCTCGCGAACGGCTGGCTGATGTACCAGGTGCTCGCGGCGCGCATGTGGGGGCGCAGTGGCTTCTACCAGTCCGGCGGCGCGTTCGGGTTTCGCGACCAGCTCCAGGATGCGTGCGCGGTGCTGCACGCCGAGCCTGCACTGCTGCGCGAACAGCTGCTGCGCTCGGCAGCCCATCAATTTCGGCAGGGCGATGTCCAGCACTGGTGGCACCCGCCGAGCGGACGGGGCGTGCGCACACGGATCTCGGATGACTACCTGTGGCTGCCCTACGCGACGGCGCGCTACGTCGCGGCGACCGGTGATACCGGGGTGCTCGTCGAGAAGATCGAGTTCATCGAGGGCCGCGCCGTCAACCCGAACGAGGACAGCTACTACGATCTGCCTGTGCGCTCGAACGAGAGTGCGGACGTCTACAATCATTGCGTGCGCGCGATCGAGCACGGCCTGACGCTCGGGTCTCACGGCCTGCCGCTGATGGGCACCGGCGACTGGAACGAC
>JAYWCI010000143.1:0-8333 GCA_043780895.1 Kofleriaceae bacterium | reverse complement strand
AAGCCGAGCGCGATCGCGGCACGCGCCTTGTCATCGGGGATCGCTTTTTCGTCCACGCGGATGCCCTCGAGCACCTTGATCGCGCGCGGCTCGGCGAGGAATGCGAGCTGCTCCGCGGCCCCGAGGCGGAGCTGGCTGACGTCGAGATAATCAGCGAGCGGGGCGATCGCGCGCTTGTCGCCGAGCAAGGCCAGGCGGTGCGCGGCCTCGAGCTTCACGTCGCGACGCGGCGCTGCGAGTGCGAGTGCGAGGCCGTCGGTGCCGCGCTTGTCACCACCGCGCGCGAGCGCGTAGAGGATGTCGAGCTTCGCGATGTCGCTCGTCTCCTTCGTGAGCGCGGCGGCGAGCGACGTCATCGCCGCTGGATCACCGGTGCGCGCGAGTGCGGAAGCGGCGACGCGCTGCACGCGCGGCGAGTCCGATGCGAGCGCCGAGGTCAGGATGCCCTTCGCTTTCGCGATCGCCATCTCCGCCGTGATCGCAGGTGCCGCGGGCGCATCGACCGGCACGACCACGGGCTTGACGACCTCGACGTGCGCCGGTTCGGGCGCTGCGGATCCACCAAAGACGCCCAGCTTGTACGCCGCGGCCGCACCGCCGCCGACGACGATCACGACCACCGCGAGGATCAGCCGCTTGCCACGCTTCGGCGAATCCACGGACACGTAGTCATCGAGGTGACCGGTGTCCGCGATCTGGATCGCACCGCTCGTCATCGACGAAGCGCTCGGTCGCGCCGCGCCACTGCGTGCATCGGCCGCGCTGGTCACGACGCCCGACGCGGGCTCGTGCACGATCTCGATCACCGGCCCGCTGTCCATCAAGGCGACGGGCTGTGCGACGCCGCTGGCCGGCGTGCGCGCCTTCTTGTGCTTTTTCTGATCGGCTTCGGGGATCCGGAACGCCGGTTCGGTGCCCGCGCGCTTCGGGACGCTGGGCACGATCGTCGGCTTGGTCTCGGCCTCGGCAGCGTGGGCCTTGCTGCAATAAGAGACGACCTTGC
The DNA here is from genome assembly GCA_043780895.1 of Kofleriaceae bacterium. Classification (GTDB taxonomy): domain Bacteria; phylum Myxococcota_A; class Polyangia; order Haliangiales; family Haliangiaceae; genus JABFXX01. The sequence continues at coordinate 7,330 of JAYWCI010000143.1, read as the reverse complement.
CGTCACGCACGCCCACGGCAGGCGCGCGGATCGGGTCGACCGGCTTTCCGCATACAGGACAGGAATTCATGGCAGCGAGAGGACCGCGTTCTCGCCGAGCTCGGCGGAGAGAGCATCGATATACCCCAGCAGGTGATCGCGGCGAGCGAGCAGCGCACGAATCTCACCCGGTTCGAGGAGCGGCGCGAGCGGATCGTCGGGAACGGCGAGCGCTTGCGTGATCGACGCGTACGTCAATGTGCGCAGTCGCTTCACGAAGGTCTTCGAAAACTTCGAGATCCGCTGCAGCGGGATCAGGTTCGTTTGATGACCGAGCGTGAAGTTCGAGAACGCCAGCGTGTTGTCCATGAAGAACAACACGCGCTGATCGGGCGAGCACTTCGTGTTGTTGCCGGTCCAGCGATCGGCGTTGTCGATCAAGACGTCGAAGACGATCACGGTCGATAGTTGCGTGACCGTGTTCGCGAATTCGGGCGGCGTGGGCTGCCCGGCCTGCAGCATCGGCACCCAGTCGGCCATGCCGAGGGGCTCGTCGACCCGATGAGAGCCGATCATCATGTCGCTGATCTGCGGGATCCACCACGACACCTCGCCCGAGACCTTGCCGTCGTGCGCGATCGCTTCGGTCATGATCCGCTGCTCGGTGTAGTCGCGCACGCCGAGCCCGGCGGCCGCGACGAGATCCGCGACCGCGAAGGTCGCCGACTTGGCCGGCGGGACGTGGCCGATGCCGAGCATGCGATCGATCCGATAGGCCGCGATCTCGCGCCGCGGATCGGATTGTGGATGGGTCTGCTGGGGCTTGAACGCCGCGCGCGCACCGGATGCGAAGTCGAGCCGCAACGACAGCGACGTGCCACCGTGATTCAGCTTGATGCCGGTCACGCGCGTGGCGGCGAGCGGGGCGAGCAGCATCTCGTCCGGAAGGCCGAACACCGTGGTGTCGCCAGCCGGCCCCGTGACCTCGAGGTGCGCACTCGCGAGCGGACGAACCCCCTGCTCGCCATGCATGCTGACGGTCGCGGCCGAGGCGTCCGGCTGGAGATAGCGACCGGCGATCTCCACGCCGCGACTCGCAACGAGCCACAGCCCGGCGCCGGTCCCCGCAACACAGAGGAGCTCCAGCGCGATGCAGGTCCCTAACCGCACGCGGCGTTAATTTACCACGTACGAGAAACCCGACGTCTACTCAGTCGTTTCGGGCTTCGAATCGACCGCGTAGCTGGCCTTGCGATGGCGCGCCGTGGGGACGTGCTTTTCCCAGCACGCCACCGAGCAGAACCGCAACTTCATCCTGCCCGTGTTGCAGGATGCCACGGTGCAGCGGATCGCGGCGGTCCCCATCGGGATGAGCTTGCGGCACGTGGCGCAGACGAGGCTCGCCATATGCGTCGTGGTACCAGAGCCGGGTTTCGATATCCACTTATTGGACGGCGCGGACTTCGGCCTCGAGGTCCGCGGGCCCGTCGTCGTCGAGCCGGCTCAGCCGACCGTCGCGCCCGATCACGACGGTGTGCGGAATCGTCGTCACGCCGAACTTCTCGCTCGCGTCCCCATCATCGGCCAGCAGCTGCAGCTTGTAGCCTTCGCGATCGAACAGCGCGCGCGCTTCCTTCGCGTCATCGAGGTTGATCGTGAGCACGTCGACATCGGGATGCTCGCGCTGGAACTTGTCGAGGTGTGGCATCGAGCGCAAACAGGGGCCGCACCAGGTTGCCCAGAAGTCGACGATCGTCACGTGGCCGGGCGTCCGAGCGACGAACGTGCCGAGCTGGCCGCCGCGCCCGATCGCGGCGAGCGAGAACGCCGGGGCCGGCCCACCCCTCTCGAGCGGACGGAGCTGATCGATGTGCTGGCCGATCCACAGGAGCTGCACCGCGATGCCTGCGATCGCGACGGTCGTGATCGACCACCCGGCCCGCTTCGCGCGCAGATCGACCGTGGTGTCACTGGTCTCGGTGCCGCGCGCGATCGGAATCGCGAGCACGGTCAGCGCCGCCATCCACAGGATCGAAGCGAGCTCGATCGCCGACGCCATCACCGCCGGTAGTGGCAGATCACCGATTCCGATGACCGTCTGGGCGACGAGGTGCACGATCACGAGCGGCAACGCCGCGACACAGGCGAGATCGAATGCCCGGCCGAGCTCGCGCTTTGCACCACTCCAGACGAACAGGACGACCGCACTCCCCACGAGCAAGCCGAGCTCGAGCGTCAACGACCGCGTGAGCACGTGGACCGCCGCACGCGCGCCGAGCGCAGGCGCGACCGCCGCACCGAGCCACACCGCCGAGACCAGCCAGCGCAGCTGGGTCGCGACGAGCAGTACCAGGATCGCGAGCAGCAGGTCACTGCCCGATCGCCCCGCCTGCGTGCGATCGCCAGCGAGCGTGAGCGCGGCGCGCGGCTTCGTGATCGCTAGACCGATGCGAGAGAAGAGGCTCATTTTTTCGGCTGGGAGGTGCGTTGCGTGACGAGCTTGCGCGCCGCCGCCACCACCGCCGAAGGCACGCCGCGGCTCTTCGCGATCGCCGCCAGATCCTTCTCGCGAAGGAACGGCAGGAACTTCATCGTGTCGATCACCGAGTTCTTGGGATTCCTGCACAAAGAAAACTTGATGCCGTAGAGCTTGGTCCACTCGCGCTTCATCGCGATGTACTTGATGACGTCTTCCGAGAGCCCGGCGTTACTGGCATAGCGTGCAGCCTCGAACTCGGTCACGCCACCTGCTTTGATGGCGGCCGTGGCGACCATCTTGACCGGGTCGCGAATCGCCATCGCCCGCTTGGTCGCGTTACCCGTGGTCGCGATCCGGATCTTCGCGGGAATGGACAGCTTCCCCCACGGGATACGCTCGTCCTCCTCGTCCCCGGTCTCGGTCTGCTCCTCGAGGATCTTTTCGGCATCGCCCGTGACGAGTGCGGTCTCGTCTTTTTCGACCTCGGCGACCATCGAGAACAAGGCATCGGTCTCGGCGCTCGACGGTGCCGGATGGGCCTGGATCGCGCGCGCGATCTCGTCCCAGGCGGCGAGGCCCGGCACGCGGATGTGGTTACGGACCGCGAGCTCGACCACGCGATCGATCGTCGACATCCGGCCGGCTTTGTTCTGATACATCGCCGCGATGATCTCGGGATGACGCAGCATGCGCTGCTCGTTCGCCGCGATCCGATCGACTTCGCGCGCGCCGCCATTTGCCGCGAGCGTCGCGATCGTGTGATCCGACGTGCTCGCATTCTCGACGATCGATTCGAACGCCGAGGCGTTATCACCGACGAGCTGCGCGAACAGATCGAGGACGCGCGGATCGAGCTTCGCATCACGCAGCGCAGCGGCGAGCAGCGTATCGGGCAACCCCATCGCGGTCGCCCGCGCGGCGTTCGCGAGGTTCTGATCCGCATCGATCGCGAGCTGATACAGGACCGCGAGCTGATCGCCCAGCGGCAGCGGGACCATGCCGCGCGAAGCCATCGTGCGTCCGGGGCCCGGACCGAGCGCCTTCTGGGCGGCCGGCGAGAGCTTCGTCACGTCGAGCGGAGTCTGTTCGATCATGACTGCCCGGCTTGATTGCGGTGATAGAGGATCTTGAGGCCCTTCAACGTCAGCAGGTCGTCGGTCGCTTCGATCGTCTTGGTCTCCGTCGCGATCAGCGGAGCGAGCCCACCGGTCGCGATGCACTTCGCCGGCCACTCGACCTCGGCGCGGATCCGATTGACGATGCTATCGACCATGCCGGCGTAGCCGTAGACCAGGCCGGCCTGCATCGATTGGATCGTGTTACGCGCGACGATCTTGCCGGGCCGAGCGAGCTCGACGCGCGGCAGCTTCGCGGCGTGCTCGTAGAGTGCCTCGGCGCTGATCTGGATGCCGGGGGCGATCACGCCGCCCATGTACTCGCCCTTCGGGTTGACGACGTCCCACGTGGTCGCCGTGCCGAAATCGACCACGATACAGCCGGTCTTGTATTCTTCGTACGCGGCGACCGCGTTGACGATGCGATCGGCGCCGACCTCGCGCGGGTTCTCGTAGAGGATCGGCATCCCGGTCTTGATTCCGGGACCGACGACGAGCGCGGGGCCGCCGGTGTAGCGCTTGAAGAACTGCTGGATACCGAACACCGTGGGCGGCACCACCGACGAGATGATCCCAGCGGTGATCGACTTCCACGGGAACCCGTCGAGGTCGAACAAGGTCTTCAAGAGAACCGCATACTCGTCGGAGGTCCGCTGCGCGACGGTCTGGATCCGCCAGTGCGCGGCCAGTTCGTCGTCGCGAAAGACGCCGAGCACGGTGTTCGTATTACCCACGTCGACGGCGAGGAGGGTCGTCATCTCCACCCAACTGTATCCCGGGAGCGCCCGACCGTAGTAGGCTCGCCAGCACTATGCGGGGATTACTCACAATCGTGTGTTTGCTTGGCCTTTATGCGTGCGGCTCCTCGGATAGCCCTCCGGGTCCGCTCGCACAGCACTTCGACGAGATGTACATCGCGGCCATTCCGCTCGACCAGAAGCAGGCGGTCGTCCAGACCCAGCAGGCCTGGAACGTCGCGCGGATGGAGAACGCGAATGCCGAAGCGCAGGTCAAGGAGTCGGACTCCCAGCTCCACCAGGCGAGCAATGATCAGAAGGCCACGCGCCTCGCGATGGACTCGGCGGCTTCGAACACGAAGAGCGCCCAAGCCTCGAACGATATGAACCGCATCAACGATTCGACGAAGGCCGAATCGACCGCGAAGGACGTCGGCAAGGCGTCAGACGCGCGCGTGAAGTACCTCCAGACCTACCACTCGTATCTCAAGCACTACCTGCGCTACACGCAGGAGAACATGTACTACCGCGAGGCCGAGTTCGAGGCCGCGAAGGCCCAGCTCGCGAAGACGAACAACATCGCGCCGAAGGGCGTGACGTACGATTCGTTCCCGAAGCAGCAGGAGTCGCGCAAGGGTCGGACCGATTCGGCCAAGTCGAAGGCGGAGTCGGCGAAGTCGTCGGTCTCGAGCCAGCGCGACAACTGGCTCCACATCCAGGAGACGGCCGACAAAGAGAACGGCCACGCCTCGGTGTTCTGGGATCCGATGGCCCCGAAGGTCCAGCCGACCACCTAGGCACTCGTGGTTGCCGCTGCCGAATCGCCCGAAGCTGCACGGATCCTCGTCGTCGATGACGAGCGAGTGATCCGAGAGATCCTCGCGGAGTTTCTCTCGCTCGAGGGCTTTTCGGTCCACACCGTCGAAGACGGTGAAAAGGCGCTGACCGAGCTCCGGCTCCGTCCCTACGATTTATTGATCACCGATCTCAAGATGCCGCGGCTCTCGGGCCTGCAGCTACTCGAGAAGATCGAGGCCGAGCGGCTCGGCGTCTTGACCGTGTTGATGACGGGCTTCGGCACCGTCGAGACCGCGATCGAGGCGATGAAGAAGGGCGCGTACGACTACCTCCTCAAGCCGTTCAAGGTCGAGGAGGTCATCCACGTCGTCCAGCGCGCGCTGTATCGCCAGCGCTTGCAGACCGAGAACATCCGGTTGCGCGAGGCGCTCACGATCTATCGCGTCTCCGAAGCGATCGCGCTGCAGCAGGAGATCGACAAGATCCTCGACGTGGTGCTGCGCGCGGCGATCGATGAAGTCAAAGCCGACGTCGCCACGCTGCACTTGCTCGATACCAAGACCGGCAACTTCGAAGAGCGCGTGAAGATCGTCGCGAACGATGCGCATCGCCCGGGCGGCCTGCCCTCGCCGGCGTTCGGCCTGATGACCGAGCAGTTCGCGCAAGGCGTGCCGATCCTCGCGCACGGTGGCAAGGCCTCGCGGTTCTTCACCGAGCCCACGCAGCCGCAAGATCTCAGCTCGTTCGTCGCGGTGCCGCTCCAGGTCGGTGGCCAGATGGTCGGCGTGTTGAACGTGTTCTCGTTCACGCCGGCAAAAAAGTTCGACGAAGGTCATCGCAAGATGCTCGCCGTGCTCGCCTCGCGTGCCGCGAGTGCGATCGACAATGCGCGCCTGTACGGCGAGCTCGTCGAGACCAACGCACATCTGCGCACGGCGAACCAATCGCTCGAGGAGATGTTCCAGCAGACCGTCGCGGGCTTCGCGCAGGCGCTCGAAGAGAGCGACATGTACACGCGCGGTCACTCCGAACGCGTCGCCGTGTACTCCGAGATCCTGTCGCGCGGGCTCACGCTTCCGGATCAGGAGATCCGGCGCATCGTGCAAGCCGGCGTGATGCACGACGTCGGCAAGATCGGCGTGCGCTACGATATGCTGAACAAGCCCGGCAAGCTCACGCCGGAAGAGGTCGCGGTGTTTCGCCAGCACCCAGAAAAAGGCAAGCGCATCCTCGACCCGGTGCCGTGTTTGCACGGCCTGATCGACGGTTGCTGGTGCCACCACGAGTGGTGGGATGGCGGCGGCTATCCGCGCGGCCTGTCCGGCCAGAACATTCCGCTTGTCGGTCGCATCGTCGCGATCGCCGATGCGTACGACGCGATGACCTCCGATCGTGCCTACCGGCGCGCGCTCAGCCACGAGGTCGCGATCGGCGAGATCGAGCGCTGCAGCGGCACGCAATTCGATCCGGAGCTCGGCGACGCGTTCGTCAAGCTCGTCGATGCGTGGCGCAAGGAGATGCGCGAGCGCGGCATGGACTCGCTGGTGCCCAAATGAGTCTACCGAACAGCTTCTGTAACTTTTGTGGCACCGCGTTCGCCGACACCGCGACGTACCCGCGCACGTGCGCGAAGTGCGGCGCGGTCGTGTGGGCGAATCCGGTCCCGGTCGCCGTCGCACTGGTCCCGGTCGACGACGGCCTGCTGGTCGTGCGGCGTGGCATTCCGCCCGGCGTCGGCAAGCTCGCGCTGGTGGGTGGCTTCATCGAGGCCCACGAGGCCTGGCAGGTCGGCTGCGCGCGCGAGGTCCGCGAGGAGACGAACGTCGTCGTCGATCCGGCGTCGTGTCAGATCCACTGGATCAGCTCGAGCGAGCCCACGCCGAACCGGATCCTGATCTTCGCGGTCACCGAGGGCGTGACCTCGCCACTGCCGCCATTCGTCCCCAACCCCGAGACCCAGGAGCGGGGCGCGATTTTCGGCCCCGGTGGACTCGACGAAGACTTCGCCTTCTCGAGCCATATCGAGGCCGCCAGGCGTTACTTCACGGCTCGTGGGATCACCAAGCACCACGCATTCGCGCCGCGGTAGGCGCTTTAGTATAGTTTCGCCGCATGGCGGGGAATTCGGGCAAGTACCGCCTGGACACACGGCTCGGTGGCGGCGGCATGGCCGAGGTCTTCCTCGGCTCCATGGTTGGCGCCGAGGGCTTTTCGCGCCGCGT
>JAYWCI010000142.1:0-5292 GCA_043780895.1 Kofleriaceae bacterium | reverse complement strand
TTGAACAACCGCGCCCGCGTGGCGGCGAACACGCGCTGTGCGAGCGCTTCGGGCAGCGCTTCGCCACTCGTCGCGATCGAGCGCAGGGTCGCGGGCAAGCGTGGTCGCGCATCGAGCAACAGCGCGAGTAGAGAAGGCACGAGCAACAAGCGCGTCACGCCGCGATCGAGCGCGGCGACGAGATCCGCGATCGCGAACGGATGCGGCAAGACGAGCGAAGGCACGCCCGCGAGCAGTGGCCCGAAGATCTCGGCGTACGCGTCGACGAACGTCGCCGGCGTGCGAAGGCACGCCAGCTCGCCCGGCTGATACGGCATGACCTCGGCGAGCGCCGCGAGCCGCGCGAGCAGCGCGCGATGTTCGATCAACACGCCATTGGGGCGGCCCGTCGATCCGGACGTCTGGAGCACGAGCGCGAGCCCGCTCGGTTCGTCCGCGATGATCTCGGTCGAGCCGGGCACGACCACCGCGCCGATCCGGAACACTGCGAGCATCGAGGCAATCTGATCGATCGAGCGCGGCATCACGAGCCCGACCCGCGCGCCCGCGCGGACTCTGCGCGCGACCAGAGCACTCGCCAGGGCGTGCACCCGCGCATCGAGCTCGGCGTACGTCACGCCCTCCGCCTCGGAGAACAACGCGACGCTATCGGGATGGCGCCGGACGCGCGCCGCGAACGCGGCATCGATCGTTGCGCCCGTTGCGCCCGTTGCACCCGGTGCACCCGGTGCGCCCGTGGCACCCGGTGCGCCCGTCGAGACCATCGCGTGGGCCTGCGCGTTCACGCGGCCTCGAGGACGTGCGAGCGCACGGCGCGCAGATTCCAGACGACGCCAAACGCGGCGAGCACGCACAGCACGCTGTACGTGACATCGATCTCCCACCACGCGTGACCGTGGCGCGCGGCGCCGGGCTCGCGATGGTGGTTGTTGTGCCAGCCATCGCCGAATGTGATCAAGGCGACCACGGGGTTGTTGCAGCTGTCGTCCTTCGTCGCGTAACGCCGCGAGCCGAGCCAGTGCGAGACCGAGGTCAGCGAGAACGTCGCGTGCCACAAGAGCACCGTCGAGACGCAATAGCCCCACACGATCGCCTGCGCCCCCCCGACGAGCCCGAGGATCGCGATCATGCCGATCGCGGGGACGAAGTGGTTGCGATCGAGCCAGCGCAACTCGGGGTACCTCGCGAGATCCGGAATCTGATCCCACTCGGTCGCATCGTGCGTATCGACGAGGAACCAGCCCATGTGCGCCCACCAGAACCCGCGCGCCCGCTGATGCGGATCGCGCTCGTGATCGGCGTGACGGTGATGGATGCGATGGTGCGAGACCCACCACAGCACGCCCATCTGCGAGGACATCGTCGCGAGCAGCGCGAGGATCAGCTGGAAGCCTCGGCTGGTCTCGTACGCCCGATGCGAGAAGTAGCGGTGGCTACCGCCCGAGATCGCGAACATCCGGATCGCGTACAGCACCATCGCGAGCGCGACATGCGCGACGCTGATTCCATACGCCACGACCCCGATCACGGCGCAGAGGTGAACCAAGGCGAACAGCACGCACGCACGCCACGAGATCGAATCCTGTCGCATCGAAGCGGGGCGTCTACAAGACCTGGACCAACGGTAGGACCATGTCTACAGCGCGATCGAGCGCGATCCGTGAATGGCGGGCGACACTGGTGTAACCGGCGCTCCGCTGGAAACAGCGGCACATGAGAGCGCGTTAGACCGCGATGGCGAACTTGATGAACGGATGGTGCTCGTAGCCAACGAGCTCGATGTCATCGAAGGTCATCTCGAGCACCTTCTTGTCAGCGAGCACGAGCTTCGGCAGCGGCTTGGGCTCGCGCTCGAGCTGGAGCTTCACGCCCTCGACGTGATTGAGATAGATGTGCGCATCGCCGAGCGTGTGCACGAAGTGGCGCGGCACGAGCCCGCACTCCTGCGCGATCATCGCCTGCAGCAATGCGTAGCTCGCGATGTTGAACGGCACGCCGAGCGCGAGGTCCGCCGAGCGCTGATAGAGCTGGCAGTCGAGGTGCTTGTCGTTGACGTAGAACTGGAACAGCGCGTGGCACGGCGGCAGCCTCATCTCGGGAACATCGGTGACGTTCCACGCGCTGACGATGATCCGCCGCGAGGTCGGATCGCGCTTGATCAGCTCGATCACCTGCTGGATCTGATCGATGCCCTCGCGGTGCGGTGCACCGTTCGCTTCATCGGTTGGCGTGGTGCCGCCCCAGTGCCGCCACTGGAAGCCGTAGATCGGGCCGAGCTCGCCTTGGTCGTCCGCCCACGCATCCCAGATCGGCGTGTGCGCGTGGAGATCGTCGTTGATGTTCGTGGAGCCCTTGAGGAACCACACGAGCTCGCGTACCACGGCCGGGAACAGCACCTTCTTGGTCGTGAGCAGCGGGAAGCCTTCGCGCAGGTCGTATCGAGTCTGCGCGCCGAACACCGAGAGCGTGCCGGTGCCGGTGCGATCGGTACGACGTTCACCATGCTCGAGCACGTGGCGAAGCAGGTCGAGGTACGCGCGCATACATGGCATATAGCACCTCCGTATGACGGACCCGCAAGCCACCACGGTCGCCGCACTCCTCGACCGACACGCCGGCATGTTGCTCGACGTGTACGGTGTCTTGTTCGACGCGCGCGGCCCGCTGCCCGGTGCCGCCGAGCTGATCGCGGAGCTCGAGCGCCGCGGCACGCCGTATCGGATCGTCACGAACGATGCGTCGCGCTCGCAAGCCACGTACGCGGCACGCTTCGCACGCCATGGCATCACGCTCGCGCCCGAGCGGTTCTGCAGCTCCGGCAGCCTGCTGCCCGGCTACTTCGCGGCGCACCAGCTCGCCGGTGCACGCACGCTCGTCCTGGGCACCGAGGATTCGATCGCGTTCGTGCGCGAAGGCGGCGGCGTGCCGGTCGCGCTCGCGAATGACATCCCGACGATCGACGCGATCGCGGTGTGCGACGACAGCGGCTTCGATTTCTTGCGCGGCATCGAGCAAGCCCTCGGCACGATCGTGCGCTCGGTCGAGGCCGGCCACGTTCCCGCGTTGATCCTGCCGAACCCGGATCTCGTGTATCCCAAGGGCGGCGGCGAGCTCGGCTTCACGGCGGGCTCGATCGCGCTCCTCCTCGAGGCCGCGCTCGCACGTCGCTTCCCCGGCGCGAACCTCGAGTTCACACACCTCGGCAAGCCCGAGCCGCACCTGTTCCGCGCGGCCGCCGCGCAGCTCGACCTGCCGACCGATCAGCTCGTGATGATCGGCGATACGCTCGAGACCGATATCGCTGGCGCCCGTGCCGCCGGATGCGCGTCCGCGTTGCTCGCCGGCGTGTCGAGCTGGCATCACGCTCGCGCGACCGCGACGATCATCCCCGACTACGTGCTCGCGTCGCTATAACCGAGCGCTAGCCGAGCTCGTTGTCCGCGTCAAACGAGTCGTCATCACCGAGCGCAGGGACCGGCGAGCCGACATCGAACGTCCACTTCTTCTCGACCTTCGCGTGCGCGGTCACCTCGGCGAAGATCGCCTCGACCGATGGCATCCGCGAGAGCGCGTGCCACGCATCGAGCGACGCCACGGCCACCGTGATCGAGAGGTCCCACTTCACGGCGCTCTCGTCGGCGGGCAGCCCGACCAGCGCTTCGACACCCGCCTCTGCGAACAGCGCGCGCACGCGGACGACCAGGCTCCCGCGGCGCTCGACGTGCGCATCTTCCAGCTTCACGAGTACGAACCGCTGGATCATCGCAGCCGCGCGATCCAGCTCGAGAGCTCCTCGGGCACCGGCCGCTCCCAGCGCACCTTCTCGCCGGTCACCGGATGCACGAACCCCAGGACCTGCGCGTGGAGCGCCAGCCGCGGCGCGCGCGGCAAGAACGTGCGGCTGGTGTCGCCACCATGCGCGCGATCGCCAGCGACGGGATGCCCGAGCCCCGCGAGGTGCAAGCGGATCTGATGCGTGCGCCCGGTCTCGAGCACGGCCGAGACGAGCGTCGCGCCGCGCAGGGGCTCGAGCGGCGTGACATGCGTGACCGCGCGCTTGCCCTCGATCGGCCGATCGATCGTCTGCGCCGCGAGCTCGCCGATCACGACCGCGCGGTACTCGCGCTCGACATCGTGGGCCTTGAACAATTCGCCGAGCGCCTTGTTCGCATCGCGCGTGCGCGCGAACACCAGCAGGCCACTCGTCGGCAGATCGATGCGATGGACGAGATAGATCTCGCCGAATTGCCGGCTCACGAGATCGAGGAGGTCGCCGCGATCACTCTCCGGCGTCGGCGCGGTGACCAGGCCTGCCGGCTTGTCAACGATGACGATCGCGTCGTCGGCATGGACGATCTCGAACACCGGCGGCGACTTCGCCTCGGCGACGCGCTCGAGCACGCCACCCATCACGACCTCGACCTGCTGGCCGACACGCAGCGTGCGTCCGGCGACCTTCACGCGCGCGCGATCGACATACACGCCACCGAGATCGATCACGACGCGGGCTCTACGTCGCGACAACCCCGCGATGTGGCGAGGCAAGATTTGATCGAGCCGCAAGCCAACATCCTCCGCGGTCGTCGCGAAGGTGGTCTTTGTTGCCGCGGTGGTCACGCGACGAACGGCCTAATAGCCGTCGTCGTCGTTGCGTCGCTTCTTCTTGCGATCATCGGGCGCGCCTTCACGATCGCGATCGCTCTTGCCGCGACCACGGCCCGGACCGCCGCCACCCGGACGGTATCCACCGCCACCGGGAGGACGATTGAAGCCACCAGCGGGCGGACCGAAACCACCTGGACGTGGTCCAGGGCCGGGTGCACCGCCGCCTCCACCGTAGCCACCGCCGCCGCCTGGCGCGCCACCGTAACCGGCGCCGGGAGGACGCGGGCTGTACGGTCGCGGTGGGCCGCCGGTACCGCCACCAGGACCACCGGCGCCGCGAGCTTCACGCTCGCGAGCTTCGTTGATCCGCAGTTGGCGGCCGTCGAGCTCTTGGCCGTCGAGGGCGGCAAGCGCTTGTTTGGCACCCTCGTCCGTCGTCATTTCGACGAACGCGAAGCCACGGGAACGTCCGGTCTCTCGGTCGATGATGACCGAGACGCTCGCTACTTCGCGCCCGTCTGCTCCAAATGCTTCTCTGAGTGATGCCTCGTTGGTGTTGTAGTTGAGGTTGCCCACATAGAGCTTCGTTCCCACGGTGACAGGTCTCCTGCGTCTCTTGCTGCGAAGTTGAGAGTTGAACGTAAACGGGTGAGCGGCGAGGATAACACAGCCAGTCGCATGACGATC
>JAYWCI010000141.1:0-4522 GCA_043780895.1 Kofleriaceae bacterium | reverse complement strand
GACGGCGATCGTGTCGTCGTCGAGACCTGGCCCGGGGTGCGTGGCACCGAAGGCCGCGTCACGATGGTGCTCACGCGTGGTCGCGCGCGGTTGACCGGCATCCTCCGTCGCGTCGGTCGCGCCGTGTACCTCGAGCCCGATGACCCGCGGATCGCGGCCGATTATGGTCGCGTGCACATGGACGACGCGCCGATCGGCAAGGACGGTGATGCCGTCGTCGTCGAGATCACGCGCTACCCGGATGCGGTTCGGCGCGAGCTCGCGGCGAAGTTGTTGAAGGTCCTCGGCGACCCCGATGACCCGCGGACCGAGATCGAAAAGATCCTCGCGGTGTCGATGTTGCCGCTCGAATTCCCGGACGACGCGACCGAGCAAGCCGAGCGTACGCCGAGCGAGCTCGGCCCCGAGGACTTCGCCGATCGTATCGATCTGCGCTCGCGCCGGTTCGCGACGATCGATCCCGAAACAGCGCGCGACTTCGACGATGCCTTGTGCATCGAGACCGGTCCACACGGTGGCCCACGCGTGTGGGTCGCGGTCGCCGATGTCGCGCACTACGTGCGATGGAACGATGCGCTCGACAAGGAAGCCGCGATCCGCAGCGTGTCGGTGTACTTGCCCGACCGCGTGATTCCGATGCTGCCGCATCAGCTGTCGTCGAACATCTGCTCGCTGTTGCCGAACGTCGATCGGTGCGCGATGGTCGTACGGCTCGATTACAACGCGGCGGGCGAGGTCTTGGACGTCGCGTACATGGCAGCGGTGATTCGCTCCAAGGGGCGCCTCGACTATCCGGGCGTTGCCGCGGCGCTCGAAGGTGACTTCCGTGGTCGCCGCGAGCACTACCGCGCGTGGTTGAGCGAGCTCCAGCAGCTCGACGCGCTCGCGAAGGTGCTGCGCGCGAATCGGATGGCGCGTGGTTCGCTCGATCTCGAGATCGCGGAGCCGAAGGTCGTGCTCGACGCGGATGACCCGCGGCTCGTCCGCGATGTCGTGCGCGCGAAGGGCGACCCTGCGGTTAAAGGTGCGTACCAGCTCGTCGAGAGCTTCATGATCGCGGCGAACGAAGCGGTCGGCAGCTTCTTCAAGAAGCGTGGCGCGACCACGGTGTGGCGCGTCCATGCGCCGCCGAATCCCGATCGCGTCGCGCAGCTCGCGGAGCTGCTCGGCTCGTACGGCATCCTCGTCGATCTCGAGCGCGCGACCACGCCGATCGGCATGAAGGAAGTGCTCGATCAGATCAATGCGAAGCCGGGCGCGCAGGCGCTCTCGTTTCTGTTGCTCCGCACGCTGACCCAGGCGGTGTGGGACGTCATCCCGATCGGCCACTTCGGCCTCGCGAGTGCGGACTACCTCCACTTCACGTCACCGATCCGGCGCTACCCCGATCTGCTCGTGCATCGGTTGCTCAAGCACTACCTCCATCGCGATGGCAATGCGTCAGGTGGTGGCTACGCCAAGCCGCCCCCGCCGGCCGAGACCCTCGCGCAACTCGCGGCGGGCTCTTCGCAGAACGAGCGGCGCGCGATGGAAGCGGAGCGCGAGGCGGTCGCGATGTACCGCACGTTCCTGATGCGCGATCAGGTCGGCGAGCGCTTCCCGGGCACGGTCTCGGCGGTGACCAGCTTCGGCGCGTTCGTCGAGATCGACGAGCCGTTCGTCGAGGGCCTCATCAAGCTCGACTCGCTCGGCGAGCACTTCGACTACGACAGCGTGCACATGCGGCTCTCGGCCCAGCGCTCGGGTCGATCGATCGAGCTCGGTGACAAGGTCACGATCGAGATCGCGAACGTGTCGGTCACTCGACGCCGGATCGATTTCACCCTGATCGAAGGCCAGAAGCACGAGCCACGCCCCGTACCCGCGAAGCTCGAGACCAGCCCGCGCGCGACGGTGAAGCAGAAGAAGAAGACCGGGCGCGAAGTCGAGCGCGCCGTCGTGCACCAGACCGAGCGTGGCTCGAAGCCGCGTGCGGGCGGGGCAGCCGGCAAGCTCAAGATGGCCGTCTCGCATCGCGGCATGCGCACGCCGAGCAGCGGCGCCAAGAAGAGCAAGAAGCGCTAGCGCGGAGGGGCAAGCCCCGGCTTTGCCTGCCAGACCTTCACCGACGGGTCGGCGGATGCGGCCGTCGCTGCGAGCATCACGACCGGGGTCAGAAAGCTCCGCGCGAGCGGTGCTTGCCAGCGCTGGCACCGGGGGCCAGCGCTGAATTCTAGTGTCACCTTGTCGCGAGCGCTTCCAACAACTTACGCCGCGTGATCGGCTTTGCGACGAGCGCTCGGACCCCGAGGTCCTTGGCGCGGCGGCGGTGCTCGGCGGACGCGCGCGAGGTGATGATGACGATCGGCGTGGTCTTGAACCGGTCGTCGGCGCGCAGCTCCTGGATGAGGTCGAAGCCGTTGAGCTCGGGCATCTCGAGGTCGGTGACGACCAGGTCGTAGCGGAGCTGACGCGTCATCTGGAGCGCGCGCGCACCATCTTCGGCGACGTCGACGATCCAGCCTTCACGGCCGAGCATCGAGGTCATCGCTTCGCGGATCGCGCGCGAGTCATCGACGACGAGCGCGCGACCTGCGAGCACCATCGGGGATGACGCGAGCTCGCCGACCGCCTCCGGTGCATCGGGATGGGCGCGGCGCACGAGCTGCGCGGGATCGAGGATCAGCTGGACCTTGCCCGAGCCGCTGATCGTGGCGGCCGCGTAGAGCGTGAGCGGCGCGAGCAATGGGCCGAGCGGTTTGATGATGATCTCGCGCGGGCCGACGATCTTGTCGACGGTCCCGACGAAGCCTTTGCCGGCAAACGTGACGACGACGCCGGGCCGGCGCTCGTTCGTCGCGCCGTGACCGAGCAGCGCTTCGAGGCGCAACACCGGTAACTGTTCGTGGCGCACGGTCGTCGACGTGGCGCCCGGTTCGACGAGCGTGGTGTCGATGACATGGACGGCGGGAATCGCGTAGACCTGACCACCGACCTTGAACAGCATCGCCTGCGCGAGGGAGGTCGAGAGGGGGAGGCGGAGGCTGAACGTGGTGCCGCGACCCGGGACCGAGCTGACCTTGACCTCGCCGCCGAGCCTCGCAACGGTCTGGCGCACGACATCGAGGCCGATGCCGCGGCCGGCGAGCTCGTCGGCATCGCCGCGCACCGAGACGCCGGTGCCGAGCGCGTCGAGCACGTCGCCCTCGGTCGCGAGCTGCGCGCGTGCCGACGACCAGCGGTTCGTCGCGACGAGCCGATCGCGAAGCGCGTTGATATCCACGCCGCGGCCGTCGTCCGAGAGCTCGAGCACGAGGAGATTTCCATCCTGGCGCGCGCGGATCGTGATCGTGGCGGTCGGTGGTTTGCCGCGCAGCGCGCGTTCGTCGGGCGGTTCGATGCCGTGTGCGACCGCGTTGCGGAGCAGCTGCGTGATCGGATCGACGAGCTGCTCGGCGACCGCTTTGTCGAACTCGGTATCCTCACCTAGCGTGCGCAGCTCGACCACGAGGCCGGTCGCGCGGCGCAGCGCACGCAACGTGCGCGCGGCGTGAAGAAACAAGTTGCGCGCGGTATCCATGCGGATCCGCGTGAGCCCGCGCTGGAGCTCTCCGATCGTGCGGCGCAGGGCTTCGATCTCGTCGAGGAGCGCCGCGGTGGTCTGCGAGAGCAGGGCGGCTTGACCGGCGAGCTCGCTCTCGGCTTCAACGAGCCCGCGGTTCGCATTGCCCGGACCGATCGCATCGCGCAGGTTCTGGCGCGTGCGCGCGAGATCGCGAGCGAGCGTGCGTAGCAACTGGACGCGGCGCTCGATGCGCGTGCGGTCGAACAGCAGCTCGCCCGCCGACGACATCAAGTTGTCGATGCGCTCGGGCTCGATCCGGAGATGCCGCGCCTCGGGGCTGACCGTCAACGTGCCGGGCTGGCCGGTCCGGCCGGGCTGGCCGGGCTGCGCGCGCGGCTCGACGATGACGCCCTCGGAGGCCATGTCGGGCAGCGGCTCGAGGCCACCGGCGGTGATGACGGTCGGAATCGACATCGATTCGCCCGCATCCATGCCGCCGAAGGTCCCGCTGAACGACGGCCGCTCGGGCGGCTCGGGTTCGGGCTCGGCGCGCATGAGGTTCGTGATCTGCGTGCGCAGTAGCGCGGCGGTGTGCTCGGCACCCGCGGTCTCGGCGACGAGCTGATCGACATAGCCACGCATCCCGTCGACGATCTCGACGACGAGGTCCGCGGTGTGAGATCCCCACACCGATCCGTCGCGCACGATCACCGCGAACGCACTCTCGAGCCGATGCGCGAGGTCGACCATCGTGTTGAGGCCGACCGTGCCCGCGCTACCCTTGATCGTGTGGGTCACGCGCATCATCTCGGCGAGGCCTTCGCCGGAGGGCCGCGTCGAGCCATTCGAGAGCACGCGCGCGGTCACGATCTCGAGCGCGTCGTGCGCCTCGGACCGAAACAACATGCGCAGCATCGCGAGCTCGTCGGCGTCGAAATCGAGGTCACCGTCGCTCATCGGGGCCTCGCGCTCATACGC
>JAYWCI010000140.1:0-14443 GCA_043780895.1 Kofleriaceae bacterium | reverse complement strand
GACCCGAGCACGTGGCGCGGCGGCATCGTCGACGCTGGTGCGAAGATCGGCGCGTACACCTCGATCGCCCTCGCCGATCACAAAGGTCACGTCTCGTACCAGGACCGCGACCTCCATCAGCTCAAGTACGCGAGCGAGGATGCGAGCGGCAACTGGACGAGCTACGTCGTCGATGCCGGCCACGGCGAGCACGTGGGATTGTTCACGTCGCTCGTGATCGATAGCAGCCAGCAGCCGGTGATCGCGTACATGGCGCTCGGCGTCGATGACGGCATGGGCCATCGCACGAGCGAGCTCCGGATCGCGCGCGGCGCCTCGCCGACGCCGGGGCCGACCGACTGGGTGATCAAGGCGATCGCGAGCACGCCGGCCTCGTGCGCCGGGCTGTGTGGTGGCGAGGCGTGTATCGCGGGTGCGACGCGCACCGATCCGCAGGTCTGCGTCGCGGCGACGACCGACTGCACGCCGGCATGTGCGGCCGGCAAGGTGTGCAGCACGGGCACGTGCGCGACCGTGGTGACCGATCCGATGCTCGATGATCTGCCGAGCGGGACGGGCCTGTTCACCAAGCTCCTCGCGCTTGGCGATGGCCGGCTCGCGGTGGTGTTCTACGATCGGGTGCGGCGCGCGCTCGTCCTCGATGCCGAGACCGGCAACGGCACGAGCACGTTCACCGAGACGATCCTCGACGGCAACGTCGCGGGCGCGGATCGCGGTATGTGGGCGAACGCGGTGCTCGCAGGCGATGGCACCGTGCATGTCGCATATCAGGACGCGCTCGCCGATCAGCTGATGTACACGACCTGGAACGGCACGGCCGGCACGCCCGAGATCGTCGACGATGGCGTGCGCGCGGGCGACCGCACGCACCCCGTCGGGCAGGCCGCCTCGATCTATCTCGCGAGCGGCGCGCCAACGATCGCGTATCAAGACGCGCTGACCTCGGACGTCTACCTCGCGCAGAAGGGGGCGACCTGGACGACCAACCCGATCGCGCAGGGGCCGCTGCTCGACGGGTTCTCGATCGCCGCGACCGCGGCGCACGGCGCGCCGGTGATCGTGTGGGAATCGAAAGATCCGCACGCGGTCGCACCCCTCCAGATCGGCACGCTCGCGGTCAAGCCGCAGTAGCTACTTCGTGCCGTCGCCAGCCGGCGGCGGATCACCCGGCTTGACCGTGAACTCGAACATGCCGTCGCGCGCCTCGTGCAGCCCCTTCGTTGCTCGACGCACGCGCGAGTTGCACCCGATGCACATACGAGTGGTAGCTTCGCGACGTGGCCGACCTAACGACGTATGCCCTCGACGGCTCGACCGCCGTCATCACGATGGACGATGGCAAAGCGAACGCGCTGTCGACCGAGATGATCGATCAGCTGACGGCCGCACTCGATCGCGCCGAGGGCGAAGCCAAGGCGATCGTGCTCGCCGGCCGGCCCGATCGGTTCTGTGCCGGCTTCGATCTCAAGGTCATGATGAGCGGACCCGCGAATGCGGTCGCCCTCCTGACCAAGGGTGGCGAACTGTTGATGCGGCTCTACGCGGCGAAGCTACCGCTCGTGATCGCGTGCACCGGTCACGCGCTCGCGGGTGGCGCGCTCGTCGTGCTCACCGGCGATCTGCGGATCGCCTCGGCCGGCGCGTTCAAGATCGGGCTCAACGAGGTCTCGATCGGCTTGCCAGTGCCGGTGCTCGCGATGGAGCTCGCGCGCGATCGCCTGGTCAAGCCGGAGCTCGTTCGCGCGACGCTGATGGCGCAGATCTACAACCCCGAGGAAGCCTCGCGCGCCGGCTGGGTCGACAAGGTCGTGCCGGCGAGCGAGCTGCTCGCGACCGCGAAGGCGGAGGCGGCGCGCCTAGGTGCACTTCCGAGCCAGGCGTTCCGCGCGACCAAGCAGCGCCTGCGAGGCGTGACGATCGCGACGATCCGCACGGGCATGAAGACCGACCTCGATACGCTGATGTCGCCGCAATAGCGCGTGCTAAGAACGGTGGGTGCGCCTCGCCCACTGTTCGGATCTCCATCTGCTCTCGCACGACGGCGCGGGGTGGATGAAGCTCGCCAACAAGCGCTGGATCGGCGCCGCAAACCTCCTGACCAACCGCAGCCGCCACTATCACGTGGCGGCGTTCGAGCAGATGGTCGCCGATCTCAACGCCGAGAAGATCGATCACGTGCTGTGCACGGGCGATGTCACCAACCTCGCGCTCGCACAGGAGTTCGAGTTCGCGCGCGCGATGTTCGACAAGCTCGAGCTCGGGCCCGAAAACGTCACCGTGATCCCCGGCAATCACGATGCGTACGTCGCCGAGGGCGTCGGCTTGTTCGCGCGGATCTTCGAGCCGTATCACCGCACCGATACGGGCTGGGAGTGGCCGGAGACACTCAATCCTGATGACAAGTGGCCGATCGTCCGCGTGCGTGGCGAGCTCGCACTGGTCGGCGTGACCACCTCGCGGGCGACGCCATGGTTCACGGCGTACGGTCGAGTCGGTGAGGTCCAGCTCCAGCGACTTCGCGAAGTATTGGCCGATCCCCGGCTCGCCGGAAAAACACGAGTCGTCGCGATCCACCATCCGCCCGCCGGCAAGGCCGCAGCGAACAAGATTCGGGGACTCCGCGACTACCAGGAGTTCGCCCAGGTGATCGGTGAATCCGGTGCATCGCTGATCGTCCATGGCCACGAACATCGCGATATGGCGGAGGAGATCGCCGGTCCGAGTGGTCCGGTCCCGGTCCGCGGGATTGCCTCGGGGACCTACGAGCACGACAAGCCGCACCGCACCGCGCGCTACCGAGTGTTCGAAATTGAACGTGGCGTGATCACCTCAGATCACGTTCGCGTGTGGCGACGTGGCGACAGCCGTTTCGAGGCAGAACCTGGAACGACTCAGCAATCTAACTATGGAACTTGACAATGGTTTGGTGCGTGATTTAACTGCGCCAAGCGATGACCGATGACCTAACCAACGCCGCGTCGATCGAGGCCGCAGATCAGCAGTACGTGATGCGCCCGTGGCCTCATCCGGCCGGCGAGCCCGTCATCATCGCGAAAGCGAGCGGCTGCACGATCACAGACATTCACGGCAAAGAGTACCTCGACCTCACGGCCGGCTACTTCGTGAACAACGCCGGTCATTGCCATCCGCACATCGTCGAAGCCGCGACCAAGCAGCTTCATCAAGTGCTTCAGGTGTCGGGCAAGCACGGCACCGTCGCGGTCGTGAAGCTCGCGAAGCGCCTCATCGAGCTCGGGCCCCGGTCTCTCAACAAGGTGTTCTTCTCGACCGGTGGCTCGGAGGCGAACGAGTTCGCGCTCAAGCTCGCGCGTCAGGGCACCAAGAAGACCGACGTAGCCTACCTCGAGAACGGCTATCACGGCCTCACGATCGGCGCGCTCGAAGTCACCGCGAGCGAGAAGTATCGCGAGAGCGCCGGCAAGCCGATGGGCCCCGAGAACTACCCGATCCCGAACGCGTACTGTTATCGCTGCAAGTTCGGCGCGGACAACTGCGCCACCCAATGCCTCGATGGCGTCGAAGCCACGCTCGATGCGCGCCCGAAGACCGCCGCGATCATCGCCGAGATCATCCAGGCCGTCGGTGGCCTCGCACCGCCGCAGAAGTGGTGGGACCGCGTCGACAAGGTTCGCAAGGCGCGCGGCATCCTCCTGATCGCGGATGAAGTGCAGACCGGCCTGGGACGCACCGGCAAGATGTTTGCGGTCGAGCACTACGGCCTCGAGCCGGAGATCATGACCGGCGGTAAGGGCCTCTCGGGCGGCGTCGGTTCGCTCGCGGCGACCATCGCGTCGGATGCGCTCGTAAAGAACTTCTTCGGCGGCACCACGCCGACCAACGGCGGCAACGCGGTCTCGGCCGCCGCAGGCCTCGCGCTGATCGAGACGCTCGAAGCCGAGAAGCTCGTCGACCACTGCGCGACGATGGGTCGCTACTTCACCGAGGCCGCGTGGGCACTGCGCGATCCGTGGATCGGTGACGTGCGCTTCACGGGCCTGCTCGGCGGCATCGAGCTCGTCGCGAACCGCGACAGCAAGGAAGTGCTCGGCAAGGGCGCGATCGCCAAGATCAAGGACGGCCTCCACGCGGCCGGCATGTTGATCACGATCTCGGGCCTCTATGGCAACTGCCTGCGGCTCCAGCCGCCGCTATCGGTCACGCCGGCGCAGATCGACCAATTCATCGGGGCACTGCACACGGTGTTGAATTCGGTCCGGTCGGCGAGCTAGTTCGTACTAGAGTCGCGACGTCTCATGAACCTGTTCGCCTTCCGCAAACAGCTCGATCGGCTGCTTCATCCGATCGTCGCGGCGCTCGCAAAGCTGCCGATTCACGCGAACGCGTGGACCGCTTTCGGTGCCGCACTCGGCCTGATCGGGGGTGTCGTGCTGTTCAAGGGCTGGTGGTGGACCGGCTTCGTGCTCCTGATGGTGCGCGGCCTGGTCGATCACATCGACGGCTACAAGGCGCGCAACTTCAACCAGCGCTCGACCTTCGGCGCGGTGATGGATGATGTCTGCGACCGCTGGGTGCTCGGCATCATGTACGCCGGCGGCTGCTTGCGACTGTCGTACGACTATCCGCACGTGCTCGTCGTGCTCGGCTTCGGGATCACCGGAGCGCTGACGAACGTCATCATCAAGCTCTCGATCTATGCCGAGAGCCAGCAAGACGTGTGGCGCGAGAAGGGCAAGATCGGTCATCCGATCGACGTGGTCGGCCTGTTCGGCTCGGCAGAGTTCCTGATCTACTACGGCGCCGGCGTGTTGTTCACCGCGCTCCTCGACGATCCGCGACCGTTGCTCGCGGGCTGCTGGGCGGTCGCGATCATGAGCCACGTGTCGCTGCTCCAGCGCGTACGGTTCGCATGGAAGCGTTACCGGTTCGTCGATCCGGGCCTCGCCGAAGACGAAGCGAGCAGCTGACCATGGCGGCTGTTGCTGAGGTCAGAGCACCACGCGTGGTGTCGCCGTGGAATCCCGCCAATGCGGTGACCGCGTCGCGCTTCTTCACGCTGCCGTTCTTTCTGTGGGCCGTGCACAACGGCTACCACCAGTGGGCGACGCTGTTCATGCTCGCGTGCGGCCTGCTCGACAAGGCGGATGGCGCGGTCGCGAAGATCTTCAATTGCCGGAGCGCATTCGGCGAGCTGTTCGACGCGATCACCGATGCGATCTGTTACGGCTTCGGCTTGATCGTCGTCGCCGCGTATGGCTGGGCGCCTGCGGTCCCGGTGATCGCGGTGATCACGCTCGGAGCTGCGAACACGATCATGCGCGCGCTGTACGTGAAGCGGGCAGGGCGTACGACGAACTACAAGTCCTACGCGATGGAGCGGCTCGTCGCGTACACTGGCTATCTGATCGGCTTCGCGACCGCCGGATTTTCGGTCACGTTCTTCTACTGGCTGTTCGTGCCGATCATGCTCGTGATCATCGGGTACGACGCCAAGCGCATGTTGATCGACCCCATTCCCCCGGTCCCTCCGGCCTTTGGTGCGATGTCATGACCGATCCGATGACCCCGAACCAGTTCCTGTGGTTTCTCACGCTCGCGACGGGCGGCGTGTCGGTGCTGTGGTTGCTTTGGGACTTCTCGAATCTTCGCAAGGCGCTGAAGCTCGATATGACCGTGGCCGGCAATCGCGACAAGCGGTTCGGGTTCTCGATCGGGCTCGTGATCGCCATACTCGGCATCGTCGGTTCGGCACGCGCGCAGGGCTGGATCTAGCAATCCTAGCCAGCGATGAAACGCTGGATAGGTGTGGTAGTCGCGCTCGCCGTAGCAGCTGCGATCGCGGTCGCAGGCCCGAAGCCCGCGCCGAAACTGGTCACGGGCCCGACAGTCGCGGGCCAGCCAACGCCCGAAGAGAAGAAGCAGCTCGACGAGCTCGGCATTCAGCTCGTCCAGCTCCAGGCCAAGCAGGCCTCGCTGCCCGCGCTCAAGACCTAGTGCGCGAGCCGAGGCCGCGCGTGGACGCGACCCGGCAGGTGCATGCGTAGCGAGCTCGTCTTGCGCGCGCTCGAGCAGGCGTAGCGCATCGTGTCGGTCTCGATGGTCTCGACGGTAGTCGGTGCCGCTTCGCTGCCCGTTCGATAGACCTCGGAGACCAGCGAGTCACCATCCCACACGTACGTGTACGAGCCTGCGATCGCGCTCGGATCGCTACCACCCCAAACCTCCGAGAGCTCGGCCCAGTCAGCGCGATAGGTCGTGACATCCGTCCAGCCGCCGTGGCCCGTGTCCTGGGTGACCGTGCGCGCCGCGTCGTCGTAGGTGATCGTCGTTGCGGGACCGTTGTCGGGCGTCGACGAGATCAGGCGTCCGAGCGAGTCGTACGCGAGTGTGTAGCCGAACGCACCATCTTGCGTCGTCACGACCTCGCGCAACGGTTGCCACGGTCCGGCGTAGCTCGAGTAGGCGTAGAGCCAGCTCGCGTTGTAGTCCGCACTCGTCACGGCATAGGCGTAGCTCGCGAGGTCGTCACCGTCGTAGGTCTCGGTGACCTCGGTGCTCGAATCGCCCCAGCCATGAGCCTCGACCAGATGCGTGAAGCGGTCCGCGCTGTCCCAGGTGTAGTCGATCGAATCATCGGCGCCGCCAGCGGCATAGACCCCCTGCGCGTGAGTCATCCGACCGCCGGAGTCGTAACTGAAGCTGTAACGAAGGTCCGGGGTCGTGCCCTCGCCGAGCGTGACGTCGTCGCCGCACGCCACATCCGCGGCCTGGGTATTGGTGTGTGGAGTGATCGACACCGACGGCAGGTGATCGGAGGAAGCATCGGTACCGCACGCGGCGGTGAACAGGCCGAAGCCCAGGAGAAGCGAGGTTTGCTTGGTCATCGAGCATTCGGACCGCAACCTCGCAAGCTCGGCATGACGCGTGCTGACCGAGAGCTTACGGCTCGTCGCAGGTGTAGCGCAGCGTATCGGTCTCGACGGTCGCGAGCGGATCGCTGGTCGTCGCGCCCTGCTGATACGTGATCGTCGAGAGCTGATCGGCGACGTACGCATAGCTCGTCGCGCTCGAGGTGGCTTGCGGATCGCTGCCGCCCCAGGTCTCGGAGAGCTCGCGATTCTGATCGTCGTAGAGGTAGACGCCGTGAAAGCCGCCGTTGTTCGTGTCGACCGTGAGCGAGCGTTTGGTGGCGTCGTCGTACGTGTAGGTCGTGGTCGCGCCACCGACGAGCGTCGCGGTGACCAGCCGATCGGTGGCGTCGTACGACAGCAGATAGTCGGTGGCCAGGCCGACACCCGGCGAGATGGCCTCGGCCTTCGGTTGCCCGGTCGCCGTGAGATCGGAGTACGTGTAGCGCGTCGTGCCGTTCGGTTCGGTGAGCGTGTAGTCGATCAGATCGCCGAGTGTGTCGTAGCTCTCGGTCTGCTCGACCGACGTGATCGCGCCTTCGCGCTCGAGCATGTGGGTCAGATGGTCGAGGTGATCGTAGGTGTAGACGATTTCGTCGGTCGCGCCCCCCGCCGTGAACGTTCCGGTTGCATGCGCGAGCCTTCCGATCGCGTCGTAGGTGTAGCGATAGCGCGCAGCAATCGAGTCCGTGTCGTACGCGATGTCGATGCCGCATGCGCGCGTCGAGCGCGCGAGCGCGAGCCGTGGGGTCGTCGAGGCACCGGGCACGCGTTTGATCGCGGGTGGAGCGCACGCACCGAGTGCGACGACTAGCACGAGCCATCTCATAGCTTCATCCCCACGCCGAGCACGCCGCCGAGCGTGATCACCGGGCTCCAGCCCATCTGATCGCGTTGCACGACGAAGCTGTCGACCTCGGCTGTGAGGCTCGCGTATACACTGCGGGCGATCGCGAGCTCGATACTCGCACCGCCGCCGAACAAGCCGCCTGCGGTCGTGCGCGACGGCGCCTCGCCCTCGGTCGAGAAGTGCTGGTGCACGACCGCGGCACCGGCCTGGACCTGGATCGACAACGTCAGCGGAGAGCGCTGCCACGCGTGCGAGAGGCGTACGTCGCCGACGATCGTATCGGTCGCGGCAGCCACGAACGCATTCGTCGCACGCTCGCGGCACTCCGAAACGCGCGGCGTGACCGTGATCCAACCCAGCGGCATCACGTAGCCTGCGACCGCACCCATGCACGCGTCGCCACCGTCGATCAGCGGCGAGCGCCGGAGTACCCCGGCTTCGACGGCATCCGGCTCGATCGCGCGCGCGCCCTTCGCTGCCACCTGCACGTAGTCGACGCGCACGAGCTCGCCGTCGGCGACCGTGTGCTCGTCGCCCGCGGCGACGGTGATCGTGCCCTCGAGCAAGTGGGTGTCGCCGTGCGCGCGAATGAAGTACTTGCCGGCGCGCACGTTGAGCCGGCGCGTCCGGTCGTGGACTCCGACCTCGGCGATCACGGGGCCATCCGAAGAGCCTGCGAGCACGAGCACGTCGCGATCGGCCGGCACGCGGATCGCGGCGCGCTTCGGATCGGCCGCGCCCGGGCGCGTGAGCACGACCGCATCGCGACCCGCGAGCTCGTCGCGAAACGTGGGGTGCTGGGTCCCCGCGAGCGTGCGGCTCGAGGCGCGCAGCGTTGCGGCGCGCGCGTACTCGTACGCCTCGGCGGTCGTGACCGCGCCGTCGTTATCGGTATCGGCAGGCCCGGCCATGCCGGAGACCAGAAAGTGACTGAACAGCGAGCCTTTGATCGCATCCGATTCCTGCGCTTGCTCGCTCGCCGCGCTTGCGGTCCAGAACATCACGCCATCGGCCGCGAGCGTATCGCCGAGCATGATCGGGAACGCCGCGACCGGATGGCCGCCCTTGACGCGTGTGAGGGCACCGGAGCGGCAGGCATCGACGACGAGCAACCGAAACGTCGCAGGCGAACCGCGCACGAGCTGTTCGAGCTGGGTCAACGCGAAGCTGGTCGAGCCCAGATGCAGCGCCTCGGCATCGGCGTGGCCGGAGTAGTAGACGATCAGCATGGAGTCCGACGCGCCCGAGGTGCGGATCCGATCGTTGAGCGAGATCAGCGCGGCCCGTGCGGCTTCGGTGTCGGTGCCGCGGAGTACCACGACGTCGCCCGGGGAAAATCCGCCCAGTTCGACGAGGGTCGCCGCGAAGTGCTCGGCGTCGTGCTCGGCGTAGTGCAGGCCGGCCTCGTCGCGATCGCCGGCGTCGTTGCCGATCACCAGCGCGTAGCGCGCGACCGCGCCGGCGCGTGTCGCGAGCAGGCACACGATGATCACGGCGAGCTTCACCGCGCGACCTTGTCGAGCGTTAGCCGATCACCGCTGCAGCCCTCGGGCAGCGCCGCCAGATCGAGCGAGCGCGGATCGAACACGTGATCGCAGAACACCCCGGTCACGGTCTCGCGACCGAGCGCGTCGTCGAGCTCGATCGCACCCGTGGTCAGCTGCTCGTGCCCGGCCGCGATCGCTTCGAGCGGCACGTACACGCTGCGCATGCCGTTCGCGTCCACGCTCAAGGCAGCGAACCAACCGGGTGTGGTCGTCGACGTCGCGAATTCAAGCCGATCGCCCGGCATCACGGTCTCGTGAACCGTTCCGCGGCGAACGCTCGTGCCGTGCGCGACGAACACCCCGAACAGCCCGACCGACGCAGCGCCCTTCATGCGGATGCGGTCGCCAGCGGGCTCCGCAGGCCAGGCGAAGAGCAATGCGAGCGCAGCTGCGAGCGCGAGCGGGGCCGCGATCGCGGCCGAGCGCCACCGAACGGTTCGGGGCACTGGTCGGAACGTAAACGAATCGCGGGTCGTGGTGGCATTGGCGAGCGTTTCGCTACAGCGCTCGCACTCGGCAGCGTGGGTACGCAAGGCGCTCGCGGCATCGCGATCGAGCTCGCCCGCGAGTAACTTGTCGATGCCGAGCTCGGAGAAGTGACTCATGCTGCACGCTCCATGATCCGGGTGCGCAACTGCAGTGCGAGGTCGCCGACGTGGCGCCGCGAACATCCGAACAGCTCCGCGATCTCGTCGTGCGTGAGCTCGTCGCAGTACAGATACACGGCGAGCGCGGCTTCCTCGGGGGAGAGGTGCTCGAGGATTTCGGTGGCGAGGGTGGTGCTCTCGGCCGTCGCCGAGGTCGCGTGTGAATGACCGGCGGTGCGGACCGCGAGCAAGCGCGTGCGGTTGCGGCCGTCGCGCAAGCGGTTGAGGCAGGCGTGGGTCGCGGCGGCGTAGAGATACGTCGCGATCGAGCTGCGCGCGGCGAACTGCTCGGGATGGCGCGCGAGATCGAGGTAGACGTCTTGCACGACATCGCGTGCATCCTCTTCGTTGCGCAGGATCCGGCGCGCGCGCCGCAGCACCGCATGGCCGTGCTCGCGATACAGCTGATCGAGCTCTTTCATGGCGGCGACACCGTGATCTTCAGCCGCTCGTGATCACCGCTCGTGGTCAGCTGATAGCCGCGCCGCACCTCGCACGTCCGTCGTGTCGCGCCGCTTGCGATGCAACGCTCGATCATCGCGTGTTGGGCGGTGCCCGCGTTGGCGACCACACTGAACGTGCGCAGGTGGTAGCCGGCGCTGATCGGCCCACCGAGATAGTCTGCTGCGAGCGACCCGTCCGCGACCTCGGTGCTCGCCCAAACGACCACGTGGCTACGCTCGCCACCGTGGGGCGCGGGGTGATCGTTGGTGGTCTCGACGACGAACACGTACGCCTCGGCGAGCTCGACCTCGCCGTCGCCGTCGCCGAAGCTGAACCGCGCGGCCGTCGGTGGCGGCACCGGAATGGCGACGCGAAAGCTCGCCGGGAACTGGATCTCGACGGGCACGGTCGTCGACGCGACTCCAGGTCCATCGGGACCGTTCGGATCCTGCCAGAACAGCGCGACGCCACCGAGTGGATCCGCGGGCGCCGTCTCGTTCGACGCGAACGCGCCTTCGATGGTGAACAACGGTTCGCCGACATAGTCCGCCGGCGCGAGCGCGTCGCACGCCACCAAGAACGCAATCAGGAACCGGAGCACGTCGCATTAGGAACGCAGTGCGCGAAATCCGGCACGGTTGCCAGCTAGCAGGCTTTCACGCGGCGAGACTCGTGCGTCTCGGGGTGTCGCAGCTGCGGAGCCGACCTGGTGATCGAGGGGTTCACGCCGAGCGCGTCGCACGTGGCGAGCGCGAGCTACTCGCCCTCGTGATTCGCGAGCCGGCGATCCTGATCCGCAGCCTTCGGCGCGATCTCGGCACCGATGCTCGATCCCGCGAGCGCGCCGCGCGCCAGGTTCATCCGTTCGCCATGTGCGAGGATGTGGACGCCCGAGGCGCCCTTCGCGAGCGCGATCTTCGCGAGCCGCCGGCCCGGCATCGAGGGCAGGCCGAACGGAAGGTGGAGCGTGCCCCAGTGGACCGGCACCAGCGCGCGTGCACCGAGCCGTTCGTAGATATCGAGCGCGCAATCGGGATCGATATGGATGCCGCGATCGAGCTTCGCGCGGCGCGCGCGGTAGTACCAGACCGGCATCATGCCGCCGATCGGGAGGAGCGTCGCGTCGATCGCGAACTGCTTGCCGATGTCGTCGAACACGCGATGGTCGGAGAAGTCGACATCGCCCGCGTGATGGACGGTGACGCTCTGGCTGCGCACCACGTAGCCGACGCACTCGGGCAGTTCGCGCTTGTTCCACCGCCCGTTGTCGTGGCGGGTGGGCACCGCGTGGACCTCGAGATCGCCGATCGCGAGCTGGTCGCCAGCGGTCATCTCGGTGACTTTCGCAAAGCCTAGATCGGCGACCACGCCCTTGCAGCCGCGGGGTACGACCAGGTGGGCCTCGCGCGGCACCGCCCGGAGGCTCCAGCGATTGAGGTGATCGACGTGGGAATGGGTGATCAGCACGGCGTCGACGGCTCCCCCGGCCCGGGCCCTCCACGGCAGGAGCGGATCGAACAGGACCCGCGAGCGCCCCATTTCGGCAACCGCTGTCGCGTGGCCCAACCAAGTGACCCCGAACTCCCCGAAACCGACCAACCCCGATGACTTGGCCGTAGCAGCGGGGGTCACGCTGTTGTATAGCACGGGGGGCACCGTGCTGATGTTCCTCGTGATCGGCGTCCTCGCCGGCGCGCTCACGGGCGTGCCGATTGGACCGGTCAACGTCGCGGTGATCCACGCCGCGTATCGGCACACGTTTCGACGTGCGGTCGCGGTCGGCCTTGGCGGCGCGATGGGCGACACCATCTACTCCGCCCTCGGCGTGCTCGGCATGCAGCCGATCCTCGAGAGCCGGCCGTCGATCGAGCCGACGCTCTACGCGATCAGCGGCGCCGTGCTGCTGGTCTACGGCATCTACACTGCGCGCAGCCATCCACCCGCGCCTGTCCCGGACACCGCCGTGGATCCGGACGAACCGAAGCCGTCGGACTCGGTACTCGCGCGCCGCGATCGCAAAGAGACGAAGGAAGGCTTCAAGGTCGGCCTCGCGCTCATCCTCCTCAACCCCGCCGCGATCGCGACGTGGGTCGTGATCATGGGCTCGATGATCCCGAAGCACTCGACCGCGGAAGGCCTCGCCTGCACGGTCGGCGTGCTCATGGGCTCGACGTCGTGGTTCATGCTCGTTGCGTATCTCACCCACAAGGGGAAGAACGTGCTCGGCGACAAGGCGGCATGGATCCCGCGCGTCGTCGGGGTCGGCTTGATCTTCTACGCGATCTATCTGCTCGGCAAAGCCGTCAAATATTTCTTCGCGTAGCTCGCTCGGTGCTCGTCAGTTCTCGATCGACTCGAGGAGGAGGCCGACGGCTTCCTCGACTTGCACGGCGATCTTCTTCGAGACCGGCGAGCCTTCCTCGGCGATCAAGCTCGACAACCGACGTGCGGTGCCGGCGATGCTCGCGCGCAGCTTCTCGGCCTTCTCGCGATCGCTCTCGGGGAACGCGACATCTTTGAACCGGCGCGCGAGCAGCGGGGCTTCGACGCCCTCGTCGAACGCGACGCGCTTCATGGTCGCGAGCGTCTCGGCATCCGCGGCGCCGCGATCGGTCGCCCGCTGGACAAACTCGACGGCCTTGACCGACGGGATCGGCGCCTCGAACGGATCTTCGTGGGCGCGCGCGATCACGTTCGGTGCGCTGGTCTCGAGGAAGCGATAGCTGCCGAGCAACTTCGCGACGGTGTTCGCGCGGAGGTGGAGCTCCTTCCTGCAGTACGCATCGAAATCGGAGAAGCCCCACGCCTCCCATGAGCCACCCGCCTGGACGCGCGCGAGGGCCTGGGCGAGCTCGAGCCAGGTCCGCTTGAATTGGCGCGCCTTCTGGAGCGTCTCGGCGCGCATGGGATCGTTCTGGACCGCCAACATCCGGCCTTCCATCTCGCGGTCGGTCTTCGTGAGAATCTTTTCGCCCATCTGGGGCGGACCCTACGTGAAGGGTCTGATCACCCACGAAAAACTGAGACTCCAACCTGGGATGTTCACCAGTTACACTGCGGCACGTCCCGTGCTTTTCTCCTTTTCCGTCATGCGGTTTGCGGTCTTCTTCATGCTCGTCTCGGCGGTCTCGGCTGGTTGCCCCAGCTCGGCGGCCGATGCGTCGTTCGAAGGCGGCGGGGATGCGGGAGGCTCGGGCAACGCGGCCGCCGAATGCTCGCTCGATTCCGATTGTCAGCCCGCGGCGGCGAAGTGCTGCGACTGCCCGACCTACGCGACACCCAAGACCGCCTCGGACATCCAGGCATGTGCAGGCGTGATGTGCCCGGTCTCGACGTGTCCCGCGAACGTCCGTCCCGCGTGCAGCAACGATGGCCGCTGCGAGCTCGCGTGCGTCGCGATGGCCTGCACCGAGTCGTGCGCGGATGGGTTTGCCGTCGACGATAACGGGTGCCTCACGTGTCAGTGCGCGCAGGTGGCGACCCGCGCGTGTCTCGCCTCGAGCGACTGCACGCGGGTCGCGGCGGACTGCTGCGGGTGCGTCAACGGCGGCGTCGACACGGCGGTCCCGACTGCCGGCGTCGCCAGCCACCACGCCAGCCTCGATTGCCCGTCGAGCCCGTCGTGTCCGGCCGGTAACAGCTGCCAGGCCGATCTCGTGCCCGCGTGCATCCAGGGGGCCTGCGACCTCGTGGCCCCCCTACCAGCCGCCGCCTGCGGCCGTCCAGATTTGCCCGCATGCCCTAGCGCGCAGGTTTGCACGGTTAACGCCGATTCTGCCGCCACCGCCCAGGCGGTCGGTGAGTGTGAGCCCGCCACGTAACGGCATTTGCCCGTCTCGCGCGTTATGATGTTGCCCCAATGACTGCCGACGGACCGCCGGCTTCCGGATCATTCCCGCAAGCACCACCCGCGCCTTCAATCGTCGGGACCGTGCTCGACGGTCGCTATCGCATCATCAAGTTGATCGGTGAGGGCGGCATGGGCGAGGTCTACTCGGCCGAGCACGTCCACATCGACAAGAAGTTCGCGATCAAGCTGCTCAAGCAGGAGATCGTTTCGAACGCCGA
>JAYWCI010000139.1:0-6705 GCA_043780895.1 Kofleriaceae bacterium | reverse complement strand
CCGTGCGAGACGATGACCCGCGCGCGAAGGTCGATACCCGCGTGCTCGAGGTGGTCGGCCGGTTCGATGGTGCGCCAGGCGAGCCGTTGCCGCTCGGTCTACGCATGTACGTTCACGTCGAACGCTAGTACGATTGGCGGTGATGCTTCGCGCTGCCGTCCTCGCGCTCGCCCTGATCGCGTGTAACCAGAAGGCCGAAGTGCCACCGCCCGCACCGCCCGCACCGCCCGCACCGTTCGCACCGGTGGTGCACCAGCAGCTGCCCGTGGTCTCGAACGAGCTCGCCGCGCAGCTCGGCAACTTCGGCTTCGGGCTCGCGATCGATTTCACGAAGCTCGATCGCGAGCTGCTTGCGAACCTCTTGCCTCCGACACCGGCCGTGATGCGTTCCGCCGTGCGCACCGCAAAGCTCGGCGTCGTCGCGCAAACCGGCGACGACTGGCGTGGCTACGTGACCGGGGTCGCCGAGCCGGATCTTCGCGAGTGTCTCGCGCTGTTCGCGCCCGGCCTCGCGCTCGTGATGAAGGGCGACACGGCGGTCATCGGCACTGGGAGCGATGCCGGTGGGCTGTCGGCGACGATCGTCGATCTCTTGCAGCTGGTCCCGGCCGACGCGGTCGGCTGGGCTGCTTCGAGTGGCCTACCGAAGCTCGAGGCCCGGACGCTGGTCGGCTGGATGGAGACCTCGCCGACCACCTGGACGTTCACGATCCGGGTCGAGGCGAAGGATGAGGCGACTGGGAAGAAGATCGTCGACGGGTTGGCTCTGACCTTTGCCGATGCGCTCGGCCACGACCACACCGTGGCGGTCGATCAGTCGTGGTTCAAGACCTCATCGACGCCTAAGGGGCCTGCGACGCTTGTCGCATCGATTCCGCTGGCTGCACTGGCTCCGCGATAGCAGGCACGCGCGCGAGGTGCCGGCCGAACCGCCACATCACGAAGCGATGCACGAGCGCCTGCGAGTAGCGATAGATCGACCACGGCAAGCTCGGCGCGAAGTCGTGGATCGCGGTCAGCAAGTGCCGGCCATCCGGGGTGACGCGAAACTCGAGCCGGCCCTTGCTCTGCTTTGCCGAGAGCCGACCGCCGGTGACGTAGAACAGCTGACGATCTTTCGCGCTGCGATCGCGCGCGAAGTCGAGCTCCAGCAAGGCGGCTTTGAACGGGCGCAAATAGAATCGGGTGAGGTGATGCTCGTCGTCGACGTCGACTCGCATCGGCCAGGCACCGTGCGGCAGCCAGCGCATGTACTCGTGCGCAGCCCACTCGGCATCTCGCCCTGCGGGTAGCGGGACCCGCTGGACCGAGCGCACGCCGGTCAACGGCGCGGCGGGGGCTGGCTTGTACGCCTGCGGCTTCTTACCGTCGGTCGCCTCTGCGACCGCGATGCTCGCATGCACGGCCTCGCGAAACGCCAGGCCTGGAAGCCCGACCGCGTCTTGGAGCCGACGATCGCCGCACACCATGTCGTGATGCAGGCTCTCGATCAGCGGAGTGACGAGCGACGGTGGCGCACCGGTGATCATCGAGACCCACCAGCGCGAGATCCGGGGGCTCACGAACGGCACTCGGATCTGCCGGCGATTGACGCCCTTCTCGATCGCGACGACGTCGAGCATCTCGCGATAGCGCAAGACATCCGGGCCACCGATATCGTAGGTCTGGTTGTAGTGCTGGCGCGCGCCGGTGACGTTATCCACGAGCGCCGCGACGGTGCCGAGGTCGATTGGCTGGCAGTGGCGTTCGGTCCAGCTCGGCAAGATCATCGCCGGCAACCGCTTCACGAGGCGCGTCATCATCTCGAACGACGAGCCACGCGGTCCGATCACCATCCCTGCGCGCAGCGTCGTGACCGGCACTCCGTGCGCGCCGAGTGCTTGCTCGACCTCGCGGCGGCTCTTGAGATGTTCGGAGAGCTCGCGATCATCGGCGGGAATGAGCCCACCGAGATAGACGATCTGCTCGACACCGCACTTCGCCGCGGCGCGGCCGACGTTATCAGCGCAGATCAGATCGAGGTCCTGGAACGAGCCTTGGACCAGCCGCGCTGACGGCAACATCGAGTGAACGAGGTACGCGACATAGCGCGCACCCTTGAACGCAGTCTCGACATCCTTGAGCGAGAACAGGTCGCAGGTGACGAGCCGGTCCCACGCGCCCTTCGCCTCGGTGCGACCGCGGGTCAGGCCGGTGACGTCGAACCGCCCAGCGAGCCGCTCTGCCACAGCGTGGCCGATGAATCCCGTCGCACCAGCGATGACGATCGTGGGCTTGGCCAGCCGGGCCGTGGGCTTGGCCAGCCGGGCCGTGGGCTTAGCTAGCCGGGTCGTTTCCATTGCCATTAGATGCGACGAGCTTCTGCAAGTTACTCGCCGCGTCAGCTGCGCAGCTTCGCCAGCATCTTCGCGGCCTCTTCTGTCATCACATCGGCGAGCAGCTTGAACTCGCGCAACCGGCCCGAGGACGTTCGCCACGCGAGACCGACCGTCCGGCCCGGTTGCGGGCGATCGAGCTTGACGACCTGGACCGGCCCACGAGGCTGGATCAGCGCGCCCGCCGCGGCCTCTGGCAAGAGCGTGATACCGAGCCCACCGGCGACCATCTGGACCAGCGTCGGCAGGCTCGTCGCACGCAAGGACACCTGCTCGATCGCGCCGCTGCGCTCGCACACCGCGAGTGCTTGGTCGCGCAAGCAATGACCATCCTCGAGCAGCAACACGATCTGGTCGTCGAGATCCTTCTCGCTCAAGCGGCCATGATGCTTCGCGAGGATCGCGGCGCCGCGGGGAGCGGCGACGAGAAAGCTTTCGAACCCGATCGTCGCGGTCGTGAAATCGCCGGGCACCGGCAAAGCGAGGAGCGCGGCGTCGAGTTGGCCCGCATCGAGCTGCGTGAGCAGCCGAGCAGTCTGATCCTCGCGGAGCACGAGTTCGAGGCGCGGGTAGCGCTTGCGGACGCCGGGAAGCAGCGATGGCAACCAGTACGGAGCGATCGTGGGAATCACGCCGAGCCGCATCTGCCCGACGAGCGGTTCGCCCCGGCGACGCGCAGCATCCGCGACCGCATCGACGTGCTCGAGGGCCACGCGCGCACGTGTCACGACCTCCTCGCCGGCAGAGGTCACGAGGACCGAGCGGCGATCGCGCTCGAACACCTGCAAGCCGAGCAGCTTCTCGGCGGCTTGCACCGACGCAGAGAGTGCGGGTTGCGAGATGCCGAGCGACGTGGCTGCCTTGCGAAAGCTCTTGAGGTCGGCGACCGCGACGAGGCTCTCGAGCTGGCGAATCGAGGGACGATCCATGATAGTCATAGGCTATCACATCTATTCGTTTCATCAATTGGACCTATCTAGACCAGGTTCCGTAGCTTCGCGAGATCTGCGACGAGCGCCTTCGCGAGGACGCCACGGATCAGCGGCTGCAGCAGCTTGCCCGCGATCGTGTGCGTGGTGATGTCGAGCGTCTCGATGAGCCGCGTGCCGGTCGCGATCTTCGTGAGCCGAAAATCGACGGTGATCGCGAACAGCTTGTCACCGTAGTGGAAGGCGATGCGCATCGCGGGCTCGAACGCGATGATGGTGCCTGTCATCACGCCCGGCTTCTCGCCCTGCAAGAACGTGAAGCGCAGCGGGGTGCCTGACGCCGGCGGATCGGAACCGATCACTTCGACCGCGGTACAGCGCGACAACCACTCCGGCGTACGCGCGACATCAGCGAGCAAGGCGAACACGCGCTCCGGGGGATGGTCGAGGTCGATCGCGTTGGTGAAGTGGAGCGCCATCTAGGTTCGAATCTGGCGCACGACCCACGCGATGGCCGCGATACCGAGCACGAGTGCGATCGCAAAGGCGACCGCGCCGCCCGAGACTGCGGCTTGCGGCTGGGTCTCGATCAACGCGATCCGCGGCGCCTCGCGGACGACCGCGGCGGCGATCAGTGCCGCCGCGCCACCCGCGGTCGCCACCGCGAGCACGCGATCTGTCGGTCGGCGCATCGCGACGAGCCACGCGCCAGTGTCGATCACGCTCGCCGCGACGAGGACACCGAACCACGCGACCGCGGGCCCCGTGACCGCGAAGCCCACCTTCCATAGCCACACCGCGCCGAGCACCGCGACGACGCGCCCCACGACCGCGACGACCGCGATCCTCGAACGGCCCACGGCGTCGGCGGCCCACGCGCCGACCGCCGCAAAGAGCGCCGCCATCGCGCCGAGCGCGATCACGAACCGCGGCACGATCGTCGCAACGGTGAACACGCGGTGACCCGCGGCATAGAAGTCAGCCCACGATGGATCGGCCTGCATGAGCTCGTGGAGCTCGCTCCACGAGTACGCCACGAACGCGAAGCACGCGAGCGCTACGGCGAGCGCCGTGCGACAGAAGCGTTCGGAGGACTTCGCGAGGTAGAGCGCATAGAACCCGACGACGAGTGCGGGGACCACCGCGAACCAGCGCGGACCCAGCAAGAGGTTTGCGGTGTAGAACCGGCGCTGGTGCATGAGCTGGATGAACAGCAGCGGCGCGACGCCAGCGGTGATGCCACAGCCGAGCATGAACGGCAGCCGATCGCGCACGGTGGCCGCGACCGGATCGGTGCGCCGGATCAAGGCGTACGCACTCCCGATCACGACATACCCGACGAACACCGCGTGGAGCGCGAGCGTGCCGAGGTAGAGCGTGAGCACCACGCCTCGATCGAACGGCCACATCACTTCACCCCGGCTTCGGTTAGCCACACAGCGATCTCGGGCGACGCGACCGTGGTGGGCCACGTCGCCGGCGCCTTCGCGGTCTCCCAGCGCAGCAGCTGGACGAGCGCCTCGACATCCTCGGCATTGCCTGCGAACGGCGGCATGAACGCCTTGGTGTGCTGGAGCTTCGCGAGGTTCAGCCTCATCTGATCATCGGACCACGTGCGCGTGAGCTCGACGAGGGCGTTGCCACCGTGCATCGTGTGGCACGCATCGCACAACGCGCGCTCGACCTTCGCGCCGCGGCGGAGCTGGTCAGTCGCGTAGCGCGCGTTGTCGCGCAAGGCATACGGATCGTCGGCGGTGATGCCTATGGCGCGGAGGCCCGCGACCTCGTCGGGTGCGATCGAGGTCGAGTACAGCACGCCGCGTACGGTGTACGGCTTGCGCGCGCCTTCGCGCACGAACTCGCCAGCACCGGTCGCCCCGAACGCGAGGGCGAGCAGCAGCGTCGCGGTGGCGCCACTCACGTTCACGCGCTTGATGATCAGGGCCACGATCGCGTAGCCGCCGATCAGGAATGACGCGCCGGCCGCGATGCCGACGAACATCATCATCGGGGCGGAGCCGCCGAGCAGCCACGACCGGCTGTCCTCGGGGATCACGTACAGAAACCAGCCGGCGAGCAGCGGCATGACAGCGATCGGCGCCGCGAACCGCGAGGCGCGCTTGATCAAGGCGGCACGCGCGTCGCGATCGATCTTCATCGTATTGATCACCACGCACGCGGCGAGTGCGGCGAGCGCCATCGAAACGCACGTACGATAGAGCAGCGAGGGCCAGAAGCTCGCGTTGAAGAAGCCGTGCCACACGCTGCCCGGCTCGCTGCCCGGCGTGAGCTGCCAGCTGAGGATGCCGTTGATGAAGAACAGGCTGAGCCACGACGCGACGGCGTACAGTGCGAGCAAGCGCAGCCGGGTCTTCGCATCGAGCCGATGGCCGATCTTGTAGAACGTGTAGCCCGCGACGACCTCGACGGAGAAGCACACCCATTCGGTCGCCCACAGCCAGTGGAACTCGTCGATCATCAAGCCGATCGTGCGAGCACCGACCTGGATCGTCGTGAACCAGATCGCGACCCCGGTCAGCGCCCCCAGGACGAAGCTGACGAGCACGAGCACAGGGAAGAACCCGTCGACGAACGTGCGTGCGTTCGGTTCGTTACGCTGCGCGAGCCGCTCGAAGTACCACAGCAGCATGCCGCCGCCGATCGCGAACTGCGCGAGGAAGACGTGGACGATGCCGACACCGCCGATCACGAGCCCCTTCATCAGGGGCCCGAAATCGTTGACCGGATAATGCGGAACGCTCACGCAGCTTGGATGCTACAGCGGCTCGTCCGAGAGTGGATAGGTTGTCGCAGCCGCATCATCGCCTTCTCCAACCGGCGCGCTCGTCTCCTTGCAACGCGCGTACGCGATGCGCGGCTTCAAAGAAGTCGTCGAACTCGGTCGGCAACGCCACCGGCTTGCCCTCTCTATCGACGAGGCGGAGATCGAACTCCCGTGTTACGCGCTGCTCCTTGGACGCGTGTTGCGCTCAACGTCGGTGGCGTGCCGCTCCAGCACGCCGACTGGGCGTTCTGGGCGCTGATCGCCACGTTCGGGATCGGCGTCGGCATCCAGCTCTATCTGTTCAAGAAGCGCGGCTGGCTCTAACGTCAGTCAGTACGCTTCGATGCATCGATCACCGGGAGCTCGCCGGCGAGGTTCTGGATGTACATCGCCTGCGACCCGTACGCGAGGAACCGGCCCTCGTCGTCCCACACTTCGCAATCCGCGATCGCCCAGCCGGCGTGGGCGCGCCGCAGGGTCGTCGCGCACAACAGCCACTCGCGCTTGGTGTCGTCGATCACGTAGGTCGTGAGATCGAGGCTCGGTGCGAAGAAGCGAAACTCGCCCGGCCCGATCGCGCGATGGAGCGCGGGCGGCATCGTATCGATCAGCGGCG
>JAYWCI010000138.1:0-3399 GCA_043780895.1 Kofleriaceae bacterium | reverse complement strand
CCACCGGTGCCGCCACGCTGGGTAACGTCGCCGCTCGTCGCCACACTCCCACCACTGATGTCGAAGCGCAGCACGCCGGCGGAACCGCCGTTACACGTAGTCGCCGTGCACGTAGCCGGCGTGTTGCCACCGCTCGTATCGATCGTACCCGAGTTGCGGACGAATCCGCTCGTCGTACCATTGAGGGTCACGTTGCCGCCGTTTGCGGCAACGCCGGTGGCGGTGCCATCACCACCACGCGTGTCGATCGAGCCGCTGTTCGCGACGGTGCTCGAGACACCATGCAGGTAGACGTTGCCGCCATTGCTGGCCGCGGCCGCATCGCCGGCCGCGCCACCACGCGTATCGATCGCGGCAGTGACGTAGATGCCACCTTGGTTCGTGGAGATCTCGACGCCATTGGACCCACCGCCGGTGAACGTGCTCGCGCCCGCTGCTCCACGAGCGACGAGCGGGCCCTTCGCGATGACGGCTCCGCCCTGCAGATAGATGCGGCCGGAGTTGCCGCCCCGCGCGGCGGCGACGGCCGCGCCCGACGCATCGACCTTGCCGGTCGCGGCGATGGACACGAGCGAGCTCGACACCAGCGTCAGGTTGTTAGCATCGCCCGTGTTGTTCCGCGCCGCGACGACGGTGCCTTCGATGCTGATGTCGTTCGGGAGCTGCGAGAGCTCGACGGGGAGCGTGAGCGTCTTGCCCGCCGCGACATGCAGGCCGGTCACCGCGAGCAGATGCGTCGCGTCCTGGCGATACGTCAACGTGTTGCCGCCGATGTAGTAGCCGCCATCGGGGGTATGCGAACCGTCATCCTGGGTGAGCGTGGTGTCGGCCGCGACGTCGAGCCCGCGCGCGCCGAACGAAGGTGCCACCGCGGGGATCGCGAAGCTCGCGCCGGCAACGCCGGTCGGCCAGACGGCGAAGTGACGCCCCGTACTTCCTAGTTGCTGCGCTATGAACGAACCCGCGTTACCACCATCGCCGGTGGTGCTGGCGCCGCCGCTCAGGTTGATCGTGTACGCCGGTTGGTTCGGGACGGCGGCCGGCGGCGTGAACGCCTGGATATCCATGCCGTCCGGTGCGACCAAGCACTCGTAGTCGGTCGTCGTAATCTCGCTCGGGTCGAGGATGCCGTTGCCGTTCGCATCGAGGCCGGTCTCGACCGCGGTGCCGCCGATCGGGCAGCGCACATCTCCACCGGCGATCGCGAGCACCGTGGTCAGCGTCGGTGTCGGCGCGGTGCAGATTTCCTGTGTCGAGCCGACCTCACTCGTCTCGAGCATGCCGTCACCGTTGGCATCTCGACCGGTCTGCACGACCACGCCACCGCCGGGGCAAGTTGCATCGGGTGCGGCGGGCGTGAGCGTGGTGATACTTCCCGGCGTGTTGCAAACGTTCAGGGTGCTCGTGACCTCGCTGGCGTCCAGCGTGCCGTTGCCGTTGGAGTCACCGCCGATCGAGATCGCGACGCCCCCCCGCGGGACATGCGGTCGAGCCGGCGGCGAGCGGAGCAGTCGAGATCAACTGTTCTGCTGTGTTGTCACCACAACCAACCATCAGCAACAAGGTTCCTGCGATCGAGCGAGAGAGAAAAGACATCGAGACCATCCTTGATGGAATCGGGATCACTCGTCAAACGGCAGTCGGATACGCCTGGGGTCGCGTAACGACGCGAGCTCTAACAGGTTCGAGGTGGACTTGCGGATCGTCGCCAGAGTGAGCACGTTGTCCTACATGGTCAAGCAATGGCGATTGGGTTCCCTGTTCGGGTTTCCGATCGAGATCAACCTCAGCTTCTTGATGTTGCTCGGGCTGGTGTTCGTCGCGTTCGGCGGCCTTACGGGTGTGGAGATCGTGTGCCTCGCATTCGCATCGATCCTCCTGCACGAGCTCGGTCACGCGTTCGTCGCTCGCAAGAAGGGGGTCCGGATCGCCGGCATCGAGCTCGGCTTCTTCGGCGGCGCCGCGAAGATGATCGATCTTCCGAAGACCGCGAATGACGAGCTCGCGATCGCCGCAGCTGGCCCGATCGTGTCGCTCGTGCTCGCCGGTCTGGGCCTTGCCCTCGGCAAGGTCACGCATGTTCCGATCCTCGCGTGGATCGGCTGGACGAACCTGATCCTCGCCGCGTTCAACTTGATCCCCGCGCTGCCGATGGATGGCGGACGGATCCTCCGCGCGCTGCTCACGAGAAAGTTCGACTACGTGAAGGCGACGGATCTCGCGGTCAAGGTCGCACGCGCCACGGCGATCGCGTTCGTAGCCTTCGGCCTGTTCTACGGGATGTACCAGCTCGTGCTACTCGCGCCGTTCCTCTGGATGCTGGGCACGCGCGAGCAGCTGATGGCGCGCGTCACCGCCGACCAGTACGCGTACAACGCGAACGGCTACCGCCGCCGCTACTATCACTGAACAGCAGGATGAGATCCTCGGGTGTTGACGAGAACGGGCTGTTCGCGCGTACGTAGACGGTCGACATCGCCGCCGATGCTGGCGTCACACGTACCTTCGGTTCTCGATCGCCGACGGCCCGAAGCTCACCGACGGCCGCGCGATTACCTGATCGAGAGCGGTTCGAGCGACGAAGTTCCACTACCGGCTCGCCCCGTCGTACGCGGGAACATGGCTCGCGGAGAACCACTCGCCGGAGCTCGACGCGATCGAAGGCATTTGGAACGTGGCGCCCTTCGCGACAGCAGGATCCGGTGCTGATCGCGAATCACGTGACGCAGTTCCTGTGATCCACAGGACGTCGTTGCCGCTCTCGATCGACGCCCCACGTGGGGCGTTCCAAGCCAAGGGTGAGCAATCGATGTCCCACGTGGGGCGTCACAGACGTCGTGGGGTGCAGATCCTGAATTGCATGGCGATCACGCCGCCCGCTTGGCGGCCTTATGCGATCGCGTCGGAACTGGTGTAGCGGCAAGTCGAAGCGGAGGTTGCCGAGCGAGATGTGCGGCGAATTCTTCCCACTGACCGTTGAGCAAGATGCAGCGGATGCAGAACCCTCTCGGACCGACCGCGACTCCTGGACCGTCGAGCCGCATGCGTACGAGATTGCGAACTGCACCCTCGATCACGCCGGAGGCAATGTCGAGGTCGCTCTGGCGGAGTTCGTTGTAGCGCATGTCTTCACGTGCTTCGCGAGGTGGCCGATGACGTCGAACAACTTCTCACGCTTGCCCTTGTTGCCCGGGCCAGGCTTCGGAAGCGCCGCATAGGTTCGCTGAGCGTGGTGATCACCTTGCAGGCACCGCCTTGGCGACGCAGATCGCGAACGCGTTCAGCAACCCACGGGGCGAGTCGGAACGTGTCAACGCGTTTGAGACAGCGGGTCTAGGAATTCTATGACGCGAGCGCGGTGATCATCGGCGTGACACGGTCCTCGATCGCGGGCAGCAC
>JAYWCI010000137.1:0-26292 GCA_043780895.1 Kofleriaceae bacterium | reverse complement strand
CTCGAGATGAACCTCGTGCCCGAGGATCGGCTGACGCAGTATCTCGCGCTCGCTTCGGGCTTGCCGCCCGCGAAGCGCGACGAGTCCGAGCGAATCGAGCCGGATGCGCTCGCGCTGATCGGCGGGGATATCTCGCTGCAGTTTCGCGCGGTGCCGCTCCAGTTGAGCCCGGCCGGCCAGGCCGGCCAGGCTAACGATAGCCAGGCGCTGCGCGTGCTCGTGTGCTCGCCGCTCGAGATCGACGAGCTCGAGGATCTCGCGGACCTCCTCGATCGGCCGCTCCAGCCGCTGATCACGCCGGAGTACCGTTGGCACCTCGCACACGCGCATGCGTACAAAGCGGAACCGCCAGCGCGCTTCACGACGCTGTCGCGCACGCTCGAGATCGAAGCGACGCCGACACCCGTCGGGCGCGCGCGCAGCGTGATCGTCGAGCAGACCCAACCGATTCCGAATCCGTCGCGCACGCCGGCGCCTGCCGCAGGCCCGCTCCCCGTGCTCGAGGCGATCGCGCCCGACGACAAGACCATGAAGGTCGGCGCGGTCACGCCGGTGCTCGAGGAACCGAAGAAGCGCAACACGCTCGTCGGCATCAACGTGCCGGTCGAAGCAACGCCACCCCGGTCACGCCCTCCGAGTGACCCGCCACGGTCGCGGCCTCGATCGCGAAACGACGGTGTTCCGGAGGAAACGTTCATCGCACCGCAGATCACGTTCGTCCCGCCGCAGGTGACGGTGCCGATGACGATCACGTCGCCGATGCGATCGGTCGTGACGCCGGCGCCCTCGCGCGCGAACCGCCGGTCCGAGCCGATTCCGACACAGGGTCGCGATAGCCCGCTCGCGATCGTGCGCGCGCGCGAATTACTCGCGACCGCCGAGGATCGCGACACCGTGTTCCTCACGCTCCTGCGCGCGGCCCGCTCGAAGGCGCGCTATGCGGCGCTGCTCACCGTGCAAGGCGGGGCCGCGATCGGGCGCGTCGCGCTCGCCGAAGCGGGCGTCGATGTCGGTGCGATCGCGAACGTGCTCGTGCCACTCGACGTGGTGTCGCCGTTCCGCAGCGTGGTCAACAACCAGCAGCCGCACATCGGCGCACTCGGCTCGGGCGATACCGGCATCGACGCGATGATCATGAAGCTGGGTGGCTCGCTGCCGCCGTCGGGGCTGATCCTGCCCATCGTGTTGCGCGATCGCGTGGTCGCGATCGTCGTCGCGCATCGCGTGCATAGTGATCTCAAGCTCGTCGATGTCGCGGAGCTACTGCCGCTCGGTAGCGCAGCTGCCGATGCGCTCGGTCGCCTGATCGTCAAGCACAAGGCCGCCGGCTATCGCGTGCCCGAGGCGGACACCGGCATCCCGGTCGACACGAGCGACATCGATACCAAGAAGCTCGTGAAGCGCACGCCCGCCGACTGGCGGACCCCGCCGGTCGGCGAGTCGCCTCCACTGCCTTCGTTCTACGACCAGGCCAACCAAGCTGACGACGATGCCGAAGTCTCGATCACGACCGATCCACCGCGCCCGATCGAAGAGGTCGTCGATCGGATCGAAGCGGCACGAGAAGGCGGCGCCGAAGACGAGATCAACGAAGCAGTCGAGCGCGCGGTGGAAGCGCTCGGTGCGCTGATGCGCAGGTTCCCGGGCACGCTGCGCGTCGATCGGTTCTCCGTCGCGGGCCGACCGTTGCGCGCCGCGCAGTACGGAGGCATGCTCGAGCTCGTCGTCCGGCTCGGCTCGGTCGCTTCAGAGCTGCTGATCGACAAGATGGGCGATCCGAATCGCGACGTGCGGTTCTTCGCGACGATCTGCACCGCCGAGCTCCGCCCGCGCAGCGCCGTGTTCGCGCTCGTCGAGCGGCTGTTCGATCAGGACTACGGCGTGCGCTCGACCGCGATCGAAGCGCTGTCCGGCTATCCGCTGCAGGATCTCTCGCAGCCACTCGCGCGCGTACGCCGCGCGATCCACTCGAGCGATCCCGAAGTCGTCGCGGCTGCG
Source organism: Kofleriaceae bacterium (assembly GCA_043780895.1). Lineage (GTDB taxonomy): Bacteria > Myxococcota_A > Polyangia > Haliangiales > Haliangiaceae > JABFXX01. The sequence continues at coordinate 24,294 of JAYWCI010000137.1, read as the reverse complement.
ACCGCCGCGATCGTCGCGCTCGGCGATACCGATGCGATCGGCGACCTGATCGGTGCGATCGAGCGTTCGGATCGCGGTGGCGAGCACGTCCGCAAGGCGCTGATCGCACTGGCCGCGCAGGACTTCGGCACCAACGAGCGCAAGTGGCGCAAGTGGTACGAAGGCGCCCGGCGTGGCCACCGCATCGAGTGGCTGATAGAGGGCCTCGGCCACAAAGAAGATGCGGTGCGAGAGGCCTCGATCCAGGATCTCCGCCGGTTGACCGGCGAATACTTCGGCTACCACCACGACTTGCCTCGCAAGGATCGAGAGACCGCGGCCGAGCGCTGGGTGTCGTGGTGGAAGGAGACCGGCATGCGCCGGTTCGTGCTCCCGAAAGAAGACGAGCGGCATCGCCCGACTGGCGTGCTGCCGTCTCGCAGCGACGGCAAGTAGCGCGGTATGCTCGTCGCGTGCGCGCCCTAGCCCTCGCCTTGTTCGTCACCGCCTGTCACGCCTCGGCCACCGTGCAAAACACGATGCCGGTCGCGAACATGCAGTTCTATCGTTCGGTCGCCGTGCGCGTTCGCTCGAACGTCATGGGGTACCAAGGCTTCGGCCAGTTCCTCGAACAGAGTGTGAACACCAACCTGCGCCAGAAGTGTGGTTTCGAATCCGTCGGCGGCGCGAACGACAAGGCCGAGCTCGTGCTCGACCTCACGATCACGAAGGCCGGCAAGGATAGTGGCTTCATCACGATCCAGAACCAGACCGTGATGGAGGCCTTGCTCGTCCTCTCCGATGGCCAGAACGGCGACTTGCTCGGCACCGCGAAGATCAGCGGCAACTCCGCAGCGATGACGACGAGCGGCTCCAATCCCGATCAAGAAGCGGTCGAGGTGGTCGGCAAGGCTGTCGCGGATCTGCTCGCGAAATCGGGTTGCACTGGTCCGCGCATCGCGCGCGCCGAACCGCCGAAGCTCGAAGCGCCGACGCCCGGCGTCGACGAGCGTCATCGCGGCGAGGCCGAGAAGCTCAACGAGGATGGCAAGAACCAGATGTTCGGCGCGCACATGCCCGAGGCTCTCGCGCTGTTCCAGCAAGCGAACCAGCTACTGCCGGATGCGCGCTACCAGTTCAACGTGTGTCTCGCGCTCGGCGTGATGGAGAAGTGGAACGACGCGATCGGTGCCTGCAACAAGGCCAAGTCGATGAACGCGAAGCCCGAGCTCGTGGCAAAGATCGATCGCCGCCTCGAAGCCCTGCAGAAGCACCAGTAGAAGACGGAGCTAGTTCGAGGCGACGAGCACGACGTCGGCGGTCGACGTTCGTGGATCGGAGACCAAGCGCACCGAGACGTGCTCCGGCTTGCCACGCGAGGCGAGCCGCGTGGTCAGCGCATCGCGCGCTTGCTCGAGCCGATCCGAGCGCACGATATCGCCGTGACCGATCGTCATGATGCCGGTCTCGCTCGCTTGCGCGCCAGTGACCGTGACCTCGCGGACGTGGAACAACGAGCCCGGCGTCAGCGCGAACGTGACGTACGCACCGCCCGCGGCATCGAATAATACCTGCGCTGCCTGGACCTTCGCACCGAGATAGCCCGACGCCACGAGCTCGGCTTCGAGCGCCGTGCGATCCGTCGTCAGCTTCGCGCTGTCGAGCAGGTCGCCCGTGTGCGTGACGAGCACCGAGCGCAGCGCGGCGACCGGAAGGTCATGACCTTCGAGCGCGACGCTCTGGACCTCCTGCGGGCGCGACGTGTGAGGGTCCGCATCGGCCAGGCCTTCGGGCAGCTCGCGAACCACCACCACGGCTGCGGCTGCAGCACACACACCGAGCAAGAGAAGCTTCCTCACGAGATCCGTACCTTGCAACTGCCAGACCGGGGCTACGAGGCCCTGCCCACTGCCTTTGCGTGGCCGTTTGGGGGCTTCTCCGACGGAGACTGTAGCTGGCGTTCACACCGTGTGACCGCGTGTCACCTGCGGACCGTGGTCGAACCACTAGGGGCGAGCTTCTTCCAGCCAGATCCGAAAAGGTTCCAACTCGTGGAACTACTCGATTTACTTGGTGAACGAGTACCGCAGAGACATCGAGACGTCATTGTCGTTCGGGCCAGTCAGGAACACAGCGCCGGTCAGCGCCTTCTCGATGCAGCGCGACTCGTCGGTCTCTTTCTCGGGGCGATGACTCGCGCTCTTGAAGTGACCGTCGCGCGAGATGCTGAGCAGCATGTCGACGCGCGTCGACGTCGTCAGGCACTTGTCGGCATCGGTGGCCCGGATCACCGACGCGTAGGCATCATCGCGCAGCGCCATCGGCGGAGGCGGCACGAGCTTCGGCGTGTCCGAGCAGCGCGACGGCGCGAGCAGGAGTGGCGACTCCGCTCGAGCGAGATGGTGATTGCGATGGTGATGCGTGGGGTGCAGCGCGAAGCCCGCAGCGGCGACAGCGAGGACGACCGAACCAATGCCGAACCAACGTTCCGCGAGCATGGCCCGAGCATGACACGCAACCGAGCGACCCGATCAGGAATCGAGGCCGCGCAGCAGTGCCTCTCGAATCGCGTCGTAGCTCTCGGGCAGCTCGACGGGAGTGTTTCGGAACTTCGGCGCAGGCGCCTCGGCGAGCGTGCCTTCGTGATAGCCGACCTTGAAGTCGGCGAACTTGAGGCCGCTCGCCGTCGAGACCACGACCGCGCGCTGGTCCTTGGTGACCTCGCCGCGCGCAGCCAGCTTCGCGAGCGCCGCGAGTGCGACGCCGGTGTGGGGGCATGTAAACAAGCCGCTGCGATCCGCACGTGCCGCGGCATCAGCGAGCTCCGCTTCGCTCACGCTCTCCACCACACCCTCGAATGCCTTGAGCGCACGCACCGCCTTCGTGAAGCTCACCGGATTCCCGATCTGGATCGCCGACGCGAGCGTGGTCTTGGCCTTGACCGGCGCGAGCTCCGCCCAGCTCGCGCGATAGCTCGTGTAGAGCGGATGCGCATGGGCGACCTGCGCGACGCAGATCCTCGGCCGCTTCGTGATCAGGCCGAGCGCATGCAGCATCTCGAAGCCCGCGCCGAGCGCCGAGACATTGCCGAGGTTGCCGCCCGGAATCACGACCCAGTCCGGCACGTCCCAATGGAACTGCTGCGCGAGCTCGATCGCGACGGTCTTCTGACCCTCGAGCCGCAGCGAGTTCATCGAGTTCGCGAGGTACACCCCTTCGCGATCGGCGAGCGCTTGGACGAGCTTCATGCAGCCATCGAAGTCGGTATCGACAGCGAGCACGAGCGCGCCCATCGCGAGCGGCTGGACGAGCTGCGCCGTCGAGATCTTGCCGCGCGGCAGGATCACGACTGCACGAATGTTCGCCGCCGCGGCATATGCGGCGAGCGCGGCCGACGTATCGCCCGTCGACGCGCAGGCGATCGCGCGAATGTTCGCGCCGTTCGCGATCATCTGCTTGACCATCGACACGAGGACGGTCATGCCGAGATCCTTGAACGAGCCCGAGTGCGACGTGCCGCACTGCTTGATGCGGACGTCGCCCAGCCCGATCTCGCTCGCGTAGCGCGGGACCTTCGTGAGGTGGGACGTGCCTTCGCCGAAGGTGACGATGTTCTCTGCCCGCACCTGCGGCGCGACCCACTCGTGCTTGGCCCACACGCCACTGGTCCACGGATCGTCGGTTCTCCGCCAGCGCGCCTCGAACAACTGCTTCCACTCCTCGGCCGATCGCTCGCGCAACGTCTCGAGGTCGTGGACGACTTCGAGCAGCCCGCCACAGCTCGGGCAGCGATAGATCACCTGCTCGAGCGAGTAACTTCCCGAGCAACCTGCGATGCAGCGAAACACGGCCGACGGCGCCATACCGCAGTTTACTCCGGTCGTGACTGCCAGCCGAGTAGCCACACCGGATCTTCGAACGCGGCGATCGCGAGCGGATACCGCCGATCGGTCAGCACCGCGCGCAGCGTGACGGCATCGCGGCGAACCTCGATGACCTCGAAATGGCACTCGCCCTCGCTGTCCGCGAGGGGAGCGTTCGCGGTCCACCGAGAGTGCATCAAGAACCGCCGTTGCACGCGCGCCATGATTATTTGTAACCCGGGCCCCGGCCACGGCAACCAAGTGCATGTTCGCACCCGGCAAGACTGTCGAAGTGTTCTACGACGGCGCATGCCCGCTCTGCATGCGTGAGATCCGCATGCTGATGCGCAAGGATCGCGACGCGAAGATCGAGTTCACCGACATCGCCGCGCCCACGTTCGATGCGGCAGCGGTCGGCACGACGATGAGCGAGCTGATGGCGAAGATCAAAGGGCGTCGGCCCGACGGCTCGTGGATCGAAGGCGTCGAGGTGTTTCGACAGCTCTACACCGCGATCGGCTGGGGCCGCGTCGTTGCCGTCACCCGCCTGCCTGGCATCTCGCAGCTGCTCGCGCTCGGCTATCGCTGGTTCGCGAAGAACCGCTTGCGGCTCACCGGTCGCTGCGAGCCTGATGGCGCGTGCGAGCTACCCGCGAACGCGTAGATAGGCTCAGGTCCTCGGTTTCGCGCGGATGATGACCTGGTTGTCTTTGACGACAACCGAGAAGTCGACCCCCTTCGCTTTGTACTGCTCCATGATCTTGGGAGCATGCGCGTTGATCGTCTTCAACAGGGTGTTGTGCTCGCCGGGACCAATCTTCTCGCCGACCATCTCCTTGGCCTTGACGTACTTCGCGTAGAGCGCATTGACATCGGCGTCGGTCATGCCCGGAGGTGGCTTCTGCGGCGCTGCCGCGGGTGGCCGCGCACCGGTTCCAGGCTTACTCGCGGGAACGCCTTGCGCGGGCGTGCGCGTCGCCGGCGTCTTCGTCACGATCACCGCGGGCTCGGGCTTCGCAGGCGCGGGAACCCCGCCGGGCGGCGTGACGGCGCTCGCAGGAACGTACACCGCGGGAGCGCGACCGACGGTCGGGAGCGGTTGGGTCTCGGCGGACATCGGGATGATCGGCTCGGGCACCGCGCCACTCGACGATCCGAACGGTGGCGAATTGAACGGCGGCAGCTTCGTGATCGCGGGCATGCCGATCGAGGGCGTGAGCGACTTGGGCCGCATGGGCATCCCCCCCCTCGGCGTCGGTTGCTTCGGCGGAGGTGGAATCGTCCCCGGCTTCGGAATCGCCGGGATGCCGAACGACGGCGTCGCGAGCTTCTCGCGCGGAAACGGCCCCTGCATCGATTCGACCGGCACCGAGCCACGCGCCGCGGCGGCGCCAGGAATGATCGGAATCGGGCGCGACATCTGCGACGACGCTGTGGGAGACGAGGTGCGCCCGCTCGGTGCACCGGACGCTGGCACGTTCGGCACGCCCGAGAGCGCCGGTTGCGGACCCGTCGCGCGATCACCTGGCGTAGGCGGCGGCTGAGGCTGCGTGAGCGCGGGCGGCGCACCGGTCGCGCGCGAGAGCACCGGTTGCGGACCGCTCGCGCGATCACCTGGCCCCGTCGCCGCACGCAGCGGCCGACCTGTCGCTGGATCGAGTGGGACCTGGCCGAACGGCCGACCGGTGCGTGGATCGAGCACGGGCTGCGCGCCCGTCGTTCGGCCGGACGACGTCGGAGGAGGCGGCGGCATCGCGGTCGCGGCGCGCGGGTGCTGACGCAGCGGCGCACCGCCGTTGGGATCGAGCGGCGCGTGGTTGCCCGTCGGCGTGTCGTCGTCGGTGTGGGTTGGCTGCGTCGTCTGGGTCGTCTGACGCGCGATCGCAGGCTGCGCACCCGTCACGCGACCTGGAATCGGTGGAGGTGCCGCACGCCGCCCGCCGACCGGCGAGCCGATCGCGGGGGTAATCGCTTCGTTCTCGGTATCGGGTCGCGCGAGTGGCTGCATGCCAGCGGTCGGCGTGTTCGTGGCAGCGCGTGGCAACGGTGGTGGTGCCGTGCCCTGACGAATCAGATCGTTGCGCGTCGTCGATCGACCACGCGGATTGCTCGTCGAGCTCTTCGTGCGCGGCGTCGTCGTGATGCCGGAGGCGAGGCGCTCCGGCTTCACATCGCTCTGCTGCTCGACCTCGGCAAAGAACGCGTCGATATCGAAGTCGCCTTCGGCGGCGTCCAGCAGGTGCGAGCCGTCGGTGCCTTTGAGCTTGCGCCGGAGCTCGGTCGGCTCCTTGATCATCGCGATGAAATCGGCGTCGGCCTCGGGCGGCAATTGCTCGCCGGCTTCGCCGAGCTCCGCGCCACGCGCGTCGGCATCGGCGGCCTGGCGACGGCGCGCCTGCGCGAGCGCGGCATCGCGATCGCGCATGACTTGATCGCGCATGCGCTTGGGCATCGCGGCGAGGATCTCTTCGGGCACCTCGGCACCGCGCGCGATCGCATCGCGGCCAACCTTCTGGAGCTGGCGGGCGTAGGTCCCGTTCTCGATCTGGCGCAGGGTTCGGCGCCAGTACGAGTTATAGGAGCCGAACTTCTGAGTGAGCGTCGCGAGCCGGTAGCGGGCACCGGTGTTGCGCAAATTCATCTGGGTCAGGTCGCGGATCTTGCGCTCGACGTCGTTGTGGATGAACGACGGCGCCTGCTTCTGAATCCCCAGGAAGTACTGTTCGTACAGGGTCTTCAGCCGATCGAGGATCTTGTCCAGACTGTCGAGGAGCTCCTCGACATCCGTGTCGGACGCCTTCGCCGGTCTGGTAGCCACCTGGGATCAGGATAGCAGCTCTGCTATAGCGTCGGCGGCCCCGTCCGTGTCGGTAATCTATTTCATGCTCAGCGTCGGCGTCCTCGTGGTCATCCACGAGGCCGGGCACTTCGTCGCGGCCAAGTTACTGGACGTCAAGGTCCTCCGGTTCTCCTTCGGGTACGGCAGGCCGTTGGTCCGGGCCCAGCTCGGCGAGACCGAGTACCAGATCGCGGTGTTCCCGATCGGCGGCTACGTGCGGATCCTGGGGATCGAGGGAGAGCCCTCTGGAATCGCCGGGCCTGCGAACAACGCTGATGTCGGGCGCAGCCTCGCGAGCCGGCCGCTGTGGCAGCGGCTCACGATCATTCTTGCCGGCCCTGCCGCGAACCTCGTGCTGCCGATCATCATCTACTTCGCGATCTACTCGGCGCACACGATGGTCGGCGCGCCGGTCATCGGCGACGTGCTCGATCGCGGCGTCGCGCAGCGCGCGGGGCTCGAACCTGGTGATCGCGTGGTCGAGATCGATGGCTCTGCCGTGCACTACTGGGAAGACATCGAGCACCGGGTGCAATCGGCGCCGGGCAAAGAGCTCCATGTTCGGTTCACGCGCAATGGCAAGGTGTTCGAGCGCTACCTCACGCCGATCGAGGAGACCGTATGGTCCAAGGATCGCGACGGCAAAGCATCGGTGCAGGGCCGCGTCGGCATCACGTACGCGCCCTTCGTGCCGCTCGTCGGCGTGATCGACGAGCAATCACCGGCGGCACGCGCCGGGCTGCGCACGCACGATCTCGTGATCAGCATCGACGGCCAGCCGGTGCGCAACTGGAGTGACGTCCAGCGTCACCTCGGCAAGATCGCGCGGCGCACGAGCATAGTCTATTTTCGAGGCAGCGAGCTGCCTGGCATTCCGGCCGTCGAGCTGCTCGCCCCGGGCTTCGCGGATCTCGTTCCCGATACACAGCTCGATCCGACCTTGAAGCGCGAGAGCTACACCGGCATCGAGCACGCGGAGATGTTCGTCGCGCGCGTCGATCCGGGCTCGCCCGCCTACGGTGCGGGGTTGAAGGTCGGCGACCTCGTCGTCGCGCTCGACGAGAAGCCCGTCGTCCACTGGATGGATCTCGATCAGCGGTTGCAGGCCGAGCCGACCAAGACGTTCCACGTCACGTGGAAGCGTGCGGCCGCTGCCGGCAAGACCGACACGATCACTTCCGAGCTCACGCAGGTCTGGCGCAAGGAGCTCGACGAGTACGATCACACCGTCACGCGCCTCGTGTTCGGGGCACACAACGATGTCGATCGCGGCACCGGTGCGATGACGCCCGTCGAAGGCCGCTTCGGCTACGCGTTTGGCAAGGCGATCGAGCGCACCGGCGACACGATCCGAACGATGGTCACCGGATTCTTCCACATCCTGGGCGGCGACAAGCCGACCGAGGCGCTCGGCGGCCCGCTGATGATGTATCGGGTCGCGAAAGTGTCCGGAGATCAGGGCTGGGACACGTTTTGGCTGATGATCGCGCTCATCAGCATCAACCTTGGCCTCATCAACCTGCTACCGATACCGATGCTCGATGGCGGTCATCTCCTCGTGTTCGGCATCGAAGGCGCGCGGCGCAAGCCGCTGTCACCGAAGGTGCGTGTGCGAATCCAGCAAGTCGGTCTCGGCATCATCGTGTTGATCACGATCCTCGCATCGCGCAACGATGTCGTGAGGTACCTACTCCGATGATCGTCCTCGGAATGGATACGTCCACGCGGTTCGCAAGCGTCGCGCTCGTCGATGCCGAGGATGGCCGTGTGCTCGCCGAGCGCACGAGTGACGATCACGGCCGCGGCTCCGAGCTGCTGCTCCTGGTCGATGCCGCGTGTAAAGAAGCCGGGGTCGGGCCGCGCGATATCGGAGCGGTCGCCGTCGGTGCGGGACCCGGTTCGTTCACCGGCCTGCGGATCGGCATGGCGACGGGTAAGGGCATCGCATTTGCCAATGGCTGCCCGCTGTGGGCGGTGTCGTCGCTCGCCGCGCTCGCGCACGAACCGCTGCTCAAGCGCGAGCTGATCACGGTGGTCTCGGTGCTCGATGCGCGCAAGGGCGAGGTCTATGCCGGTGCCTTCTGGCGTGACAACGATCGCACCGTCGTGATGCGCGACGAGACCGTGATGCATCCCGACGAGCTCAACTCGTGGATGCCCGCAGGTTGCCGGATCCTCGGCGATTTCATCGAATGGCACGACGGCCACGACGTCACGTTCCCGGCAACTCCGAGCGGCCGTGCGGTCGCACTGCTAGCCCTCGAAGGCGCGCGCGTCGATGTCACGACGACCGGCGCACCGACGTACATCCGCCTCTCGGAGGCCGAGGTGAAATATCCCGACGGCGTACCGGGAGCGCTCCCGAAACGCTAAGTCCCCCAGCGCGAAAAACATGCGCTAGGATCGAGGCGTGGGAACACTCGAACCGAAGCAGGAAGTGCTTGCCGATCTCACCGCCGAACACCGCCGCCTCGACGCGCAGGTGCAAAAACTCGAGAAGCGACGCGCACTGACGCCCGCCGAGCGTACCGAGATCGCGAACCTCAAGAAGCAGAAGCTTCTGACCAAGGATCGCATCGCTCGCCTCGGCTCCTGAACCGGGGCATGGTTCGGGCGTGGACTTCACACCCGAACAGATCGAGAAGATGCGCGCCATCGGGCTGCGCCTCGACAAAGAAGGCACGTTCTGGCAAGAAGGCGCCCCAGTCACGCACGCGCGCCTGCGCCAGGCGCTACTCCGCTGGCTCTCGGTCCGCGAGGATGGTCGAGACATCATCAAGCTCGACGACAAGCGCTACGCGTACGTCGACGTCGAAGACGCGCACCTCCGTGCGCGCGCCGCGCACTGGTGCGACGATCGCTGCTTCATCCTGTGGGACGACGACGAAGAGCACGAGCTCGACTACGCCTCGTTGCGCCAGGCTCCGGATCACGCGCTCTACACGCTCGTGCGAGGGCTGCGCGGCCGGATCGCCGGGCCCGCGTACCACGCGGTCGCCGAACACATCGTCGAGCACGGTGCCGGCTTCGCGCTGGTCGCCGCCGGCCAGCACTGGCCGATCGCGCACGCGGAGTGACGAGCTTGCGCGACGTGCGCTACACCGAAGAAAAGAAAGGACAGCTACATGCGATTGACGATGGCCATGATCTCGTCGTCGGAGAGCACGCGATTGCCGCGCTTGGCTTCGTTGTAGATCGCGGCGACGAGATCCTTCGTCGGTTCGAAGCCGCGCTTCTTCAACCAGTAGATCACGTTCGATTCACCGGAGTAGTGACCGACCTCGATCTCCTGCTCCTTGCCGAACGTGCCGGCGGGGACCCCGGAGTAGATCCGATCGGCGAGCCACGCATCGCCCTTCTTCTCGGCCTTGATGATCGCGGCGGCGTGGACGCCGGTCGCGGTGCGAAACGCGTCGCTGCCAGCGAGCGGATACTGCGGATGGATCGGCACGCGGGTCGCCGCCGAGGCGGTCTTGCACCACAACACGAGCTTCGAGAGATCATGATCGGGCAGCTCGCCGAGGAGCTTGAGGTTCAACAGGATCTGATCGAGCGCCGCGTTGCCGACGCGCTCGCCGATGCCGAGCGCGGTGCCGTGGATGCGGTCAGCGCCGTACTCGATCGCGAAGATCGAGTTGACCACGCCGAGGCCACGATCGTTGTGGCCGTGCCAGTCGATGCCGACATCGGGACGACCGAGGCCGTCGAGGACATTGCGCGTGAACTTGAGCAGGTTGCGAATGCCATCGGGCGTGACGTGGCCGACCGTGTCGCACACGATCAAGCGCGAGGCACCGTGCTCGACCGCATTGGTGAATAGCTTCGTGAGCACCTCGGGCCGCGACCGCGTGGTGTCCTCGGTGACGTACGCGACCGGCAGGTTGTACTTGCGACCGAGATCGATCGCATCTGCCGACAGCTTCATCATCTTCGCGAGGTCCCACTCCTCGGCGTACGCCCGGATCGGGGAGCTGCCGATGAAGCACAGGATCTCGATCTCGATGCCGACCTTCTGCGAGATATCGACGACGGCCTGGACATCGCCGAGGTGCGTGCGCGCTGCGCACGAAGCCTTGATCTTCAGCTTCGCATCGCGGATGTGCTCGGCGATCGTGGTGACGTCTTCGACCGCGCGCTTGCCGGCACCGGGTAAGCCGATATCGGAGGTGTCGATGCCGAGGCTGTTCGCGAGCTCGGTCAGCTTGATCTTGTCGTCGATCGAAGGGTCGACGACGGACGGCGATTGGATCCCGTCGCGCAGCGTCTCGTCGAGGAACTGGATCCGACGTTTCGGCGAGATCTTGGCGACCTTCTCGATCGAGTTCCAGTCGTAGATCAGATCGGTCTCGGTTTGGTTCGGCATCGCAACCTCACATCACGGAATGAAGGATCAGGATCAACACAGCGGTCGCGCCGACGATGATCGCCAGCATCAGAAACCAGCCGAGCACGAGCGCGGCCGCGGCGATGCCGAGGCCGAGCAACCAGTAGGTGCTCGAGTGTTCCTTGCGCGCGATCGCGACCAGCGCCGCGATCGCGGTCATCGCGAACGCAGGCACGCTGATCCGCCAATCGGGCGTGGCCCACAGCTGATCCTGCGTGACCGTGACGACGATGAACGCGAGCGTGCCGAGCACGAGGGCGAGCGCGCCCGCCGCGTGCGTCGCAAACCACTCCCCGGTCCCCGGGCGGCCGGGGCCGAAGTGGTCGGGCTTCACGAGCGGGTCGGGCACCGCTCATGTATAGCGCACGGACCAGCGCTTTAGGTGTTCACGTGTTCAGGCCGAGTTGCTGACGCAGGGTGACGTGCGACGCGCTGTACGCGAATTCGAGGATGTCGCGCTCGAGATCGCCGACCTCGCGTGCGCCGGCGAATGCGGCCGGGACGTCGCCCGAGAGGAGCAGGCCCGCGCGATCCGCCGTGCGCGACAGGCTCTTGGCCCACAGCGAGAGGTTGAGACCGCCGCCACTCCTGGACAGCAGGCGCAGCGCCGAGGCGCGCGCGGCTTCGCGCGAACTCGGTTGCAGCGAGCGGATCGCGGCTTCGGCGCGCGACGCGAGTGGATCGTCGTGGCCGAGGTCGGTCCCCGCGGCCTCGCGCACGATCGCGAGCACGATCGCCTTGAGCACGCGTCCCGGGCGCGATGCACCGACCGCGCGGCCCGGCCACAAGAAGGTCATCGCGCGCGCGAGCCGGAACACGAGATCCGGGCGCTCCGGCGCGGTCAGCGCTTCGTCGCCAGCGACGAGCACCGGCGGATCGCAGCCGAGCACGTGGATCTGCGCGCCGAGCTCGACCCGCGGATAGACCGCCGCGGGAGCCACGCCGATGATCTCGGCGAGCCGATCGCGCAGGTGCTTGAACACCGAGGGGAGGTCGGCCTCTTCGATCCGTTGGCTCGGATCGAGGTCGCTATCGGCGAGCGTCATCGGGGTGAGCTGATGCACCGCCGGCGTGACAAGCTCGAGCAACGCTCCGAGCTCCGGCGAATCATCGCGATGGCGCAATAGCGACCACTGTTGCGGGGTGAGCGGCACACCTGGCAGCCGCGATTCCCGCACGCGATGCTGCTCGTAGAGCTCGGTCATGCCGGCGTCCGAGGTCCCGAGCGCGACCATCGTGGCAGCGGCGAGAAAGGCGGCGTCGCCGTGGCCCGCCGCGACGGTGTTGCGCACGAGCGCAGCACCGGACTGGGTGTCGTGAAGCGCCTCGCGCCAGCCCGCACGCACCGGATCGCCGGTATCGCGTTTGACCGCGCGGCCCGCGAGTGCGGCGAGATCGGGATGGTTCGGTGCGAGCCGCTGCGCGTTGTTGATCGCCGCCGTCGCGCCCGCCTGATTGTCGAGGTGATCGAGATAGACCTTTGCGAGCCGCAACCACGCCGAGGCCACGGGCATGCCACCCTTGCCACGCAGCCGGAACAACACGCGCTTGATCACGCGTTCGAGCCGGCGCAACTCGCCGGTCGCGACGAGCAGCGTCTCGATCGCCGCGATCGCATCGGTGCGCGTGGGATCGAGATCGATCGCGCGCTCGAGGTGAAAGAGCGCGCCAGCATCGTCGGTGCGCAGCGCGGCGTCGACGCGCCCTTTGTAGTCGTGCGACGCCGCGTGATCCGGATTGATCGACAGCGCCTGATTGAGATATCCGCGCGCGGCATCCGCGGCCTCGGCCCGTTCGGCCGCCGGGGCCGCGTTCCACAGCGCCCAACCGAGCGCGGCATGAAAATCGGCCTCGGTCGGCGAGCGCGCGATCACGGTCTTCAGGAGGCCGATCGCGCGCGGCCACTCCTTCTTGCCCATCGCATCTTCGGCGAGCTTGAACTGGAGCTCGGTATCGAGCGCCGGTGCGACTTGCACGAGCTCGCCGCCCGCGAGCTCGCGGTCGTAGGCCGAGCGCTTGCGCGGATCGGTCAGGGCGGCATGGGCCGAGGCGTACGCGGCACGAATCCCGGCGACCTTCTCCTTGTCGCGCGCGTCACTGATCGAGTTCGCGAGCCGCTCGAACAGCGCGAGCTTGATCTGATACGAGTCCGCGATGTCGTCGGTGCGCGCATCGCGATCGACGAACAGCGCCGCGTAGTGATCGGCGCCACGCAAGCGCTGGTGCTCCGCGCTGATCGCGGTGCGCGTCGAGGCGACGTGCTCTTGTTGGGCGTTCACCTCGGCGAGCTCGATCACGCCGGAATCGTCGGCGTCGCCTTCCGTGACCTCGAGTGGCGTGGCGCCGGGCGTCGCCTTGGTCTGCGTGCCCTCCTCGTCGTCGAACAACATGTCGTACAGGGTCGCGTCGTCGGAAGCGACCGGCGGCAGGATCTCGAAGTTGACCGAAGGCGCACGCGCGGGCGGCACGCCGAGGCCGATCGCGACTTGCTTGGTCACGATCGCATCGCACAGCAGCAAGCAATCGACCGACGTTCGCGCCTGCACGCGATCGCCGTGCGCTTTCTCGATCTCGCTGATCGGGGCACCTGCGCTGAGCGCGGCAAACGGACGTTCGCCCATCAGCTTCTTGAGCTCGTGGCGGAGGTGCTTGCCACGCTCGGTCAGCTCGAAGCTCATCCCGTCGAGGCGCGAGAGCCGCGAGAGATCTTCGCTCGCAGTCTCGACGAGCCCACCGAGCACGATGTCCAGCATGCGCAGCTGCATGCCTTCGACCGCGACGTCCGCATCGTCGAACCGCCACGCGCCTTGCGGCCAGCGCAGCGCTTGCACGAGCTTGTGTCGCGCTTGCTTGCCGAGTTGCTCGATCAGCTGCTCGACGCCGAGATATTGCAGCGCGACGAGAGCCTCGCCGAGCTTGCCGCCGAGCGTCGCGGCACGCTGCACCGCTTGATGGTGCTGGTGCTCGCTGATCACACCGCTCGAGACGAGAAAGTGCCCGAGTGTTTCATCGCGCGGGGTCGAGGCAGCGCTGACCGGGTTGCCATTGACGAGGTCGACGACCTTCGAGACGCGACCGCGCCGGAGCTGCAGCTTTCCGGTCGCCAGATCTTCATGAAGATCGAGCAACACCGCCGGAAGCGGTCGCATCGCCAGCTCGCCAGAGCGCGACTGCATGGACCTCACTCTAACTCAAGCCGCGACATGACACGCAGCGCGCGTGCCGTTCCCGAGCACGCGAAGCGTTGGGATCTGCTCGAAGCACACCTTCGGTTTGTCCTTGACGGCGCAACGAGGGTGAAACGCGCATCCCGAGGGCGGATCGATCGGGCTTGGCACATCGCCCTGGAGCACGACCCGCGTGCGTTTGGCCGTCCCGATGCGCGGGACGGCACCGAGCAGCGCCTGGGTGTAGGGGTGTTTCGGCGCGCGATACAGCTCGGTCGCCTGCGCGAGCTCGACGATCCGACCCAGATACATAACTGCGACGCGATCGCAGATGTGCTCCACGATCTGGAGGTCGTGCGAGATGAATAAATACGTCAGTGCCTCCGCCGCCTGGAGGTCCTGGAGCAAGTTCACGATCTGCGCCTGGATCGAGACATCGAGAGCGCTGATCGGTTCGTCACACACGATGAACTTCGGGCAGACCGCTAGCGCGCGTGCGATGCCGACGCGCTGGCGCTGACCGCCCGACAGCTCGTGCGGGTACCGCCGCGACGCATCCTCGCGCAGGCCGACCTTCGCGAGCAGGTCGCGAACTTTTTCGACCCGCTCGCGCGGGGTGCCGAGCTGATGGATCTCGAGCGGCTCCGCGATCGCCGCGCCGATCGTCATCCGCGGATCGAGCGACGCGTAGGGATCCTGGAAGATCATCTGCATCTGCTTGCGCAGCGGCCGCAGCGCGCGCTGCCCGAGCGAAGTGATCGACGTACCCGCGAACGTGATCGATCCGGCCGTCGGATCCTCGAGCCGCAACAGGGTGCGCCCGAGCGTCGACTTTCCGGATCCGGATTCACCGACGAGCCCGAGCGTCTCGCCTTCGACGATCTCGAGCGAGACCTCGGTGACGGCCTGGACTACGGCGCTGCGCCGCGTGATCGCGTGCCACGGGTGGAAGCCCGGCTGCTTCGGCCACGCGAGCTTCGTGGGGAAGTGCTTCGTCAGCCCGGCAAGCTCGACGAGCGCGGTCACGCGACACCGCTCGGGAAATAGCAACGCACGTGCGATGCGCCGAGCGTGACGAGGGGTGGTTCGCTCTCGCGGCACCGCGGCTGGACCGCCGCGCAACGGCCCTGGAATTTACAGCCGACCGGCAGCTCGTGCAGCGACGGTACCATGCCGGGAATCTCGCGGAGCCGGCCTTCGCCGCCGCCCAGGCTCGGCACCGAGCGCAAGAGGCCCACGGTGTAGGGATGGCGCGGTCTCGTGAACAGCTCCGCGGTCGGCGCTCGTTCGACGATCCGTCCCGCGTACATCACGATCACGTCCTGACAGGTCTCCGCGACGACACCGAGGTCGTGCGTGATCAGCAAGACGCTCATCCCGAGCTCCCGCTGGACGGTTTCGAGCAGGTCGAGGATCTGCGCCTGGATCGTGACGTCGAGCGCGGTGGTCGGCTCGTCGGCGATCAGGAGATCCGGTTTGCACGCGAGGGCCATCGCGATCATCACGCGCTGGCGCATGCCGCCGGACAGCTGATGCGGGAACGCGTCGACGCGATCGCGAGGCGAGGGAATCCCGACGCGCTCGAACATCTCGATCGCGATTTTGCGCGCTTCGGCCTTGGACTTCTTCTGATGCACGCGCACCGCTTCGCCGACCTGGTCACCGACCGCGAGCACGGGGTTGAGCGCGGTCATCGGCTCCTGAAAGATCATCGCGATCCGGTTGCCGCGGATCGCGCGCATCTCCTCGGGCGGAAGCTTCAGGAGATCGCGGCCACCGTAGACGATCTCGCCGGCTGCGATCCGCCCGGGCGCTGCGACCAGCCGCATGATCGAGAGCGCGGTCACCGATTTGCCACAACCCGATTCTCCGACGACACCGAGCGTGCCGCGCGCCGGAATCTCGAACGACACCCCATCGACCGCTCGGACCGTACCGCGCTCGGTGCGGAACTCGGTCACGAGTCCCTTGATCTCGAGCAGCGCCATCCGCATGCAGCCTAGCGCCAATGTCGATCGCGATGGCGACATCGAAGTCGGTCGCGCGGTGCGG
The DNA here is from genome assembly GCA_043780895.1 of Kofleriaceae bacterium. Lineage (GTDB taxonomy): Bacteria > Myxococcota_A > Polyangia > Haliangiales > Haliangiaceae > JABFXX01. Next base: position 8,010 of record JAYWCI010000137.1, on the reverse strand, counting down.
CTCGGCATTCCACTGTCGATCAGCGCGCGGGCGAGCGCGCGAAGGCGCGTGCGGCTGCCGAGCGCAGCGAGCACGAGCTCACCGCGACCGCCGCCGAGCTTCGAGCACGTCCTCGCGGCGTTCGAGTCACGGCACCGCGGCGTGGGGCTACAACGGCTCGACGCCCGGTCCCGTGCTCGAGGCCACCGAAGGCGAACGAGTCCGGATCTACGTCACGAACAAGTTGCCCGAGGCGACAACGATTCATTGGCACGGCGTGTTCGTGCCGTATGGCATGGACGGTGTCGCCGGTCTCACGCAGGAGTCGATCGGGCCCGGCCAGACCTTCAAGTACGAGTTCGTCTTTGATCGCGCGGGCACGTTCATGTACCACCCGCACGTCGACGAGATGACACAGATCGCGCTCGGCATGATGGGCATGATCGTGGTGCATCCGCACGGTGGTGACCGTGCGCGCGCGCGCGACTACGCGCTGATGACCCACGAGATGATGGTGCCTATCGGAGCGGCCCGTGCGCAGCCGCTCGCGATGAACGACTTCAACGTACTCACGTTCAACGGCAAGGCGTTCCCCGCGACTGATCCGCTCGTCGCGGAGATCGGTGACACGGTTCGTATTCGGATCGGCAACTTGGGTCCGATGGATCACCATCCGATTCACCTTCACGGCCACGCGTTCGAGGTGGTCGCGACCGACGGCGGCGTGGTGCCACCGAGCGCTCGCGTCCCGGAGACGACCGTCCTCGTGCCCACTGGCACGGTGCGGGTGATCGAGTCTCGCGCGCGTACGGCAGGGGACTGGCCCTTGCACTGTCACATGACTCGTCACGCTATGAATCAGATGGGACATGCCGCGGCGAACCTGGTGGGTGCAGACCCGCAGGGGATCGATGCGAAGATGTCTCGGGTAGTGCCGGGGTATATGATGATGGGTGGGCGGGGCATGCACGAGATGAGCGTGATGCGTATGCCTCAGCCGGCCAACGCGATTTCGATGGTCGGAGGCAAAGGCCCGCACGGCGTCATCGATATGGGCGGCATGTTCACCGTAGTAAAAGTTCGCGATCGTCTCGTCGCTGATCAGGACCCAGGTTGGTACGTACCCGATGCTAAACAAGGTACGGCCAGTGAAGCGAGCGCTTCTGATCTCCTGGGCGATGGCATCACCCCTTGATACAGTGAGGAATTATGCGGTCACTGGTGGTCGTGGTAGGGCTCGTCGCTTGCGGTTACAACAATCCCGGTAGTGGCACCGACGGAGGCGTGACAGGTGACGGTGGCGGTAGCGATGCAGGTTCTGGCGTACAGCCCCCGTGCACGTTGCCCGCACTCGACGTGGATATGGCGGCAACGCTGTCCGGCTGCGCCGACGCGGGCACGCAAGACGGCATTCGCGGCGTCGCACGGTTTTCGAACCCGGTGAACGTCGCGATCGGCGCGAGCGGCATCGCGTACGTCGTCGATTTCGATTCGAGCCGGCTACGCAAGGTCGATCCCGACGGCAAGGTCACGACCATCTATGCGCCGACGACCTTCAACCGTCCGTTCGGCATGCTGCTCGCGCACGATGGCTTCCTCTATGTCGAGACTGACAACGACGCGACGGATGGCCACGGCCCGATGTCGGGCACGATCTGGAAGATCAACCCAGCAACCACGGAGGCTACGCAACTCGTCACCGGGTTGACCCGTCCCCGCGGGCTTACCGAGCTCGGCGATGGCCGGATCGCCGTCACTGATTATCTAGCGATGGTCGTGGAGATCGTCGACCCGACCAGCGGTCTCGTGACACCGCTCGCCGGCGCACGCACGATCGAAGGGCACAACGACGGAAACGGTACGAGCGCGACATTCGGCGTGCCGTGGGACCTCGTCGTCGACCAGAACACCGGCGATCTGCTCGTCACGGAGTTCGACAACAACGTGATCCGTCGCGTCACGCTCGGTGGCGATGTCACGGTCTACGCGGGCACGGTGGGGATGCCGGGGTTCAAGGACGGCACGATCGCCGAGGCGCTCTTCGACCACCCCAAGGGCATGACGATCGACGCGCACGGCACCATCTACATCACCGATTCGGGCAACCACGCCATTCGCAAGATCTCCGGCGGCATGGTCACCACCGTCGCGGGCGCGATCGAAGGCGGATACGCCGACGCGGCCGATCCGATGGCCGCCCTGTACTACGGCATCGAGGGGCTAGCTGTCACGCCCGACGGCCACACGCTGATCATCGCTGATGGCAACGACGGCGATGGCGCCGCGTACAATCACGTTCGCAAGATCACGCTCCCGTAGGCTTATGGGCAGCTCCGCAGGCCGGCCGGCGGCGCGAGCTTGAACTTATTAGCGTCGAGCGCGACGTTGACGGAGCGGTTCGCAGCCTCGCCCCAATCGACGAGCAGGTCCTGCTTGTCCGTCGGCGATTTGAACTGGCTCTTGTTCGGCACGCGCTTGCCGCCGACGTCGGTGAAGTCGGTGTTGGTGACCGACCACTTGGTCTTGCCGTCGGTGCCGACGAGCTCGGCCTCGAGGACGTCGAAGTGGCCATCCTTCATATCGATCGCGAGCTTCTCGGTGCCTTCGGTGCCCGCGAGCTCGACGTGCTCGACGCCGCGGTTCGCATCCCAGGTCAGCGTGCCCTTCGGGTTCGCGACCATCGGCGGCGTGCCGACCGCGAGGTGCAGGAAGTCATCCGGCGCGAGCTCGATGTGGAAGAACTGCGCGATCGAACGCTCGTTGCACGGGCCCGTGATCGAGCAGTTGTTCTGATAGTCGACGTACACGAAGCTCTGGCCATCGCACGCCATCTCGGCCATCGAGCTGCCGCCCGCGGGCGAGAGCGCCGCGAACCGGATCTTCGCGCCGACCGCGCCCATCACGAGCACCTCGCCCTTCGCGCGCTGACCACCGAGCCAGTAGTCCATCGTACTGTCCGCACGAAACGACGTGAGCTCGGTGCGCGCCTTCGCGAGCCGCGCGACGACATCGTCGACGCTCGGCTCGGGATACGGCCGGGTGCTCTTCGCACTTCCGCTGCACGCGACGAGAAATAGGACCAACGCTAAGCGCATACAGCGGTGATAGCGCGCTACTTCAGCTCGTGCAGCAGGAACGCGAACTGATCGACGACGCGACTGACGGCAGACTTGACCATGTCGGCGCCACCGTGACCGGCGTTGCGTTCGATGCGCAAGTAGATCGGCGCCGTGCCACTCTGTGACGCTTGTAACGCCGCCGCGAGCTTGCGCGCGTGCATCGGATCGACGCGGTCATCGTGATCGGCAGATTCGAACAGCACCGCCGGATACGCGCGCTTGCCGGCATCGATCGCGACGCGATACGGCGAGTACGACCACAGCACCGCGAACTGCTCGGCGTCGTCGGGCGAGCCGTACTCCGGCACCCAGGTCTTGCCCGAGCCGAACAGCTGGTAGCGCAGCATGTCCAGGAGCGGCACGGCGATGATCACGGCGCCGAACAGCTCCGGACGTTGCGTGACCATCGCGCCGGTGAGCAACCCTCCGTTCGAGCCGCCACTGACCGCGAGGTGCACAGCCGAGGTCCAGCCTTCGCGCTGGAGGTACTCCGCCGCGGCGATGAAATCGTCGAACACGTTCTGCTTCTCGAGCAGCATCCCGGCCTTGTGCCAGTCCTCGCCGTACTCGCCACCGCCGCGCAGGTTCGGGATCGCATAGACCCCACCCTGCTCGAGCCACACGATGCGCGAGCCGGCGAAGCCCGGCGTCATGCTGACCGAGAACCCACCGTAGCCGTAGAGGATCGTCGGGTTCGAGCCATCTCGCTTCACCTCCTTGGTGTGGATGATGAACATCGAGATCTGGGTGCCATCCTTGGAAGGAAACCAGACCTGCTCGGTCGTGATCTTCGACGTGTCGATCGGCAAGTCGATGCGGGCCCACTCGGTGGTCGCGCCCGTCGAGATCGAGGTCCGGAAGATCTGCTGCGGCTCGGTGAACGACGTGAATGCGAAGTAACCGAGATCCTCGTCGGGCTCGCCGCTGATTCCGCTCGAGGTGCCGATGCCCGGCAAGCTGACATCGCGCACGTGGGTGCCGAGCAGCGTGTGGATCGCGAGCCGGCTGCACGCGTTCTGCAGATACCCGAGCACCAGGTGGCCACCGACGACGCTCGCATGCTCGAGCGTTGCCTCGGTCTCGCCGACGAGCACGGTCCACTGCGCACGATCCGGCTGCGCGGGCGTCGCACGCATCAGCTTGTAGCGAGGCGCGCCGTCGTTCGTGTGGATGTAGAACACGTCGTCCCAGATCTCGACGGAGAAGTTCGCTTCGACCCCGACCACGAGCGGCTGCCACTCGGCCCCCGGCACGCGCGCATCCTTGAAGTAGACATCGCTCGAATTCCAGCCGTGCTGGATCTGCGCGAGCAGCCAGTGACCATCGCGCGAGATGCCGCCGCCGAGGAAGGTCTCGGCGCTGCCGGTTGCCGGATGGACGACCGCGTCGACGGCCGGATCGGTCCCGATCACGTGATAGCGCAGCTCCGCGAACCCCGGGCGATCCGCGATGCTGACCGCACCGCCGATCGGCGGCACCCACGTGTAGTAGAAGGCCAGGCTGTCGGGAGTCCACGAGGCGGCAGCGTACTTGGTGCCCTCGATCACGACACCGGTCTCTTTGCCGGTCGCGACCTCGAGCACGTGCATCACGGTCTCGTCGGAGTTGTTCTCGCTGATCTGGAAGGCGACGTGCTTGCCATCGAAGCTCGGCCAGTAGCCGTGCAGGCCCGTGCTGCCATCGGCGCTCCAACCATTCGGATCGAACAGCACGGTCTCGGCGCCATCCTCGCCCTCCTTCCAGTAGACGATCGTCTTCTCTTTATCGGCGTGCTTGCGCGAATAGAAGTAGCGACCGTTGCGGTGCGTCGGTGCGCCGATCGAGTCGTAGTAGAACAGCTCCTTGATCCGCGCTTCGATGGCCTCGCGATTCGGCAGCTTCGCGAGCTCCGCACGCGTGTAGTCGTCCTGCTCGTTCATCCATTGCTGGACCTCCGGGGCGGTCTCGGCCTCGAGCCAGCGAAACGGATCGCGAACCGTCTTGCCGAAGAGCGTCTCGCTGATGGGTTCTGCGCGCGTAGCCGGAGGCATCCGCGGATTTAACTAGAGATCGCCGTAATGCGCGAGGTCGACGCGCCAACGACCATCCGCTTCGACCAGATCGAGGCGAGAGCGCCCACTCGGCGCGACGATCTCGACGATCGCGTGATCGCCACGCTGTTCGATGACGGTGATATCGGTCGGCGCCGCGCTCGAATCGAACGAGCCGATCGAGATCAGGTCCTTCGCCGAGAACCGCACGGCTGCGCCGACCAGATCGGTCGCACGCTTCGCACTCGCCTCGAGCGCATCGCGCGTCGCGGGTGTGAGCAGCTCGTAGATCGTGTCGCGATCACCGGTCTTGGCGGCGGTGAGCAGGTCGCGCACCGTGACTTCCGGACCAGCCGTGACGACGCGACAGCTCCGACCTGCGACGGCCGCGGCAAACGCCATCGCCGCGATCACGCTACCTACCGCAGCAGCCGTGGACCGGCGTGTGCCAAGCGCGAGCGCCATGAGGCATGCGTTGTACACCACACGTCCGTGAACGACTGGCGCCACCTCCCTTCGGCGCGCGGGTTTAGCAGCGCTACGTGGGCGGTATTGCTCTTGCAGAATGGGTCAACTAGACTGAATCATTGGGCAGCTCGGCGCCCAGTTAACGAAAAGAGTGAGCTATGCGTTTGCATCTCGTTGCGAAGTGGATCGGTGCAGTTGGCCTTGGGCTCGCGATGCAAGCGTGCGTCGTCGAACCGAATACCCCGGTGAATAGTGGGTACGGGTACGGCTACCAGCAGAACAACCCTTCGTACCAAGCGTCCGCGAGCGTCTCCGTCGGAACGCCGAGCCCGTACACGGTCTCGAGCATGCCGCCCGAACCCCTCTACGAAAACATGACCGCGTCGCCGGGCTACGGCTACGCGTGGATCGACGGATACTGGCACTGGAACGCCTACGAATGGGTGTGGGTCAGTGGCCGGTGGGAGCATCAGCAAGACGGCTACGTCTATGTCCAGCCGTACTACGACTACTCGGGCGGCGCGTACATCTACACGCCGGGCTACTGGGCGTCGCACGATCGCGTCCCCGCTGGCTGGCAGGTTCGAGATCATCGCGATGGTCGTCCCGCGGTCGTCGCGCCGCCGAGCGGCTGGCACAACTCTGCGCCTCCGGTCCGCGGAGGTGGCAGCAACGGCGGTTGGAATGGTGGCGGTCGTCCCGCCAATCCCAACGGCGGTTGGGGCAACAATGGCGGACAACCGGGCGGTCAGGGCGGCACGCGTCCCGGTGGCGAAGGTGGTTGGGGCAACAACGGTGGTGTGCGCCCGACGCAGCAGCCGCAATATCCGACGCGCCCCGAGCAGGGTGGACAGGGAGGTCGTCCGCCCCAGGAGCCCCAGCGGCCGGAGTATCCGACGCGCCCCGAACAGGGTGGACAAGGTGGTCGTCCGACCCAACCCCAGCGGCCGGAGTATCCGACGCGCCCTGAACAGGGTCAGGGCGGTCGCCCGACGCAAGAGCCACAGCGGCCGGAGTATCCGACGCGTCCCGAACAGGGTGGTGGTCGCCCGACGCAAGAGCCGCAGCGGCCGGAGTATCCGACGCGCCCCGAACAGGGTCAGGGTGGTCGTCCGACGCAGCCGCAACGCCCCGACTATCCGACGCGTCCGGAACAAGGCACGCGTCCGCAGGACGGTGGCGGCGTGCGCCCGGGCGGGCCGTCGGTCCCCATCCGTCCGGAAGTTCCGCCGCAGCAACCGACCGCGCCGCGCACGGCACCGCCGCAACGTCCGACGTCACCGCAGCAGCAAGCGCCGTCGAAGACGCGCGTGCACAAGGAGTAGTTACTCGACGCGGAGCGAGCGCTCGAACTCTTCGGGGTTCGAGCTCGCGTAGATCGCCGTCTCCATCGAGACGAGGCCGGCGTTCACGAGATCGATCAGGTGCTGATCGAACAGCTGCATCGAGTACAGGTCGCGGCCCTTCCGGATCAGCTCCGGAATGTCATGCAACCGGCCCGAGCGAATGCACTCGCGGATCGTGCGAGTGACGCGGAGGATCTCGACGGCCGGGAGCCGCCGACGACCATCCTTGCTCGCGACGAGGCGCAAGCACACGACGGCCTGCAGCGTGTCGCCGAGGCGATCGCGAATCACGTCCTGCGCATCGGTCTCGAACAGGCCGATGTACCGCTGCACCGTCGCGACGGCATCCGGCGTGTGGATCGCGGAGAGCACGAGGTGACCGGTCTCGGCGGCCTTGAGGCACGTCGCGGCAGTCTCGCGATCTCGGATCTCACCTACGAGGATCACGTCCGGATCCTGGCGCAGTGCCGCGGTCATCGCGTCCTTGAACGACTCGGTATCTGCGCCGACTTCGCGCTGGATGATCATGCACTTCTGCGGTTCGTGGATGAACTCGATCGGATCTTCGATTGTGATGATGTGCGCGTGGCGGGTCTCGTTGATGTAGCGCAGCATCGCTGCCATCGACGTGGTCTTGCCGTTACCGGTCGCACCGGTGATCAGCACGAGGCCGCGCCGCGCATCTGCGATCTCGGCGAGCACGGGCGGCAGGTTGAGCTGCTCGATCGAGAGCACCTGAATCGGGATGAGGCGCATCACGATGCCGACCGCACCGCGCTGGCGAAACACCGAGGCGCGAAACCGACCGCGCTGCGCGAGCGAGTACGAGACATCGATCTCGGCGAACCGGCGCGTGAAGTCGGTCTGGATGTTGCGATCCTCGAGGATCATCCGCGCGATGGCTTCGGTGTCCGCGGCGGTGAGCGGCGGCACCTTGATCGCACCGAGCAGCTCACCGTGGAGGCGATAGTGTGGCGGATAGCCAACTTCGAAATGGATATCGGAGACGCCGCGCTCGACACCGAAGGCCAACAGCTTGTGAAACGCGTTGCGATCCATGCAGACCGG
>JAYWCI010000136.1:0-11963 GCA_043780895.1 Kofleriaceae bacterium | reverse complement strand
GTGCTGCCCGCGATCGAGGACCGTGTCACGCCGATGATCACCGCGCTCGCGTCATAGAATTCCTAGACCCGCTGTCTCAAACGCGTTGACACGTTCCGGCATCGACGGCTGGATCGATCTGGCCCGCGCCTGGGTTGGATTTGCAGCCGGAAATCAGGGACGCGCCAAGAAGAGTGGTGACGATCAACATGCGCGTGTGCGTCGCGATCAGTGATTGATGCATTGAACTCCGGATAGAGGTGAACGTGTTGTGGGTTCGAACGAGCGCTCCGATCGATCAGTGGCGCGATGATTGTGGTGTCGCGGCCACCGTCGAGGTTAAACCTGATCGGGTGAATGGAGCGACCGCACAACGATTGGCGCAGCGAATCAGAGAGTGAGCAGCGACTCACTGCCAGCCTCTGATGCGGGAGCGAAGGGCCTACGTTTGAACAAGTCGCTCGAACGCGGTCGATTCAGAGTCGACACGATCTCACGGACACAATCTACCTTTGCTGTGGAAGCCGAGGAGCTGGTGCGCCAGAAGTGGCGGCTGCTGACGGCGACGATGGATGAACGTGCACGCCGATTGTGATCGGGTGCCGAAGCCGACGCGATGGGCTGGGGAGGGATCGCGTCGGTCGCACGTGCGACGTGCGCGAGAGCGGCCACAGTCTTCAGGCGCCGAGGAAGACCGTGGAAGGCAAGCAACATGCGGATAGGAACGCGCAGTTCGAGCACCTCGACACCCAGGCAATGGAGTGCCTGAAGCGCGGTGTGCCCTTCATCTCTGTCGACACCAAGAAGCAGGAGTTGGTCGGCAACTTCAAGAACGGCGGACGCGAGTCCCGGCCACTATGCAGCTACGAGACCGTCGTCAACCTGATCGGCAACACGACCGCACGTGGCGAGCGTCTTGACCAGCGCGGCGACACGAGCCCGGACTCTGTTCACGACACGGTCCTACAAGGGCTGCGCGACCTGCCCGCTGTCGATGGCGCGGATGACATCGACGCGATACTGGCCGTTGTCGAGGTCGCTGAATGACATGAGCGCGAACGTGTCGACCTCGGAGTCCGCCGCGAACGGAAAGATGATGCTCCCGTACATGCGCCAGCAGCGCTCGGGATGACTCGCGAGGCACGCGGTCTGGCCTCCGTACCAGCCGAGCACGGGAGGAGCAGCAGATCTGAAATCGAGGATCGGAACGATGTAGGCGAGGCCAGGAAAGTGCATGACGGTGACCGGACCCGTCCGCTTTAGCAGCGCGACGAGACCCACCGAGATCAGCACGGGAATTCCCGCGGTCGTTCGACCGACGACGCGCCCGCCGGCCTGACAGTTGGACGCGTACTGCAACGTGGGCACGTTGTTGGCGTACACGATGTGGCCATACGTGCAGACCACGCCCCACGTGAACCAGTCCGTCGCGGGCCCGAAGTACGGATCGAGGAGCATCGGTGTGCCAGCATCGATATTGCCGGTCAGCGCCGTGACTCGCGGCGCTCCTCCGAGCTCGTCGTAGGCGTAGATCACCGACTGGAAACCCGAGGCGTGGGTATGTGCGGCGAGCACGGTCGTGTCACCGCGCGCTGCGGCAAGGCCGAGCGCGGTGAACCCGAGCGGCATGACGACCGTCGACGTACTTCCGACTGCGAAGACATCGCCGCTTCCCCCGACGATCGCGCCGCCCTCGGCGGTCGTGGCGATCGTCGGCGTGAGCGAGATCGGGATGCCGGTCTGGATCGTGAGCTGCTGGCGGCCGGTGCTGGCCCTGTAGCGCACGAGGACGAGGTCGCCGAGGCCTGCCGTCGTCGGCTGGATCCCGACGACGTGAATCGTATCGCGATAGGTCGAGGTGCTCACGCTCTGCAACGTCGATGCGAGCAGTACGCCCGAGCTGCCCACGGCCCAGACCTTCGTGATCAGCTCCTCGTTGATCTTGACGGTCTGCAGGTCGTCGCCACCCTCGTACGCCGACACCAGATCACCGGGTTCGTTGTCGACGACGGTCATCACGTGGGCGTCGAGGACGCGGACGATCGACGTCGTGCCGGCGGCATGCGTGCCGCGCAGGAAGTGAGCGCGCGAGTCCGGCAACCTGAGGGCCGACGCTGGGCAAACCGAGAACGGCATCGGCGCCCAGGTCACCGCGCTCTGCGCGACGCCAACGTGATAGACGGCGGAACCGCGCCGCACGCAGTAGGACGCCACGGGTTCGGGACCCGGCTCGAGACCGGGTGGAATGTCGAGGAGCACGACCTCGTCGAGATCCGTGGCCGGGGCGCCGTCGACGAGAATCTGGGTCGGAGCGAGGTCGCCCAGGTGCTCCTGCATCAACGAGTAGGTCGACGCGGTGGTCCTCGCGACAAGCGTGATTGTTTCGGGTTTGGTCGTGACACGTACACCCGGCTGATCCTGCGTCTCGAATCCGAGCGGCGCCGTCGCGATCGTCGTGAGCGATGTCCCGACCGGCACCGCGAGGCTCGTCGGGATCGGTTGTGCGACCGATTCGCTCGACGAGGTCAACCCGAGCAGCGCGGTGGCGCCGGCGGCCTCCGTGCACGTCGCGATCGTCAGCGGCGCAGCCGGCGAAAACACACCGGTCGCCGTGGTCAAGGTGCCGGTCTCGAGGTGATCGCGGCGCGACCACCACACGTGCTCGTCGGCCGTGATGCACGGTCCCTCGATCTGCGCATCCTCAAGCCACGTGTCAGCCGGTAGGCCCGAGTCGCTTCGAGCGGTCGTGAACTTCGTGAGGTCGATCTGCGCGACGACGTGCTGCCAGACGCTCTGATCATCGACATAGGCCACATTCACAGCGAACGTCTTGCCGACCAGCTTCGGCGGAAACACCGTGGGGTTGTGTACGGCGAGGTCGAACGACTCCTGCGAGTCGCACGCCCATCCGACGCCGTCCTGGTCCGGATCGACCTGCGCCGGATCGTAGACGGTCGGGCAATCGTCAACGGCGTCAGGGACACCATCGTGATCCATGTCGCCCGACGCGAGCGCATCCGGGCTCGCATCCGCGGCGTCATCGATCAGCGGACCACCGTCGTGGGTCGCCTTCGACGGCGAGCTACAGGCAACGACCAACCCCAGCACCAGGTACTTCATGCGGTGGAGCTTATGCCTGATCGAGCCAGACGCACGAATGCGGCGTGCAGGTCGAAGGTGACGTGAGAGGTGAAGTCCGCTAATCGTCTTGAACGGCGGTTGCTAGCACCGCGCGGCGGCGCTGCAGCGCCTTGTCGGCGCTCGGCGGGAGTGCACGAAGCTGTTCGCGCACGCGCACGCGGTCGACCGCTTCGTTCGAGCCATCGACATGCTTCAAGAGCGCGAGGCAGTCCTCCAGGTCGACCGCGCTGAGTCGTCCTATCTTGAGCAACAGGAACAGCGTCGCGTCTGGCCTGTAGATCGTCGCGCGCGAACCGCGATGGAGCGCGATCAGCTGATCGCGCCATCCATCGATCCGGCGCACGAAGAAATCGGCGGCGCTGTTCACCGCCTCGATCGGGATCGCGGCGGTGACCGCGAGATCCATCAGGGCCAAGCGTTCGGCTTGTGTACCCCCGAGTCCGATCAGATCGAGGTCCTCGGTCGTCCGGCTCGGCGCGAACCACGCGGCAGCCGCACCACCGCCGATCAGGAGCCACTCGCCATCGAGGCGCTCGCCAACGAGCTCCAGTAGCGCCTGGATCCGAGATCGGTCGTATCGGAGCGGCGCCATCCTGCTAACGTTAGACAGATGGGTGAAGCGTGGCAAATCCTGCGCGACGGTGGGCTCCCCCTGGCGATCGAGCGGTCGGGTGTTACGCGAACACCTGGCGAGCTCGCCATCGCGATGCGCGCGGCGATCGCCGAGGCCCCCCAGGGACGTGACGCCGAAGCACTCGCCGCGTACGTGTTCGCGTGGCATCAGCACTGGCCGGCTAGCTTCGAGAGCGAGCTAGGTAGTGATACAGACGCGGTGGTCGGCTGGGCCGCGCGAAACGCGATCGACGAGAACCGCTACCTCAAGCTCCGTCGCATCGCGCTCGAGAATCTCGCTGAGGTGCTTTAAGCACCGACCGAAACGGAAAATCGCCGATTCCTGCGAAGAATCGGCGATTTCGGCGTCTGGCGTGGTGGGGGCAGAAGGGCTCGAACCTTCAACCAGCGGATTAAGAGTCCGATGCTCTACCATTGAGCTATGCCCCCGGGCTGTTGTGCGTGACGTCTTTTATTTTCAGTGAGTCCGAAGGGATTCGAACCCCTGACCTACGGGTTCGAAGCCCGGCGCTCTATCCAGCTGAGCTACGGACCCTTGCTCGGCGGCGGGATAGATAGCGGCCAGCGACCCGGTGTGTCAAGTGGATCGCGCACCCACGCGTTACGACCGCGTAATAACTATTCCTTCTAACCAAAACTGCGTTCAGGTATACGAGGTTCTTGTTCGTTCGACCGCGGATGGAGGGACCCGTGATCGTTTTTTTGACTCGTATCAACCGTATTTTGTCCGTGCTCTTCGTCGTTTCGATGGGGGCGTGCGGAAACTTTGGTAGCTGTTCGGCATGTGGAGCAACGGCTCCACTTCCAACCGGCGGTCTACCCGGCAGTCAGACGGTGGAGGGCGGCGCGCAGATCCGCGTCACACCACAGGGCTTCACCAAGCTGACGTCGGTCTTGCCCGGTATCATCAACCAGAGCTTCTCGAGTGGTGTTTGCGTGCCGCAAGGCCAGGCTGGAGGCACGACGTTCGGCCTGTTCACCGGCCTCAAGTACTGCAACTCGACTGCGAACGGTTGCAGCCCCGGCTGCAAGCTCGACGTGCAGCTGAATGGTGGTGCGAGCGGATTCTCGACGACCGTCGTCGGTAATGATCTCCGCCTGAACCTGTCGACGACCGTGACCGCGCACTTCCACGGTCAGGGTTACGTCGCGGGTGCGAGCATCGGCAGCTGCGATTTTGATGCGGTGTCGAACGACCTCGGCGGCAGCGTCGACATCGCGCTCGGCATCACGCCGTCGAACGGCGAGCTCAACATCCACCTCGATCACATCAACGCGTTCCACCTCAACCTCAGCTTCAGTGGTTGTGGTGTCTTGTCGTCGGTCGCGAACTTCTTCACCAACGTGGTCGACGCGATCCTCGGATCGTTCATCGCGGATCTCCTTACCCCGATCATCGACCCGTTGATCCAGGGTTTCTTGCCGAGCCCGCTCGGCATCGCGAGCATCACGGACATCGGCAGGCTGCTCGGTGGCGTGTCGCCCGGTACCAAGGCCACGCTCGAGACCCGGATCGTCCCGGGTGGCTACGCGAACCTCGTCGGTAACGGCCTCAGCCTCGGCGTGATCACCGGCCTCAACTCGGATGCGGATCTCACGACCCGCACCGGCACCCGCCCGGATAACGTCCCCTACGTCAGCGAGCCGAACACCTGCGTGCCGCCGCTGCCGGCCCCGGATTTCGCGGCCGCGCCGCACAACCTGCCGACCGTGAACCGCTCGGCGCTCACGAACCCGGCGAAGGCGTTCTCGCTCAGCGTGGCGAACGACTTCAACGGTGCGAACGAGACCGGCTCGAACGTGCCCGATCTCAAGATGGGCCTCTCGGAGACAATGCTCGACCAGCTCGGTCATCACCTCGTCACCTCGGGCGCGATGTGTCTCGGCGTCGGGACGCGCACGATCGCGCAGCTCAATGTCGGGACGATCAGTCTGCTCGTGCCTTCGATCGGCGAATTGCAGAGCACGCAAGGCAATGACCCGCTGCTGCTCGTGACGCGCCCGCAGCGCGCGATCGACTTCACGATCGGCGACAACACGGTCGCGTCGCCCGCGATCACGATGGCGCTCTCGCACCTCGAGGTCGACTTCTACGCATTCCTCTACGAGCGCTACGTCCGCGTGTTCACGATGGACCTGACGATGAACGTCGGCATCAACCTCGAGTTCTCGCAGGTCGCAGGCATGCCCGCGATGGTCAAGCCGTCGCTCGTCGGCATCTCGTCGAGCGCGGTGCAGGTCACGGTCCTCAACAGCGAGTTCGTCAAGGAGACCCCGGCTCATCTCCAGATGGTGCTGCCGTCGGTGTTCGATCTCGTCACGCCGCTGCTCGGCAACCTCCCGCCGATCGCGCTGCCGTCGTTCGCGGGCTTCACGCTCAACAACCCGGCGATCGCGCACGTCATCACGAACCAGGACAACTTCCTCGCGATCACCGCGTCGCTCGGTGCGGGCTTCTCGGCGCGCCAGCTCGCGACGACCGAGCCGCTCGCTGCGGCCGCGGTCCAGGTGCTGGACAAGGATCTCGGCCCGACGATCGCGCCGAGCACCGGAACGGCTCATCTGAAGGGCGTCGTGACGCCGGCGCCCGAAGTCGTTCGCGCCGCGCTCTCGAACCAGCCGGGCGCCAAGCTGCCGGAGGTCACGATCGACGTCGATCACTTCGACGCCGCGGGCCGCGAGCTCGAGTGGAGCTGGAACCTCAACGGTGGCCTCTATCGCCAGTGGTCCTCGGCGAGCCCGCTCGTCATCGCCGACCGCGCGTTCGCGTGGCAGGGCAAGTTCGACATCGGCCTGATCTCGCGCGTGAAGGGCGACATCCACACGCAGTCGGATGAAGTTCGCATTCCGGTGATCGTCGACTCGGTCGGCCCGAAGATCTTCGACGACAGGCTCGTCGACAACGACGGCACGTTCAGCGTGCCGGTGTGGGACACCGTCAGCGGCAAGGACGTGCAAGTCGCGTTCGGTCGACCCGGTGACGACAAGCCGCGCACGGAGTGGACGTATCAGGGCGATGCGGCGTTCACGCGCGATCAGTACGAAAAGATGCAGTTCGCCGGGGACATCCAGGTCTTCGCGCGTGACGAAGCGGGCAACGTCGCGGTCGCGCTCGTCGCGCCGTTCCACGGGACGTCGGGCACCGCGGGTTGCACCTCGTGCAACTCGACGGGCGCACCGACCAGCGGCAGCCTGGTGCTGTTCGGCATCGTCGGGGCCGGCCTCCTCCGCCGCCGTCGCAAGCTGAGCACGCGCACGATCAAGATGGTCTCGACGTTCGCCCTGTGGGTGGGCGCCTCGGTCGCTGCCTCGATGCAGCCGGGTTGTAGCTGCAGCGACAAGACCAGCGCGTGCGAAGCGACCGCGGATTGCACGATGTGCCCCGAAGGTCAGATTCCGTTCTGCATCGACAACACGTGCGTGTGCTCGACCGATATCCCGGCCGGCAAGGTCGGTCCGTACAGCGATATCGGCGTCAACGCCGCGGGCGACATGTGGGTTTCGGCGTACGCGCAATCGCATGGCGACCTCGTCGTCGCGCACGCGATGGGCGGCCGGATTCCCGACAAGGACTGGGAGTGGGTCGATGGCATTCCCGCTGGCCCGATCACGGTCCCGGGTTCGACGATCCGCGGCGGCGTCGAGGACGCTGGCGCGAACGTCGGCATGTACACCAGCATCGCGGTCGCCTCGGATAGCACCGTGTACGTCTCGTACTTCGATGTCGATCGCGGCGCGCTCAAGCTCGCGGTGCGCGGCCTCGATGGCACGTGGCAGAAGACCGATGTCGAGCTCGCGGCCGGCGCGGGAGATACGGGCTCGTCGACCAATGCGGTTGGCATGTGGAGCTCGCTCACGCTCGACCCGCAAGGTCGTCCCGGCATCGCGTACCTCGCGCACCTGAACGGCGCGAACGGGCTGCGCGCCGAAGTTCACTTCGCCCAGGCCAACCTCGTCGTCCCGACCGGTCCCGCCGACTGGTCGATCGCGCTCGTCGATACCGGCATGATCCCGGCCAACGATCCGACCAACCCGAACATCTATCCGCTGCCGGAAGGGCTCGGCCTGTTCATCGATTCGGCGCGCACGCCGACCGGCAACCCCGTCGTGACGTACTACGACCGCTCGAAAGGCGATCTCAAGGTCGCGAAGTGGGACACCGCGATGAACAAGTTCGCCGCGGCGATCACGCTCGATGGCTCGAACGGTACCGATGTCGGCTGGTCTCCGTCGGTGCAGGTCCAACCGGATGGCAAGGTCGCGGTCGCGTACGTCAGCGCCACTACCGATGACCTCAAGTACATCGTCGAAGGTGGTACGCCCGAGATCATCGACGACGGCTACCGCATCGTCGGCACGACCGTCGATGGCCTGCCGAAGCCCGAGTATCACTTCGTCGGCGACGACGCCGGCCTCGTGCTCTCGAACGGCGTCCCGCAGGTGCTCTACCAGGACGCGACGACGCAGGAGCTCCTGCTCGCGACCCGCGGTGACATGGCGTGGACCCACGAGTCGATCGCGGGCGCCACGAGCCCGTGGCCGGGCGCGTACGGCTTCTACGCCAGCGACACGCTGTCGCCCTCCTCGCTCGTGATGTCGAGCTGGGTCATCGACCAGCCGACCGACGAGAACTGGGTCGAAGTGTTCACGCGGTCGATCGTCATCGAACGCAAGTAAGAAATTCGCCCCGGGGGCCGCGCGTTGTCATCTTCTGGATGATGCGCGCGGCCTTTGTCATTTTCGGGATCCTGGCGTCGACCTCCCTGCTTGCAGGCGCAGCCCCCTGCGCGGACGACGACGACGACGACGACGACGCTCCAAACACCAAGATGATCGAGGGCCCCAAGGCGGGCCACGACACGATGTCGCTGACCAAGGCGAAGTTCAGCGAGCTGCCCGGCTGGACCGACGACAAGCTCTCGGAGGCGGTGCCTTCGTTCCTGAGCTCGTGCGCGAAGCTCGCCGAGCTCAAGGACGAAGATCCGGTCGGCGTCGATGGCCACGGCGGCATCGCGAAGAACTGGCGGGCCGCGTGCGCCGCCGCCGCGAAGCTCAAGCACGGCGACGAAGCCGCCGCCCGCACGTTCTTCGAGGCCGAGTTCGTTCCGTTCGTGGCCGCCGGCAAGAAGGGTGCGACGGGCAAGCTCACCGGCTTCGACGTGCAAGAGGTCCACGCCTCGCGCAAGAAGCAGGGCACGTTCCAGATCCCGATCCTCGCGCGGCCGAGTGACCTCGCGATGGTCGACCTCGGCAAGTTCATCAAGGATGCCCACGGTCGCCGCGTGTGGGGCCGGATGTCTGCGACCGGCGAGATCGAGCCGTACTTCACGCGCGCCGAGATTCGCAAGGGCGCCCTCGCTGCGCAGAAGCTCGAGATCATGTACGCCGACGATCCGGTCGACGTGTTGTTCGCGCAGATCGAAGGATCGGCGAAGGCGAAGATGGACGATGGCTCCGAGGTCTGGCTCGAGTTCGCCGGCAAGAACGGCCGCTCGTACATGGGCGTCGGTGGCCTGTTGAAAGCGCGCGGCGCGCTCGCGAAGCCGGGCAGCGGCACCATGCAGGGCATCCGCAAGTGGTTCGTCGAGAACCCGACCAAGTTCGACGAGGTGATCGACAACGATGCCTCGTACGTGTTCTTCAAGGAATCGAAGGTTCCGGGCGCGGTCGGCTCGCAGATGGTGATCCTCACCGCGGAGCGCTCGCTCGCGGTCGACCGCGCGTTCATCGCGATGTCGACGCCGATCTTCGTCGATACCAAGGCGCCGGTCGTTGGCCAGCTCGGCACGACCGCGCCGTGGCAGCACCTCGTGATCGCGCAAGACACCGGTGCCGGCATCCAAGGCGCAGTGCGCGGCGATGTGTACTGGGGTGATACCCGCGATGCCGCGGAGCGCGGTGGCCGGATGGGCGGCCCGGGCCGCTACTGGGTGCTGCTGCCGAAGGGCGTCACGAAGTAGGCTTCCAGGCGCCATCGCCATCCGCATCGACGAGGATCGGCGAGATCACGGCGAACGGCGTGACGCCCTGCTTCTTCCACTTGTCGCGCTGGTAGGTGCCGGTCATCTCGAGCGGCAGCGCTTCATCTCCATCGATCGCCACGCCGATGAACGTGTCGTGGGTGCCGACCTGGAGCTCTTGCGTTAGATCGAAGTCGCGCTGGGGCGGGAGCACGATCGTCGTCACCGCGGTACCGACCGTGATCCGCAGGCGCGTCGGCTTCACGAATGCGGCGTGCGACGTCTTCACGGTGATCCACACCGAGCCGCTCGCCGCGATCATCTGCCCCGGACCGACACTCGCGCCGTCTTTACCATGTCGCACGGCGACCTCGAGCCACGGACCGGAGGTCGCCATCGTGCGGCGATCGCGGATCGCCTGGATGAACGCCACCTGATCGTACGCACCGGGCAGCGTCACGAAGGTGCGTGCCGTGCCGTCGAGCACCCAGTTGAAGTCGTGACTGTCGCTGCCGCCCATCGCCGCGATCGCGAAGCCGTGCTGATAGAACGTGTAGAAGTCGCGCAGCTGATCGTCGAGCCGGCGATCACCGTCGGTGTTGTTCGCGAGATAGCCCGCGACGACTTCCATCGCATCGAACTGGAGGGGAAACGGCGGCGGCCAGCTCGTGCCATCCCAGTGGGTCGTATCGAACAGCGACTGGTAGCGAAACCTCGGATGGTTGACCTGGATGATCGGGTGATTCGGCAGCGCACGCAGCAGGCCGAACAGCGTCGCCGGATCCGCCTTCACGATCTGATCGGCGGTCGGCGCGGTGATCGCGGGATAGATCCCGACGTGCATCATCTCCGACGTGATCTCGTTCGACGGCACCGAGTGAATCCTCGCGCCCACGCCGAGCTGTGCGATCGCCGCATTCGCATCGCCACTGGTGTTGTGGTTCGCGAGGCCGATCACCTGGATGCCTGCCGCGAGCTGCGCGGCGACGCGCTGGAGGTTCGGCATGCCGGAATCCGGCGAGGCCTCGGCGTGCACGTGCATGTCTGCCGCGACGACATTCGGCGGTGGCGTCCACGCGCGTGCGAGCGGAATCGCGAGCGTGGTGTCACTCTCGAGAGTGACCGTGCCTTGCCAGCGCTCGTAGTCGAAGCCGTGCCACGCCCATACCGTGTACGTGCCTGGTGCGAGAGCACACGCCTTCGTGCCGATGGGAAGCTTGCCGGTGCCCTCCGCGAGCACGATACCATCCCACGTGCCGATCACGCCGGGCGCGATCGCACACGCCGTCGCGCCCTGGCGCTGGCCGTACAGATCGATCGTGCCGAGATGCACGACCTCCTTGTTCTGCATCAACACCACCCGTGCCGCGATCGGCTGGCCCTGATCGGTGACCGCGATCGTCAGCGTCGAAGACTTCGCGCTGCACGCAGTCGCGAGGACCGCAGCGCACGCGACTGCCTTCACAACCCGAATTCGACGCCGCCGGTGATCGCGACGCCGAGCTGTGGCTCCGCGCCGAGCGAGTGATTGAACGCGCCGATGCCGAGCTCGAGTGCACCTTGCACGGTGATCGCGATGCCCTTGCTCGCCGCCACCCGCACGCCGCCGCCGAGGTGCAACGGGATTGCCGCGCCACTCACGTTGTCGTTGCCGAACCGGACGTAGCGCAGGCCGACACCTCCGCGCAAGAACGGCCAGAATTGGCCCTGCGGTGCGAAGAAGTGGCGGACCCCGGCTTCGAGCTCGGCCGCGCCACCTTGCGCGAGACCGTGATCGCAGATGTAGGTGTCGGCGCGATCGCGAAAGCACGCCGCGGTGCTGCCGCCGAACGTGAAGCTCGCGGTGCCGTCGAACCAATCGCTCGACGAGAGTTGATAGAGATAGTGACCCGCGATGCGCAGACCACCCGCGGTCACGCGCCCACCGGTCGCGACGCCGAGGTCGGCCCCGAGCGCCTGATCGCTCATCACCGGCATCACGGGTGGCGCCGGATCCGCGGACGCGGTCGACGCGATCAACAGCAGCAGGGCTACCCGCGACATGCCGTGACCTTCGCGCCTGCGCCGCGGCTATCGCGTTGCTGGCATTCATACGCACCGAGGAACGTACAGCTCGGATCTCCCGCGCAGCTGTACGCGCACACTCCACCACCGGCTTCGTCGATACAGCGCGTCTCGCTCGGGCAATCCGCATCGGTATCGCACAACACCGTGCAGAACCCACCGGGCCAGTTGCCGCCGGTGAGGCAC
>JAYWCI010000135.1:0-11113 GCA_043780895.1 Kofleriaceae bacterium | reverse complement strand
GGCTTCGACATTCTCGCCATCGAGCGTGAACACGCGGCGCAGGTGATCGACGGCCTTCTGATGCAGGCCGTACTTCACGTAGACATCGGTCTCCGCGAGAATCTTCGAGATCTCCTCAGCGTGCCGCTCACCCGCGGCGGAGCGCGTGCGCGGATCTGGCGGCGGCTCCATGTCGGCCGAGAAGTCCGCGTCGTCGTACTCGGGCAGCGCGAAGTCCACGCCCGACAGGCTCGACTCGTCGACCAGCGGCATCGAGCCGGTCATCCGCGACGAAGCAGGGATCGATTGCAGGTCGCTCGTGATATTGAACTTCGGGTCGGTGGCGGCGCGGATCGCTGCAGGCAGCGGCGTGCCCGGGCGGGTGCTCGGCGGTGGTGGACGCGGCGGCACTGCCGCAGCCACAGCCACAGGTGCAGGGTTCGCGTTCACGAACGTGAGTGCATCGGCATCGCCGGGGACGATCTCGAGGATCTTGCGATAGACCTCGGTCGCCTTCTCGCGCGCCTTGTTCTCGAGATGGATCCGCGCGAGCTCCTTGAGCACGCTGACCGTCTTGGATTTTTGATCGAGCGCGGAGAACGCGATCGCGAGCAGGCCGAGCGTCTCGACATCGCGAGGATCGGCCTTGAAGCACGCTTGAAGCTTCTGCAGCGCGCGCCGCGGATCGTTGCGACGCAGATACAGACCCGCGAGCTCGCGGTTGAGCGCGTGGTTATCCGGCTTGTGCCAGAGCAGGCGCTCGGCAACCTTCACGAAGTCGTCCTGGCGGCCTTGGCGACGCAGCTGCTCGCACGCGTGCGTGAACTGCGTGGCCGCTTCGTCGAGGAGGCTCTCCTTCGAGTACAGCTCGGCGAGCTTGATGCGCGTCGCGATGTTCTCGGGATCGAGATCGACGAGCTTCTTGACGGTGTCGAGCGCGTCCTTCGTGTTGCCTTCGCGATGGAAGTGCGCCGCGACGGACTCGTAGTGCTGCATCGCATCGCTCATCAAGCCGAGACGGCGATAGAGCTCCGCGAGCTTCAGAATCACGTCGACGAGACGTGGATCGAGCTTGAGGATCTGCTTGTAGACGGCGACGGCCTTCAAGAAGAAGCCTTGCTCGTCGTAGAAGCGCGCGACCTTCAGATACGTGTCGGTGGCTTCTTGCTTGGCGCCCTTCTTCGCATACAGGTCGCCGATCTTGAGCCACACGCGGACGTCCTTCGGATCTTCGGAGACGATCCGGAGGTACTCCTTCACCGCTTTGTCGATCTGGCCCTTATCGACAAACTTCCGAGCCGCATCCATGACCTTTTCTTTGTTAAAGGCCACGGGTGGCTTTGAACCTCCGGGTGCGATGCATCACAAGTGGCGCGAGACGCAGTATGCCGGCGACGCGCAACGTGAAAAGGGTACCGGTTCAAAAGATGGTGGGTCAAGGAAAAGGACGAACGTTTCCCATGCCTTAACTAGCGTCACCACACACATGTGATCACTGGTCAAGCGACTAGGTCGTCGAGCGATTGGTAATCACTCCGGATGCCTCGGCCAGCATCCGCCCGACGAAGCCGGTATCGATGTCACCCTTGATGTAGTCCGGGTGGTTCACGATCCGTCGCAAGAACGGGATGTTGGTGCGCGGACCCTCGATGACCATCTCGTCCAGGCAGCGGCGGGCCCGTCGGATCGCCGCTGGTCGGTCCACATCGTGGACGATGACCTTGGCCAGCAGCGAATCGTAGTTCGGCGGGACCACGTAGCCAGCATACACGTGGGTGTCTGTGCGCACGCCCAGGCCGCCCGGGAAGTGGACCGCGGTGATCTTGCCGGGCCACGGCGCGAACGTGTTCGGGTCTTCCGCGTTCACGCGGAGCTCGATCGCATGACCGCGTGGTTTCCGATCGGTCTTGCTCTGCGCGTTGAAGAACGACAGCGGCTCGCCTGCGGCGATCGTGATCTGCTCGCGCACGAGATCGAGGCCGGTCACCAGCTCGGTGACGGGATGCTCGACCTGGAGGCGCGTGTTCATCTCCATGAAGTAGAAGCTGCCGTCGGTATCGAGGAGGTACTCCATCGTGCCGACGTTCGTGTAGCCGATCGCTTCGATCGCCTTGACCGAGGCTTCGAACATCTTCTGCCGCGTCGCTTCGGGCAACGCGATGCTCGGCGCCTCCTCGATCACCTTCTGGTGCCGGCGCTGGATCGAACACTCGCGCTCGCCGAGGTGCGTGTAGTTGCCGTGCTTGTCGCCGATCACCTGGATCTCGATGTGGCGCGGCTTCTGGCAGTACCGCTCCATGAACATCTCGGGGTTGCCGAACGCGGCTTGCGCTTCGGTGCGACCCATCGACCACGCGTCGAGCAGCTTCTCCTTCTCGTAGACGATCTTCATGCCGCGACCGCCGCCACCGGCGCTCGCCTTGAGGATCACCGGGAAGCCGATCCGTTTGGCGGATTCGAGCAGCGCGATCTCGTCGTGGATCCCCGCGGTGCCCGGCAGCATCGGCACGCCGGCCTTCGCCATTGCTTCGCGCGCGCGGATCTTGTCGCCCATCAACCGCATCGCATCCGGCGACGGGCCGATCCAGGTCAGGTTACACTTGCGACAGACCTCGGCGAAATCAGCATTCTCCGAGAGAAACCCGTAGCCGGGATGGATCGCATCGGCGCCCGTGACTTCGGCGGCCGAGATGATCTGCGGCACGTTCAAGTAGCTCTGGCGCGACGGCGGTGGCCCGATGCACACCGCCTCGTCGGCGAACTTCACGTGCAGCGCATCGGTATCGGCCGTCGAGTGAACGGCAACCGACTTGAGGCCGAGCTCCTTGCACGCGCGGATCACGCGCAGCGCGATCTCACCACGGTTCGCGACCAAGACCTTCTTGAACATTGTTAGACCGTGATCTTGAAGAGAGGCTGGCCGTACTCGACCGACGAGCCATCCTCGACGAGGATCCCGGTGATCGTGCCGGCCGCATCGGCCTCGATCTCGTTCATCAGCTTCATCGCTTCGACGATGCAGAGCGCAGCGCCCTTCTCGACCTTGTCGCCCATCGAGACGTAGTTCGCGGAGTCCGGGTTCGGCTTGCGATAGAACGTGCCGACGAACGGTGACGTCACGACGTGGCTCTTGTCGTCGATGATCGGCGCGGGCGTCGGTGCGAGAGCCGAGGTCGGCACAGCGACGTACGGTGCGTTCGTTGCCACCGGCATCTGCTGCATCGGCATCATGACCTGGCCGACCTGACCGACCGGACCGCGACGAATGGTGAGCGTGGTGTCTTTGGTATCGACGATCAGCTCGGACAGGTTGTTCGCGGTCGCAATCTCCGCGAGCCCTCGCGCCATCGTCACGAGCTCGTGTTCAGCGACTCCGCTTTCGCGGTCTGGTTTTGCCGGCTTTGCCATGAGATCGCGAGGAACTTTCCACGTGTGCGAGGGCCGCGTCCAGGCCCAGATAGTAGCTTTGTGCGCGGAATCCGCTGATCACACCGACGCACCGCGCCGCGGTGATCGAATGCTGCCGAAACTCCTCGCGACTGTAGATATTCGAGAGGTGAACTTCGACGGTCGGGATGGCCACGGCCTCGATCGCATCGCGGATGCCGATCGAGGTATGCGAGTAACTCCCGGGGTTGATGACGATCGCGTCGGCCCACCCGAGAGCGCCCTGGATGAGGTCGATCAGCGTGCCTTCGAGGTTGCTCTGCTCGCAGCGCAGCGCGACGCCTCGTTCGGTGGCGCGGCGGAGCATCTCGGCGTTGATCTCGGCGAGCGTGAGTGTGCCGTACTGGACCGGATCGCGCCGGCCGAGCATGTTGAGGTTCGGTCCGTGGAGGACCAGAACCCGCGTCGGCTTCACAGCTGGGCAGCGAGCTGCGGACCGGCCATACGCGCGAGGAACCGAGCCTTGCCCGAGTTCGCTTCCGCCGAGACCACGACCGCGACGAAGTACTGCGGCGTGAGCATCCGGCAGATCAGCACGAGGCGCTGCGCCTTGACGGTGAGCTCCTCGAGGCTGCCGACCGCGAGGCTGTCGCCCGCTTTGCGGACCTGACCGAGGATGAACGAGAACTCCATCGCGATGGTCGCGACGTCGATCTTGTCGTTCTGGCGCACGTACGTCTCGACGGGGATACCGTCGAGGCCCATGACGATCGCGGCGATGCCACCATCGACGTTATCGACGATCTTCTTCAGGTGTTCGGCGAACATGCTGTACCTACGATATCACCGATCACGGGAGCTCAGCGATGGCCGGACAGACCAGCCTACCGGACTTCGAAAGACAGCAATCGACCGTGCCGTCCTGGAACGGGTTACACGCGTTTCCGGTGCGAGCGACCGAGCCCGGGACCGTACATAGGTTGGTAACACCGAACACGATGCCCTTACCTTCGCCGACGATCGTAACGGGGTACTGAAAGGGATCCGCATCGATGCGCGACCCGCCAAGGGTGCCGAAGATCTGGACTGTCAAAACGACGAGAATGTTGTCGGTCTTCGACGGCTCGAATGCCATGATCGAAGGCACAGGTAGTGCCTCGAACGACACGTTCGTCGTTCCTCCAGGCGCAAGGCTGCCCGCAAACAGGGCGGTGTACTGCTGCTTGACCCCGTTGCCGTTGACCTGTGCCGTGATGTTCGCGCCCTCGAGATGGATGGTGCGCTGCGGGATTTGAACATCACTCGTCGTCGTGATCCGACTCTCGATCAGCGGCGACAGGATGTAGCCCGACGCTGCAGCATTCGTTTCCGTCGAGTAGGCCGAGATCGATCCCGCCGACGTGAACAGCTGTGCCTGCTCACCCGTGAACGTGCACACGGTCCCAGCGGGAGGTGCCGAGTTGTTCAAGACAAACATGCCTGCGTCTCCGTCGTTCGCACAACCGGAAGCGAGACCTACAAACGCGAGTATCGAGACGAGCCGCATGGCGTCCTCCAAATAAAATCGTATCAAGGTGAGCCCTCGACACGCAAAATTCTTCCTAGTTCCGACAGCGCAATGTCGACCGGCTCACACGAGCCTACGTCGCGAACAGCGATGAACTTCACACGATCACCGGTACGTTTCTTATCGACCTTGAGGCGCGCCAGCACCTCGTCGCTTAGATAAGGGTCGGGATCGTGAGGTAAGCCGGTACGTTGCAAGGCCGCGGCGACGCTGGTTTCGAGCGAGGCACTCGCGAGGCCAAGTGCCGCGGACACGCGACATGCGACGACGAGCCCCAACCCGACGGCTTCGCCGTGATGAAGGCCGGTGTGCGATTCGATCGCGTGACCGACGGTATGACCGAGATTGAGGAGTGCGCGATGGCCGGTGCGCTCGAGCTCGTCGCGCCCGACGACCGCGGCCTTGTAAGCGACCGAGCGTGCGATCACCTCGTGCAATGCCGCCGGTGGCGCACCACCCGCGCTCGCCCAGGCCGTGCACTGATCGACCGCGCTCCACAGCTCCGCGCCATCGAGCAAGGCGTACTTCCAGAGCTCGCCGAAGCCCGCACGGCGTTCGCGCTGCGGCAGCGTCGAGAGCGTCGTGAGATTGCACGCGACGATCCGTGGCTGCCAGAACGCACCGACGAGGTTCTTGCCTGCCGCCGTGTCGACCGCGGTCTTGCCCCCGATCGCGGCGTCGCACATCGCGACGATCGTCGTCGGCCACTGGATCACCGGGATGCCGCGAAGCAGGGTCGCGGCGACAAAGCCCGCCAGATCGCCGACGACACCGCCACCGAGCGCGACGATCGCCGAGCTGCGATCGATGCCGTGCTCGATCAACTGATCGCAGAGCGACTGGTACGTGGCGAACGTCTTGTTCGCTTCACCGGGCTCGATCACGAGCGTGAACGATGCGAAGGCCGCGAGCGCGGTCTCGGCGGCCGCGCGCCAATGCGCGGCCACATTCTTATCGGTGATGATCGCGACCTGCGAAGGCGTGCCGATCCGCGTCGCCGAGAACGACTCTCCGATGGTGACCGGGTAGCTGCGCTCGCCGAGCGCGACCACCGTGGTGGTGTCGCCTGGTGCGGCCGCATACGCGCGCTCGGCCTCGCGCACGAGCGCGACGACCTGATCGATCGACCGGCCATTCGTATCGACCACGGCATGCGCGCGGCGATAGATCGGCGCACGCTGCGCCGCGAGCTCGTGGATCTTCTCGATCGGTTGTTCGAGCAGGGGGCGCACCGTGCCGTCCGCTGCGCGCTGTCGCGCGGCATCGACATCGACCGACAGCGCGATCACGCAACCCGCGCGACGCATGCGAGCGAGGTTGTCGCCGTATGCCGCGGCACCTCCGCCCGTCGAGATCACGGCATCGCCCGAGGTCGCGATCGCGGCTGCGAGCGTCCTGGCTTCGCGCTCGCGAAACGCGGTCGGATCTCGCGCGAGCAGCTCGGCGACCGGTTCGCCTTGCGCTGCGATCAGATCATCGAGATCGAAGAAAGCTCGGCCGACAGGAGCAGACTCGCGCGCGAGGGCACGGCCGACCGAGCTCTTGCCCGCGGCCATGAACCCGATGAGGAACAATGGCGGCACGGACCAGGTTAGCGCGTTACTTGGAACAGGGCAGCGAGCCCTTGTTCGTGATCTTCGGAGTGATGAACACCAGGATCTCGGTGCGATCATCATTCTCGCGGCGGTTCTTGAACAGCCAGCCGAGCACCGGGATATCGCCGAGGAGCGGGATCTTCTTGTACGCGATGCCCGAGTTGCGCGTGTAGATACCACCGAGCACCGTGGTCTCGCCGTCGGCGACGAGCATGTACGTGCGCGCTTCCTTGCGGAGAATCGTCGGGTCACCACGTGCACCGACGTTGACGAAGTCCGGCTCGTTCTTCTGGACCAGGAGGTCCATGGCGATCGCGCAGTCGCGTTGCGACACGTACGGCGTGACCGTCAGCGAGAGGTCAGCCTGGACGAACTGCGTGTTCGTACCAGCCGCCGACACGACCGAGATCGGAATCGACACGCCTTGGCTGATCTTGGCCTGGCGGTTGTTCAGCACCGTGACCTTCGGCGCCGAGATGATGCGAACGGTGCCGCTATCCTCGAGAGCCGAGAGGCGGAGGTTGATGTTGAAGTTGCCACCGATCGAACCGAGCGCGAAGCCGAGCGCGCCACCTTCGCCGGAGCCCGTCGAAGCCGGCAGGTTGACGGCGAAGTCCGAGGGAGCCGCGACACCGGTCGCGATCGTCGCGGCATCGGAGTTCGCACCCTTGATGCCGATGCTCGACGGGAACGAGAGGCCGGTCGCATTGCCGCCGTTCGCACCGGTGATGGCATTGCCGCCCCACTGGATACCGATCTGGCGAAGGAACGTCGATCGCGCCTCGACGATGCGCGCTTCGATCGAGATCTGCGGAGTCTGCGTATCGAGCGACAGCGCGAGCTTCACGATCTCGCCGCGGTTGCCCGCGACGTCGTTGACGATCAGCGCGTTCGTACGCTGATCGACTTCGATCGTGCCGTGCGCCGACTTCATGGCCTCGAGTTTCGGCTTGAGCTCTTCGGCGCTCGCGTAGTTGAGCGTGATGACCTCGGTGCGCGGCACTTCCGCCTTTTGCGCGGCCTCGCGACGCATCGCTTCAGCGGCATCCTCCGCGTCGAGCTCCTTCTGCGTCGCGATGCGATAGATGATGCCCTCGCGGCGGTACCACAGGCCGTACGACTGGAGGATGACCTCGAGCGCTTGATCCCAAGGCACGTGCTTGAGGCGAACCGTGACCTTGGCTTCGATGGTCTGCGGCACGACGATGTTGATGTGACCGGTATCCGAGATCACCCGGAGGAGGTCCGACATCGGCGCATCCTTGAAGTCGAAGTCGACCGGCGCGCCGTGATAGATGCGGCGGCGGTTGCCCTGCGGTGGGACCTGGGTGACCGATTGCTGCGCGACCGGCGTCGACGCGGCACCGAAGCCACCGACGACCGGCGACGGCACGTTCACCATCTTGACCGGGCGCTGCGCGATCGCCTCACCCGAGATGAAGTGCCAGCGAATCGTCTTGGCATCGCGATCGATGGTCGGCGTCGCCGGCTGCGCGAGCTCGGCCACGAGCCGGACTCGGTTCGGTTCCTTGCGATCGCGGAACGACGACACCGATTTGACCGGGCTGCCGAACCGCGACACGTCGAGCGTGCGCTCGAGCTTCGCCGCGAGCTCTGCATTGTCGACGATCAGCTCGGCGTGGGTCGCCGTGATCTCGCCGACTTCGATCTTCGCGTCATCGCCGACCATGATCGAGACCTGACCGTTGCCATCGTCTCCCTTGAAATCGATCGAGGTGACCTTGCCGAGCTTGCCGAGCTTCTTCGCGACGACCAGCTCCGGCTTGTCGGCCTCGGCGACCCGCACCTGGGCTTTGATCTTCTGGGCCTCGGTCTTGGCCGCGGTGATGCTCGCGAGCTCCGTCTCCTGGCTCATGCGCTTCTGCGCGAGGGACTGGCGGCGCTGCTCTTCACGGCTCGCCGCGTCCCTCGCTTGCGACGCCACGGTCTCGAGCCGCGCGGCCTCGGCTTGCTGGGTCGAGACGGCCTTGCGGCGATCCGCGAGCTCGGCTTCGGCCTGCTTGCGCTCGGTCGCGAGCTTCGCGAGCTCGGAGCGAACATCCGCGAGATCCTTGTCGCTCGCCTTGCGAGTCTGCGCCGCGGCCATCTCGGCCTGCGCCCTCGCTTCGGCCTTCGAGCGGGTCTCGAGCTCCGCCGCGGCACGCTCGGCAGCCTGGCGCTTCATGGTTAGCTCGTTGATCGAGAGCTCCGCGCTCGACTTGGTGTTGATCGCGGTCTGAGTGGCGCGCTCGGCGAGCTTGCGCTGCGACTCGGCGGCATCGCGAGCGGCTTGCGCCGACTTCGCTGCCTCGAGCGCTTCGCGCTTGAGCTTGACGGCATCGCTGACAGCGAGCTCGGCATCTTTCTTCTGCTTCGAAGCCTCGGTCGCGGCCTGCTCGGCCTCGTTGCGACGGCGCGACGCATCGTCGGCGGCTGCGAGCGCTTCACTGCGAGCGCGCGCGGCCTCGGCGGCAGCGGTCATCGCGACCGTGCGCTGCTGCTCGACACCCGCGAGCATCGTCTTGGTCTGATCGAGCTCTGCGTTCGCGGCCTTCGCGGCCTTCTCCGCGGTGCGGCGCTGCGATTCGGTCTCGGCCGTGGCACGGCGCGCGACCGCGAGGCGATCCTCGGCGGCCTTTGCATCCGCGGCGGCCTTGGTGCGCTCCGAGGCGGCGACCTTGGTCTGCGCATCCTTTGCTTGCTTCACCGCGGCCTCCGCGGCGAGCCGATCTTGCAGCGCGCGCGCTTCGCTGTCGCGAGCTGCTTCTTCACGTGCCTGCGCCGCAGCACTCGCCACACGCGCCTTGTCCTCGAGCTCCTGCGCCGCGGCGCTCTTCTTCTCGAGCGAGGCGACCTGCACCTTCGCGTCCTTCAACATCTTCTCGGCATCGCCACGCGCGGCTTCCGCCTTCTTCTTGTCGGCCGCAGCATCCTGCTTCGCGGTCATCGCTTCGCTGCGAGCACGCGCGGCTTCTGCCTTCGCGCTCGAGGTATCGCGCTTCGCATCGTCGGCATCGCGACGCGCCTGCTCGGCGACGGCTCGCTCGCTCGCGGCATCGGCCTTCGCCTGGGCAAGTGCGAGCTCCGCGGCGGCGGTCTTCTTCTCGGCCGCGGTCTGGGCCCGCGCCGCTTCGCTCTTGGCCTGCGCGAGCTCGGCTTGCGCGGTCTTGGTATCGTCGTGCGCCTTCGCAGCATCGGCCCTCGCGCTCTGCGCTTCCGCGAGTGCTTCTTGCTTGGCCTGCTCGGCCGTTGTGCGCGAGCGATCGGCTTCGAGCTGCGCGCTCGCGGCGGTCGCCTTCGCCGTCTCGGCATCGCGCTTCGCTTGCTCGGCAGCCTTCTTCGCCTGCGCCGCGGCTTGCTTCGCGGCACCGAGGTCGGCAGCGCTCGCCTGCTCGACCGCGTGCTGGGCAGCTTCGGCCTTCGCGACCTGCTCCGCCGCCGCCTTCTTCGCGGCCTCGGCGTCGCTGCGCATCTGCTTCGCGGTCGCGGTCGCAGCATCGGCTTGTTGCTGAGCCGTCGCGCGGGCCTTCTCGGCCGCACTCACTTGTTGCTGGGCACGAACCAGATCTTCGGGGTTCGCGGTCTTGGGTGCCGCATCGCGCGGCATCACCATCACGACCACTTCGTTGCCGACCGTCTTGACGTCGTAGCGGCCGGGCCGCGCCATCGTCACGACGATGCGGACGCCGTTGTCGTCGAGTTGTTGTGCTGCGATGGTCGAGACCGCCCACGTGTTCGGCGAGAATGTCGCCGCACTCTCGTGACCCCGCACCGCATCGGCGAGCTGCGCTCGCGGCATGTCGATGACGACGCGGGTTGGCCGCTCGAGCTTGTAGACGGTGAACGTCGGCGCGTCGGCGCCGCGGACGTGGACACTCGTCGTGCCCCCGCTCTCGTCGAACGTCACGGCGCGGATCTCGTTCTTGCCATCCGCGTGTGCGATCGGAGCCAGCGTCGTCGAAGCAACGACGACGATTGCGGCGATCAAAGTTCTCGGGTTCATGCTCATTCCCATCGTGGGCGTCTCCTACAAACTGCGAATGAACGACGAGCGGTGCGTCGGGTCTCGACGCTGATCGCTCGCGGCCTATCGCGCAGCATGAAAATTTTCGCCTGCTATTCGCAGGACGCCAAATTTTCGTCGCTTATCGTTTCGTCGGGCCGGTCGCTTCGGTGCGAGGAATGGCCGGTGTCGGCGGCGGTGCCGCGGGCAAGATCGTCGGGCCAGCGCCGCCGGGCGACGGCTGCGACGTCGGCAGATCCATCTCGAGACCACCCGGGTGCAACTGGACCGAGGTCTCCGTCGCCGGTCGCTTGGTGTCCGGATCTTCGTCGACGACGAAGGTCACGTACCCCGTACCGATATCTTTCACGACGGCCTTCTCTTTGCCGACGCAGTCGCCACGATGGATGATCCAACCGAGGTTCGCGGTGTCCATCATCAGGACCCGCTTGTTCGTCCCTTGCGCCACGATGCCGACCAGGCGCAGGTCCTGGTAGGAGTAGTTCGTCGCGCGGAACTGCTCGGCCTTCTTGCAGCTCTGATGCGGTTCCGGCTTTGTGGTGCTGGCCTTGCCCAGACCGG
>JAYWCI010000134.1:0-164229 GCA_043780895.1 Kofleriaceae bacterium | reverse complement strand
GCTCGGATCTTCCACTCGCGCGACACGCCGGTCGATCATGACACGACGCCAGCGAGTTGGTGACCCTCGCGCCAGGGTCGTTGTCTCGAGCGTCTTCGTTACTGGATGACGACGGGCGCGCACGTCGAGACGCCGGCGCCGACGATGTGCTTGCCCATCGAACTCGTCGAGC
Source organism: Kofleriaceae bacterium (assembly GCA_043780895.1). Classification (GTDB taxonomy): domain Bacteria; phylum Myxococcota_A; class Polyangia; order Haliangiales; family Haliangiaceae; genus JABFXX01. The sequence continues at coordinate 164,057 of JAYWCI010000134.1, read as the reverse complement.
TGACGAGCGTGCCGGTGGGCGTCACTTCGTAAACGGTCGTGTCCGTGTCGCTCGTGTTGGCATCGCGCTGCAGGAACACGAAGTAATGGCCGCCGTAGAAGGCGAAGGCCCAATCCATGGGACCGCCCTTCATCGATGCGGGAAGGCTCACTGACGCTACTGCGCCCGTGGACTTATTGATCTGCCCGATCTTCGGGTTGCTCGCGTCCGGGAAGAAACCCCAGAGCTCGCCGTTCGAGTTACCGGTGAGCTCGGGAGAGCCTGTGAGCGAATGGATATTCGTCGTCGCCATGGTCGTCACGTCGAGAGTTGCGAGTGTCGACGGTGAGGTCGTCGAAACGGCTGCACCACCTGCGATAAAGAGCTGATCGACATCGCCACCGGCGGTAGTTGTCGAAAAGCCCATCCCGAACTCCGCGAGTCCCGATGTGCCATTGAACGACGTGGCGGTACACGGAATACCCGACGCCGTCGTGTCGACCTTGAAGACTTGAGGGCCCTGGAAGCCGCTAGGATCGACGTAGAGCACGTACGCTTGCGAGTTGCGATCGACCCCCATCGAGAACGGCGCGGCAACCGATCCGGCCGGGCAGTTGAGCGTACCCAAGCTCGTGAACGACTTTGTCGTGGCGTTGAACGAGTAGAGAACGTTTCCTTGATCGACGGTGTAGATCAGCTTCGAAGCCGCCGAGCAGCCATCGCCACCGCTGCCGCTGCCGCTGCCACTACCACTGCCGTTGTTGCCACCGTCGTTGGTGCCGAAGTTGTCATCCCGCGTGGACGGCCCGCAGGCTGATGCGGCAGTGATTCCAAGGACTAGTGCAAAGACGGTCAGCTTCATTGAGACCCGACGCTACCAAAGATCCGCACGCCGACGCATGTGAAAAAAGTGCGCTACGTTTCGAGCTGGCCGACGCGGCGAAATGCCACCGCGAGCCAGATCGCCGAGATCACGACCAGGGCGAGGGCGCCGTAGGCCGGCGAGGTGTCGGTCTGGAGATCCGCCAGCGTGGTGGTGGCATGCGTCACGCTCAGCCAGCGCACGCTGGCCGGCACTTCGCCGAGCGGCAGGTCGAGGATGAGGACATAGATGATAGCGAGCGCCATGCCACGCTTGGGGAACAGGGTGGCGATGCCGCACGCGACGATCGTGATCCCGGCGGCGCCGAAGCCGAGGCCGACCATGCTGAGGATGGAGGGCAGCTGGTGGAGCGAGACCAGGATCGCGATGACCCAGCTGCCGAGCACGACGACACCCGCGAACGGGGCGAGAGCGAGCAGCTTGCCGGCGATGATCACCCAGCGCGCGATCGGGCGGGACCACAGATAGGTCGCGGTGCGCTCTTCGATCTCTTCGGCGATCGCGGGGGCGCCATAGAGCGATGGGAGGATCGCGAGCACGAACGTCTCGATGAGCATCGTGGCGTGCGTGATGGTGTCCACGCTCTGCTTCGCCTGACCCATCGCGCCCGCGAACATGATCGGGAGGAATGCGATCGCGAGGCTGATCCACAGGAGCTTGCCGCGTGTGACGCGGGTGAGGGTGAGGCGCACGAGGGTGGAGAGCGCCTCGGCCGTGGTGGGGACGCTCATGCGCCACCGCCGGCACGCGTGAGGTAGTCGAAGACGGCGCCGAGGTTGTTATCGGGCGAGGTGAGCTGGCGCACGGCGATGTTGTTCGCGAGAACGGCGTCGGCGATCTCGGCGTAGCAGCGGTCCGGGTCGCGGGTCTCGACGAGGGCCGCGTTACGCTCGAACACGATGCGCGCGACGTGCTCGGCGCCCGCGAGCGCGGTGCCGATCGCGTGCGGGCGATCGCACTCGATGCGGATGCGATGGGGCTGCTTGTCGATCAGCTTGCGGATCTCGTAGACGTTGCCCTCTGCCAGGACCTGGCCGCGATAGATGACGACGATCTCGGAGGTCAGCGCCTCGATCTCGTAGAGCACGTGGCTCGAGACGACGATCGTGGTGCCGTTCTGGCCGAGCTTCTTGATCCGCTCCACGATGTCGGCGCGCGCGATCGGGTCGACGCCGGTGAGCGGCTCGTCGAGCAGGAGCAGATCGGGCTCGTGCACGATCGCGGTCGCGAGCTTCACGCGCTGGCGCATGCCCTTGGAGAACCCGCGGACCCGCCGGTTCATCGCCTTGGTCATGCCCATCTCCGCGAGCGCGCCCTCCGCGGCTTGGTTCGCATCGGCGCGCGGGACGCCCGCGAGCTCGGCCATGTATGTGACGAGCTCGCGCGCGGTGAGCTCGTCCCAGGTCTTCTCGTGCTCGGGGGCGTAGCCGATCCGGCTGCGCACGGCGGCATCGGTGAACGGATCCGCGCCGAACACGGTGAGCGTGCCGCGCGACGGTGCGTGGAGCCCCGCGATCATCTTGATGAGGGTCGACTTGCCGGCGCCGTTCGGACCGAGGAGCCCGACGATGCCGCCCTTCAGCGACCAGGTGATGTCGGACATGCCGAGCACGTTGCCGTACCACTTGCTGCATGCCCGGACGTCGACGACGTCGACAGCAGCGGTCACGTCGCACCTCCGACGCCACTGCGTTGTGCGTGGCGGAGCTGGATCATGATCGCGCCGATCGCGAGCGCGCTCTGCAGGCCGAGCGAGATCAAGCAGGCCGAGAGCGGCAGGTCGTCGAGCGGCTGACCGAAGATGCCGATCGGATTGCCGAGCGCGTACGCGGTCACGCTGTGAAAGGCGTGACCAATATCGAGCGCGCCGAGCGGCAGGTTCATCGCGCGACCGATGGCGGTCGCCATCGAACCGGCGATCACGTACCAACCGGCCCACACGCCGAGCGCGTAGCGCGGGTTCGCGATCATCGCCGAGAACCCGAGCGGAACCGCGGTGTACACGATCGTGCCGACGACACCGACCGCGAGCACTTTCGGGATCAACCAGAGCTCCGGCACGAGCTCGGAGACATCTTTGTAGCCGGTGAAGCCGATCCGCATCAGCGCGATGAGGAGCGGCCCGCCGATCAGGATCACGCCGACGAGCAGGAAGTAGCCGGTGAGCTTGCCGAGGAGATAATCGATCGGCCGGGTCGAGCGCGCGAAGTAGAAGACGAACGCGCCGCTCGCGAAGTCCTGCGCGATGATCGTCGCGCCGAGGCGGAGCGACAGGACGAACGCGATCTTCGTGAACAGGTCGAACGCGAATGGCAGCGCCATGTCGGCGAACGTGGCCTGGATGCCGTGGCCGAGGTTCCAGGTCTTCGAGGTCGCGATGAAGATGAACACCGCCGCGATCGCGGTGACGATCACCGCCGCGCCGAGCCACGCCTTGTAACGGAAGAAGGTCTGCCAGCCATTCGCGATCGTGTTGCGCATGATCACGCGCCAGCGTTGCGACGCTTCCTGGCGCACACCGGCGTAGCGCTTGTAGCCGAGGTCGTGGATCTCGCTCATGGCGCGACGCCGATCACGCGCAGGAACGCGGCCTCGATGCTCTCGCGGCGAACCTCGATGCCGCGGATCTGGAGCTCGGCGGTGCGCGCCTGGCGAAACACGAGCTCGGTCGTCGTGTGCGGCGGCAGATCGACCGAGAGCTGGACCGGTGAATTCACCTTGCACGTCGCGCCCGCCGCCGAGAGTACGTCGGCGAGCTTCTGTGCATCGGCTTTGACCTCGACGGTGAGCGCGGTGTCGTCACCGCGCGCGCCACGCAGCTCGTCGATGGTGCCGGCGAACTTGAGCGCACCCTGATGCATGATCACCGCGTGGTCGCAGATCCGCTCGACATCGGGCAGGAGGTGCGTCGACAAGATGATCGAGCAGCCGCGGCGGGCGGGGAGCTCGACGATCAGATCGAGCATCTCGTCCCGCGAGCGCGGATCGAGCCCGTTCGTGGGCTCGTCGAGAAACAACAGCTCGGGATCGTGAACGAGCGCCTGCGCGAGCTTCACCCGCTGCTTCTGACCCGTGGAGTAGCCGTCGACTGGTTGATAGCGCTTGTCCTCGATCCCGGCGTAGTAAAGCGACGCGTGGGCGCGCTGCATCGCCTCGGTGCGCGGCAGGCCCGAGAGCTCGCCTGCATACGTACAGAGCTCGACCGCGCTCATGCCACTCAGGAACGCTTCTTGTTCCGGCATGTAGCCGACGCGATCGCGGATCGCCGAGCCCTCGGTCGCCGAGGACAGGCCGAGGACGCGTGCGCTGCCCTCGAACGGGATCAAGCCGAGGAGGCACTTCAGCATCGTCGACTTGCCGGAGCCATTCGGACCGAGCAGGCCGATGACGTTACCGGTGATCTCGGCAGTAACATGGTCGAGTGCTTTGATCAGCGCGAAGCTCTTCGATAGGTCGTTCAGCTCGACGACGTTCACGGCAACACCTCGAGCGTCACCGGCACGACGCCGGCCTCGATCATGTCGAGCTGCTTGGCCGCGGCCTCGGAGAGATCGATGATCCGCGTGCGCTTGCCGAATGGCCCGCGATCATTGATACGCACCACCACGCTGCGCCCGTTCCGCTCGTTCGTCACGCGAACCATCGTACCCATCCGTAGCGTCCGATGTGCAGCGGTGAGCGCGCGCTTGTCGAATCGTTCCCCTGACGCCGTCATCTGCGACTCGTTGTAGAACGTCGCGTAGCCGCGGATCGTCGAGCCCGCAACCGGCTGCTCGTGCACGACGTGGGTCTGTGCTCCGCCTCCGCAGGCGGCCAATGCGAGCCCCAACACGAGCGCCGTACGAGTCACCGGGTGCAGTTCGCGCCGATGGATTTGCCGGCTTTATCGAGCGCGGCTTTGCGGAGCGACGCGCCGGTCGGGCCGTCGCCGAGCTTCTTGCGCGCCTCGGCGCCGTGACCCTCGCCCAGGATGTCGCGCAGGTACGCGTCGCGCTGGAACGTGTCGGAGTGGAGCTTCGTGTGGCACTGGCCCGCGCACAGATTCTCCGGCGGAGCCTCGAGGATCGCGAGCGGCTTCTCTTCGCCGCCTTGCTTGACGTGGATCGAGGCCGGACCGTGGCAGGTCTCGCACTGCACGTCGCGCAGTGGTTCGTTGAACGCGAGGTTCGATCCACCGGGCTTCTGCCAGCCGGTGACGTGACAGCCGATGCAGTCGTAGTCGAACTGCTGGCCGCGATCGACGAGCGTCTTCCACGCGGTCGCGTGCACGGTCTTGGCCCAGAACTTCACCTCGGCATCGTGGCAGTCCCCACACGTGCTCATGCCGACGTAGCTCGCCTGACCTTTCGCGGGCAGAACGACCGGCTTACCTGCGGCCGCCTTGACGTTCGCGGCACCGGCTGCAGCGTAGAACGCGTTGACCTCGCTCTGGGCAGGCACGGAGCAGGCAAGCGCCTTGTTGATCTTCACCTGAGCGAGCGTGAGAAAGCTGCCCGAGGCCGGCACGACGAGCGGCTGCTTCGCGAGCGCGTCGCGCGCGGCGACCACCCCGGTGCGCTCTTGCTTCTTCTGCGCGACGAACGCGGCATCCGACGACTTATCGACCGCGAATCGCGCGAGCTCGGCATCGCGCGACGCGAGCTCCTTGTCGTACGCCGCGATCTTGGCCTTCGCCGCCGCCGGACCGATCGCGTCGACGAGCGGACCCGCACCCTTCTCGTAGACATCGATGCGGCTGACGATCTGACCGCGATTGCCCGGGATGACCATCCAGCCGCCGCCGACCTTCGTCGGTTCGACTTCGATCTCGTCGGGCTCCGGCGCGAGCTGGCCGAGGCCCGCGATCGCGAGATCGATGCCGCCGATGTCTTTGACGAGCTGCGCTGCTTCGCCCTTCTTGGCCGCTTGAACCAGGGCGATCACGATCAGCGCGCCATCGGCCTTGAGCGTGGCGACCGCGAGCTTGCCCGCGGCGACCGGATCGCCGACCGCGACGTTGCTCGAGCGGGCGAACGTGTCTTCTGCGATCACGCCGAACACCCCGACCTTGGTGTCGCCGACCAGGGTGACGACCGGCGGCTTGGTGGCGTAGCCACTCGTGATGTTCGATTCGACCCGCGCGAACCGCTGCTTGTCGGGGCCCTTCGCGACATCGGCGGGGCCGAGGCCGACCGCGGCCACGTTCAGCTGCTTCGTATACAAGCTCGCGAGCAAGTCCGCCTTGAGCTCCTCCTGGGCATCGAGGTTCGCAGGCACCGGGTTCTGCGAATAAAGAAGGGACCCCGCATCGACCACCAGGACTGGTCCGGCCTTTCGCGCGTCCTCGACCAGCCGGGTCGTTCGCGTAATATCGCCGAGCGGATCCGAGGTGCAGCCGCAGGGGCCGATCTGGCCGCGGAGCTCGGCAAGCGCGAAGACCGTGAAGCTGGGTTTCGACGGCGTAGCAGTGGCTTGCGAGCCACTGGACCCGTTTCCTGGGGTCTTCACGTCACTTTTGTTGCAGGACCACGTGGCCAGGATCAGGGCCAGAACGGCCAACCGCCGATACATGCAGGGCATATAGCACGTTGACACCGCATGCATGACTCGGTAGATATGGCCGCTTCCGAAACTCTAGTTCGAGGAACTCATGTCCGTTGCTCTCCGCATGTCACGTCAAGGCAAGAAGAAGTCGCCGTTTTACCGCATCGTCGCCGCCGACAAGCGGAAGGCGCGCGACGGCAAGTTCATCGAGCTGTTGGGCACCTATCACCCCACCACCAAGGTGCTGAAGCTCGATCAAGAGAAGTACGCGCGCTGGATCAAGGTCGGCGCGCAGCCGTCCGGCACGCTCAAGTCGATCGTACTCCGCACCGCTCGTACGGCTCCGAAAGCCGTTGCTTCGAAGGCCGCGTAGCTCGTGGCTGAAAACGCCGCAGGCCCGGATCTCGCCGAGCTCATCCGCTATCTGGCGGTGAATCTCGTCGACAAGCCCGATGAAGTTCACGTGGAGCTCGTCGAAGAGCGCTCCGCGAACGTCTACGAGCTCGAAGTTGCCGAGTCCGATCTCGGCAAGGTGATCGGTCGCGGCGGCAAGACCGCCCGCGCGCTGCGCACGGTCGTTCAGGCGATCACGCCGCGCGACCGCAAGCGCACGCTCGTCGAGATCCTCGAATAACAGCTCCGTCGTGGCTGCCCCCGTCCGCATAGAAATAGGCGGTGTCGCGAGGGCGCACGGCATCCGAGGCGAGGTCGTGGTGTTTACCCACGACCCCGATTCGGAGACGCTCGGCGATGTCGAGACCTGCTTTGTCGGCGGGCTCGAGCGCAAGATCCTCAAGGCCCGCAACACCCACAAGGGGTGGCTCGTCGGCTTCGAGGGCGTCGGTTCGCGCAACGACGCGGAGCTCCTCAAGGGCAAGCCCGTCGAGGTGTTTCGCGCTCAGCTCGAGCTCGACGAGAGCGATGTCCTGCTCTCCGACATGATCGGCTGCACCGCGCAGACGCCCGATGGCACGTCGTGGGGCACGGTCGCCGAGATCCAGCGCGGCGCGTTTCAAGATCTCCTCGTGATCCACCACGGCGAGATCGAGCGTCTGCTCCCGCTCGTCGACGACTTTGTCACCGGCGTCGATGTCGAGAAGAAGCTCGTGTTCGTCGATCCGCCCGAGGGTTTGCCCGAGAGCAAATTGCTCAAACGGTGACCTCCATCAAGTTCACGGTCATCACGATCCTGCCCGAGCTGATCGATCCCACCCTGACCGCGGGGGTCGTCGGTCGCGCGAAGCAAGCCGGCACGATCACGGTCGAGTGCATCTCGCCGCGCGAATTCACGCACGACAAGCACCGCACCGTGGATGACACGCCGTACGGCGGTGGTCCCGGCATGGTGATGAAGCCGGAGCCACTGCTCGCCGCTATCGCCAAGGCAGGCCCCGGACATCGCATCCTGCTGTCTCCCGGTGGCGCACCGCTCACGCAGGCGCGCGTCACAGAGCTCGCGACGAAGGATCACCTCGTGCTCGTGTGCGGGCGCTACGAAGGCGTCGACCAGCGCGTGATCGATGCGGCGATCGACGAAGAAATCTCGCTCGGTGATTACGTGCTCTCGGGCGGCGAGCTCGGTGCGCTCGTGATCATCGATGCGGTGTCCCGGCTGGTCCCCGGCGTGCTCGGCGATCAGACCTCCGCCGACGACGAATCGTTCTCCGCCGGGCTACTCGAATATCCGCAGTACACGCGTCCGCTCGAGCTCGATGGCCGTGCGGTGCCCGCCGTCTTGGCCGGTGGCAACCACGCCGCGATCGCGACGTGGCGGCGCCAGCAAGCGATGCAGCGCACCGCGGCTCGGCGGCCGGATCTCTGGAGAGCGTTTCGCCAGACCAAGGCCGATCTGAAAGCGTTTCCACCGCTCGCATCGCGCACGCACCTCGCGCTCGTCCATCACCCCGTCGTCGATCGCGTCGGCAAGGTGATCACCACGGCGCTGACCAACTTCGACATCCACGATCTCGCGCGCTCGTCGATGACGTACGGCCTCGCGGCGCTGCACTTGATCACGCCTGTCACCTCGCAACGCGACAAGGCCGAGCACATCGCGCGCCTGTGGATGGGCGACGATCAGGGCGAGCATCGCGCGCGTGCCCTCCAGCTCGTCCGCACCGCGGACTCGATCGGGACGGTGCTCGCGGCGATCACGGCCGAGTACGGCCAGGCGCCGCGGGTGGTCGCGACCTCGGCCAAAGCGAGCTCCTTTCCAGGCGCCGAACGCCGGATCCCGGCCGAAATGGTCGCGGAAGGTGCGCTCGACCCCGCTCCGATGCTGGTCCTCCTCGGGAGTGGCTGGGGCTTGGCCGATACGCTGATTCCTTCAGTATCTCGGGTCCTTACGCCGATCGAAGGCGCTACAGACTGGAACCACCTCTCGGTCCGATCGGCAGGAGCGGTCCTCCTCGACCGACTCTTCGGCCGTGTGTCTTGACGGGCACTGCCTTTCTCCCGTAGAAACCACCCTCCAATCGGCCTGTTAAGTAGCAGGCCGAGAGGACCGAAAGACCTTTCCCAATGGAAGTCGCCATGAGTGCCCAGCGGATTCTCGAATCGATCGACAAGAGCCAGCGTCGTCAGGCAGCTCTGCCTGAGTTCCGTGCCGGCGACTCGATCAAGGTGTGGGCGAAGATTCGCGAAGGCGAGAAGACTCGTCTCCAGGCGTTCGAAGGCGTTTGCATCCGTCGTGTCTCGAAGGGTGCGCGCTCGACCTTCACCGTCCGCAAGATCTCGTACGGCGTCGGCGTCGAGAGGATCTTCCCCGATCACTCGCCGAACATCGACAAGATCGAAGTGATCCAGCGCGGCAAGGTCAACCAGTCGCGCCTGTACTACTTGCGTGACCTCTCCGGTAAGGCCGCTCGTATCAAGGAGCGCGACGGTAGCTACGAGAAGCCGCCGGAAGAAGTCGTCGCCGAGCCCGCCGAAGGCGCCGAGCCCGCCGCGGCCGCGCCGGTCGTCGTGCAGAAGCCGAAGAAGCCGCGCAAGCCCGACAAGAAGAAGTAGTTTCTCCTCGGAGAAGCCCGAAGGCTCGGTCTCACGACCGGGCTTTTTTTTTGGAGATCGAACCGAAACTAGTTGTCCGAAAACCGGACAGCATGATCGTCAGAGCCGCCTGGTACGCCCGAGGGATGGCGACAACGATCGAGATCGGCGCAAAAAACGAGGACCGCGCGAGCGCGTTTCTCGAGGACCTCGGCTACTCCATCCTCGAGCGGAACTTCAAGACCCGGCTCGGCGAGCTCGATGTCGTCGCGCGTGACGGCGAGGTCCTGGTCTTCGTCGAGGTTCGTAGCCGGACAACGGGATCGTTCGGCCACGCGGCGGAGACCGTGAACCACCTGAAGCAGGGGAGGGTCGCGAGGATGGCCGCGCTTTACATCGGCTGGCGCCGGCCGATCTTTCAGCGCGCTCGGTTCGACGTCCTGGCGATCACCGCACGCGCGATCGATCACATCATCGACGCGTGGCGGCTCTGAGCCGAAAATGCAAAGCGGCCGCGCGAGGTGGCCGGATTCGTCGGCCATCCAGAGGGCCGACCAGTGAGAAACCTAGGTTACTTGCAGAGCGCGTACTGCGAGTTGCCCGCGCGACCCGAGAGGTTGCAGCACGCGTTCGAGCTGTTCGCCGCGTTGCAGGCCTGGGGCTCGGCGAGCTCGCCCGCTTCCGGGATGACCACGTAGTCCTTGCAGATACAGAACTTCTTGCAGCAGAACGGACCGACGGTCACGGCGACACCGCACGTGAAGCCGAGAGTGCACGGCGACTCGGGGACGCGATCGCAATCGCTGTCGGCCGTGCACTCGGCCGTGCAGAGACCGGCGTTGCCAGCGGGATAGATCGAGCCGGGCGGCAACGGGCGGCCGAGCGGCTCGCGAAGGCAGGTGCGCGACACGCAGTCGAGAGAGGGCGAGGCGACGACGACTTCCGACTGAGCCGGAGTCTCGCTGCCGAGGTCACAGATGCGCCCGACGGGATTACTCGTGCATGCGCCCACGGCGGAGAGCAGAGCAAAGCCCAGGACAAGGAAGTGACGGGGCGAAATCATCGGGGGCGATAATAGAGAGCCTGATGGTGCAGTCAAGCGGGCCGCCCTGGTCATGAGCGTTAGTGACCGAGTGGGTGCGATCCGTTGCGCGGGCAAATGCGCAACCATTGGGTGTTTCGGTGTGTCCCCTTGGCTTGACACATCCCCGCGGCGCAACGATTATTTCGCCGCTCCAGCTATTTGGCTGTGGGCGCTCTGGAGGAGCACTGATGCACCTGCTTCGTAACGCGTCCCTAGCCGCACTGGCTGTCGTTTTCGCCTCGGCGACTGCGCATGCCGATCCAAAGAAGGCACCCGCCAAGGGTGGCGACATGGAGTTCGAGCCCGAGAGCGCGGCTTCCACGCCGCCCTCGAAGACCCTCGAGCGCGCGATCAAGCTCTACGACAAGAAGGACTACTTCTCTGCCTCGATCGAGCTCAAGAAAGTGCTCGACGGCGAGAGCGGCGACGACGCGAAGAACAAGCAACGTGCCGAGTTCTTCATGGGGAAGACCCTCTATCAGATGGGCTTCTACGCCGGCTCGATGGCGTACTTCGACAAGATCGTCCAGGCCGGCGACAACCACACCTACCATGGTGCGGCGCTCAAATGGCTTGCGGCTCTCTCACGCGTCCTGCCGGAGAGCTCGGGCATTCTCGAAAAGATCGGATCGTACGATCCCGCCGCGCTGAACGACCCGTCGCTCACGTCGGTGAAGGACGAGCTGCTGTTCTTGCTCGGTCGCCACTTCTACAAGCACGGCGACTTCGACAAGGCGACCGCGCTGTTCCAGCAGGTCGATCGCCAGTCGGCCTTCTTCATCAAGGCGAAGTTCTTCGAGGGCGTCACGTACGTCCGCAAGTACGAAGGCAAGCCGGCCGTCGACGCGTTCAAGGACATCCTCATCATCGGTGAAGAGCGTCCCGCGGCGTACACCGCCGACGATATCGACAACTATCGCGAGCTCGCGCAGCTCCAGATGGCGCGCGTCTTCTACTCGACGCAGCAGTTCGACACGTCGATCAAGTACTTCGAGAAGCTGCCGCAGGATTCGGCCGACTGGGCCGAGTCGCTGTTCGAGGCTTCGTGGGCGTACTTCATGAAGACGCTCAACTCGAAGGCCCTCGGTAACATTCACACGCTGAATGCGCCGTACTTCGAGAACCAGTACTACCCGGAGGCGGTGCTGCTCCGCGCCGTCATCTACTTCAAATACTGCCTCTACGATCAGGCCGATGAAGCCATCCAGGACTTCAACGACAAGTACGGCCCGCTCACGAAGAACTTGAAGGACATCGTCGCGAAGTACGACGACAACGCCGAGTTCTACGAGTACGTGAAGAAGGTCAAGGCGAACAAGGCCGGCCTCGACGAGAAGACCCAGCGCCTCGTCATGAGCGTGCTGAACGACAAGACGCTCCTCAAGAGCTTCGCGTGGGTCGACGAGCTCAACCACGAGCTCGACATGCTGACCAAGTCCGACAAGGCGTGGCAGACCACGCAGGTCGCCGCCGAGGTGCTCCAGGAGCTCACGGTCCAGCAGTCGGTCGCCGCGGGCGATGCCGGTAAGGTCGCTCGCGATCGCGTCGATCGTCTATCCCGCGAGCTGGGTGCACTGGCTCGTGACGGTACGAAGATCAAGTACGAAATCTTGGAAGCCAAGGGCAACAAGATAAGTGCTGAAGCTGTCGGTTCTCGTGTCTCTTCCGAGCATAAGGAAGAACCGATTATTATTGACGACGAACACTTTCAGTGGAAATTTGATGGCGAGTACTGGAAGGACGAGCTGGGTTATTACCGGTTCAAGATTCGGTCTCGCTGTCCCAAGCAGTAGTTAAAACTAGGTCCGTCGGCTCCATCGCCTCGCCCAACCTGACGATGATGACGACCGATCCCAGTAAACAGGCACCCCCGACTCGCGAGCCACGTTGGTTCACGGGATCGGGCTTCCTGCGTTCGTCACCACTGTCAGCACTTGTCGGCTCGCCCTCGTCTCGCCGCTGTGTTGTAGTCCCGCCGGGGAAAAAGGAACCGCTATGTCCAGATTGAAGCTAGCGTTCGTAGCCACATGCGTGATCGGGCTGTTGCCCGTCAGCAGCGCGTGGTCCGACTCCAAGTACAAGCGAAACCAGGACGTCAAAGTCGATGTCCACCTGTCGGACAAGGTCAAACCGATCCAGACCAAGCCGCAGGACAAGTCCGAGTTCAAGCCCGAGCTCACGGCAGATGCCGTGCTCTCGATCGAAGGCCTGGTCTCGAACATTCGCAACGAGCAGGAACAGATCCTCGCTCAGCTGATCGAGCAGACCCCTGACAGCGAAGTCGAGGAGAAGTCGGACTACTACTTCCGCCTCGGCGAGCTCTACGCGAAGCAGCAGCGCTTGTTCCGCCTCAAGACGGCCGAGCTCTCGATCGCGGTCGACAAGGCGAAGACCCCGCAAGCCAAGGCGCAGGCGCAGGCCGCCGCGAACAAGGCCGGCGAGACGGCGAAGCAGTACCTGCTCAAGGCCGTGAAGACCTACAAGGGTCTCACCGACAACGACGCCTTCCGCAACTATCCCAAGATGGATATGGCGCTCTTCTACTACGGGTACACGCTGCAAGGCGGCAAGTACATGAAGGAGGCGCGAGCGGTCTACGACAAGCTGCTCAAGAACTATCCGAACTCGAAGTACGTCCCCGAGGCGCACCTCGCGTTTGCCGATTACTTCTTCGAAGCCGGCCAGCTCGACGACGCCGAGGCCCGCTACAAGATGGTCCTCAAGTTCCCGAAGTCGTCGGCGTACTGGTACGCGATGTACAAGATGGGCTGGATCCATCTCAACAAGCAGCGCTACCAGGACGCGCTCGAGACGTTCTTCCAGGTCGCCAACGCGACGAAGAATGACAAGAAGCAGGAGGTTCTCAACCGCGCTTCGAAGAAGGACTTCGTTCGCGCCTACGCCGAGATCGGCAAGGCCGACCAGGCGTTCAACGCGTTCAAGCGCGTCGATGCGAACTTCGCGTTCGAGATGCTCGCGATCCTCGCCGACCTCTATCTCGGACAGGGCAAGAGCGACAAGGCGATCTACACGTACCGCGATCTGATGAAGCGCGCGCCGACGAACAAGAACGTCTGCCTCTGGCAGTACAACGTCGCGCACGCGTCGCTGTCCATGCCGGGCGCTGGCAACGCCGACAAGGTCGCCGAGATCGAGAACCTCGTGAAGCTCTACGGCGTGCTCAAGCCGAAGAAGGTCCTCCCGGCCGCCGAGGCGCAGGAGTGCCACGATAACGCCGCCGCGATGTCCGGCGAGCTCGCGCGCGCGTACCACTCGGAATCGGCGAAGACCAAGAACCCGGAGACCCTCGGCTACGCCGAGAAGCTCTACCGCGTGTACCTCGAGGTGTTCCCGGACGCCGAGGATTACGCGCAGACCCAGTACTTCTACGCCGAGCTCCTGTGGAGCCGCGCCGAGTCGGAGAAGCTGCCGCGCCTCCAGACCGAGCTATGGGAGAACGCGGCCGTCGCGTTCACCGATGTCGTCAAGAACGGCAAGGTCGATCCCAAGCTGATGAAGGAATCGGCGTACGCCGCCGTGCTCGGCTGGAAGAACGCCCTCAACGTCGATCCGCGCGTCAAGCAGCAGGTCGCCGACGAGGATACGAAGGACCAGAGCAAGAAGCCCGAGCCCAAGCCGATCCCGGAGCGCGAGCAGAAGATGCTCGGCGCGTTCGATATCTACATCAAATACATCAAGGATCCGAAGGACGACGAGCTCGTCGGCATGAAGTTCATGACGGGGAACATCTATCGCCGCTACAACCACTTCGACGAGGCAATCCCGATCTTCGAGGACATCGTCAAGAACCACCGGACGCACGAGACGGCGGAGTTCTCGGCGAACCTCCTGCTCGATATCTACAACCGTCAGCAGAAGTTCGACGAGCTCGGCGCGCTTGCCGATAAGCTCGATGCGGACAAGCCGTTCCTCGAGGGCAAGGATGACCTGAAGGCTCGGCTCGCCCAGATCAAGAAGAAGTACCTCAGCGACAAGGCGCTCGCTCTGGAGGCCAAGGCCAAAGAGACCAAGGACTACAGCGCGTACATCGCGTGCGGTCTCGCATTCCAGGACATCTACAACCGCAACCCGGAAGAGCCGAGCAACGACGAAGTGCTCTACAACGCCGGTGTTTGCTTCGAAGAAGGTAAGTCGATCGGCGCTGCGATCAGCACGTTCAACACCCTCCAGAAGTACTTCCCGAACTCGAAGATCACGGCCAAGGCCGTGGCTCGCCTCGGCAAGGCGTACGGAGATATCGCGTTCTACGACCGCGCTTCGGACAAGCTCGAGGAGTACGCGAAGAAGTACGCCGGCGAGAAGGATGCCCACGATGCGATGAACGACGCGGTGCTCTACCGCAAGGGTATCGGCGACGACCAGAAGGCGATCGACGACACCAGGTACTTCATCAAGACGTTCGGCACCAAGAACAAGGAAGACGCGGCGAACGCGAGCTTCTCGCTCACCTCGATCTACGAGAAGGGCGCGGACAAGGACATGGTCGTCAAGCACCTCCGCGAGTACCTCCACGAGTTTGGCGGCAGCGGCGGTTCGGACAAGGCGATCATCGCGAACGTGAAGATCGGCCAGATCCTGTTCGAGCAATCGTGCCCGGTGAAGCAGATCGACGGCTCGTGCGTGAAGATCACGCGAGAGCGCGCAACGGCGAAAGAGTCGAAGAAGACCAACAAGAAGAAGAGCAAGGAAGTCTACGTCGCGCCGCTCCAGTGCGGCCCGGACTCGAAGATCAAGCTGACGGTCGTCAAGCGCGACGAGCGCAAGCTCAAGGAGGCCCTCGCTGCGTTCAGCGCGGCCGAGAAGGAGTTCGAGAAGAAGGGCGGCAAGACCGGCGGCGACGACGGCGGCGCGAAGTACTACTTCGGCATGGCGAAGTTCGCCGAGGCGGACATCGAGTACGAGAAGTACCTCGACATCCACTTCCCCACGAACCTCAACTTCGGCGACGGGCTCCCCGAGCACAAGGCCGTCAAGGAGAAGGCGCAGAAGCGCTTCAACGATTGGTTCGAAGGCAAGTCGAAGGCCTCGGTCACGGCGACCACGAAGTACGCCAAGGTGCTCGAGATCAAGGACGCGGCGAACTCGATCGCCGCGGCCGCTCGGATCGGACAGATCACGCAGAACTTCTCGGATCAGCTGTTCACCGCCGAGATTCCGAAGGAGGTCCGCGCGACCCAGATGATCGAAGGCTACGATCTCGCGCAGGACAAGGTCGATGCGTACTGCGACGCCTTGACCACCGCTGCGGAACCGCTCGCGAACAAGTCGCTCGAAGCCTTCGGTGCTTGCCTCGGCAAGTCGACCGAGCTCGGCTGGTTCAGCGATTGGTCGAAGCTCTGCGAACGCGAGCTCGGCCAGATCAAGCCCGAACAATTCCCCACGGCCTCCGAGGTTCGTGGTGATTCCGATAACGTCGCCCCGGTCATCGCGGTCGAGCCCCCGGCGAAGGTGGACTAAGTTATGAACAAGCTAACGCTCATTGCACTTATGACGGCCGCCGCGTGCGGCGGTGGCCAGAAGACCGGCAGCGGCGGTGGTGGTTCCGTGCCTCCGCCTCCGCAGCTCAAGTCGGGCGGTACCGGCGACATCTCGTCGACGGGCCCGACGGCGCCGAAGGCAGAAATCTCTAAGGACGCCCGCCAGGATTATCAGGCGGCGGTCGCGTTCTTCGCAACGACCGACAAGTCCGGTTGGAACGAGTCCGCGTGCCGTCAGTCGGCCGAGAAATTCCAGGCCGTGGTGCGCGAGCACGCGGAACTCGTCGCTGCGCAGTTCATGGTCGGCCTCTCGTACGACCGCTGCAAGCTGCTCGATGACGCCACCAAGGCGTACCAGCAGGCGACGACCATGAAGGGCGATCCGACCAAGCAGGCGATGGCGCTGTCGAACCTCGGCACCATCTTCTACAAGCAGGGCAAGATCGACGGCGCCAAGCAGTACTGGGACTCGGCGATCAAGGCGAACGGCAAGCTCGTCGCAGCGCGGATCAACGTCGCCTCGCTCGAGCTCGAGCAGATGCGCCACACGACCGCGAAGGACCCGAAGTACAAGCAGCTCGAGGAAGATGCGCGGATCAACCTCTCGAACGCGCTTGGCGTCGAGTCGGATAACGTCGAGGCCTACACCGCGTACGGCCTGCTCTACATGGAAGGCTGGGCGGCGAACAAGAACCGCCTCTTGCTCGCGAAGCTCCTGCTCGACGAAGGCAAGAAGCGCAACGAGAAGTACGCGCCGCTCCAGAACGCGTACGGCCTCTATTACATGCACCGCGGCGCCTTGAACGAAGCGCTCGCTTCGTTCAGCGGTGCGGTGGCTGCCGATCCGACCTTCGCCGAAGCGCGTCTTAACGCGGGTCAGCTCACGCTGAACTTCCGCAAGTACGACGTCGCCAAGGAGATGTTCGGCAAGGCGCTCGAGATCCAGCCGAAGAACTACGACGCCGTGATCGGCCTGGGTATCGCGCTGCGCGGACTCAACGACCTCGAAGGTGCCGAGGCGGCATACAAGAGGGCGCAGGGCATCGACGGCAAGCGGGGCGCCGCCTACTACAACCTCGGGGTCCTCTATAAGGACTTCAAGGCCAACAAGACGAACGACCCGGATCCGATCAAGGCGCTCCAGGCGTCGCAGACCGTCTACAAGCAGGCCCGCGACTTCTTCCAGCAATCCCTCGACAAGGAGGGCGACGCCGCCGACAAGCAGGAAGCCAAGAACAACATCGGCGACTGCGACAAGGTCGTGAAGCAGCTCGACAACGCGATCACGAGCCTCAAGAACGCCCCGCCGCCGACTCCGGCGCCGACCGCTCCGGCGGCGGCTCCGGCGGCTCCGGCAGCGCCGCCCGCTAAGTAGTTAGAATCAAACGGGGCCTCTGGGGCATCACGAGTGCAACGTCCCGCCCCGTCGTGGTGTCTGATCACTACGGATCTTTTTCGAAAGAATCTCAACTTCTCGGGAACCTGGAACAAGGTCGTGGTGTCGGAACCTCCGTGGATACGGATCTCTGCACCGCGACCCTTCGTAAAGAAGGATCGACCATGCGGAAGCTCGTTTTCATCTGCCTCTCTCTCGCGATGCTCACCTCGATCGCTGCTGCCGACGACAAGAAGGCCGCTGCGGGCGCTGGCAAGGTCAAGACGTACGACTTCTCGGGCGACACCATCGAGGGTGATCTCGTGAAGCCGGAAGGCTCGACCGTCGATGCTCGTGACTTCGCCAAGCACTCGTCGCTGATTCGCATCCGCAAAGACTTCATCCCCGAGATCATCAAGTCGGCCGAGGACTTGTAGTCAGGACGCGGCCTAAAGCCGCGTCCTCATTACCTCCCGGCCAACACGTAACGCTCCAACTGGAGATCACTATGGCCGGCGCAAAAGTACCCCTCACGTTCAAGATCTACAAAGGCGACCAGTTTGTCCGCGAGGAGAAGCTGAGCCTCTCGGTCATCAAGCTCGGTAAGGTGCCCTCGGCCCACCTGAAGCTCGATGACGAGACCGTGTCGCGCATGCACGCGATCATCGAGGTCAACGGCCCCGGTGACGTGAGCATCATCGACCTCGGTTCGACGAAGGGTACGTTCGTCAACGGCCAGAAGGTCAACAAGGCCAAGCTCCAGTCGGGCGACACGATCGTCGTCGGCGAGACCAAGATCGAGCTCTCGATCGGTGGCGCTGAAGATGACGATCCGCCGACCAAGGTCCAGGCGCCGCTCGTTCAAGATATCGTCGCTTCGAGCCCGCGTCCGCCGCAGAGCGCACCCGTCGCTGCTCCGCAGATGCAGGCTCCGCCCGCTCCGCCGGCACGTCCGGCCCCGATGGCTCCTCCCGCGCCGGCATACGCCGCGACGATGGCGGCCCCCCAGTCGACGCCAACCGTTCGCCCGCCCCCGGGCATCGCGACCGGCCCGGCGCTCTACTCGACCGCCGTCGCGCCCGCCGCTGGCTTTCAGCAAGCGATGGCCGGCGAAGCGGATGACTTCGGTGGCGCCCGCGCTGTCGAAGTTGCCGCCATGCTCGGCGACTCCGTCGTCGGCGTGAAGCACTGCATCGACCCCAAGGGCGGCAAGATCTCGTCGACGACGATGGGCCTCTTCGGCGTTGGCGTCGTCACGCTGCTCGCGTTCCTCTTCGCGTTCTATCAGGGCGTCGATAACGCGGCCTACAACAAGGGTCGCTACGACTACGAGACGACGTGCTTGATCAACAACAAGCCCGACCCGGGTTGCGTCAAGAAGCCGGGGTACGCGGTTCGTCCGCGCGTGCTGTCGCCCTCGTTCGACTTCATCGCGTTCGGTGGTCTCCTCGCTGCTCTCATCACGCTGACCTCGGCGGTCTCGCGGATGAAGAAGGAGAAGGAGAGCCCGTGGGTTCGCATCGGTACCGCTCCGGGTGTCGAGTTCCCGACCGAAGGCGCACCGTCGGCCTCGTTCGATCTCGTCTCACCGCACGGCGATGACTTCGCCTTCCACTTCGGTCAAGGTATGGAAGGCGAGATGGTCGTCGGCGGTCAGTCGACGTCGCTCGCCGAGCTCGCCTCGCAGGGCCGCACGACGATCTCGCCGATTCCGGCGAACGCTCGCATCCGCGTCCGCGCCGGCAAGACCACGTTCCTCGTGTCGTCGGTGCCGCGCCCGCGTCGCCACGCTGCTCCGCTGATGAACATCGAGACGCCGTTCCTGATGTCGCTCGGCGGCACCGCGGCGGCCTTCGCGATCATCATGCTGCTCCTGTTCCAGATCCCCGTCGAAGACACGACGACCAACATCGACCTCGCGTCGCTGGAAGACACCTCGACGCGTACGAACAACGCGACGCAGGACGATCCCCCGCCGCCGCCCGAAGAGGACAAGCCGGACGACGGCAAGGACGAGTCGGGTGGTACCGGCACGGCCATGGCGCTCGACGAAGGCAAGATGGGAAAGAAGGACTCGAACCGCGCCGAGGGTCAGTACAAGATGCAGAAGACCCAGGAGGATCCGCAGCTCGCGCGCCAGCAGGCGATCGAGCAGGCGCGGACCGCTGGTATCCTCGGTTCGACGGCTCTTGTTCAGGGTGGCGCGTTCGCGTCGTTGACTGGCACCGGCGACGTCTCCTCGGGCTTCGACGACTCGAATATTTACGGCGGTCTGCTCGGCAACGAAGCCGGCGAGATGAACGGCGGCTTCGGCTTCGGTCGCTCGGGCTTCGGTCCGGGTGGCGGCGGCACGGGTTGGGGCACGATCGGTACGGGTCGCTACGGCACCATCGGTCACGGCTCGGGCACGGGCTCGGGCTACGGCGTGGGCGGTGGTCGTGGCGGCATGCGCGGTCGCACCGCGGCGGTTCCGACGGTCTCGATCGGTCAGCCGAACGCACAGGGTGATCTCGATAAGGCGATCATCCGTCGCTACATCAAGCGCAACATCCAGAAGATCCAGTACTGCTACGAGAAGCAGCTGCTCGCGAAGCCGAGCCTTGCGGGCACGGTCTCGACCCAGTTCTTCATCTCGCCGAACGGCAACGTCACCTCGTCGCAGGGCTCGGGCGTCGATCCCGAAGTCTCGGCCTGCGTCGCCGATGTCATCCACGGCATCGAGTTCCCGAAGCCCAAGGGTGGCGGCGGCGTGCAGGTCAACTACCCGTTCACGTTCCGCCAGGGCGGCTCCTGAACAGCTAGCTGTTATTCGGCTTTGCTGCGGCTCGTCGGTAACCCGACGAGCCGTTTCTGTTTTGATCACACCTTGAGGCAAACCATGAACCGGTCTACGTTTCCCTGCATGAAGCTGCTCGGTCTCCTCGTGCTCGTGCTTGCTACGGCGGGCTGTCCTAACCAAGCGCAGAACGAATCGAAGACCGCTTCGAATGCGGGCAACAAGGCGTACGGCCAGAAGCAGTACGACACCGCGATCAACGAGTTCTCGAAAGCGACCGAGCGCTTTCACGACAATCACCTCGCCTGGTACGGTCTCGGAGCCGCAAACGCGAGCAAGCTCGATTGGGCGAAGTCGTCGGATGCGTTCGGTGTTGCAGTCCAGCTCGAGGACAAGCAGCCGATGTATCAGATGTGGTACGGCATCTCGCTCTACGAGAAGGCCGTCGCCAGCGCGCGCGAAGATCAGGCGAAGAAGCTCAACAAGAAGCCCGAGGAGATCGAGGTCGATCTCTCGCAGGTCAACTTCGAGAAGCCGCAGCAACACCTCCAGGAAGCCGTGAAGCTCAACGGCGACATGTGGCGCTCGCACTACTATCTCGGCCGGATCGCTCGCGAGCAGGACAAGCCGAAGGAAGCCGCGACCGAGTTCTCGGCGGCGATCAAGGCGAACCCGCGCGAGTCGGGGCCGTACATCGCGCTCGGCGAGCTCTATCGCAAGTGGGACTACTCGGATGAAGCGATCAAGGTGACCTCGCAAGGCGTGGTCAACGTGCCGGGCTCGAACGAAGTCTCGGACATCTGGTTCGTGCTCGGCATGGGCTACGCCGACAAGGTGATGGACGACAAAGCGATCGAGTCGTTCGATAAGGCCGTCGAGACCCGCAAGGACAACCACAAGGCAAAGTTCGAGCGCGGCCAGTCGTACTTCCGGAAAGGCGACTTCGTGCACGCGAAGCGCGATCTCGAGGAGTTCTCGAAGTCGGGTGGCGCGTCGCTCGAGCTCGACAAGCAGCAGGCGAGCACGATGCTGATGCAGATCGCCGCCAAGTCGGCGTCGGATGCCGCGCCGGCCGCACCGCCCGCCGGCAAGCTGTCTCCGGCCGATCTGGTCAAGAACGCTCACAACAAGAAGAAGTAGCGAACACCTACATCTTCGACGACGAGAGGCTCACCGCGTGGTGGGCCTCATGTGTTTTCGGATGTGATCGCAGCTCGGTGCGTTGGCTTTTCCGATGAGGATTCGAATGGTTCGCAAGGTCTCTGGCTGCATTTCCTCGGTCCGGAGCTGTCCAGATCGCTCCTCCGACTCGTCGCGAACGACTTGTTTTTCGGCGTTAGCAGGACCCCACGGGGTAAGGCTGGCGTGACGAAAAAAATGTCGTCGTGAGGGATGGGTTTCGTTCGGAATTGCGGGAGGATAGACCGCAGATGGATACGCGTACGCTGTTACGGGATCGCTTGCGTCGGTCGAGGGACTGGACGCAAACCATCGACGAGCTCGAGAAGGAATTGGAAGCGTCGGGCACCAAGCCCGAACAATCCGAACGTCTCTTCGATCTCGCCGCACTTGTCGAAGATGTGATTCCCGAGCGCGAACGCGCCTTGGGTCTCTATCAACGCGCGTGGAAGCTCCACCCCGACAATCTCAAAGCGCTCTCACGAGCGCGCGAGGTCTACGGTGAGATCGGCCGCTACGAGATGGTCGCCAAGCTTGGCGAGATGGAGCTGCGATCGCCGCATGCCTCCGCCAATCTCCCGGCGATCGTCGGCGAAGCTCTCCTCGATTCGGGCCAGAAGGACAAGGCGTTGCCGATCCTTCAACGTGCTCTAGGTTCGACGCCGGACTCGGTGCGTGTCAAAGACGCACTCGCTGCCGTCACGTACGACCAGGAGTTCTGGGCCGACGAAGTGGACCGCTTGGCGGACGACGCGGATCGCTTCGACGACGCACAAGCCGTGCGCATGTTGTTGCGCGCAGCTCGCATCGTCCGGCTCGAGAGTGCGGACGATCCGCGGCTCGAAGAGCTGTTGAACCGGATCTTCATCAAGGACCTCGACGAACCGTCGGCGAACTTCATCTACGAGACCGTGCTCGCCACCAACGCGCGGTGGGAGGATCTCGAACGTCACCAACTCCGCCGCGCGGAGCGCGCGAGTGGCCACGGCCAAAAGGTCGAGGCGCTCCGCATGTTCGCGCTGGAGTGGGTCCAGCGCTTCAAGGACAAGGATCGCGGCGCGAAGTTCTTCGACGCCGCACTCCGTGCGAACAGCAGCAACGGCGAAGCGCCGATGCGCTCCGTCGTGGCCGCGTTCGCGCTGCTCCGCCAGGTCCAGGGCGAAAAGGGCGAGTGGCTGCAGCTACTCGACATCGCCGATGCGGTGCTCGCGAAGATCACCGGTACCGAAGACAAGCTGTACGTCGCGCTCCAGGCCGGCAACATCGCGTTCGAACATCTGAACGATGTCGAGCGCGCGAAGAAGTACTTCGCGATCGCGCAAGCGGTCGAGCCACAGAACCCGAGCGTTCAAGACTTCGTCTCGATCTCCGGTCCGTTGGAAGCGCCGGCCGAGATGGCCGCGGGCTCGATGCCTGCGATGCCGGCCGTGACCGACGTGGCACCCGTCGACGAGCCGGTCACGACGGGCAAGAAGTCGAAGAAGGAGCGCAAGGCCGAAGAGGCTGCGACGAAAGCAGCGGCCGAAGAGGCTGCGGCGCAGAAGGCGGCCGTCGAGGGAGCCGATCGCAAGCAGGCAGCCGACGCTGCGGCCCATCAGCAGGCCGCAGAGGACAAAGACGCTCGCCAGGCAGCCGAGCAAAACGACACGGCCGCGAAGTCGGATCAAGAAGCGCGCGCAGCTGCCGATCGCGAAGCGGCGGAGCAGAAGTCCGGAGCCGACGCGAGTGCGACCACGGCGAACGCCGAGTCCGACAAAGCGGCTGAAGAAGTCGCCGCGAAGGCATCTGCCGATCGCGCCGCGGCCGACGAAGCAGCGAAGATCGCGGCGAAGGCGGCGGCCGACAAGGTCGCGGCCGATGCAGCTGCGGCCAAAGAAGTGCCCGCCGATCTCGGCGCCGCACTCGAGAAGGCGAAGAACGCCGAAGGTGGCGCCGACAAGGGCGTGCTCGGTTGGAAGGATGTCGTCGCGAAGTTCCCGACCGAGCGGGCGCCCCGGCGCGAGCTCGCGCGCGTGCTCCGCACGGCTGCATCGTGGGCCCAGCTCGCCGATGCGCTGAAGGACGAGGAGGCCAAAGCGGCCTTCACGGGGCCCGAGAAGGCGGAAGTCTTCGTCGAGCTCGCCGATACGTACGGCAAGCTCAACAACGACAACCAAGTCATCGCGGCCTTGAACAACGCGATCGCCCAAGATCCGTCCAAATCGAACGCGTTCGACAAGCTCGTCGCGCTTTACGAGACCAAGAAGAGGTGGCCCGATCTCGTCAAGGTCCTCCAGGACAAGGCCGAGAAGACCCCCGACGGCGAAGCGAAGGTCAGCATCTACCTCCAGGTCGCAAACCTGTACCTCGAGCGGTTCTCGAACCAGGCCGAAGCAATCAAGGCGTTCGAGAAGGTCCTCGAGCTCGATGCGAACAACGCACAAGCGATCGATCACCTGCTCTCGGTCTACGAGAAGCGCCGCGACTGGGAAAAGCTGATCAAGCTCAAAGAAGCCGAGGTCGAGCGCACGCCGGAAGGCGAGCGAGCAGAGAAGGTGATCGAGGTCGCGCGGATGGCGCAGACCAAGGTCAAGAAGCCCGAGATCTGCACGTACTGGTGGGAGAAGGTTGTCCAGTACGAGCCGACCCACGAAGAAGCACTCTCCGAGCTCTACAAGCTCTACGAGCGCAACAAGGAGTGGGACAAGCTCGCGGACATCTGCCAACGCCAGGCGGATGCAGCTCCCGATGCGAAGGTGCGTGCCGATGCACTGCAGCGCCTCGGCCTCCTCTACACCGAGAAGGTCGAGAACAGCGCGAAGGCGATCGACGCGTGGCAAAAGCTACTCGCGATCGACGAGAACAACCGTCGCGCGCAAGATGCACTGAAGAAGCTCTACGTCACCGAGAACCGCTGGAACGACCTCGAAGAGTTCTACCGCTCGCGCGGCAAGATCGACGAGTACATCCGCGTCCTCGAGCGTGAAGTCGAAGCCGGTGCCGAATCGCAGCGCTTGAACCTCGCGATGAAGATCGCGGTGCTCTATCGCGACGAGCTCGGTAAGCCCGACCGCGCGATGCGCGCGTTCGAGAAGGTGCTCCAGCTCGACGAGAACAACCTCGAGGCAGCCGAAGCGTTGATCCCGCTCTACGAGGCGGGTCGCGACCCGAAGGCGCTCGTGCGCGTGCTCGAGATCCAGCTGCGTGCAACGCCTGCGGACGACCAGATCACGCGCCAAGAGCGCATGATGAAGCTCGCCCAGTACAACGAAGAGAAGCTGCGCGACAAGGGCGCAGCTTTCGCCTGGTGGATCAAGGCGCTCTCCGAGGATCACGGCTCTGACGCGATCCACACCGAGGTCGAACGCCTCGCCAAGGAGACAGGCGGCTGGAACACGCTCGTCGACGCGTACACCGCGGCACTGCCCAAGTTCGGCGACAAGCGCGATGCGCTTCGCATGATGGGCGTGATGGCAGGCGTCATCGAGAGCGAGCAGGGCGACGTCGATCGCGCGCTCGAGATGAACCGCCAGATCCTCGAGCTCGACGAACGCAACGAGCAGGCGCTCGACGCGCTCGAGCGGCTCTACCTCGGCAAGGGCCGGTTCGAAGACCTGCTCGAGGTCTACGAGAAGAAGCTGGATCTTTCGAGCGATGGCGACGAGCGCATCGCGATCCAGGAGAAGATCGGTCAGCTCTACGAGGACGAGGTCAAGGACGACAAGAAGGCAGTCGCTGCCTACTCGGCGATCCTCGACGCGGCTGGCGATCAGCCGGGCGCGCTACGGAGCCTCGATCGGATCTACGTCCGCAACGCCATGTGGAAGGAGCTGGCCGACGTCCTCGGTCGCCAGATCACGATCGTCGGACCGGAGGAAGACAAGGCCGGCCACGCCGAGCTGAAGTATCGCCTCGGTCAACTCAAGGAACAGCACCTCAGCGATCCCGTGGGCGCGATCGACGCGTACCGCGACATCCTCGATCTCGACGTCGGTCATCCGAAGGCGCGCGAAGCGCTCGAGATCCATCTGCGTGGTGACGACAAGCAGAAGCTCGTCGTCGCCGGGATCCTCGAGCCGGTCTACGAGCAGCTCCAAGAGTGGGCTCCGCTCGTAGGGATTCACGAGATCCAGCTCGCCGACGCCCAGGATTCTCTCCTCCGCACCTCGCTGTTGCTTCGGATCGGCGAGCTCCAGCGCGCGAAGCTCATGGACGCCGAGAAGGCGTTCGATGCCTACGCACGTGCGTTCAAGGGAGATCCGTCGACCGAAGCGGCCAAGGAGCAGCTCGAGGCTCTCGCACCGCTCATCGGTTCTGCCGATCAGGCGAGCGGATCGGGCTGGGAGCGGCTGGTCAAGCTGTTCGAGGAGGCGCTGAACCGCCCCGACCTCGATCCCAAGCTCGCCCACGAGCTCGCGACGAAGGTCGCGCGCAACTACGAAGATCGGCTGAACAACAGCGCGAAGGCGATCGAGTTCTTCAAGAAGGCGCTCTCGCTCGAGAGCGACGATCTGAATGCGCTCGCCGCCCTCGAGACGATCTTCACGCGTGACGAGAAGTACAACGAACTCCTCGACATCTATCGCCGTCGCATCGACATCGCGAACGAGCCCGACGAGCGCCTGGACTTCCTCTATCGCACCGCCTCGATCCACGAGGAGATGCTGGACGCGCCGGACGAAGCGATCGCTATCTACAACGAGATCCTCGGCCAGGCGCCGGATGATCTGAAGGCACTCCGCGCATTGGATCGGCTCTATGTCCAACGCGAGGCGTGGCGTGACCTCGGCGACAACATCAGTCGTCAGCTCACGCTCGTCGAGCAGCCGTACGAACAGGTCGCGCTGTTGGTTCGCCTCGCGCAACTACGCGAGACCCACCTCAACGAGACCGCCGCGGCGGTCGAGACGTACCGTCAGGTGCTCGATCACGAGGATCAGAACCGCGATGCGGTCGCTGCGCTCGAGCGGTTGATCACGAACCCGGAGCACGAGCTCACGATCGCGAACATCCTCGAGCCGATCTACAAGGCAAAAGGCGAGTGGACCAAGCAGATCGGTGTGTACGAGATCATGGCGAAGCACGCCTTCGATCCCGCCCGCAAGATCGAGCTGCTCCACCAGATCTCCGAGCTCCACGAGATCGGTGGCGATAACGCCGATGCCGCCTTCGGTACGTTCTCTCGCGCGCTCCGTGAGGATCCGCGCAACGAGACCACCCACGCCCAGCTCGATCGCCTGGCCCGTGGCCTCGAAAAATGGCCCGAGGTCGCGGCGCTGTACGATGAAGTAGCGAGCGGATCGCAAGAAGACGACCTCAAGGTCGCACTCTGGTTCCGACGCGCGCAGATCCAAGAAGCCGAGCTGCGCGATGACAAGGGTGCCGTCGAGACCTACGAGCGCGTGCTCAAGACCTCGCCGACCACGGTCGAAGCTGCGACCGCGATCCAGACCATCCACGAGCGTACGGGCGAATGGCCCAAGCTCGTCGATATCCTGAAGCGCAAGAGCGAGCTGTTGCCGAACCTCGACGAGCGCAAGCAGCTGCTCTATCGCGCCGCACAGATCGAAGAAGAGGTCCTGAGCAACGCCGACGCCGCGATCGCGACGTTCCAGCAGGTGCTCTCGATCGACGATGTCGATCTGACGGCCATGGATGCCCTCGAGCGCATGTACGTGCGCCTCGCGCGGTGGGAACCGCTCAAGGACGTCTACGCGAAGAAGGCCGAGCTCGCCGATCAGCCGGACGACAAGAAGCGGATGCTCTACGTGCTCGCGCAGGTCTACGACCGCGAGCTCGGAGACGTCGCCAAATCGATCGAGACCTACCAGGGCATCTTGGATCTCGATGCCGACGAGCTGCCGGCGATCCAATCGCTCGATCGGCTCTACGGCCAGGCCGAGCGTTGGTATGACTTGTTGGCGAACCTGGAGCGTCAGGTCGAGCTCGCCGATAACACCGGCGAGACCGTCGGTCTGAAGTACCGGATCGGTCACCTCTGGCAGATCCGCCTCGGTGATATGGCGCGCGCGATCGAGAGCTATCGCGAAGCGTTGGACATGGATCCTTCACACGCCGAGACGCTGCACGCGCTCGACGGTCTCGTGAAGGGCAAGGTCGAGCCGGTCATGGCGGCTCGCGTGCTCGAGCCGATCTACGAAGCCACGGGCGAATTCGCCAAGCTCGTCGACGTGCTCGAAGTGATGGTCGCGAACAATGAAGATCCGCTCGCTCGAGTGGACCTCCTGCATCGCATCGCCATCCTGCACGAACAGCAGATCGGGAACGCGCACGCGGCATTCGACGCGTATGCGCGCGCTCTGCGCGATGACTCGAGCAACAACCTCACGCTCGGTCACATCGAGCGGCTCGCCGAAATCACCGGAACCTGGGAGCCGCTCGCGCAGCTCTACGGCGCCGAAGCGGCGAAGTCGATGGATGTACCGCGCCAGGTCGACCTCTACACGCGGCTCGCGCGCGTGTACGAGCAAGAGCTGAACGACGTGCCGAAGGCGATCGCGACCCTGAGGAAGCTCCTCGAGGTCGAGTTCGATAATAAGCCCGCCGTCCTCGCCCTCGATCGCCTGTACTCGGCGACCGCGGCGTGGCCAGACCTCGTCGACATCCTGCGTCGCGAGATCCAGCTCGCCGAGAACGACACGGAGATCGCGAATCTCCAGTACCGCCTGGGACAGGTCCTCGAAGGTCAACTCGGCGATCGTAAGAGCGCCGTCGAGACCTATCGCGAGATCCTCACGAACCATCCGACGCACGAACCTGCGCTCGGCGCGCTCGAAGGCATGTTCCATGGTGGCCATCTTCAGATGGAGATCGGGGCCGTGCTCGAGCCGCTGTACGAAGCATCGTCGGAGTTCGGCAAGCTCCACGGCATCCACGAAGTCCAGCTCCAGAAGCTGACCGGACCGGATCGCCAGAGCATGTTCCAGCGGCTCGCCGAGCTCGCAGAGCAGAAGCTCTACGATCAGAACAAGGCCCTCGATTGGTGGGCCTCGGCGATCGTCGAAGATCCGCGTTGGGACCGCGGGCTCGAAGAGAGCGAGCGGCTCGCGGGTGAGACCGGTGCGTGGAACGACATGGTCGTCGCGTACACCTCGGCCCTCGAGAAGCTCCCGATCGGTGGAGACAAGGACGTCAAGAAGCTGACGTTGCTGCGCTTGGCGCGGGTCTACGAGTTCGAGATGCACGACGCGGCGAACGCCGTGGCGACGCACCTCAAGGTGCTCGAGATCGATGCCAAGGATGCAGACGCGCTGGCCGCACTCGATCGCCTCTACCTCAACGCCGGCATGTACGAGGATCTCGCCGAGATCCTCCGCCGCCGGATCGAAGTGGTGCAGGACAC
The DNA here is from genome assembly GCA_043780895.1 of Kofleriaceae bacterium. Lineage (GTDB taxonomy): Bacteria > Myxococcota_A > Polyangia > Haliangiales > Haliangiaceae > JABFXX01. The sequence continues at coordinate 135,430 of JAYWCI010000134.1, read as the reverse complement.
CGACGAGCAGCTCGAGCTGTACTTCCGTCGCGGTGCGATCTTCGCCGACGCGCTCGGCGATCTCGAGCAATCGCTCAAGAGCTACTCGGCCGTGCTCGACCACGAGTCGCGTAACCGCCGTGCGCTCGAGGCGATCGAGAACATCCACTTCCGTCGCGAGGACTGGAAGAAGCTGTTCGAGACCTACGAGAAGCTGATCGATACCGCCGACACCGATATCGAGATGGCCGACATCTACGCCCGGATGGCGCGGATCTCGTCCGATGCCCTCAACGAAGAAGACAAAGCGATCGAGCTCTTGTCTCGCGTCCTCGACATCCGTGGTGAAGAACCGCAAGCGCTCGCTGCGTTGGCGGACCTCACCACGCGTCGCGAGAAGTGGGAAGAGCTCGTCGAGATCGTCGAACGTCAGATCCGCGTCGCGCCGACGGACCACGAGCAGATCGTGCTCTACAAGCACCTCGGCCGGATCTGGGAAGAGAAGCTAGGTCGCGAGCGCAACGCGCTCGATGCATGGCTCGCTGCCGATCGCATCGATGGCAACGACCTCGAGACCCTGCGCTCGCTCGCGCGGCTGTATCGATCGACACAGGCGTGGGACGAGCTTTCCCAGACGATTCGCCGGATCATCGACGTCGGTGGTATCACCAGCGCGGTCGACGAGAACGAGACCATCGAGCTCTATGCCCAGCTGGGTCAGCTCGAGGGTGACGTGCTCGGCCGGGTCGACGAAGCCGTCGATGCGTGGCGCAAGGTGATCGCGATCGACCCGTCGGACTTCCGTGCGCTCGCAGCCCTCGAAGGGTTGTTCACGCGTGAAGGCCGCTGGGAAGAGTCGATCGACGTGCTCGAGAAGCGCGCCTTGGTCCTCGACGACGAGGTCCAGCGCCGCGAGACGCTGCTCCAGGCTGCCGCGATATGGGAAGAGAAGGTCGAAGACCTCACCCGCGCCGCTGCCGTCTACGAGCGCGTCCGTGCGAGCGACAACTCGAACGCGGTCGCGAGTGACCGGCTCGAGGCGATCTATCGCCAGCAATACAAGTGGACCGAGCTCGTCGAGATCCTGCTCGAGCGCTCGGAGATCGTGACCGACGTCGAGCAGCAGATCCAGATGCTCAACACGGTCGCCAAGATCTACGAGACCGAGATCGGTGATCAGGAGTCCGCGTTCTACGTGCTCCAGGCCGCGTTCAAGCGCGACTACTCGCACGATCAGACCGCGAACGAGCTCGAGCGTTTGGCGACGGCGACGAACCGTTGGCAGGAGCTGCTCGACGAGTACACGAACCGCGTCAACGAGCTCGAGCGAGAGGACCGCAGCGCTGCTGCAGACCTCTGGGTCAAGATCGGCCGCTGGTACTCCGACCACCTCTCGCATCTCGAGTACGCCATCCATTCGGTCCAGCAAGCACTGCGCATCGATCCGTCGCACACCGGCGCTCTGACCGGCATCGCGGATCTGCAGCGCAAGCGCGGTAGCTGGAGCGAGCTGATCGAGACCCTGCAGCGCCATGCTGGCGTCGAGCAGGCGCCCGCGAAGAAGACGGAGCTGTACATCAGCCTCGCCGAGCTTCTCGAGCGTCAGATGCAAGACACCGGCGGCGCGGTACACGCGTACCAGCAAGCGCTCGTCCACGACAAATCGTCGGCGACGGCACTCGTTGCACTCGAGCGGCTCTATCGCCGCACCGAGCAGTGGCAGCAGCTGATCGACGTGATGTCGCGCCGGGCCGAGCTGTCGACGGAAGAGGCGGAGATCATCCGCTTCCGTCTCGAGATCGGCTCGATCTGGGACCTGCGCCTCTTCGATGCCGGTCAATCGATCACCGCGTACCAGAAGGTGCTCGACCTCGATCCCTCGAACCTCGTCGCACTGCGCGCTCTCGAGGCGCTGTACGAGAAGACCGAGCAGACCGAGAAGTACCTCGATGTCCTCGAGGCACAGCTCGATGCAACGCCGTCCGATCAAGAGCGCGTCTCGCTCTACGAGCGCATGGCGGCGGCGTGGGAAGAGCGCTTCGGCAAGCTCGACCGCGCTGCAGAAGCACTCGAGAAGATCGTCGCGATCGATAGCCGCAACTACAGCGCCTATCGCGAGCTCGCTCGCCTGTATCAGCAGGCTGGCAAGTACGAAGCGTTGGTCGAGACCTATCGCAATCACATCTCTGCGACCTCGGATGTCGCCACTCGCGTCGAGCTGTTCGTCGCGATGGGCCAGACCTACGAGACCCAGCTACAGGAAGTCGATCGCGCGATCGAGTCGTACAACGACGTTCTCGGCATCGATGCGGACGAGCCGCGTGCCCTCGACGCCCTCGGCCGGCTCTACGAGAAGATCAGCGAATGGGATCGCGCGATCGACATCATGTCGCATCTCGTGACCCTCACTCCGGACGTCCGCAAGCAGGTCGACCTGTACTCGCGGATGGGTCGGATCCAGTACGCCCAGTCGAACGATGCCGAAGGCGCGGAAGCAAACTTGCTCCGTGGTCTCGCGCTCGACAACGGTCACGTTCCGACGATGGAGCAGCTGACCAAGCAGTACTCGGATCGCGGCGATTGGCTCAAGTCGGCCCAGATGATGGTGCGTGCCGAGAGCTACACGCCCGTGGCGACCGAGAAGGTCCGCCTCCTGTTCGAAGCGGCGAACATCTACGCGTACAAGATCCGGCAAGACGACCAGGCCAAGCAACTGTACGCCGCGGTCATCTCGCTCGATCCGGAGCACGTCGAAGCAGGCCGGCCGCTGGCTGACCTGTACTTCAACGACAAGCAATGGTCGGAGCTCTCTCCGGTCATCGACATGCTCGCGCGCAAGATCGTCCAGCTCCGCGTCGAGCCGAGGGAGCTCAACGAGACCTTCTATCGCGCGGCGAAGACGGCCGACGAGCTCGGTGACTTCAACAAAGCGCTCGGCTACTACAAGCAAGCGTTCGACATCGACTCGACCTACCTGCCGACCTTGGTGGGCCGTGCAGACCTGCTCTTCAAGATGCAGGACTGGGACAACGCCGGAAAGATCTACCAGACCATCCTGGTCCAGCATCGCGACGGCCAGGACGATGCGGACGTGGTCCGCATCTACAACCGCCTCGGTATGGTTCGCCAGGCTCTCGGCGAGCGCAAAAAAGCGCTCAACATGTTCGAGAAGGCACTCGAGATCGATCCGACGCATCGCGAGACGCTCGAGGCAGTTGTCGAGCTCCAGACCGCGCAAGCAGACTGGGAAGCGGTCATCCACGCGAAGCGCGGCCTGATGGCGACGGCGAACGACAAGGAAAAGATCGTTCTCCTCGATCAGATCGGCACCATCTACCAGGAGAAGCTGCAGAACCCGCAGAAGGCGACGACGGCGTACGTCGAAGCCCTCGAGGTCGCGCCCGAAGACCACCAGTTGCTGCAGAAGCTGCTCGAGCTCTACTCGGAGACCAAGCAGTGGAAGAAGGCCGTCGAGACGATCGAGCGCTTCGTCGCGCTCGAGAGCGATGGCCCGCGCAAGGGTGCCTACTACCACGCCGCGGCGACGCTCTGCCGAGACGAGCTGAAATCACTCGACGAAGCGGTCGACTACTACAACCGCGCGCTCGATAGCTTCTTCGCGAACCCGGAGAAGCTCGATGACAAGGCGATTCCGCGCGCGTTGAAGTCGTTCGAAGCGATCGACAAGGTGCTCACGACCAAGCGCGACTGGAAGGCGCAAGAGCGTGCGTACCGCGACATGGTGAAGCGCCTCCCGGCGCCGAACACGCCGGTCGGTCAGCAGCCGACCTTCCACAAGCTGCGCGTCGGCTTGTTCGATGGTCTCGGCGAGATCTATCGCTCGCGCCTCAAGCACTACCAATCTGCGACGCAGGCCTACGAGGTCGCGCAGCAGATGGATCCGAAGAACGAGCTCCGTCCCGACGGCACCGACCGCGCGGAGATCCTGGCAGAGCTCTATATCGTCGCCGGCCCGGATTACACCGATAAGGCCGTCGAGCAGCACATGCGGATGCTTCGCAACGAGCCGTTCAAGTACGACTCGTACAAGGCGCTCCGCAAGATCTACATGGACACGCACCAGTACGATAAGACCTGGTGCGTCTGTAACACCCTCGCGTTCTTGAAGAAGGCCGACGCGGACGAGCTGCAGTTCTACGAGCAGTACAAGCCGCGTGGCCTCGTCAAAGCCAAGAACATGATGAGCAACGAGACGTGGGGCAAGCTCGTCCACCCGGACGAGAACCGCTACATCTCGGCGATCTTCGCTGCCTGCTGGCAGGGCGTGGCTGCCATGAAGGCGTTCCCGCACAAAGACTTCGGCATCAAGCGGAAGGACAAGCGCCAGCTCCAGGGCGATCCGCTGATGTTCTCGAAGCTGTTCTATTACGTCGCGCAGGTCCTGAACGTCACGCTGCCCGAGGTGTTCCTCGTCGAGGACAACAAGGCAGGTGACATCCAGCTCGCCAACGCGATCGACAAGACCGAGCTCGTTCCCTCGTTCGTCGTGCGCCCGCACTTGCTGCAAGGCAAGAACGAGCGCGAGGTCGCCTTCCTGTCGGCTCGCCGCCTGACCTACATGCGGCCCGAGTACTACCTGAAGATGCTGCTGCCGACGAACACCGAGCTCAAGGTTGTCGTGCTCGCCGCGATCGTGATGCTGCAGCCGCGCTTCCCGGTACCGCCTGACACCGTGGCGCTCGTCCAGCAGTACCTGCCCGAGATGCAGAAGCGCATGTCTCCGCAAGCGCTCGAACAACTCGGCGCGGTGGTCCAGCGCTTCATCCAAGCGTCGCCAGAGATCAACCTGGCGAAGTGGGGCCATGCGGTCGACGCCGTGTCGCATCGCGCTGGCTTCGTGGTGTGCGGTGATCTCGAAGTTGCCGCGCGTATGGTGTCTGCGGAGCCCGTCTCCGTCGGTGGGCCGCAGGTCAAGGACAAGATCAAAGAGCTCGTGCTGTACTCGATCAGCGAAGAGTTCTTCGCAGTTCGCGCCCAGATGGGCCTGACGATCGCTGGGTAGTCCGTCCGAGACGTGAAAACGCGCTGGGTGGCTTACCCAGCGCGTTTTGTTGTTTGGGGCGGCTAGTGGCGAAGTGAGCTGTCGTCGCCCTCGTACATCCGCTCGCTGTTGGTGCCCGGGTGCACCACCGAACGTGCGCGCTGCTGCACGCTGCTGAACAGCGAACGTGCGGTTTGCTTGAGGCTATCGAGCGTGAACTCGCCGCCCCGCTTTTGGTGCGCGTAGAAGAAGCCGCCGATCGCCGCGGCACCTAGCAAAGTTCCTAGCTTCATGGGGGTCTCCTGTCCCGAAGAGATGCAGACCGCGGGCCGACCTAGGCGCGAGAACGGCTGAGCCGCTGCGCGTAGCAGCCGACGAGCAGTGCGATCATCAACAGCGCGAACCAGCGTACCGGGCCGAACATCAGGCCGATCATCACGTGCATCGCGATGCCGTAGGCGAGCGCATATGGGCGCGTACGCCTCCACGCGAACCACAGTGGTGCACCGAGCTCGAACGCGAGCGCGCTCGCCTGCATCACGGCCCACGACCACGGGGGGGCGTGATTGGCGGCGAACAGGCTGATCGACGTCTGATACGAATCGTGGAGGTGCGACCACAGGACGTACGGGGTGCTCAGCCAATCGCCAGTCGCCTTGCAGACGCCGGACGAGAAATAGAAGATCGGCACGAGGTACTGGAAGAAGCGCACGTTGCCGCCGCTGCACAGCTCGGGTCTGGCGAGTCCGCTCACGCTCGACCGGCGGCGCCAGGCATCGACGCTGTAGCGCGCGCCTGCAGGTGTGAAGGCGATCGCGATCGCGAGCACGGTGCCGAGCTTGGAGACGGTGAACGCTTCGAGGCGATCAGCGAGCGTCGTGTAGCCGAGCAACAAGGCGAAGGCGCCCGCCGCGAATTGCGTGAGGAAGCCGATCGACGTCGCGAACCCGGTGAGGACGAGCGCGATCGCGATCAGCCATGCGGTCGTCGGCGCGACAGGTGCGAGGCTGAGCGGTTGGCGCCAATCGCCGGCCGCGAGCTCGGGCGGATGAAAGCCCGCGCTCGAGAGCCAATCGTCCGCATGGATCAAGCGGGTCGCGAGAAATGCGAGGACCGCGAGCGGCACCAGGCACCGGATCAGTGCGAGCCGCGCGATCGGTTGGGGCTCGACGATGCTGGCCCACCAGCGCGCCCCGAGCGACGAGATCCGAGCGACTAGTGAGCGCATCGCTCGCGACGCTCCGGTCCAGCGGTGAAGTACAGCGGCTTGAGCTGATCGGTGGGGATGACGTCGAGCGGGCGGTACACGTACCGCTCGATCGTCGAGCCTGGAGCTGGAATCGGCCTCGTCCAGCGATCGAGCTTGATGCCCCCGATCGCGCCGACGAGCCCGTCATCGGTGGTGGCGTGGCGCTCCTCGATCCAGGCCTCGAGCGCCCGCATGCCCGGCCGGTTTCTTTGGTAAAAGTAGGCGAACCGCTGGAGCCGCGATTCCTTGTCGTCGGCTTCGATCGGAAAATAGGCGCTCGGATCGAGCGGCCTCCAATGGGCGTCGGAGCACGACCACGCCGAGAGCCGGAAGTCGCTCGCGACCACGTTGGCGCGCGGGAACAAGCAGGTCGATTCGGTGAAGAACCCGGCGATCCGCAGCCCGCGCCACTGCGGCGGATGCTTCACGAGTGCAACGAAGTAGATCACGGCAAGGACGACCAATCCGCGGCGCAGCCAGCGCGGCCCGGGGCCTCGCGCGACGAGCTCTGGAGCCTTGGCCGGAATCGCACCACACTGCACTCGCCCCGCACCTCATGTTCGTGAAGATCGCGATAAGGTAGGGGCCATGAAACACTTCTTGGTCGTGGTCTTGGTTGTTGTTGCAGGGTGCGGTGCGAATGATCGGTCCCACTCGACGGTGATGTCGGTGCCGGTGCCGGCCTATCAAGCGGCGAATGCGAAGCTCGTCGCCTCGATCGACACGTCGACGATCTTCGGTACGCAGGCCCAGGCGCTGTGCGGCTCGAGCTCGGACTGCGCAGGCTTCGGCACGTGCTCGAGCGGCACGTGCGGCCACTGCGGCTCGAGCTCGGACTGTAACGGTCACGGTACCTGCTCGAGCGGCACGTGCAACCACTGTGGCTCGAACTCGGACTGCAAGTCGGGCACGTGCTCGAACGGAACGTGCGGCGGCTGTGGCTCGAGCTCGGATTGCAAGGGCAACGGTACGTGCTCGAACGGATCGTGTGGCCACTGCGGTTCGAGCTCGGATTGCAACGTCGGCACGTGCTCGAACGGCACGTGTGGCCACTGCGGCTCGAGCTCGGACTGCAAGGGTGGAACGTGCTCGGGCGGCACCTGCAGCAATGCAGGCGCCTAGGTTCGAGCTGCACGCGAGCGAGATCGCGCTCGTCGTCCTCGATGTGGCAAGTCGATCGCACGGGTCGCCGGCTCCAAGCCGCAGCAGTCAGTCGTCTAGCGCGAGCTGGGCGCGCGTTAGGTCGAACATACGCTGCATCGCCGCATCGAACCAGCAGGTCGGCATGATCCGGACGAGCGCGATCATCAACCAGAACGTGCGCGGCGCCACGTAGCGCGCTCGGGGTCGCCGGGAGATCACGGCGCGCTCGATCGCACTTACCACCGGCGCCGTGCCTCCCGCGAGGCGATCGAAGCGTTGTTCGAGCTGTGCCGCGCGTTCGTAGACGCGAGCATATCGGCTCGTCGCGCTACGCTCGCGCGTGGCCTCGGTCATCGCGCGCGCCGCGCACTCGGTCCGGACCGTGCCAGGCTCGATCAAGACGTCGAGTCCCCGTCTTCGACCATCGAGCCGAGCTGGCAGGGTCGTCGAGGTCGAGGTGCAGCGGCTCGACAGGCGCGTCATGCTGGAGCGCCACCAACGCATCGAGCCGCCGCGCCGCGACGAACACGCGATGACCACCTCTCGCGAGGCAGAGGGCCGCGTCGCGACCGATGCCGGAGCTAGCGCCCGTGACCAAGATCGTCGTTTTCATCATTAGCCTTTCACATACGGAGTCGTATGTGGGGATCGAATCTCACATACGGTATGGTATGTAAATCGAATGGCGACGACGACCCGCGAAGCCGCGAAGAAGGAGACCCGCAAGGCGCTGATCGCTGCGGGGATTCACGAGCTCGGGGCGCACGGGCTCGATGTCAGCCTCGATGTGATCTGCGCGCGTGCGAGCCGTACGCGCGGTGCGTTCTACGTCCACTTTGCAGATCGCGACGAGCTCATCGTCGCGGTCATGCAGCACGTGCTCGGTGGCTTCGTCACCGTGCTGACGTCTTCCACTCTCGAGGTTCGAACCTCGATCCGCCTGTTCGCAGAGGCGGTGCGCCAGCGAGCCCCGGTCGTGGCGGGCTCAGCCGGGCTGCGCTTTCACCACATCCTCGAGGCATGTCGGCGCTCCAAACCGATCGGCGAGACGTATCGAAACGTCGTCGCGTCGGCGGTCTCGTCGGTGACTGCCGCGATCGAGCGCGATCAGCGCGCCGGCAAGCTCCGCGGTGACCTCGATGCGGCCACGGTCGGTCAGCTGATGGTCGTGACCGTGCTCGGCATGCTCGCGGTGAACGATCTCGATCTACCGATCGAGATCGATCGAATCGAGCAGGCGTTGCTAGCGCTTGTCTAGAGTTTCCAGGTCGCCCAGAGTTCGGCGTAGAACCGCGTCGCGCCGGCGTTCTCCATCGTCAGCGTCTGATTGAAGTCGCCGTGCTGTTGGAGCATCACATCGGCCTGCAGCCGGATCTGGCGAGTCGCGACCCAGTTGATCCCGAGCGTCTCTGCGGTGAGCGTCGCGCTGAACGCATCGGCCGGCGAGACCTTCATCGCCTCGAACCGGCCGAGGATCTCCCAGCCCCACTGGAGCGGTGCGCCTTCGACCGCACGACCGTAGCCACCATACGGGGCCACGCCGACGACCAGGTAGCCACCGGTCCACAGCTCGTGACCCGGGAGCCGGCTCTCGATGCCCGAGCCGCCATCGAACGAGAGCTGCTGGCCATCGCGACGGATCGCGGCTTCCATCAGCACGCGGAAGTGATTCTCCGAGATCGCTGCATCGGCGCCGAGGCGAATGCTGGTGCCGCGGAACGGGCGCGGGTCGAGATACACGCTGCCATTCGATTCGTAGACCGGATCGCCGTAGTCCGGCTGGTTCGGACGAATGCGGAACGTCCAGCCGAGGCCGGCGGCGAACTCGTCGCTCGGTGCGGTGCCGACCCGCGCGGCTTGGTTCCAGGTCGTCGCCGAGCGAGCGACTGCGGTCGGATCGACGCCGACCGGCACGGGCACCGCGATCTCCGGATCATCGCCACCAATGCCGAACGGCGCATCGCGGGTGATCGACACGGCCCAGAACTGGCCGTCCTGGTGACCGACGAGCTTCACTCCGACTTCGCGATCGCGCGTCATGCTCGCCAGCGAGCTGCGCGACAGGAACGGCAGATCGAACGGATTGGTATCGCGCTCGAGTCCACCCGGCGCATGGAGGTAGCCGGCCTGGACCTCGATGTGCTCGTCGAGCGCCCAGCGGCCGTAGGCATCGGCGAGCCCGAGCTTCAGGTTGCGTGCCTGGAGCTCGAGGTGAAAGCCAGTGCCGTGCGAGACCTCGGCATCGAACGAGATGCGCGCGCGCTTGACCGTGAGGTCCATCGTGTCGGGCGACGGGATCGAATCGTGCCCGTAGATCGCGGCACCTTGCACCGCGAGGCCGAGCCGCAAGCGTGCGCGCGACGCGATCCACTCGAGGCCGAGACCGGGCTCGTGGTGAGTGTGGCCGTGATGGCGATGCTCGTCGGGGTCTTCGTTCTGACCTTCGTCCTCGTCCTCGGCGTCGCTCGCGTGTTCCGTGTCGTGAGCGCTGAGCGGCGGTTCGCCGTCGGCGCCTTCGCGATCGTCGTCGCCCATGTCGCCTTCCGGCGGCCAGCCCTTGGCATCGGCGTCGTCGTCCGACCTCGCGGCGGCATCGGCCTTGGCCTTGGCCTTGGCCTCGTCGCTGGCGTCGCTGCCGTCGCTGCCGTCGCTGCCGTCGTTGTCCTCGCCGTCATCTTTGTCGTCATCTTTGTCGGCGACGACGGCGCGATGAGGATGGGCGTGCGCGACCGCACTCGGGACGAGAAAAGCTGCTGCCACCAAGACGCGACGAAGCATGGTCCACCCTTTTATCTAACTAACGTACGAAGTGCTACGCAGCGCTCAAGCGTTGGTAGGGCCGGACCACTCACCCGGCTGCGGCGTGAGCGTGTTGCGGAGGCCGGTGACTCGATACACCTTGAGCTCCTCGGCCTTGCCCTTGACCTTGACCGGGGGCAGGGCGGTCGCTTCGACCCGACCGGCGACCAGCTTGAACGTGCTCTCCGAGACGATGATCTCGCCAGACGCCGCCACGTTGACGAGGCGAGACGCCACGTTCATCGCGTCACCGATCGCGGTGTACTGGAGCGCGCGCGTCGACCCGATCGACCCGGTGATCACGTTGCCTGTGTTGATGCCGATGCCGATCCGGATCGGCGACTGGTTCTCGGCCGCGCGCGTGTGGTTGAACTCTTCGAGCGCCTGGAGCATCGCGACCGCGCACGACACGGCCTTGAACGGCGCATCATCGATCGCGATCGGCGCGCCGAACAGACCGATGATCTCGTCGCCGACAAACTTGTCGAGGGTGCCGGTGTACTTGAAGAGGACGTCGACCATCACCTCGAAGTACTCGTTCAAGGTGTTGACGATCTCCTGCGCGGGGCGACCGTCCGACATCGTGGTGAAGCCACGAATGTCCGAGAACAGCATCGTGACTTCGCTGAGCCGGCCGCCCTTTTCGATCTTGAGCTCGCCGCGGATGACCTGCTCCACGACGCTCGCCGGGATCAACCGCGAGATCTGCGCGCGGGTCTGAGCTTCGTGCTCGATGCGCGTCGCGAGTCGCGCGTTCTGGATCGAGATCGCGGCCTGTGCCGCCATGCCGGTGCAGACCTGGAGGTCCTTCTCGGTGAACGCGTTCGACGTGAACAGCGAGTCGAGGTGCATGATGCCGAGCAAGTCGCCTGAGTGGAGCAGCGGCAGCGTCATCGTCGAGCGAATGCCCTGCATGATGATCGAGTGCGCGCCCGAGAACCGAGCGTCCATCGTCGCATCCGACGACAAGACGGCCGCCTTGTTGTTCTCGACCTCGGACAGCACGGTCTTCGAGAGGACGATGTTCGGATCGCTCTTGCCCGACCGCGTCTTCACGTACTGCGGCACGAGCACCCCCGCGGTATCGCGCAGCAAAATCACGCCGCGATCGGCGCCGACCAGCTCGAACGCCTTGTCGAGGATCTTCGGGAGCAGCTTGTCGAGATCGAGCTCGACACCGACTGCGCGTGCGAGCTCGTGCCCGATGCGGAGCCGCTCGTAGTCGCGCCGCAGGATCTTCTCGTCTGCAATCTGGCGCTCCGGCATGAAGTCGCCGGTGTTCGCCTGGATCCGACCGCGAATATGGCTCTCGGTCAGGCCGGGCGCGATGGTCACGCGCTGGAGCGCGTCGTCGACCTTCGGCTTGTCGACGAACACGATCCGGGTCGAGCCCATCGTGAACTCGTCGCCGTCGTTGAGCGGATGATCGCTGACGCGTTCGCCGCGCAGGAACGTGCCGTTCAGCGAGCGCAGATCGCGGAGCAGGAACCGACCATCGGCAGCGCGCTGGATCTGCGCATGCTCTTTCGAGATGATGCGATCCAACACCTGGATGGTGTTTTCGGGATGGCGCCCGATCGTATTGAAAGCAGCGAGCTCGAACTCCTGCCGCTCTTCACCCGAGATGACAATTAGCTTAGCCATCGCTACTCGACCCGATAGCTCGAATCGTAGACGGGGCGTCCCGGGGAGTAAAGCCGATGCGGCGACAACTCCCGGTAACAACAGGTCTTGTGCTTGGCACGGCTTTATGGCATCAAACCCCGCCCGTAGGCGAATGTGGCGGGATTGGTCGTTCTTTGCGAATGTGGCGGAATTGGTAGACGCGCTGGTCTCAGAAGCCAGTACTTAACCGTGTGCGAGTTCGAGTCTCGCCATTCGCACTCAATGCCGGCTTTCCGATGAGGGAAGCCGGCTTTGCTGTTTGGCGCAGCAATCGCCGCGCTGGGCTAAGGTCGGGCCGTGGCCTGGATCATCCACGACCCGCTGACTCACTTCATCGCGCAGATCGCGGCGATCACGGTCACGACGCGCCTGATCGGTCTCCTGCTCAAGCTGATCGGCCAGCCGTTCGTGATCGCCGAGATGATCGGTGGCATCTTGCTGGGCCCGTCGCTCCTGGGCTGGGTCGCCCCCGATGTTTCGCACGTCCTGTTCGCCCCCGACTCGCTCAACGCGCTGAAGCTGGTCGGCCAGCTCGGCCTGGTGTTCTTCATGTTCCTGATCGGGCTCCAGCTCGAGCTGTCGCACCAACCAAAGAATCGCTGGACCTCGATCGTGATCGCCCAGAGCGGCATGGTCGCGCCGTTCCTGTGCGGCTGCGCGCTCGCGTACTGGATGTACCCGCACTACGCGGCCACCACGACACCGCGCATCGCGTTCATCTTGTTCATCGGCACCGCGATGAGCGTGACCGCGTTCCCGGTGCTCGCGCGCATCCTGAGCGAGCGCAACTTGCTCGGCTCGCGGCTCGGCATGATCGTGATCGCGTGCGCCGCGATCGACGACATCAGTGCGTGGTGCTTGCTCGCGTTCGTCGTCGCGGTCGCGCGGAGCTCGAGTCTCGCGAGCGCGGCCCTCACCACGGGATGTACGCTCGGCTTCATCGCGCTGATGGTCGGCGTCGTGCGGCCGCTGCTCGCGCGCTGGGGGAAGCGGCAGAGCGGCGAATCGCTCACCCAGAACGCGATAGCGTTGGTGATCGTGCTCGTGCTCGTCTCGAGCTGGACGACCGAGCTGATCGGGATCCACGCGCTGTTCGGTGGCTTCTTGCTCGGCGTGATCGTTCCGCGCACGAACAACCTCGCGGCGGGTTTGGCGCGTCGGTTCGAGGACGTGATCGTCGTCGTGTTCTTGCCGCTGTTCTTCGCGTACAGCGGCCTGCGGACCCAGATCGGGCTGCTCGGCGGTGCCTCCGACTGGGCGATCTGCGGCTTGATCATCTTTGCCGCCTGCGCGGGCAAGCTCGGCGGTTGTTCGATCGCCGCGCGGCTGACCGGTTCGAGCTGGCGCGATGCCGGGTCGATCGGCATCTTGATGAACACCCGCGGCTTGATGGAGCTCGTGGTGCTCAACATCGGCTACGACCTCGGCATCATCTCACCCGTCGTGTTCTCGATGATGGTGCTGATGGCCCTCGTCACGACGCTGGCCGCGGTACCGCTCCTGCGTCTCGTCCAGCCGCGCTCGCACTAGTTCTGTAACTCGCAACACGACGCCGTACGCGCAGCGCCGTGTCACCTTTAGCGCCCGGTAACAACGAGTGACTCGGGCCTGGTCATTGCTTTGACTCTGCCCTCATGTCGGGCGTCGACTTTTGATGCGCCGCCACGAGCGCGCCGCGATCTTGATCATCGGTGCAGGCATCACGCCTGTCGTAGGTCCATTCGTGGCCGAGAAGCTCGCGATCCCGGGCACGACGATGTTCGCGGTCGGCTCCGCGCTGGTCGGCGTCATCGGCGGCGTTGCTGGAGTACTCAGGTTCTTCTGGATTCGCAGGGCGTTGCGCGAGCGCGATGATGGAGTCGTGCCCGCTCGCGAAGCGGCGTAGCTCGACGTACGCCGACGCGCACAACCTGCGCTCGATCTGGGGTGGGTCTGGGGTAGTGTCGCTCGATCTTCGCGGGCACGCGTCGATTCATCCCCTGCATGGGCAGGGTGATCGCGATCGCGGTGATGAGTGGGGTGGCGGCGACTGCGTCGGCGCAGCCGAGCCTGACTGCTCTCGGCGAGCAATCGGCTGACGAGAGCGGCACGGTCGGCGTGATGACGGACGTCGGTGTACCCGATGGTGCGACCGCCTCGCTGGTGGTGCGCCCGACTCGTGCGCTCCGCTTCGAGGCGGGGCTCGCGCACAACTACATCAGCCCCGGCTATCGAGCGAGCGTCACGTACATCCCGTTCGCCTCGTGGGCAACGCCGGTCCTGAGCATCGGCTACGGCACGTTCCTCGAGCGCGATGCGAACTCCGTCGCGAAGCAGATCGATCCGACGTTCACCTCGCCCGTGCTCGAGAAGGTCGGTTACGACTTCGCGAACGCGCGCGTCGGGCTCGAGCTCGGCAAGAAGTACTTCACGTTCTTCATCCACGCGGGCGTCTCGCGCGTGACCGGCACTGTTCACAACCTCGATCAAGTCGTCGCGGCACAGACCGCGTCGGACTCGACGATCACGGTCACGTCGACCGATCCCAAGGTCACGCTGTGGGGCGCGTCCGCGAACCTCGGTTTCATTTTCTACGTTCACTAGGAGCTGTACTGCATGCGTCTCTTCCTGCTCGCCGGCCTCGCCGGGCTCGTTCCTGGTTGTCCATTGCTGGATGTCCAGATGGAGGTCCAAGAAGTCTGCTTGACCTATCGCGGCGTCACGATTCCGGGCGTGCCGACCGGCCAGACCACGGTCGATCAGAGCTTCAACTTCAAGGACCTCCAAGGGGCAAAAAATCTCGCCGATGCAGACGCGAAGCTGACGGTCACCCGGGCAGAAATCCGCGCGACCAGCGGCGTCTCTGACTTCAAGTTCGTGCAGAAAGCTGCACTCTCGATCGCGAGCGCGGATCCCAACTCGACGCTGCCGACCCTCGGCATCTTTTCGTGCACGGATTGCGGCAACGAAACACCCACGCTCGACGTCACGGATCCGACAACGACTCCGGTCCAGGACTACATCAAGAGCGGCAGCTTGATCGTCACGGTCGACCTCGCGGGCACGCCGCCCACAGCGGACTGGACGGCCGATGTGGACGTCTGTATGAGCGGCACGATCTCGTACTCGGTCAGCCCCTGAGAGGCGCGTCGAAGTGAATGTCGCATTCAACGAAACAAGGTGTTGAGCTAATTTAGCACCCGCGTGTCATCGGCTGTCTGACGCATCGTGTTGTCGTCGCCGGCCAAAACTCATTGTAGCGGCGCAGGTGTCGCTCCCTGGTGATGTCGCTGCAGAGCGACCCGTGCACGCATGGCCGTACGCCGCGATCTTGATCGCGGAAGCGGTGATCTTGAGTGCACTCGCCATGCGGTTCACGAGCGAGCCACCCTTCACGAGCATCGAGGCGACGCCGACCCAGCCGAAGGCGAAGGCGAAGGCGCTGACCGATCGCACCTTCGATCAAGCAGACGGTCTTTTTGTTACGCCGAACGCATCTTCCATCATCGTGTCGAGCGCCTGCAGATCGGGCTTCGCGCCTCGATCTGTCTGCGGCCCGAGCGAGCTGCTTACTGCTTGCCCAGATCGTTTTCGATCTTCTTGACCTGCGAGTCGACGTTCTTGTCGGTGATGTCGGTCTTCGCTTTGGCTTCGAAGTCGACCTCCGTCGGGACGTCGACGAGCGGCGCCGCGGCGCTGCCTGCGCTGCCGGTGGCGGGAGGGGGCACCGCCGCGCTACCGGTCGCAACTGCGCTCCCCGTCGTCGTCGGCGGTTGCGGCGGTGCCTTGTCTTCTTTTTTTCCGCCGCAAGCGGCGAGCGTGATCGCGAGTGCGAACATCAGGTGCTTCATCGTGCACCTCCCTTCGCGGAGAACGCTGCTTGGAGTGCGCCCATCCGTTGATCGTGACGATCGTTTTCACGGCCGAGCGCGACATCGATGCGCACGCCGAGCTTCTGGTTGGCGGTCACGCTGGCGACATCCTTCGCGCGCGTGAGCTCGGCGGTGCGTTCGGCGTGGAGCGTGAGCTCGGACTGCGTTTCCTCATCGGCGAGGAAGGCGGCCTGCCACTTGGCGTGGATCTCCTGGATCCGCTGCTCGCGGCGTTGCTCGCGCGTTTGCTCGCGCTGCTGCCAATCGGCATCGAGCGCGGCCTGACGCGCCGCTTGATCCTTCGCCCACTTCGCTTGTTGCGTCGACCACGCGACCTGCGCCGCTGCGACGCGATCCGCTTCGATCCGTCGCGCGTCGGCTTCGGCGTCGTAGTTCGCGACTTCGAAGTTGCCGACGATGAGGTCACGACCGCCCTTCCCCTTGAGGAGGATCGTCGCGCTCTGCGCGGTCGGCGGAACCTGGAACTCGATCACGTCATCCTTGACCTTCGCGGCGCGGACCTCATCGGGACCCCATATCACGCGGGTGTCGGGCGAGAAGTTGCGGCCACGGATCATCACACGCTGGCCGGCCTTGCCCTTCGAAGGCCAGTAGCTCGACACGGTCGGCCGCTCGATCCGCCACTCGTGCATCGCCGGGTAGCCACCTGGTTCACCTGGAGCTGGCGGCCTCACGCCCGGCGGCGGCGGCGGCTGCATGCTCGCGCCATCGGGCGGCATCGGGGCGCCCTCGTCGATCCAATCACCGTCGACTCGCACCCACGTGTTGTTCTGGTTCTGCCACTGCGCCTGGCGCCACTTCTTGTGAGCGCGCTCGCGCTCCCAGTGACCGTCGACCCACGCCCACTGATCGTTCTTCCAATCCCAGCGGCCAGCTTGCCACACGAAGCCCGCGCGCGCGGCCTCGTGCTTCTCGTCGCGCGACGGCGGCGGACCTTCATGCGGACGATGATCGTTCGCATCGCGATCGTGATCGCCGGGCGGTGCCATCGCAGCGCCACCATCCATCCACGCGCCTTCGGTCCACGACCACGACGCACCGTTACGATCCCAGTGACCCTGGTGCCACTGCTTACCGGCACGCTCGCGCTCCCAGTGACCCGCGGTCCAATCCCACTTGCCGTTCCAATCCCACTTTCCAGCGATCCAAACAAAGCCGGCACGCGCGGCCTGGCTTTCCTCGCGCGGCGACGGAGGGGCTTCCGTCGGTCCGGTCGAGGCGGCGTTCGGCGGAGGCGGTCGCCTCATCGCGCGGCCGCCGTGGTCGCCGTGGTCGCCGTGCTCGCCGTGCTCGCGATGATCGCGAACATCGGGCTGCGCCTGCGCGACACCGAGGAGTGCAGCCGTCGTGAAGCCGAGAGTCAACAAGCTACGTGATCGCATGATTCTCCTTATGAACTCGCATGAGGTTAACGCGTCGCGCATCCGACGATCGTTGGGTCTCAAATATTTCGTGTGTGCGTACGCGCTCGGTTCAAGCAAGCCGTGACTCGTCCCGGCGCGCAGCACTGCTGAAGGCAGTGCGAAGGACTAGAGCTCGCGTACTTCGACGACCGCACTCACCAACAGCACTTCGTATAGATGCGGAAACGAATCGCCATCGGCGGGCTCCCAGCGAATCTCGATGCAGCGTTCGGGATCGATCACGAGCAGCACGAGGTCGCTCGTTTCACTGAAGAAGCGCGCGTGCGTCCTGGGCCACTGCTCCTCCGTCGAGAGGTGGATGAAACCTTCCGACGCGAACGACGGTGGTGCGTACTCGCCGACCCCCACCGCGTGCTGCCAGGCGGTGCGCGTGGTGATGTGGAACAGCACGCGGAAAGCGTACGCGGATTCTGCAGACGAGCTGCGGGTTAAGCAGCTAAAAAATCGCGATCCCGACGTCTTTTCAGCGGTTTAGACGTGGCACGTCGGACGCAATGGGACCTGACGAGACCAGGAGGTCCCGATGTTGACGAAGATGAAAATCGCTCTCGCACTTTGTGGCTCGTTGCTCGTTGGTGGTGTCGGCATTGCGGCCGCGCAAGGCGTGAACAACACGCCGGACGCCCAGGCCAAGCACCAGGCCAAGCGTTCCGAGATGAAGGAGAAGATGCTCGCGAAGTACGACATCAACAAAGACGGCAAGCTCGACAAAGCCGAGCGCGCCGCGATGAAGAACGAGCGCGCAGAAGAAGCCTTCAAGAAGGCGGACACCAATGGTGATGGCAAGCTCTCGATCGAAGAGTTCAAGACGCTGCGCCAGCATCAAGGTCGCCACGGTGGCTTCCGCCACCACCACAAGGGTCAGGGCATTCAAGGCCGCGGCCCGGGCAACGAAGGCCCGGCCGAGTAGTAAGCTGGTAACAGTGATCCGTCGACTACCGCCGCTCGCCATCGCGTTCGCGCTGATGGCAGCGGCTCTTGTCGCCACCGTGCTCGCGACCCGACACACGGTCAACGACGCGACGGGCATCGTCGCGAATGGCCAGGTGCTCGCGGTCGAGCAAACGGTGCGCGCGGATCTCGCGGACCTCGACGGTCCACCGATCTCGGCGAACCTCGCGACGGTGCTCGCCGATCATGCTGATAAGGGCGTGCGCTACATCGGGTTGCTCGACAACCGCGGTGCGATCCTCGCCGAGGCGGGCACCGCGAAGGGCACATCCTCGACACGGCCGCCAAGACCCCCCGGTGCAGAGCGACCGCGTGCGACGCGTAACTTCGACATCGTCAAGGTCGGGTCACGCTTGCGGATCGATAGCCGGATCAACTATCGCCGCGGATGGAACGGCCCTCGCAATGTCGTGCTCGCACTCGAGGTCGAGCCGCTCGAAGCCGAGGCGCTGCGCGCAGCCTCGGAGCGCACGATCTGGATCTCGAGTCTCGCTGCACTCACGCTGCTCGGGGTCGCCGTCGCACTGGTCCGCCGCCAGCTCCGGCGCCAGGCAGAGGAGCGTGATCGCGAGCGCGAGCGGAGGTTGGCGAGCCTCGGCGAGATGTCGGCGGTCCTCGCGCACGAGATCAAGAATCCGCTCGCGTCGCTCAAGGGCAATGCGCAGCTGCTCGCGGCGATGCTGCCCGAGGGCGAGAAGCCGCGCGCGAAGGCCCAGCGCGTCGTCGACGAGGCGGTGCGGCTCGAGAAGCTGATCCAGGACCTGCTCGCGTTCGTGCGGACCGGGACGATCGAACGCGCGCCGTACGATCCGGCGAACCTCGCGCGCGATGCGGCGAGTGCCGTTGCGGGTGAGGTCGAGGTTCGCGCAGGGCAGGTCCGACCATTCCCGGTCGACGGCAATCGGATGCGCGAGGTGCTCGTCAATCTGATCGATAACGCGATCGCGGCGGGCCCACCGGCGGTCGTCACCGTGGCGGTCGACAAGGGCTGGCTGATCTACGAAGTGATCGATCACGGCTCGGGGGTGCCCGCGGCGGACCGCGAGAAGATCTTCGAGCCCTTCCACACCGGCAAAACTCGCGGCACCGGGCTCGGTCTCTCCATCGCCAAGCGCCTCGTCGAGCTCCATCGCGGTACCCTCACCGTCGACGACGCGCCCGGTGGTGGCGCGCGTTTTCGTATCGCTCTTCCCGAGGCCTGAATGTCACGCATCCTTGTCGCCGACGACGAACCTGGACTCCGCGAGTTCGTGAGCGACGCACTCGAGCTCGATGGCCACGAGTGCGTGCAGGCGCCGGATGGCCGGGCGGCGGCGAAGCTGCTCGACGAGCGTGGCTTCGATCTCGTGATCACCGATCTCAAGATGCCGGGCATGGATGGCATGCAGCTGCTGCGCAAGGTGCGCGCGGAGCAGCCCGAGGTCGAGGTCATCGTGATGACCGCGCACGGCAGCGTCGACAATGCTGTCGAGGCGATGAAGCTCGGCGCCTTCGAGTTCTTGCAGAAGCCGCTGTCGGGCCCCGACGAGTTGCGGTTGCTCGCGCAACGTGCGGTCGAGCGGCGTGGCCTCAAGGATCGCGTCGATGGTGCCGAGCACGGGCTCGCGGCGGGCCCGCCGCTGACGTACGGCGATCCGGCGATGAAGCAGGTCATCACCGCGATCGAGAAGGTCGCCAAGACCGCGGCCACCGTGCTGCTGCTCGGCGAGAGTGGCACCGGCAAAGAAGTCGCGGCGCGTGCGATCCATACGCAGAGCCCGCGCACGGTGAAGCCGTTCATGGCGATCAACTGCGCCGCCCTCTCCGAGCCGCTGCTCGAGAGCGAGCTGTTCGGTCACGAGAAGGGCGCGTTCACGGGCGCGACCGAGCGCAAGCGCGGCCGGCTCGAGCTCGCCGATGGCGGCACGTTCTTCCTCGACGAAGTGGGCGAGCTCAAGCTCGATCTCCAGGCGAAGCTGTTGCGCGTCCTGCAAGAGCGCCGGTTCGAGCGGGTCGGTGGCACGCGCACGCTCGAGGTCGACGTGCGCTGGGTCGCGGCGACGAATCGCGATCTGCGCGGGATGATCGATGCCGGTACGTTTCGCGAGGACCTCTATCACCGGCTCGCCGTGTTCCCGATCAAGCTGCCGCCGCTGCGCGAGCGGAAGAGTGACCTGCTTCCAATTGCGAGGACGCTACTCCAGCGGGTGGGGTTTGATCTCAAGCAGCGTGCCCCCACGCTGACGCCGGCGGCCGAGCAGCGCTTGCTCGCCTCGAGCTGGCGCGGCAACGTGCGCGAGCTCGCGAACGCACTCGAGCGTGCGGCGATCCTCGCCGATGGTCAGCCGATCGATGCGAGCCACATCTGGCTCGACGAGCCGACCACCAAGGTACCTTCGAGTAGCGGGAGCATTCGGCCCCTCGCCGAGGTCGAGCACGACGCGATCATCGCGGCGCTCGAGGCAGTCAGCGGCAATCGTCGCAAGGCCGCCGAGCTCCTCGGTATCGGCGAGCGCACGCTTTACGACAAGCTCAAGAAATATGGCGTCGAGAGTTAGCGGTCACCCGACCGGATCCGGCGGAAGGCATCCCGAAAACCTCAGCAAGATCGTGGCCGTCACCACGTGGCAAAGTTCATCGACCTGGACCGCCAGGTCGTGGCGCTCGCGCACAGCTGTGCGTCAGAACGCCAGGCGCGTGAGCGGTACGACGACCGGGGTCGGATCGTTGCGATCGAACAACCGCTCGTAGCCATGGAACACGACGTAGCCGAGCCCCACATTTAGCGCCGCGTAGAGCAGCCGGGCGGGAACCTGGCGCCAGCCTCGGATGCACCACAGCTCGAAGATCTTGGACACATCGTTCTGCGGACGCAACAAGACGACGTCCTTCGCGAAGTCGATCCACAAGCCCGTCGCGGCCACGGTGAGTCCGAGCTGCGCGTATTTATTACCGGGCCACGCGCCGGTGAACACGAGTGCCGCGAACCCGCCGAGCAACAAGCTATCGGTGATCTTCGGTGCGATCAGGAACGTGATCCGATCAGCCTTCGTATGGAGGCCGTGAACATACGTCCAGCCGAAGCGAAACACGTTCGCCTTCGGATCGATGCCAGGTGGGAACACGTGGAGCTCGTCGACATCGGCGCCGACGAGCTTCGCGCCGAGCGCGTGGCTGCCTTCGTGAAGCGCGGTGCCCGCGATGTAGTCGATCGGCGCCATCGCCATGCCGACGTACACGAGCGTGCTGTTATCGGGCTGCGCGCTGGCGGCCGACGCGAGCGTACACATGACGAGCAGCGCCTTCACGGCGGTGCGATCCAGATCTCGTCGATCGCGACAAAGCCGAGGCGCGCGGCCAACCTGAGCGAGCCGATGTTGTCTTCATCCGCACCCCACACCGGCGCGTGCCCACGCGCGAGCTCGTCGCGGATCATCGCTGCCGCGACGATCGTGCCGAGCCCGAGCTGGCGCGCGCCGGGGAGCACGTCGACCGAGACATCGAACAGGGAAGGGCTGCGCCACGGTGCATACGCGAAGGCCGAGGCCACGCCGTCGACGTAGGCCGACCAGATCGGCCCGCGTGCCGCCGCCCACGCGAGCTCGGCATCGGGTGGCGGTTCGGTGAACAGCACCGCGCCTTCGTACTCGGGCAGTGCGTCGACATCGGGCAGCGTGTGCAGGATCGCGCGCGTGCTGCGCTCGAACGAGCCGTGCAGCTCGTCGCGCGTGAACAGAAACGTGTGCTGCGGGTAGCCGGTGCGAAACTCCGCGACCGCGCCCGGATCGAGCTCGCCCGCGAGGACGATCAACTTCGCCGCATCGTGGCCGAGCGCATAGCCGCCGCCGACCGAGGCTCGCCATCCCGTCGGATCGTTCGCGATGCCGTGGGCCTCGACCCACCGCGGGAGATCCGGCAGCTCGATCGGAATCACGGGCTGCCGGAGCCGAGCGCCTCGAGCGCGCCGATCGCGGAGGTCGCATCGTCGAACAGGCACGCGTTGCGATACTTGAGCTTCTTCACGGTCGCACGCTCGAGGGCGGGCACGGCCTTCGGCGAGTTGAGCGCACGCAGGTGCATCACCGCGTCGCGGCGCTTCGGGCACGTGAGCTCCTGATCGAGGTCGAGGCTGTACGAGGTGAGCCAATCGATCGAATCGCCGAGCTTGTAGCGATCGATGACCGGGCGCACCGCATTGCGGCGATCGAGGTTCTGCGACACCGCCGCCTTGATCAGCGTGTCACGACCTTCGAGATCGTCGGTGCGCAGCCACAGGTCGAACGCATTCGTGACGACGTCGGGGTTCTTGTCGGCGGCCATCGCATGCAGGTTCGCGATGAACGTCGCGTTCGATTGCAGCGTCGGCAGGAGCTGGATCGCACGGTTGTACGCGGTCAGGCTCGGCCCGCTCTCGTGGCGAGCCGCGTGCGCGTGGCCGAGCAAGAGCTGCGCGTTCGCATCGTTCTTTGCTGCCGGATCTTTGTCGATGAGATCGATCGCACCCTTAGCATCGCCATGCTCGAGCATGTCGGAGGCTTTGCCGGCGGTCGTGGTCGGATCGGCTTTCGGATCCCTCGTGCTCTTGGTCGGCTCGTCTGTGGGGCGCGTGGTGATGATAGCGATCCCGACACCCGCGATCAGCGCGGTGCCGAACAACACGAACAGCGGCCAGCGCCGCTTCTTGGGAACCTGTGCGAGCCGCTCGGCGGGCGTGAGCCCGAAGATCGGTTCGCCGCCAGGCCCCGTGAACGGCAGACCGATGCCGACGCCACCCTTCGCTTTGGTCGCCGCCGCGGCCGCGAGGTGCGCCGGTGATGCGGGCTCGACGCCGAGCGTGGTCGGCGCGCGCCCGGTGTCGGTCTTGCGCGCGATCACCGGCATCGCCGCCGAGGGTGTGGTCGAGAGCACCTCGTCGATCGAGTTCGAGATCTCGTTCTCGATGTCGACCTGGCCGGCGTCGTCGATCAGGGGCTGGCTGCCGGTGTCGCCGGGGCGCTCGAAGCTGACATCGGTGACTCCACCATCCGGCGTCTCGAGCGCGGCTTCGATCGCGGCGAGGAACACCTCGGCGCTCGCATACCGATCGCCGGGCTTCTTGGTCAGGCCCTTCACGATCAAGCGCTCGATCGACGATGGCACTGGCCGCCCGCCCTTGATCATGCGCGAGCGCATCGGCGGCACCGCCTTCGCGGTGTGCATCGCCATCACCTCGAGCTTGTCGTCCGAGTAGAACGGCGGCTGCCCGGCGAGCATCTCGTAGCCGATCACCGCGGCCGCATACAGATCCGCGCGGCCATCCATCTTGTTGCCGAGCGCCTGCTCGGGCGCCATGTAGATCGGCGTTCCGAAAGCCATGCCCGCTTGCGTGAGCCGCACGCCATCGTCCGAGAGCTCGCCATGCATCGGCTTCGCGATGCCGAAATCGAGCAGCTTCGCGAAGTCGGGGTCGTTGCCCTGCGTGATCAGGTAGATGTTCTCGGGCTTGATATCGCGATGGATCAAGCCGGCCGCATGCGTGCCCGCGAGCCCTCGCAAGATATGCGCGATGATGTGCAGTGCGCGACCCGGTGGGAGCTGGCCCTCCTGCTCGAGCACGTCGGCGAGCGAGCGCCCTTCGAGCAGCTCCATCGCGAGATACAACGAGCCATCTGCGAGCCGCCCGACGTCGTAGGTTGCGACGCAGTTTGGATGGTCGACCTTGCCGACCGCGAGCGCCTCGCGCTCGAACCGCGATCGCACATCCGGCGAGGCCGCGAGCGACGGATGAAGGATCTTGACCGCGACCTGGCGGCGCAACCCGACGTGGGTCGCGCGGAACACCAAGCCCATGCCGCCGCGCCCGAGCGTGTCGTCGAGCCGATAGCGGCCGTCGACAACGGTGCCTAGCAGCTCGCTCCCGTCGCTATCGTCGGTCGCGAGGCCGAGGCCGCGCACGGCTTGGTCCGTGGAGTCGCTGGAAGCCATCCTCCGTCGCTAGTGTGCCATCGGTTCGCCCAATTGCCCTAGCAACCCCGCGGTATTCCTTGCGGTTCTACCCCCCTGGAATGTTTGCGATCTACCCCTAGCGGAACGAGGGATCGGGAGGTTGCCAGCGAACATCCACGTATGTAGAGTCCCGCTCCGTTACCCGCCCGGGTAGCTCAGCTGGTAGAGCAGCGGACTGAAAATCCGCGTGTCGGCGGTTCAACTCCGTCCCCGGGCACTCGTTTCGTCGGCATCTTCGTGGGAGATGCCGCGCTTTTCGGCTCGGTCGCCTTCGCGGCGATCGCGTCAGGAGCACCATCAGCGCCAGAATTCTCCGGGACGCTTGTCCCATATGTGTCCCAGCGCTTGGCCGCGGGCCCGTTCCCTCCCAGCGACTTCGCGGGCATCGCGAGCTTCGCAACCCACGCGAACTGGGTCTCGTCGGCGACGCGACCGTAGACCATGTCGACCATGCGCGTGCTGCTGTGGCCCAGCAGGCTGGCGATGACCTTCAGGGGAGCCCCGAGGTTGACGAGCCAGCTCGCATAGGTCCTTCGCAGATCGTTCGGCGTGGCCTTGGGGATGCCGGCGATCGCGCATGCCGACGGGAGGTCGCGGCCAACGTTCGGCCACGTGCCGACGACACGCCCGACCCGCTCGGCCTCAGGAACCTGGCGCAGCTCGGTAAGCAGCTCGGACGGGATCGGCGTCGCGCGGTTGCTGCCCTTGGTCTTCGTCCCGTGGTTGGCAACTGGGTGAGCTGCTTCCGCTCGCGGACGATCACGAGCTTGCGTGCGAGCTTGCGTCGCCACGTAGCCTCGGCGACCAAGCTGGGAAACTTCGGATTTGCCGCGGTCCGTTCGGCTTCGATCTCGTCGAGAAAGTCCGTCGCCATGAAGCTGTAGTCGCGAAGCCTCAGCTCAATTCTTGGCCCGTGCCCGCCAGCCCTTCAGGCGTTTCTCCGCCAGCTCGCTTTCCTGAGTAGGAGCTTTCTGGGCCGACGATCGGTGAGCGCTGTGCAATTTCAAACCGTCACCGACGCCCTGACGACGCGGAGGGTCGATCTCGCCTAGCCGGCGGCCAGTTTTTCAACTGGCCACCACCGTTGCCAGCTGAAGGTTCGGGGACTTGCGTACGGCACAGGAGTTGCGGTGCTCGAACCGCATGAAGAGCATCTTCGTCGTCGTCGTGATGGCAATGTTCGCACCTCGCCTCGCACACGCCGAAGACCCGTCACCCGGACCAATCTATGCGGGCAGTATCGTCGTCGGTGCGGTCGGATTCGCGGTCGCCGAAGCCGTGATGTTTGTCACCGATACGGAGCTTGCGCGCGAGGGAAAGATACCGAGCTTGTCGCGGTCCGCCGGCGAGCTCGGGTTCAATCACCTCGCGATGAGCATCGGCGCTGCGCTAGTCGCTACGGGACTCGATCAGCACGTCGCGCCTCTCACGGGTGTGGGGGCTGCGATGATCTTTACCGCGACGCCTGGAACGATTCGCGGCATGCAGGGCCTCGCAGGGCCAGGCGAAGGAATGACGGATGACGCGCGACGCGCCGATCGTCACGCCGCCGGCGTGACTGAGGTGGCGTTCGGCGTGCCGGAGCTCGCGATCGAGGGAATCGCGTTCGCTGCGGCGGCGGCCGATCCTGAGGATCATGTTCGCACTGTCGGCACGGCGACGGCGGGCCTGCTCGCGATCTCCTCAGGGGCACTTCTTTTTCATGGCATTCACACGCTCGTCACGCCCGAGCAGTTCGAGCACATCTCGGAGGTCGTGGTGGTGCCGACAGTGATCCCCGGAGCGAGCGGACCGACGATGGGAATCGGGGCATACGGACGTTTCTGAAAGTACAAACGTTGTCCGTCACTCGTTGGCCAATACTATGCCTTTGGGGGCAGTCGCATTTGCGAGCGCAGCGCCGCCTCGACGAGCGCTTCGGCCACGC
Organism: Kofleriaceae bacterium; assembly: GCA_043780895.1. Lineage (GTDB taxonomy): Bacteria > Myxococcota_A > Polyangia > Haliangiales > Haliangiaceae > JABFXX01. The sequence goes on along the minus strand of JAYWCI010000134.1, from coordinate 109,455 downwards.
CTCGTTCTTGAACCGGCGGATGGCGTCGAGCGGACGGTCAGTGGCACCGGTGATCTTCTTGACCACGTCATCGTCGAGCGGTCCCCACGCTTCCTCGAGCGCAGCGAGGTATCGCGATCTCGGGAACGAGCGGGTTCGACATCTCGCATCGTTGGACGCCAGCGTCGGAACTACGGCTCGTTGTGGGCTAGTCCAAACAATGTTTCGTGACACCGGCACAACCGCGACACGTGCCGGGCTCCTGTTTCCATTTCGATGTCAATCACTTATGACGGAAAACAATGGTACTGAAAATCCGCGTGTCGGCGGTTCAACTCCGTCCGGGGGCACTCTTGAAGCGGTGGAGCTTGCGGATTCCCCGACGGAATTCGTGAGGAACGCCGTCTCGCAAACGGGCTTCGGCTCGATGCGCTGGGCGACCAAGCCCGCGTGCGAAGCGTCGGAGATGCGTCGCGACAATGACCGAGCTCCTCGCGATCTCGGGGAATTGGGACCTGTGAGTCAGTCCCAATACCCATGCAAATTTCAGTGTTTCTAAACAATTCTCTCCTGACAGGAACGCGATCAGCCCGTAGAGTTCTCTCGATGTACTCGGCCAACGCACGCGAAATCACGGTCCGCCCAGGGGTCCACTTCAACGGGGTCAAGGTGTTCTCGGCGACCATGTTCGCAGACCGCGACAGGCTCGGCGAGAAGGTCTCGGACTGGCTGGCGGCGAACCCGTCCAAGCCGGTCACCAGCATGGTGGTGACGCAGTCGAGCGATAGCTCGTTCCACTGCATCGCGATCACCGTGTTTTATCACGAGACCAAAGCCGCCTAGTTCGCGCTCGTCACGACGCCTGTCGTGAGATCGAGCGTGTAGTCGTAGGTACCGTCGAGCGCGAGGCTCGCGGTACCGTCGCCGTGGAAGTGAACGTCCGCGGCGACCGAGAACAACCGATCGGCTTCGCTGGTGACCGACTGGGCCACCTGGATGTCGTACTCGATCTCGCCAGCAGTCGCGAGCCGCGACGCCTTGTCGATGAACACGCTCATGTATGCGGCGTCGTAGTCGAAGTGATACGCGTTCGTGATGGCGGTCGTAGGATTCGTGATCGACGAGTCGTACGAGAACGTCCCGTTGCCGGCGAGCTTCACGCTTGGCTCTTGGATGTTCGCGAGTGACCACTGGCCGTCGCGGTCCATCGTCGTCGTGAAGTTCGGCAGCGCTAGCGTTCCACCCCACGCGATCGAGACGTCCGCGAGGTCCGCGGTGGTGTTGCAGACGGGCAGGGTCGCGCCATCCCGCGTGCGGCAGACGAGCTTGAAGTTGTAATCGATCCCGAGCAGCGAGCCGCTCACTTCGCCGCCCGTCGCGGCGGTGTACCCGAGCGGCAGGGTGCCGCCCGCCATCACGACGACGTCGGCCATCGCCTTGACGTCACCCCCATTGGACGCCGTCGAGGTCCCGACGCTGTGCGCGACGTCGTCGTATTCGGTCCTCGTCACGGTCGAGTCGCTCGATGAAGGACTTCCGCACGCGCCGAACAGCAACGCATAGGCTACGTAAGAAACTCGCATGACGGACATACTCAGCAAGCCACGGACCATGTAGGTCTCGCGCGAGAACCGCATCGCAGCGAGTAATCACGAGCGCTTCAACGGCGGTGGGCGATCACGCCACGATGCATCGCGGATGAGGCGTTCGTGAGGCGTTGCACGTGAAGTGCATCCAGCATTTCGATCGCGAATGTGAAGCTTAGAAATAATCCGACGCCTCACTCATGAGCGCTCGGTGCTCCTCAGAGAATCGGCGTTGAGACGTACGAGTATCGATGCAGGTGATCGGGGTCCAACGGTTCGGCCTTGCGTAAACGAGGTCCACTCGCGAAAGTGCCATCACTTCACGGGGAGCTGTCATGGATGTTGAGCTAACCGACAAGATCTCACTGGAAACCGGACCCGTTTCGCTCGACGTGAACGTCGGGGACCTGGTTCCGCAAAATCCTGAACGGCTTGCCGATGGCACGCGTTCCAAGCTCACTGCGGCGCCGCCGCCCATCCTGCGTGGCGCGAGCCCGAGAAAGAGCAGTGCATCGTTGCCTCCTCCGATTCCTCAGCGCGCGGCACGTGGAACGCAGGGACCTGCGCTGCCGCGCACGCAGACGCTGAGCGGCATGGTCAGTGTCGTCGCGCCTCGCGCCTCCGCCGAGATGATGGCCTCGTGGCAGATCAATCCCGAAGCGCCCATCAGCTCCGGGTCGCTGCCGGCGCTCGCGCCTGCGATCGCGCGCACGATTTCGCCGCCGCCGATTCCGCTCGCTGCGAAGACCATCGCGCTCGCGCCGCTACCGACCACGCTCACCGGTAACGCACCGAACATGATGGTCGAAGCGCCCGCGCAGGTCGCCGCTCCGATCGTTCGACAGGAACTCGTTCCGTCGCCGCGCGAGAGCCGCGTCGAACCGATGCCAACCAAGCAGCCCGGCGCCGACGTCGCGGATCTTCCGGCGTGGCCCGTGCGTGCGATGCTCCCGTTGCCATCGCGCGGTCGCACGACCAGCGCCGCCCCGAGCGCGTCCCCCACCGCGGCCCCGACCGAGATCGCGGCAACACTCGCTCCGTCACCGACGCCCGTGGCGCCTGTCGCTCCGAGCGTTTCGACCCACGCAATGCCGTCGGTGCTGGTTGCACCCGAGATGGTAGCGCCGAGGGTCTCTGCACTCGATGGCAGCGATGCGTGGGTGTTCGAGGACGATTACGAAGAGCGCCGCGTCGATGGAGAGGTCGTGCCGACCACGTACTTCGAACGGACCGAGACCGGCGCACGCATGCTGCGTCCGCGCTATCTGGTCGCGGCAGGTGCAGCCGCTGCCGCGATCGCCTTGATCGTCGGCCTCGCGATGCACTCGTCAGCGGAGCCATCGCCGATCGCGACGAAGCTTCCCGCCGCCGACAGCGTCGCGCAGCGAGCGCCCGTGCAGGTTCCCGCTCCGACGCCGGCTGTCGCGACGCCGAACCTGACGTCGTTGCCGATCACGTCGTGGCCGACAGGTGCGGTCGTCACGCTCGTCGATAACGGAGCACCGAGCGTGCTCGGTCCGACGCCCGTCAACGCCACGCTCGATCCGTCGCACAGCTACGACGTGATGCTCGCGGTGGCCGGTCGTCCGACGACGCTGCGCCACATCGATCTCGCGACGATGCACGAGCTCGCCGTCGACCTCGATGCCGATCCGTCGCTCGACAAGCTGGCGGCGCACACCGCAACGCCCGCGGCGCACACCGCAACGCAAGCGGCGCCCACCACAGCGCGCGCGGCGCCCGTGGTCGAAGCCCGACCACCCGTGGCGGCCGTGCCGGCGCTCGCCGAGCATCATCATCACCATCACTCCGCACCTGTCGCTGCGATCGTGACGCCCTCGTTCGATACGCCCGTCGCCGCACCGAAGCCGAAGCCAGTCGCGATCGCGCCCGCCGCGGGCAACGGCGTGCTGATGATCTCGGCGAAGCCGCCTTGCGAGATCATCATCGACGGCAAGTCGACGCATCTCACGACGCCGCAGCGCTCGATCGCGGTCGCTGCGGGTCCGCACACGGTGCTACTGGTGAACGCCTCGATCGGGATCAAGAAGTCGATCGCGGTGAAGGTCGACCCGAAGAAGCCGACCAAGCTGATTCAAGACTTCACGAAGGGTTAGTAATGCGGTGGCGGGTCGTTGCCGGGGCCCATCGCGCCTTGGGGCGACTTCACACCTTCGCGCAGCGCCTTCATCTCGCGCAACGTCTCGTCGAGCTTCGTCCCGAACGTGCGGACCAGCGCATCGAGCTCGCGGATCAGCTGCTCTTGATACACGAGCTTGATCTCGAGCTCGGTGATCCGTTCGCTATCGGTGTCTTCCATCGTGGCGAAGCTTACAGCCAGCTGGCTGACAGAAGGCAGGTCGCACTGCCAGTGGCTGGAACGCACGCTGGACTCGCGTTGCGTGAGACGTGCTAACGCAAGACCGAGTTAACGCAGCGGAGAGTCGGATAGCCACGGCACTTTCCCCATCTAGCCAAGCCGATCGGAGCTGGTGACAATGCGACATGGCGAGAAATTTGGGCTCGAACAAAGTCGCGATGTCGAGGATCGAGGTCGCGGACCTCATTTGCCCGACGAGGCAGATGGCGCCGCTGTTCGGCGAAGGCACGACGGACGAACCGTTCGTGCTCGAAGAGCACGGACCCACGCCGAGTGGAGAGCATCCCGCGCTCGTGGGGGGCGCCTCGTTGCCCGTGATGGAGGCCTTCGATCTGCGGATGTCGGGCATGGTGCCGATCGAAGATCCGGTCGTTGTACCGATGAGGGTGATCACGATTCCGCCGCGTGCCGCCGATACGGTGGAGATGCCTCCGCTCGCGAATCCCGCGAACGACTCGACGATCGGGACCGTGCCGACCGTGCCGGGGCCGCTCGTGCCCGATGCGCCGATCGTCGCACATGCGGAGGCGGCACCGATCGTGATCGATGACAGCGCGAGCGATGCGACGCTGAAGAATCGCAGCGGCGAGACCTCCCTCGGCGTCGCGCCGCTCGAACCGGCGACCCGGGTGCGCGCGCCGTTCGTCATCGATACGCCGGTGCGGCGCTGGTCGCCGCTGGGGCGCACCCCGCAGAGCTCGACTGCACCGGGGAATGCGATCGCGCAAGCGCCGCAAGCGCACCCGATCGTCACGCCGCGAGCGCAGGGCTCGACGCGAATTCCGACGCAGGCAGACATCGAAGACAAGCGGCACGAGCGCACCGCGATGATCGCGCTCGATCCGACCTCGGGCATGCCGCGCACTGGTCCGTGGCAGTCGCTCATCGCGGTCGCGAAGTCGCTCGGCAGCGTGCGCTGGTGGGGGCGGCGTCGCAAGACGAGCCGCGTGAAGCCCCTCGTGCCTTAGCCGTGCTCGATGTCGTCGGGTAGGCGGACCCACGCGTGGCCTTGCTCGCCGTACATCGAGATCCGCGGGGCAGGGAATGGTTCGCCGGCGAACGCGCCGATGGCGATGGCGACTTGCTCGGTATCGCCCTCGACCTTCCAGTAGACGATCGAGGCACAGGTCGGACAGAACGAAAACACCGCGCGAGTGCCGCTCTCGCCGGTCCGCACGTACTCGGATGCGGTGCCCGCGAATGCGACATCGGCGACGAGGAAGCGCGCTTGCGCGCCGAAGGCGCTACCGGTACGGCGCTGACACGCCTGGCAGTGACAGATCGAGACCCTCGCCGGTTCTCCGGTGCACGTCGCGGTGAGTTGGCCGCAGGAACATCGGGCGGTTCGCACGATCATCGTAGTGACTCTCCGAAGGAAGGCAGCCGGTCGAGCAGCTCGAGGCAGTTCGGCTGCGTGGCATGGAGGCGAAGCCAGCGGGTCCAATCGAGCAGCGAGTGGACGACCGAAACGTTGATGCCCCCGAGCTTGTCGAGCTTTTCAACGAAGCGACTCGTCAGCACGTCGTTCGTGACCAGGCGTCTTTCTCGACAGACGGACGTGCGAACGCTCGTTTCGAGCGCAGGCACGGCGAAGTAAATGGCTTGGTCCACCGGCTCTGCCTCGATGGCGAGCTGCGCGACCACGGTCCATTGCTCGCTGGTCGCCGCGGCCGTCGGCCACTGTTGGTATGCCTCGAACAGACGCAGCTGTTCAGGCGAAAGTTGCTGATCGGCAAAGTATGGCTCGCAGCTTGCGGGCGTGTACCAGCACGCCATCTCGTGCGCGTACCGGTTACACACACCCGACTTGGTGGCCTTGGCTCGCGCGCTCAGGTCGCGCACTAGATCGCCGAGCACGAGCGGATCTGCATCGACGATGCCCCTCGCCATGCGCTCGCACGCGACGCTCTCGTGCGGATCACGATCCAGTGCCGTCGCGAGCAGGTTGACCGAATAGGCATCTTCGCGATGCCCTGCTTCGAAGTACGCCGCCGCCGTGATGTCGGCGATCCGCACGTCGAGCAAGTTGCTCCGGCGAAGCAGCTGTTCGACTTCGCTGCCTGTGACCTGCTCGACCAGGATATTCGCCGTGTCGAATTTGGTCGCGTCGGCGAGCTCGAAGATCGCCGAGCTCTTGAGGGTCCCGAGCTCGTACAGCGCTGCTTCCGTATCGTGCTTCGCGACATCGCACCAAGCCTCGAGATAGCGGCTCAGGTCTTGTTTCGAGCCCAGGTTTCGGTGCTGCGCGCCACGTTCGCAAAGCTCCAGCCACGTGATCCCTGTCTGTGCGAGTGCGGAGGCGATATCGAAGTGCGGCTCGAGTGCGGGATGCTCGGCGACGGTGAGTGGCCACCGGCCGTACGCCGAGGGATCGGGGATGAACGGCGAGATGTCGAGGCGTGGGCGCCCGACTTCTTGTGCGAGCGCGAGATGACGATAGTGGTTCGCCGCGAGCTCGGTCGTACCTTCCGGGTCCCTTAGCGGCTCCGGCGGCTTCGCTCCGCATCCGACCACCACGACCCACGCCGCCGCCACGACCGCCCTCATGCGCTCGCTGCAGCCGCTTTCTTTGCCTCGATGGTGTCGGGCACCTTCTCGTTGCGCTTCATCAGCACCGGGATCAAGTACATCGCGAGCGTCGAGAAAATGTTGTGCTCGGGCTCGAGCATCTTGCCGATGCCCTGCGCGGTGATCAGCGCGACGAACACCAGCATCATGTCGGGCACGGGATGAATGTGATGGTTGCGACCGATCACGAACATCTCGGCGAACAGCTCGCCATACTCGAGCTTCGCGGTGTCCTTGCCGCGGAACGCGAGCGCGAACTTCTCGACATCGACGCGGAGGGCTGCCCAATCGATCTCGCCGAGGTATTTGTGGAAGCGCTTGAGGTGAAGCACGATGTCATCGGGCGTGCCCATCGCGATGCACTTGGACATGTCGATGAACTGGGCGAGGATGTCCTCGTCGAGCTGCTTCGCGAGGCCGACGTCGAAGATCACGAGCTTGGAGCCATCGCGCACGACCATGTTGCCGGGATGAAGATCGGCGTGCACGAAGCCGTCCTCGAAGCACATCTTCAACATCGTGCGACGCACGACCTGCGCGACCTTGGGATCGCGGGTGCCGGCGCGCAGGGCATCGATCTTCTCGCCGCGGACGAACTCCATGGTCAGGACCCGAGCCGAGCAGAATTCTGCGTAGACCTCGGGAAAGGAGACGTCCGGATCGCCCGCGAAGTTGCGCCGGAAGCGGGTGTAGTTCGCGGCCTCGATGCCGAGGTCGGTCTGATCGATGATGGCGTCGACGAAGTGGCGGGTGTGGCTGACCGGATCGTTGAGCCGCCACAGCGGGCGTAGAGCGATCAGGCGCGCGAGGCCGATCAAGATCACCGCGTCGCGCTCGACCTGACGGCGCACGTTCGGGCGCAGGACCTTGACCGCGACCTCGCGTCCATCCTTGAGGCGTGCGCGATGGACCTGCGCGACCGACGCCGCCGCCACGGGCTGCTCGTCGAACTCCGAGAACAACGAGGCAAGTGGTTGGCGGAGATCGGCTTCGATCGTCGCTTTGACCCGTCGGAACGAGAACGGCGGCAGGTGATCCTGGAGGTGGCGCAGCTGATCGATGATCTCGGGCGCGAACAGATCGGGCCGCGTGCTCATCACCTGGCCCATCTTGATGAACGTCGCGCCGAGCGCACTCATTGTGACGCGCAGCCACCAGCCGCGGAGCCGAGCGAGCGTGCGTGGCCGTGCCGCGCCCCATACGAACAGCGCGATGCCGAGCCGCGCGAGTCCGTAGATCAGGCCGAACACGATCAGGACGATCGCGAGGTAGAGAGAGTGGACGACGTTGCCGGGCCAGCGAAGCACGTTTTGCTGCATCGTAGCTCGGTCGCGGGTGCTCGTGATATGAGCTTTGCCGACGTACCGATGGGCTCAAGATCCTAGCGCTCAGGAAAAGTCGCGATCGGCGGCTACCCGAGCCTTACGGCATCTTCGGCCGTGATGGCTTGCCTTATCCCGAAACTCCGATACCTGTTGTGCGGGCGCTGCTCGCGCAAGCTCGTGATCGAGGATGTCCTCGGTGACGCTGTCGATGATAATGTACTGAACGCGTGGGGGCAGGCCTATTGGTTCCTCGCGGATGTGCTGAAGGCGCGTGAAACCTCCTTATACGCCGCTGCCGCATAACAGATGGGAGCCGGCCCCGAGTGCCACTGCGCCCGAACGGACTTGCGCCGTATCAGCAGACGCCCGTTTTTACCGAAGTCTCGCTCCCGGCAGGCCTGTGTAAGGATCGTTCGACCACGCTCGGACGCCGTACTCGACCGATAGGCTCGCGCGGTCACTCGCTGACCTGATCTCGGCCTCGGGTCGCCAACGCAATGCTCGCTCGAATCGATCCGATTCAAGCGTGCTGGGCGTCGGGGTGCTGCGCTCGCGGGCGTGGACCCAGACGAAATCGACCAGCGCTTCGCCGCCGTTGTCCGGGATTTGTCCGCCCGCTGGACAGGTCCGTCCGGGACGCGGACGTACCGGACGAGCGCGATAGCAATCTCGGGTACTTCGTGCTGGCGCGCGATTTGTAGATGTCGCTCGTATGAACCTCGCTGACTCGCCTCCTGTTTGGATCGCCAGCACGCTCGCCCTGACGGTCGTGTTCTGGACCTTGTTCGGTACGTGCGTCAGTGGCTGTGTCGATACGCCGCTGGCGAACGAACCACCGCAGGCCAAGATCGTCGCGACCTGGGATCCGCTGAGCTGCGGCGCACCGCACCGCGTCGCGGTCGAGCTCGAGGATCAAGATGGGCGGCCGCTCTCGGGGTCGACCGCGTGTCCGACCGGGAGCCTCACGCTCGATGCGCGGCAGTTCGGCGTGTACATCGGCCGGATCTACGCGTGGGAGCTCGGCACCGGCGCGCGATCGGGCGAGCAGGTGAGCCTCGTCGTCGACGAACCCGTCGTGCGCTGGCAGGTGGAGACCCCGAAGTGATGCGAAGCACGGTCAGACGATCAAGAGCACGGGTGTGGCGGGTGACTTCGTCGCGGCGCTGATCGCGCTCGCGTATTCGCGGACCTGCGCTTCGTAGATCGGGCGGCGGTGATCCAGCTCGGCGTCGGTCTTGAAGTCGATGACGGTCCAGGTTACGGGCCCGGCCTTCGTCGTGGGCTCCCAGAACGCGAGGTCGACGACGCCTTCGATCAAGCCGGTGGGCGTTTGCACGACGACGGGCACTTCTCGGCGGAGCGCGCCGCGATCGTGGGCCGCCGCGGCACGCACGAGCAAGGGATGGGTGAGGGCTGCACGCACGGCGACGATCGCTGCATCGACCTCTTCCGGCGTCGCGGCGACGAGCCGCGCGTGATTGGCGCCGACCGCGCGCACGTGCTCGGCATCGCCGCGAAGATCGACGGTCGCGAGGATCGCGTGGACGAGCGTGCCGAACCGCTTGCCGCGCGGACGACCGGCTTGTTTGTTCGGGACGGTCTCGAGCGCGACCGCGAGGAGGCTCGCGCCGAGAGGCGTGGTGAGGTCCGGGGCGCGCGGCAAGCCCGCCATCGCGGGTGCGGATCGGCTTGCGGTCGGGCCGAGGCTCGCGAGCACGGTCGCGTGCGCCGCGGCGGTCACGGTCTGGACGACGACGCTGGGCTTGCTGCCTTTCGCGAGCGCCTCTGCGCGTCGCGCCTGCCACGCAGCATGCGCTCGCTCGCTCGCCTCGGCGGTGATCCGAGCGGCAGGCTGATCGGCCTGGAGGATCTGGCGATAGCGAACGCCGCCGCCATGCTCCATGTGGAGGGTCAGGATGTTCGGATCCCACCAGACGACGGTGTGGCTACCGGCCCGCGGCTGGTGCAGCCCGGGCGCGACGGAATCGGTCGGCATCCGATCGGATTTCGACGAGCGCACAACGACGCTGTCTTCGCCGAAGGTCGGGCACGCGGGCGCGGTGGTCGATTTTCGCTTGCGCAACGGCTCGGGGAACACGACCGGGTTGAGCGCGGCGAGCCAGCCCTCGCGCTCTTCGTCGCCAACGACGGGCACGACCAGCAGATCGCGCGCGCGTGTGACCGCGACGTAGGCGAGGCGCTCGCCTTCTTCGCGATCGTGGCGCAGGACTTCCTCTTGGTGCTCGCGGAGCTCGCTCGGCACGCAGCCCGCGAGCGCTTCGAGCCAGACGTTGCGCTCGGCATCGATGTAGTGCGACGGCCGGTCGGAGCTGAGCTGCGCGGTCGGATCGCACAGGATCACGACTGGGAACTCGAGGCCCTTGGCGGCATGTACGGTCATGATCCGGACGCCTTCGGTGCCATCTTCGACCACGGGCGCGTCGGGTTGGCGACCGCGATCCGCGTCGCTCTCGAGCCGAACGACGAACGCGCGGAACGAGGTCGCTCCACCGGCCTCGAACCGGCGCGCGAGATCCATGATCCGGAACACGTTCGCGAGCGCTTGCTCGCCGGCGGGCCAGATCGCGAGCCCGGCGTGCGCGCGCGTGGTCGCGAGCAGGCGCGCGAGCGTGTCGGCGATCGGGCGGCGGTTGCGCTTGGTGTGGAGCTCGGCGAGGACCGCGAGCGCCTCGGCGATCTCGGCCGCGGAGGCCGAGCCCGAGCTCGCGGCAGGACCCACATTCGCATCCTCGCCGAGTGCGGCGCGCTTGGCCGGATCGCGCCATGCGAGCGGATGCAGGCGCGCGTGTACGTGGCGGAAGGCGATCAGGTCTTCGTCGTGGAACGCGAAGAACGGGCCCTTGAGCGTGGCGTAGACCGAGAGCTCGTCGCTCGGCCACTCGATCGCACCGAGCACGTTGCGCACCGCCTCGATCTCCTCGCGCTCGTGAAACGATCGCCCACCCATGAGCACGTGCGGGATGCCGCGCGCCTCGAGGCCACGCACATACCCGCGGGTGAGGTCGCGGCCGAAACTCTGGAACCGGCGGAACATCAGGCAGATGTGTCGCGGCGCGATCGGGACGCGCGCGCCGTTACCACGCTCGGTCACGGTCCAGCCGCTGTGTGCGACGAGATGATCGACGTAGGCCGCGACCGCATCGGGATACGATTCTTCGATCGCGTGCGCGGCGACGTTCCACGCACCGTACGGCTCGGGCACCGGCAGCGCGACGAGGGCAGGTTGATGTGTTGGATCCGGGCGCGCGCCTTCGAGCGGCACGTACAGCGCCTGACCCTCGCCCCGCATCACCGGCTCGAACGCCGCATTGATCGCGGTCTGGATCGCGGGCACCGCGCGGAAGCTGGTCGTCAGGTAGAGCAGCCGTGCGCCATCGCCGATCAGGCGCTGCTTGACGCCCTCGTAGAGCGAGATGTCGGCGCGCCGGAACCGATAGATCGCTTGCTTCGGATCGCCGACCACGAACAGCTTGCCAGGCTTGACGCGGATCGTCGCCGGGTTCGAGGAGGCGGGGTCGTCCGAGCATAGCAGCATCAGGATCTCGACCTGGAGGGGATCGGTATCCTGGAATTCATCGACGAAGAAGTGGCTGAACCGCTCCTGCATCTCGCGGCGAACGCGTGGGTCGTCGCGCAAGAGGTTGCGCGCGCGAGCGAGCAGGTCGAGGAAATCGAGCTGGCCCGAGCGCTCCTTGGAATGTTCGTAGGCCGTGACGAGCGGCGCGAGCTCGCCATGCAAGCGCGCTGCGAGATCGGCATCCGCGGCCCGCAGGAAGCCCTCGAGCTGCGCACGGACCGCATCGCGCTGGGCGAGCACGTCGACGCGCAGCAGGCCGGCGCCGAAGTACTGCGAACGGCCGCTCGATTTCCACTCCCAGAGCTTCTTGATCTCGGCGAGCTCGGCCTCGAGCCCGTCGTGATCGCGGTCGCGCACGGCTTCGCGCCGACCGAGCTCGGCGAACCAGCGATCGAGCTTGGTGCAGAGCAGCTTGACCCGATCCTTCGGATCGTCGGCGCGATCGGCGAGCGAGGCGAATGCCGCGAGGTCACGCAGCAGCTGATCGATCGCACGGTCGCGATCGAACGGATCGCGGCGCCACTCGCCCGTGAAGTCGCGGCGATCGATCAGCGACCGACCCGCGCGACGCAGCTGTGCGGTCGGGTCCTTGCGACGCAACATCCGGCGCACGCCTTCGCTCGGCGCATCGAGGGTCTGCTGCAACCACCGCTCGAAGGCCTCGTTGTAGATCCGGTCGGATTCGTCGTCGGCCGCGACCTCGAACAGCGGATCGATGCGCGCCTCGATGGGTCGCTCGCGCAAGAGGTCTGTGCAGAACGAATGGATCGAGCCGATCCGCGCCACTTCGAGCTCGGCGAGCGCGACCTCGAGCCGGTGGCGCGGGTCGCCGCTCGCGGCCTGGCGTGCGCGCTCGAGCTCGGTGCGCAGGCGCAGCTTCATCTCCCCGGCGGCCTTCTCGGTGAACGTGACCGCGACGATCTGTTCGAGCCGACTCGCGCCGGTCGCGATCACGCCGATGATCCGCGCGATCATCTCGGTCGTCTTTCCCGTGCCGGCCGCGGCTTCGACGACGAGCGTCGCCCCGAGGTCGTGGCGGATCGCTTCGCGCGCCGCTGCATCGCCCGAGGTCATGGGCGCTCCCTCAGCTTCTTTAGCTGGGCGAGCGGCTCGGTCTGCTTGCGCTTCGCACGCTGCTCCTCGTACGGCCCGCACACGCGGCGGTAGTCGCAGTACGTGCACTCCTTCGGGTTCGGCGCGGCCGGAAAGAAGCCGCGCTCGAAGTGGTGACCGAGTGTCGAGGCGAGGGCGCGGCCCGCTTCGCGCGCGGCATCGTCGAGCGGCACCATCACGTCCTGGAAGTCACCTCGCGACGTGCAGTAGTAGAGCCGGCCGCCGGCGACGTTCGCCTCGGGCAGCAAGGCCTCGAGCACGAGCGCATAGATGATCGGCTGCAGGCTGGTGCCGCCGCTGATCACCGAGCCAGGCGCGACCTTCGCCTTGCCGGTCTTGTAATCGGTCGCACGGACCAACCCGTTCGGCCCTTGCTCGACGAGGTCGATCGAGCCGCGCAGCGTGAGGCCGATCGGCGTGGCGACCGGATCGTCGCTGCTCGCGGGATCGCGCCCGACCTGGGTGGCGAGCCCGAACGCGAGCTCGAACCGGGCTGGAACCCAGAGCGGGTCGTCGACCATGCGGCGCAACCACTCGCGCAGATCCGCACGGATCGACGAGACACCATCGCTCCACACGCGTTCGATCGCGGGAAAGAGATCGTCGTAGTAGCGCGCGGCGACGCGATCGAGCGTGGTGTCGAGCCGGTCGCGCGCGTCGGCGATGTTGCCAACCGTGAGGGGCAAGAGGCCGGCACTGCGGAGCTCGCCGAGGATCTCGAACTGGACCTCGTGGACCAGCGAGCCGCGCTCGAGCGGCCCGAGCGCCTCGATCGGCGCCGGGGTCACGCGCGCCTCGAGCCGGACGATCGTGCGGAGCACGAACTTGTACGGGCACGCCGCGAACTGTTCGAGCGCGGTTGGCGAGAACGAGCGCGCAGCAGGCGCATGCGCCGCGAGCGCTGTGCGTGCCTCCGGCGTCGACACGATGAACCCATCGGCGGGCTTCCACGACTTGACATCCCACCGCCGCGACCGCGAGCGCAGCGCGCGTGCGAGGTAGGGGTTCGCGTGCAACAGGTAGTTCGCGGCGCCCATCGGTGCGGTGCGGCCGGTGTGCGGGCGCACGAGCTCGTCGAGGAGCGCGAGATCGTGCTCGGCTTCATCGATCGCATCGTGCGGATCGCCCGGTGCCGGCCAGCCCACGCGCGCCGCACCGGTGACGTTCGCACGGCGACCGAGCTCGTCGAAGCCGGGCAGGGTGCCTTCACCCGCCTCGAGCACCTCGAGTCCATAGAACGAGGGCACGCGCGGTCGACCTTGTTCGAGATCGAGGCGTGGATACGACAGCACGAGCCGATCGTTCGCCGCACCGATCGCGAGCCGGAGGGCGAGGCGTTCGTCGGCGAGCCGATCGTCGCGGTTCTCGAGCACGAGATCGAGGAGCGCGCGCTCGGCGTCGAGCAACAACGGATCTTCGGCGAGTTTCTGCGGGAACATGCGTTCGGCGAGCCCGGGCACGAACACGAGATCGAACGAACGACCGCGCGCTTCATCGATCGGCGCGACGAGCAGCGTGCCGTAGCGCGCGCTGGTCGGTCGCACGACCAGCTCCGCGAGCCGCTGCCCCAAGACGAGCTGGACCTCGTGCAGTCCGATCGGCCCGACCTCCGCCATCGGCACGAGGGTCGCGATCACGCTCAGCACGCGCTCCGGCTGGCGCAACGCGCGGGTCGCGAGTGCGCCGAGAAGATCGATCCAGCCGCCCCACGTGGCTTCGGCCGGCAGAGCCCCGAGCTCGCCGATCAGGGGCAGCGCGAACGCGCGGAGCTGCTGCAGATCGCGACCGTTTCGGTCCCGCCGTTCCTTGCCCTGCTCGCCATCGTCGAGCGCGAGCTGGGCTTCGAGGCCGGCGAGCCGGCGCTCCCAGCGATCGAGCCCACCGATCACCGCCGCGTCGACGAGCAACTGCTCCCACCGCCACGGTGCGAACACACCGCCGAGCGGCGCGTCGGCTTGGTCCTCGACCGCGGTGCCCTCGACCTCGGTGTCACCCGGCGCTTCCGGCTGAGGCGCGAGGCCGAGTGCGGCGAGCAGTGCAGCGACGCTCGGAGGTGCCGGCTCGCTCGAGGCCGCGAGCGCGGTCGGCAGCAAGTCCTCCTCGGGTGGCACCCAGCGATCACGGCTCGGCACTGCCGCCGGTGGGACCGCCGCGTGCGGGACCTCGCCGAGCGAGACGTACTCCGCGAACCGCGTCGCCGAAAGATCTTCGGCGGCGCACGCCAGCAGCGCGAGGAACGCGCGGCCGGTCGGATCGGGCAAGCGCGTGCCCTGCGCGAAGTGGACCGGGATCTTCGCGCGCGACAGCGCCTCCTCGAGGTGCACGCGATACGCCTCGGGCGATCGCAGCAGCACCGCCATGCGATCGAACGGCATGCCCGCTTCCGCCGCGTGCAACACGCGCCTCGCGATCTCGACCGCCTCGCGGCTCTCGCCGGGCGCCGAGAAGATTTCGATGCTGGTATCGAGCTGCGCGCGCGCCTTTTGCGGCGCGAACAAGTGGGCCTGGACGCGCGCCAAGGAGCTCGCCGTCGGATCGACCGCGAGCACCTCGGGCGCCCGACCGAGCGCCGCCGCGAGCATCGCGATCGACCGATCGTCGGCGGTCGCCGCCGTCGCGAACACCGCCGGCGCACGCTCGGCGAGCGCCGCGATCAACCGCTGCTCGACGACCGTGTGGACCGGGATATCGAGCACCGCGAGATCGAGTCCTAGCAACAACCCGCGACGAGCCGGATCTGCGGCGACGCGTGTCGCTAGCCCGAACACGATCGAGCGGTCGGCCAACCGCGCCGCGGCGAGCTCGAGCTCGAGCGCTCGCAGCGCCGGTCCGAGGTCATGCGCATCGCGATCCGCGCCCGCCATGCGGAGCTCGAGCAACGTCCGCGCGAGGGCACGTGGCAACCCCGGCTGCGTCGCCACCGGTTCGAACCGACCGAGCGTCCCCTCGCGCCGCAGCCGCTGGATCACGCGCGCGCACAGCGCTTCGATCGGTAGCCCACCAATCGCCGCGAGGTCGCGGTCGACGAGCTCGTGCTTCGCGAGCTCCGCGGCGAGCCGCGCAAGCGTGAACCGGTGCATGCCGAAAGCCGAGCCACGCTGGGCCGCGACTGCGCGGATCGGTTCGCCAGCGGCCTCGGCCGCCGCGCCGACGACGAGCACCTCGTGGCCTGGTTCGCGAGCGGCGAGCCACGCGATCGCGCGAGCGAGCCGCAGCTCCGACCTCGGCGAGACCACCAGCAACCGCGACATCCGACCGACCATAGCCGATCGGCGGGAATCGGTCAGTTCAGCTCGAGGCGCGGATCGTGACCACGCGCTGCGAGCTCGCGCACGATCGCCGGCTCGATGCCAAACCGATCGAGCAAGTCGCGCAAGGTCGCGCGGGCCTGAGCGCTGAATCGATGGACGCGCTTGGCGAGGATGAGCTCGTTCTTCTGCGAGTGCTCCCAGCCGACGAGCTCGGTCACGGTGACCTTGTAGCCGTGGGCTTCGAGGGACAGCGCGCGCACGACGTTCGTCAAGTGCGAGCCAAGCTCGCGGCGATGCAACGGATGCGCGAACAGCGCGGCGACTGCGGCATCGTCGGGGCGCGAGTGCTCGAGCTGGCGCGCGACTTCGGCCTGGCAGCACGGCACCACGGCGACGTGATCGGCGCCCTGCGCGATCGCGAGCACGAGCGCGTCGTCGGTCGCCGTGTCACATGCGTGGAGCGCGGTCACCAGGTTGGGCTTCTCTCCGACCGCCGCGATGTGACCGGTCGCGACCCTGAACCGTTCCTGACCGAACCGCTGTGCGCGAGCCGCGGCTTGTTCGGAGAGCTCGGGCCGCGCTTCGATCGCGGTCAGCGTGCCGCGGCCGGCGGGGCCGATCACGAGCTCGTACAGCATCGCGCCGAGGTAGCTCTTGCCCGCACCGCAATCGACGACCGACGGGGCTTCGTGGCGCGCGAGTGAATCGTCGAGCGCAGGCTTGAGCAGCCCGACGAGGTGACGGATCTGCTTGAGCTTGCGACGCGCATCGGCGTTGAGCTGACCATCACGCGTGAGCAGATGCAGATCCTTGAGCAGATCGAGCGACATGCCCTTTGGAACATCGGGGTCGGTGCGCGCGTCGTACTGCTGCTTGGCCACGCCGCAGTATGACCGAGTTAGGTGGCCATGCCGACCACCCGGGGTGTCTGCATGCGACGTAGCAGACCCGAACGCCTTGGCGACTGGGGCTAGCTCGCGGCGGTCTTCAATGCCGCTTGGCGGCCGCGGAACGCGCGCGTCTTCACGGCGGCGACGGAGATGCCGAGCTCGTGCGAGATTTCGGTCTCGGTGCGGCCCTCGCCGTAGCGCTTCCAGAACACCGCCGGATACTTCGCGCCGAGGGCCGCGACCGCCTCCGCGACGTGGCCGAGCTCGGCCCGCGCGATCACCTCGCCGCGCAGATCCGCCGCCGAGGGTTGCGCCTCGATCACCGACGCTCCGTCGTCATCGAGGGCGCCGCTCGAAGGTACTTCGCGCGCCGTGCGGCGTTGCTTGCGCAGGAACATCAGCGCTGCCGTCGCGGTGACGCGATAAAGCCACGTCGAGTAGCGCGAATCACCGCGAAACGAATCGCGGTATCGGTACGCGAGCAGGAGTGCATCCTGGGTCACATCTTCGGCATCGGTCTCGTTGCGGACATACTTCATCGCTACCGATTTGACGTATGCGCGGGTCTCGTCGTGCTCCAGCTTGGCTTGCATGGGGTCCTCCCATCCCTCTGAAAAGCAACAGCGACGCCAGGTCTGTCCAGCCCGAAGGACAAGCAATATCATATATTTGAATACCAGTTCGGCAGTGCATCTGTCCAAACTCAGAGACACTGTCTAGACTTCTGGACAGATGCCCGAGGTCATCCGCCATGTTCTCGTCGCCGACGGTACGACCGCCGGGGTTGCCGCGGCGCGCGACGCCCTACCGGGTGTCGATGTCGAGGCGGTGAGTACGATGCCGCTCGCACTCGAGCGGGTGACCGGCTCGGCATTCGATCTCGTGCTGCTCGATCCCGCGCTGGGTGATGACGACGACGGTGCGCTCGCGCTCCTCCATCGGCTGCGCACGTTCGCGCCTGATACCGTGGTCGTGATCTGGAGCGAGCGACCGACGGTCGAGTTCACGGTTCGGGTGATGCGTTCCGGTGCGCTCGACGTGCTCGACAAAGCCGCGGAGGCGGTCACGATCCGCTCGGTCGTCGATCGCGCGATCCAGCACGGTGCGCTCGCGCGAGAGGTCCGCCGGTTGCGCGGCGAGGTCGAGCGCGCGCGTGGCCTCGGCGAAGTGATCGGTCAATCGGCGCTGATGCGCCAGCTGCTCCAGATGATCGATCGCGTCGCCGCGTCCGATGCGACGGTCCTGATCGTCGGCGAGAGCGGGACCGGCAAGGAGTTGCTCGCACACACGATCCATCGCGTCGGTCCGCGCGCCGAGGGTCCGTTCATCGCGTTCGATTGTTCGGCGCTGACGCCGAGCTTGATCGAAGCGGAGCTGTTCGGTCACGAGAAGGGCGCGTTCACCGGTGCGAACCGCGCGCGCCGCGGCCTGTTTCGCGAAGCGAACGCCGGCACGATCTTCCTCGACGAGATCGGCGACATCGACGCGAGCGTCCAGAACAAGCTGCTGCGCGTGCTGCAGGAGCGCGAGATCAAGCCCGTCGGTGGTGACCGACCGGTCCAGATCGATGTCCGCGTCGTCGCCGCGACGAACAAGGATCTCAAGCAACTCGTCGGCCGCGGCCAGTTCCGCGAGGATCTCTACTGGCGGCTCGCGGTCGTGCCGATCCAGGTGCCGCCGCTGCGCGAGCGCAAGGAGGACATCCCGCTGCTCGCGGCGCACATCCTCGCGAAGCGCCGTGGTGCCGCGAAGAGCTTCGCAGGTCGTGAAGCGCCATATCCCACCCAGATGACCGCGAAGGCGCTCGCGCGCCTCCAGCAATACCGCTGGCCCGGCAATATTCGCGAGCTCGAGAACGTGCTGTCGCGTGCCGCGATCCTGTGCGACGGGGAGACCATCCGCTCGCACGATCTCGCGATGCTCGGCCTCGATGCTGGCACGCCGACCAGGTCGCAGGCCGAGGACGAGCGCGTCGAGATGCCTTCGATCGATCTCGCACGCCTGGGCGATGGCGAAGGGCTCAAGGAACTCACCGATCGCGCGGTTCGTGCGGTCGAACGTGCGGCCGTCGCCTCTGCCCTGCGCAGTGATCGCAACCCAGCCGTTGCAGCGAAGCGGCTCGGCATCTCGCGCGCCAGCATCTATACCAAGATGAAGACCTACGGCCTCGGCACCGACGGCACCGATACCGCCGACTAGCGATCCGATCGCGTCTCGGCGCGGAGGGAGACGCCGGATCGTGCGGATCGCGTCGATGCTAGCCGACAGATCTCGAAGCGCGCGTGACGTATGATGTGGCCGTGTCCTGGTTCCCGGTCGCGAAGCTCGCCGATGTCCACGTGGGCGACGTGATCGCGGTGACTGCCGGCGAGACCGAGGTCGCGCTCGGCCGCGACGGGGAGCGGATGTTTGCCGTTCAGCGCGTGTGCCCGCATCAAAAAGGCGACCTCACGAACGGGATCGTGGCGCGCGGCCACCTCGTTTGTCCGCATCATGGCTGGCGCTTCTCCACGACAACCGGATGCCTCGATACGGCATCTGACGTAGGCCTCGTGCGTTATCCGATCCGCGTGACCAGCGACCAGATCGAGATCGAAGTAGGAACATGACCATGCAGACCGTGACGTTGATCGAAGGCGATGGTATTGGCCCCGAGATTTCTGCCGCGACCGTGCTCGCGGTCGAAGCCGCGGGAGGGCAGTTCGAGTGGGAGCGCGCCGATGCAGGGGCCGGTGCGGTGACCAAACACGGTGACCCCCTGCCGCAAGCGACGATCGATTCGATCAAGAAGAACGGGCTCGCGCTCAAGGGCCCGCTCGCCACGCCCAGCGGCGGCGGTTATCGCTCGGTGAACGTGACGCTGCGCCAGCAGTTCGATCTGTACGCGAACGTGCGGCCCGCGAAGACGATTCCCGGAGTGCCGTCGCGTTACACGAACGTCGATCTCGTCATCGTGCGCGAGAACACCGAAGATCTCTACGCAGGCGTCGAGCACTATATCGATCCGCGCCGCAGTGCCGCGGAGTCGATCGCGATCATCACGCGGTTCGGTAGCGAGCGCGTGATCAAGTACGCGTTCGAATACGCGCGCGCGAATGGTCGCAAGAAGATCACGCTCGTCCACAAGGCGAACATCTTGAAGATGTCGAACGGCCTGTTCCTCGACTGCGGGAGGGAGATCGCGAAGGAGTACGCCGACATCGAGTTCGACGATATGATCGTCGACGCGACCGCGATGAGGCTCGTCACTCAGCCCGAGCGGTTCGACATGATCGTCACGATGAACCTGTTCGGCGACATCCTCTCTGATCTCACCGCGGGCCTGATCGGCGGGCTCGGCGTCGCGCCGGCCTCCAACATCGGCTACGCGAATCACGCGATGTTCGAAGCGGTCCACGGTACGGCCCCGGACATCGCGGGCAAGGGCATCGCGAACCCGACCGGCCTGATGCTCTCGGCCGCGATGATGCTCGATCACACGAACCAGCGTGACGCGGCCAGGAAGCTGCGAGCCGGTGTCGTGGCGGCGCTCGGAAATCCAGAGACTCGAACCGGCGACCTCGGCGGCAAGGCGAACACGAAGTCCTTCACCGATGCCGTGATCAAGAATTTCGAGACGGCGTAACTAGACGGCGACGGTCTGGAGCTCGAGAAAGCGCGCGTAGATCTTCTCGATCGCGTTGATCGGCGCGTAGCCGAGCGCCGCAGCGCACTCGCCCAGACGAACGCCTGGGAGGCGGTCCTGCATCTGGAGTGCGCGGAAAAGCTGGTAGCGATCCAGCACCTGTTCTTCGACCAGGTACTCACCGAACCCGATCTCCTTGAGACCATCCTCGACCACTTGAACGCCGATCTGCGAGAACTCGAAGTAGGACACGAGGTCCTGCTTGTTGTGAACCTGGCGGGTGACGGTGTGGGCTCGCATCATGGCTGGTAGGACGTAGAGCAACCAGTATGCCGGGGCGGGGCGGGTTGGCCGGGAGCCGATCCGTCGAGGGATCAAGGGATTGGAAGACCGGCCACTGTGCCGTCTCGCACCGCGGCAACGCCGGTCGCCAGTAGGCGAGATTGCAGGGGTGGCTGCGGTAGCCAGGCAATCGTCGCAGGCAGCGTCGCGCTGGAGTGAAATGTTACGGTCCGGGCTCACTCTCGGGCTCGGGCTCGCCGTAGGGCAGATGGGGTGTGGTGGTCCGACCGCCGCGGATCTGCCGTCGCCGCGGCCGCGCGCGCCTGGCGGCGTTAGCCGGGTCTCCACGATGGCAGCGCGCCGTCACTCGGGATGCTCCTACGATTATGGCGGCTTCCACGGCATGGCCAGCGATGCGAGCGCGGCATTGACCGACGCTCAGGTCGCTGACCTCGCGGGCTATCTGGAGACTCTCCAGGTAACGGCTCGCCGCTACGATGGGAGGCGTTCGCCGACCGAACCGCGGCCCGGTGCGCTCGGCGGCGGAATCGCCGGCTCGGGCTCACTCTGTGGCGGGGCTTCACCGAGCGCGGTGCCGAGGGCATCGTCGACCTTGTTCATGAAGCGGATATCGAGCTCGTTGCGGACCTCCTCGGGGATATCGAGAACGTCCTTCGAGTTGCGCTCCGGCATGAACACGATCTTGATGCCCGCGCGGTGCGCCGCGATCACCTTCTCCTTGATGCCACCGACCGGGAGCGCGTGGCCGCGAAGATCGACTTCACCGGTGATGGCGACGTCGTTGCGGATCGGACGCTTCGAGTAGACCGACGTGATCACCGTCGCGAGAGCGACACCTGCCGACGGGCCATCCTTCTTGATCGCGCCTTGCGGCAAGTGGATGTGGAGGTCGGTGGCCATCATCTTGTCGTGATCGATGCCGAGCCGCGCTGAGTTCGCGCGGACCCACGAGTACGCCGCCGTGGCGGACTCCTTCATGACATCGCCCATCTGCCCCGTGAGCTTCACCTCGCCCTTGCCGGGATACGCGCGCGCTTCGATGAAGAGGATGTCGCCGCCGACCGGCGTCCACGCGAGACCGGTGACGACACCGACCTCGGGCTTGCGCTCGGCCACGTCTGACTGATGGCGACCTGGACCGAGCAGCTCGGTCAGCATCGGCTTGGTGACATGCACCGACTCCGTACCTTCCGCAACCTTGACCGCGACGCCACGGCAGACGGCCGCGAGCTCGCGCTCGAGGTTGCGAACGCCGGCTTCACGGGTGTAGCTGCTGACGATATCGGCGAGCGCGTCCTCGTCGAGGATGAGCTGCTCTTTCGTGATGCCGTGCTCGACGAGCTGCTTGGGCAGCAAGTGCTTGCGTGCGATCTCGATCTTCTCGATCGTGGTGTAGCTCGACAGCTCGACCATCTCCATACGGTCGAGGAGCGGCTGGCTGATCGTATCGAGCTGGTTCGCGGTGCAGATGAACATCACGCGCGACAGGTCGACCGGCACTTCGACGTAGTGATCGACGAAGTCCTTGTTCTGCTCGGGGTCGAGGACCTCGAGCATGGCCGCAGCCGGATCACCGCGCATGTCGGCGGCGAGCTTGTCGATCTCGTCGAGCACGAACACCGGGTTCATCGAGCCCGCCTTCTTGAGGCCGGCGACGATGCGCCCGGGCAGGGCGCCGATATACGTCCGACGATGGCCGCGAATCTCGGCTTCGTCGCGCACGCCGCCGAGCGAGATGCGGACGTACTTGCGACCGAGCGAGCTCGCGATCGACTTGCCGAGCGAGGTCTTACCGACGCCAGGTGGACCGACGAGGAGCAGGATCGGGCCGTGCTTGTTCGGCGCGAGCTTGCGGACGGCGAGGAACTCGAGAATGCGACGCTTGACCTTCTCGAGGCCCGAGTGCTCGGCCTCGAGGATCACGCGAGCGGCCGAGACATCGAGGCGATCCTCGGTGATGACGTTCCACGGGATCTCGAGCAGGTTCTCGACGTACGTGCGCGCGATATTGTACTCGGGCGAGCTCGACGCCATCTGGCTCATCCGCGACAGCTGCTTCTTGGCAACCGCGCGAACTTCGTCCGACATCTTACTGTCTTCGATCTTCTTGCGAAGGTCGTCGATCTCGGCGTTGTCGTCCTGCTCGCCGAGCTCCTCCTGGATCTGGCGGAGGCGATCGCGAAGCACGCGCTCGCGATGGGTGCGGCTCGACTGGCCTTCGAGCTCGGCCCCGATGTCCGCCTTGAGGCGGAGCACGGTGGCTTGGCGCTCGAGCGACGGGATGATGCGCTCGAGGCGCTTCATCGTGTCGGTCTCGACGAGGAGCGTGGTCAGATCGTCACGCTCGAGCTCGAGGTACGGCACGGCCGCATCGACAAGCTTGTCCGGATCGACGATCGCTTGAACTTGCGCGCGCGTGAGCTCGCCCCGGGGCGAGGAATCTTTGTCTTTGTCGCTGCGGTTCTCTTTCGCCTGCGCATCGGTGACGACGGCGGTGAGATAGTCTCGAACCTTTGCCGTCGTGGCGATCAGTGAATCCGCCGTTGCCACACTCGTAGGCTGGAGCGGCGACACCGACGCGACGAGGAACGGCTCCGTCGCGACGAGTGCATCGATATGCACGCGCTCGAGGAACCGCATCACGCACGTGAAGCGACCGGGTGAGTGCTTGACCACTTGCACGATCTCGGCGCGCACACCGACCTCGTGGAGGTCGCGTTGACCCGGGTCGCGCACCGCCGGATTCTTCTGCGGGATGATGACAATCAAGTTGTCATCGCGAGTCGCGGCTTCGATCGCGCGCACCGAGGCTTCACGGCCGATCTCCAGGGGCCCGACGTGACCGGGCAACTGCACCTCGGTGCGGAGCGGGATAACGGGATATTGACCAGCAGTTTCGGTGTGCTTGCTCATCGAACCTCTCGGGGGCAGTCTACGCCAGATCAGTCGTTCGGCTCGTGTTTACGCAGCTTCTGAACGAGCTGGACGAGCAGTTTTTTCGCTTCGTCGTCGAGGTCGCCAGGAACGTCGATTTGGACGGTGACGTAGTGATGGCCCATGGCCCCGGACCGATCCGGGATGCCCTTGCCCTTGAGCCGGAGCTTCTTTCCGCTCGCCGTGCCGGGCGGGATTTTGACTTCGACCTTGCCCTCGATCGTCGGGACGCTCGCGACGGTTCCGAGGATCGCCTGATCGAACGGAATTCGCACGTCGGAGTGAACGTCGTTGCCACGCACCTCGACCGTCGAGCCGTCGCTCGCTTTGACCAGCTGCGGACCCGCCTCCTCGACGGTGCGACGCGGTTGCTGAGCGCGGTACGCTTCCTCGAAATCTTCCATCGGCCGAGCGCGCCTGCCCGCAGCCGCGCCAGCGCGAGGTTGGCCTTGCTGAGCCTGGCTGAAGAACTGACCGAACAGATCGCCGAGATCGAACACGCCGGGGCCGCCGCCGGTGGACGTCTCGTAGGTATAGCTGGCGCCACCGGGGCCTCGCCCACCACGCGCGCCGCCGCTCGTACGAATATCGTCGTAGAGCTGCTTCTTCTTCGAATCCCCGATCACGTCGTAGGCGTTAGAGATCTCCTTGAACCGGGTCTCCTTGGCCTTATCTCCGCCCGTCGAGTCCGGGTGATACTGTTTCGCGAGCTTCCGATACTGCTTCTTGATGTCCTCGGGGCTCGCATCTCGGGCGACGCCGAGCGCCTTGTAGAAGTCGAGGTTCGGGTCGAAATCGATCTGCTGCGGCATCAGGCAACCTTCTCCCGCGGCTCGTGTCGCAACGACTCGTTACGCCGGAACGTGATCTGATCGCCGACCACGTCGGCTTCGATGACGTCACCCGGTTGAAAGTCACCGGCGATGAGGCGGAGGGCGAGAGGATCGATCACGAGCTTTTGTAAGGCGCGCTTGAGCGGCCGTGCGCCGTAGATCGGATCGTACCCGGCCTCGGCAACCCGCGCGACTGCCTGGTCGGAGAGGTGGAGCCCGAGCTGACGATCCGCGAGTAGCTTCTCGAACCGCTTGACCTGGATCTTGACGATCTTGCCGAGGTCATTCTCGGAGAGCGGCTCGAAGAAGATGATCTCGTCGATCCGGTTGAGTAGTTCCGGCCGGAAGATGGTCTGGAGCTCGCGCATCGCGGCCGCTTCGACCTCGGTGCGGTTGGCCTTGGTCATCTTGAGTAAGTGCTGGCTGCCCGCATTGCTGGTCATGATCACGACGGTGTTCTTGAAATCGATCGTGCGGCCCTGGCCGTCGGTCAACCGGCCATCGTCGAGGACCTGGAGCAACACGCTCCAGACATCGGGATGTGCCTTCTCCATCTCGTCGAGGAGGACGACGCTGTACGGATGGCGGCGCACCGCCTCGGTGAGCTGACCGCCCTGGTCGTAGCCGACGTAACCTGGAGGTGCGCCGACCAGTCGCGAGACGGTGTGCTTCTCCTGGTACTCCGACATGTCGATGCGTACGATGTTGGTGTCGTCGTCGAACAGGAACTCGGCGAGCGCACGCGCGAGCTCGGTCTTGCCGACGCCGGTGGGGCCCAGGAACAGGAAGCTGCCGATCGGGCGGTTCGGATCCTTGAGGCCCGCACGCGCACGTCGGATGGCGGCGGCGACGGCGGCGACCGGCGTCTCCTGGCCGACCACGCGAGCACGCAGGCGCGCTTCCATCGAGCCGAGCTTCTCGGCTTCGCCTTCGATCATCTTGTCGACCGGGATGCCGGTCCACTTGGACACGACGCCCGCGATGTCGTCTTCGGTGACCTCCTCGCGCAAGAAGCCGCCCTTCGCGCGGATCGCGTCGACCTTCACGGTCTCGTCGGCGCTCTGCTTCTCGAGTGCGGGCAACGTGCCGAAGCGGAGCTCGGACGCCTTGGCGAAATCGCCGATGCGCTGCGCCGCCTCGACATCGGTCTTGGCCTTCTCGAGTTTCTCCTTGGTATCGCGGAGGTTCTTGATCAGCTCGCGCTCGGACTGCCACTGCGCCTTCATCGCATCGGACTGCTCTTTGAGGCCGGCGATCTCGCGCACGACCTCGGGCAGCCGTTGCTTGGAGCGGCGATCGTTCTCGCGCTCGAGCGCTGCGCGCTCGACTTCGAGCACGATGATCTGGCGATCGAGGTCATCGATCGGCGTCGGCGTCGATTCGATCTCCATCTTGAGGCGCGAGGCGGCTTCGTCGACGAGATCGATCGCCTTGTCCGGAAGCTGGCGCGAAGGGATGTAGCGTGACGACAGCTTGGCCGCGGCGACGAGCGCGCCGTCGCGAATCCGGATCCCGTGATGGACCTCGTACTTCTCCTTGATGCCGCGAAGGATCGCGATGGTATCCTCGACCGAGGGCTCCTCGATCATCACGGGCTGGAACCGGCGCTCGAGCGCCTTGTCCTTCTCGATGTGCTTGCGATATTCGTCGAGCGTGGTCGCGCCGATGCAGCGAATCTCGCCACGCGCGAGCGCGGGCTTGAGGAGATTCGCCGCGTCGTTGCCACCTTCGGCGGCACCGGTCCCGACGAGCGTGTGCATCTCGTCGATGAACATGATGATCTCGCCATGCGATTCGGAGACCTCCTTCAACACGGCCTTGAGGCGCTCCTCGAACTCGCCGCGAAACTTCGCGCCGGCGATCAGCGAGCCGAGATCGAGCGACAGCAGCTTCTTGTTGCGCAGCGATTCCGGCACGTCTCCGCGTGAGATGCGTTGCGCGATGCCTTCGACCACGGCGGTCTTGCCGACGCCGGCTTCACCGACGAGGACCGGGTTGTTCTTCGTCCGCCGTGACAGGATCTGGATCGTGCGGCGAATCTCTTCGTCGCGACCGATCACCGGATCGAGCTTGCCCTGATCGGCGAGCCGCGTGAGGTCTCGCGTATAGCGATCGAGCGCCTCGTACTTGGCCTCGGGGTCCTGATCGGTGACACGCTGATTGCCACGCACGGCGACGAGCGCCTCGAGGATGGCGGCCTTGGTCGCGCCGGCATTGCGCAGCGCTTCGCCGGCAAGGGTCTTGCCCTCGGAGAGCGCGAGCAGGAAGTGCTCGGTCGATATGTACTCGTCCTTCATCTCGTCGGCCTGCTTGCCGGCGGCTTCCCAGGTATCCTTGAGTGAGCGACCGAACTGGACGTCGAGCGCCGAGCCGTGGACACGCGGCTGCTTCTCGAGCGCGCGGTTGATGTCGGCTTTGACGATCTCGGCATCGGCGCCGAGCTTGGTGAGGATGCGCGGGACCACGCCCGCTTCTTGGTCGAGCAGCGCGAGCAGCAAGTGCTCGGCCCCCACCTCGGCGTGGTTCTTGGCCATGGCAGCCTCGCGCGAAGCGGCGAGGGCTTCCCGGGCTTTGACGGTCAATTGGTCGATTTTCATGACAGGCCGAACGTAACCACGCTTACAGGACCGTCAATATCCACCTGGAATATTAGTAGGTCTCGGGGCGGGCAAAAAACCCCGCGGTAGTCCTCGCGCACGGTCTCGAGGCTCTCTGCGCGCGATCCAGGCCGATCGGAGGGCACGCCGTTCGCACTACAGGGCTGCATGACGAAGTTCATCAGCGGTCTCCTTCTCGCCGGCCTCACCCTCACGGCGAGCGCCGATCCGCAGACCAACAAGGACGCGAAGGACACCGCGACGGACGTCAAGAAGGACACCAAGGACAAGGCGACCGCCGCCAACAAGACCGGCAAGAACGTCAACGCGACGCCGGACCAGAGGGCCGACAACAAGGCCGATGCTGACAAGGCGAAGGCGGACCACGCGGCGGATGCGGCCAAGGCGAAGGCGGACCACGCGGCCGATGCGAAGAAGGCCAAGTAACCAGCTCTCGGACTAAGTACACACGCGGTTGATGGCGCGCGCCGAGCGGATCACCGACGAGGCGTATCGCAAGAGCTTCCTCGAGCGCGTCCCCGATCACGCGCGCACGGTCGAGCTGGCGAACCGCCTGAGCTAACGAAGCGGCTAGCCGAGCTCGGCTTCGACGGGCGTCCCGGCCGCGGCCTGGCGCAGCTTCGTGAGATCGAGCAGGTTGCGCCGACCGAGCTCGGCGACCGCGGTCGCTGCGCTCTTGAGCTCGAAGCGTCGACCTCCGGTGGCCTTCGGACGATCGACGAGTTCGGCGAGCGCTTCGGCGATCCGAGTCGAGGCCTCGTCGCCGAGTGCTGCGACGAGCTTGCCCGCGAGGTTGGTGTCACCGACGAGCGCGGCCGCGATCAGGGCCTGGGCGACCGACGTGCGGGCGACCTGGCCCGAGGCGAGCGCGCCGGAGCCCGCGAGTTGCGAGCTGACGTCGTGAAGCGAGGCCGGGTCGTCTGCGCGCCAGTAGACATCGAGCAACCGGCGCAGCGTGGGCACGTGCGTCGGATCGAGATCCGAGGCGCGCAGGAACACGTCGTCGGCGCGATCGACATCGCCGAGGTGCAAGAGCACGACCTCGCCGAGCCGATAGAGGCGCACGGCGCGCTCGTGCGGAGAGGGAGCGAGCGGCACGAGCTGGTACAGGTAGCGCGCCGCGGTCGGCCAGTCGTTCTTCGCGATGTAGACCTCGGAGAGCTGCTCGATCGCGTACGCGTGGTGTGGATGCGAGCGCACGATGCGATCGAGCTGGTGGACGGCCGAATCGAGATCGCCGAGCGTGCGATAAAGGTCGACGAGTGCGAAGTGGGTCGCGAGTAGCGCCTCGTCGTCGTCGAGCGGCACGAGCTCGAGCACTGCACGTGCCGCGGTGAGCGCCAGGGCCGTTTCGCCGAGGCGAGTCGCGAGCTCCTGGACGCGCATGAGCAGGTCACGGCGACCCGGCGCTGCGGCGGACGCCTGGCGAGCGAGCTCGAGCGCGTCGCTATCGCGGCCGAGATGTTCGGCGATGATCGAGCGCCGGAGCGCGAGCTCCTCGTCGCCGAGCACGCTCTCGCCGAGACCGAGATCGCGATAGATGAGATCGGCGGTTGGCCAGTCTCCGAGCTTGAACGCGAGCGCGCCGCGCGCGTCGAGCGCGTCGGTATGGCCCGGATCTTCGATCAGCGCGAGGTCGCAGGCGCGCGCCGATTCGCCGTACTTGCCGAGCTCCTCGGCGAGGCGCGCGACATCGAGCCAGGCCGCGGCCTTCTCCTTGGCGACGGTCGCTCTCGAGGCGCGTAGGGTCGTGAGGTCGGTGAGGGCGGCGAGGTCGCCCGACATCCGATGGTTGTTCGCGATCACGCGGAACGCGGCCGGATGGCCGAGCTCGACGCGCCAGAGCTGGTGCGCGAGATCGAGTGCGGCTTCGTTGTCGCCGGCGATCTCGGCGGCTTCGAGCCGGGTCGCGAGTGAGGTCTTGGCATCGACGACTTCGATGTTCGCTCGGCAGCGAGCGGCGCTCGCGAGGAGCTCTGCCCGCTCGGCAGGTCGCGCGGTCGACGCGGCTTCTTCGTAGAGCCGTGCGGCCTCACCGCGACGACCGATCGCTTCGTAGCGCCGAGCGAGCGGCGCGCGCACAGCGGGAATCGTGGGGTCGAAGGCGAACGCTTGTTCGAGGTTGACCTGCGCTTGATCCGGATCCTCAAGTCGCTCCTGGAAGATCACTGCGAGCTCCATGTGGAGGGCACCGCGATCACGCGGGTTCGAGGCGGCGGCGATCTCGCGATACAGCAGCGAAGCGACGAGCGCCCACTCGCCACGCACCATCGCGGCCGTGCGCAACTGATAGGCGATCTCCGGATCTGCGGGCGAGCACGCGTGCGCCTCTTTGAGGCAGCGATATGCCTCGGCGTCGCGGCCGAGCGCCGAGCGATAGAGCTTCGCGCGCCTGCGCCACAAAGCGGAGCGCAGCTGCGGCTCGTCGGTGACGACGAGCTGGCGGCCGATCGCTTCGGAGGCCGCGGTGATATCGCCGGCGGCGGCGTACAGCGTCTCGAGGAGCTCGAGCGGCTCGCGCTCCTCGGGATGCGACGCGGCTGCACGCTCGGCCGCGACGATCGCGCCGGGCAGATCGTCCTCGTCAGCGAGCTGACGCGCTCGCACGAGCTCGACCCCGGTGATCTCGATCTCCGGAGGCGGCACCGGCGGCCCACCGATCTCGCCTGAGATGACGGAGTCGTCATGGCCGAGCACCTCGGCGCGCTCGGCAGCGAACGCGCGCCGTACGGCGTCGTACTCGCTGGAGTGCGCGATCTGTTCGTAGAGGTCGCGTGCGAGCTCGATCTCGTCGGCACCGGCGAGCGCATCCGCGAAGGGCATCCAAACCGGGGCGTATCTCGGGTCGACGCGATACGCCTTGTTCCACAGCGCGGTCGCGCGGATCGGATCGTGTGCTTCGCCGCGCGCGATCAACGCGAGCTCGTGGAGCGCGATCGCCTGGGCTCGACCGCGACCTTCCTGCGCGGCGCGATCTAGGATCGCACGGCGCAGATTATTCGCATCGATGGTGCGGGCATCGGCACCGAGGTGCGCGAGGATCGCGGCGAGGATCGCTGGGTCATCGGGCTCGGCGCGATGGGCCGCGAGCAACCGATCGCGATCGGCGAACGCCGCCGCGGCGCGCACCGCACCGGAGTTCTCCTCGCGCGTGCCGCTGACGGTGACAGAGGGCCGATCGTCGTCGTCGTCGTCGTCGTCGTCGTCGTCGGGGGGCATCGGCAGCTCTTCGATGACCGGCGCTTGCTGCTGGTGGCGCATCTTGGTGAGTAGATCTTTTTCCGTGTCCGCGTCGCCGCCGATCGCGCGGAGCAGCGCTGCGGCATCGGCGCGCAGCGAATCGGCCTCCTCGGTGCGTGCGCCTTGCGCGCGCCCGTCGTAGCTCTTCGCGAGCTGCGCCTTGCGCGTGACCTCGGCGTTGAGCTCGGCTAGCAACCTGCCGCCGTCGTCGAACTGCCCGGTACCCGTCGCAGCATCGATCAGCGTGACCGCCTCCGCGTTCTTGCCCGAGCGCACGAAGGCACTCGCGAGGTTCACGAGGTCGCTCGAGGCACGCCGGCCGGCTGGGATGGCGGACAGCGCTTCGGTCGCGACGTCCCACGCGAGATGGGTCGCGGCCTCGTTCGCGAGCAAGCGCAGTACCGAGTCGTGGCGATTGCCGACGAAGTGATTCGCCGCTTCGCGCATGGCGGCGCGCCCGCGCAGGCCGTCGTCGAGCCGGTCGTAGAACAGATCCGCGAGCTCGAGCAGCGCTTCGCCCTTCTTGACGCCCGCCGATAGCGCGGCGCGCGCACCGAGGTGCTTCGCGGCGGCTTCGTAGTCACCGAGCTCGATCGCGAGCTCCGCGAGCTCCTGCACGAGCTCGACATCGCCCGGCGAGACGTGATTCGCGGCCTCGAGCGCGGCGAACGCATCGCCGATCCGGCCCGCGGCACGCGCGCGTCGCGCACCCTCGCGCAACGAGAGAGCGCCGGCCTTCGCGTCGCGGAGCCGACCACTGGTCGTGTCCTCTTCGCTGGTCTCGACCGGTGGAGGTGGTGGGGGCGCTTCGGCGTTGCTGCGCTCGGCGACGAACTTCAGGGAAGGCTCGTGCGCCGGATCGATCTCGAGCGCGCGCTGATGGGTGGTGAGCGCGACGTCGGGCCGCCCGAGCTCTTGCTGCAGATCCGCGAGGCGCGACAGCAGCGGTGCTTGGCGATGCGGATGGCGCGCGGTGGCTGCGACCTTGCGGCCGAGGATCACCGCCACGCGCTCGAGGTCGCCGCGATCACGCCACTGCGCTTCGAGCGCGTCGAGCGCGGGCAAGTGGGTATCGAAGATCCGCAGCGCGGCTTCGAGGCAGCGTACCGCATCGTCGGATCGCTCGGCACGCCGGAATAGCTCGCCCGCGCGATACATCGCATCGGCGCGCGCGCTCGGCGAGGAATCGAGTGCGAGCTGCGCGAATCCTTCGAGCGCCGAGGCCGCGCCAGCCAGATCGCCCGCGCGCTCCGCGAGATCCGCGAACAACCGCAGGGCCTGGCCGCGCATCTCCGGCGAGGTCGCGCGCGACAGCTCCGCATCCTCGGTGAGAGGGCGCAGCGTCTGGATCGCGAGGCCGCCATCGCCCGTGCGATCGGCCGCGACCGCGAGGCGATAGAGGTAGGTGCCGTGCTTCGCGGGGTCGACAGGGCGATCCTCGACGAGGCCGCGATACGCGCGGATCACCTCGGGCCATGCTCGCTGGCGCCACGCCGCTTCACCGAGTGTCGCGAGGACATCGCGCCGCAAGTGCGACGGCACCGCGGCATCGAGACCGGCATGGGCGCGCGCACCGTGGGGCAGGGCGGCGGACGCATCGTCGGCCTCGAGCCACGCAGCGGCGGCCGCGGTCTCGTTCTCGATACGTTCCTGGTTCGACGCGAGCGGACCCGACATCTTCGCGAGCGCTGCGAGGGCCTGGGCGCGCGCGCGTGGATCGCCGCTCTTCGCGAGCAGCTCGGCTTCGAGTGCATAGGCGCGGCGGCGCGATGCGGGATCGGCGCCTTCGTCGTCGGTGAGCGAGAGGGCTTCGTGGAGATCCGCGAGCGCCGCGGTGAGGTCCGGCGGCGCTTCCTTGCGGCGGAGATCGGCGCGCGAGATCAGCAGAGATGCGCGCTCGGCCGGCGGCGGCTGGGTGGCGAGCACCGCATCGATCCAGCGCCGCTCGTCGATCGGCTCGGCTGCACGCGCGAGCATGGTCTTCGCGGCGCTACGCGCGATGGTCGGCGCATGTCGCGCCGCGAGTCCGTGCGCGCGTTCCCAGTCGACGCCCGCTCGCGCTGCATCACCCGTGCGATCGAACAGGGAAGCGCGCGCGACCGCGAGCTCGGCGGCGCGCGTGTACATCCGATCATCCGTGTCGTCGCTCGCGAGCTCGACGAACGAGGCGATCGCGGTGTCGAGCTCGACAGCAGCGTGCGCTGGATCCGCAGTGGCCTCGGCGATCTCGGCGAGCACCGCGTGCGCCTCGGCCGCGGTCTCGCCACCGGCGAGCGTGGCGCGCCGCAGCGATCCGCGCGCGTCGTCGATCCGGCCGAGCGCGACGAGCGAGCGAGCGAGCGCGAGCTCGTGCTTGATGATCGTGGGTGACGCGAGCCCGAGGCCGCGCATGCGCTCGTAGAGATCCGCGGCCGTCGCGTGATCGCCGCGCTCTGCCGCCGCGGCCGCGAGGCCCGCCATCGCATCGGTCTGCAGGCTATCGAGCTCGAGCGAGCGGTGCCACGCGAGCTCGGCACCGGCGGGGTCGCCGCGCTTCGAGAGGTTTGCCCCGAGCACGGCATGCGCGCGCGCGGCGGTCCGATGATCGCCGCGCTCTTCCCCGAGCCGTGCGACCTCGCGCCACGCATTCGCGGCGGCCCGCGGATCGCTCGCGCCGAGCAACATCGCGGTCATCTCGTGCACGCTCGGTTCGTCGGGCGCGAGCGCGCGGGCAGTCGAGAGCTCGAAGTGCGCGTTGCCCGGATCGCCGAGCTGATGGGCGAACACGTCGGCGAGCCGGAGGTGGAGCTGGACCGCACGCTCGGGATCAGTGTGCTGCGCCTGCTGTGCGCGCGAACGCAGCAACCGCACGAGCTCGGGCCAGCGCGCTTCGTCGACGAGCCGATCCGCGAGCGCATCGGCTGCCTCGGTCGAGCTCGGATCGTGCTCGAGCGCGAGCTCGTAGAGCTGGGTCGCCGCTTTCGGTTCGAGCACGCGGAGGAGGCGCGCGCCGGCGAGCGCGGCGAGGGCGGCTTGATCGTCGTCGCCTTCGGCGCTCGCGAGCTGCGCGACGTGCGACAGATGGCTCGCCGCTTCGCGCGCATCGCCTTGCGCGAGCGTGATCGAAGCGAGCGCGGCGTGCGCCGCAGGAAAGTGCGGCCATCGCCCGAGCGCCTGGCGAGCGAGCTCGAGCCCGTCGAAAAACCACGCCGGGCGCGCGGCCGCGAGCCCGAGGATGCGCTCGAGCAAGTACGGTTGATCGGGGCCACCTGCGGAGAGCAGCGTGCGATAGCCGCGCATCGCTTCTTCGGTGTGACCTTCGCGCAGCTGCTCGTCGGCCGAGTGCATGAGGTCGTGGGCCGCCGCGAGCTGGACGGCGAGCCGGATATCTGGCGAGCTGCCGTTGCGGCTACCGGGCGGCCCGAACGCGATCTCGATCGCGGCGCGACCGATCCGCACCGAGGCAAGCTCGACGTCGCTGATCGCGGGCAACCGCCAACCGGCGGGCGGCATCAGGTGCCAGAGCAGCGCGCCGACCAGATCGATCTCGACATCGCACAGGCCACGCAAGTGCGGCCGCTCGAGCACGCCGACCACGTCGGTCGCATCGAGGAGCGCGGTGAGGATCCGATCGGCGATCGCCGGGCCTGGCGTCGGCAGATGTCCGTGCACGCGCACGTGGCTCGCGAGCGCGCGGAGGTGCGTGCCGGTGTTCGCGACCTGGATCCGGAACGTGAGATCCGCCGCGGCCAGACCATCGGCCGCTCGCGCACGCACCGCGACGAACCCGTCGCATAACTTCGCGCTGACGTGCGTGATGCCGAGCCCGGCGAGATGGCGCCGCGCGGACTCGACACCCGCATCGAGCGCCGCGACCGGTGCGCGGACCACCAGGGTGCGCAGCCGGGTGCGACGGCGCTGATACTTCTCCGCCTGCGTGTTACCCGGGTTCGTGCCCAGATCGGTGACGTCGAGCTCGAGCCGCTCGATCTGGAGCGGGCCCGCGTGCACGTCGACGAGCGCGAGCCGACCCACGCCACCATGGACGTGAAACGTGAACGGCAAACGACCCGGATTGGTCGGCGGTCCGACGACAGTCACCTGGCGTCGAAGTTAGCAGATCAACTGCTAGAACGTCATGCAGGGGCGGTACCTGACTGGCAGTACCTTGTCCGCATCGTCACGCTCGAGCAGCAGCTCGGCGTTCGGATGGATCTTGTTCGCCTTCGCGAGGGTCTGGCAGCGGTCGCGCAACCAGACATCGAGGAACGCATCGGCACGCTCCTGGCGCAGCTCGTTGACCCGCTTGTCGGCGTCCTTGTCGAAGTCGGTGACGAGCGGAGCCGGCGGACGCTGGACGAGCTGGAGGATCACGAACCCACCGTCGGTCTCGTAGACCCGCGAACCGAGCTGGCCGGGCTGGAGGTTCTCGAACAGGTCGGCGATCGCCTCCTTCGACTGACCGACGCCGGGCATCTGCGCCGTGCGCTCCTTGCCGGAGTACCGTTCGGTGTGCTCCTTCACGGTCTCGATCGCCGGGAGCACGTCGCTCGACGCGACGACTGCCGGCGCCGGACCCGTCGGAGCAGGCGCTGTCTTCGGGGCAGCCGATCCCGCACCCGAGCTAGCCGAGCCAGCCGAGCCAGCCGAGCCAGCCGCACCCGCTTGCGCCTCGAACCAACCCGCCGGGATGTCTTTCGAAGGCACTTCGAGGGCGCCGTGCACGCCGCCCATGCTGTTCAGCATGTTGCGGATCTGGACCTTCGTCTGCTCCGGCGTGTTGGGATCATCGAGGAGCTGCTGGAGTTGCTCGGGCGTGATGCCACCGCCGCCGCCTTCGGGCGTGGCCTTCTCGAACACGTCGTCGAGCTTCTTGCCCTTCGCTGCTTCGAGGCCGGCGATCGCGGCGCGCTTCGCCGCTTCCTTGGCCCACAGGTCCTTCGCCATCTCCCACCCGAGCTCGCGCTTGACCTGGTCGTACGACAGGTCGCCTTCGCGCTTGTCGTCGACCATGAGGAGGAAGACGCCCTTGTCGGTCGTGAGCACGGCGGTCAGCTCGCCGGGCTTCAACGCCTTCACAGCGTCGTTCAGAATTTTGTCTCCGAGCGCAGCGTTCTCGACGCTGTGCCACCCGATATCTCCAGCCGCAGACTTCGCAGCATCGTCGGTGTTGAGCTCCTTGGCTGACGCGATGAACTTCGCTTTGCCGGCGGTCTTGACGGCCTCGAGCGCCTTCTTCGCATCGTCGATCGTCATTCCGATCGGCTTGGCCACGGGCGCCTTCTTGTCGGCCGGTGCGGGCGTGGCGGAACCGGCGCCCGATCCCGAGCCTTCGGCGGGCTTCGGTGCGGCGACCGCCTTCGCGATGAAGATCTGGCGCAACTTGATCGCGGGCTTGGTCGCCTTGTACGTGCGCGCGTCGGCTTTGTAGCGGGCCTGGACCTCGGCATCGTGCTCCTTGAGGTAGCGCTCGACATCGGCATCGGTCGCGCGGATCTGCGAGCGGTACTGCTCGGGCTTGAACGCGACGACGTCGTACGTGACGGTCGTGCCATCATAGATGTATTGCGACAGCGCCTCTTCGCGCGAGACCTGAATCGACTCTTCGAGGATGTCGGCCATCATCGCGGCCATGATGCTGCGCTTCTGCTCCTCGATGTACGCGTTGCGCGAGACGTTGAGCTGCGCGACGAACGCGGTGAACGCCTTGAGGTTCCACAGCCCGTTCTCGTCGAACACGCCCTGGATCATCTTGCGGATCGGGCGGTACACCGCGAGCGTCTGCTTCTCCTTGCCGGGCGGCAGCGCCTGCACGGGCGGCGGCGGCGTCGCCGAGTAGAAGTTCCCTTTCTTGATCTCGTCGAGCACGAGATCATCGGTGACGATCAACCCGCGCTTCTCGGCCTCGCTCGCGAGCAGCTCGCGCCGGATCAACGTCTCGAGTGCGATTTGGACCTTCTGCTTCTGCTTCTGCTGGCCCCAGTTGTACGGGCTCGAAAACGCCATCGTATATGCGGTCTGCGTGGCCTCTTCGCCATCGACCGCGACCGCGACGTTGCTCGTGCCTCGGCAGCCGCTGTCATCGTTGCGACTCTGACCCGGCCGGAAGTTGATCACGAAGATCGCGATCAGCAGGCAGAAGATCAGGTACACAAAAATCGATGCACCCTGCTTGCGCATTTGTTCGAGCATGCGGGCCGTGTTCTAGACCGATTCACGCGCGATTGCACTCCCGTTGAGACCCCTTCTGGGCCCTGGCTTGGCGTTCAAAAGGATTGTCTTGCGGATCGACAAAGTCGCGTGATAACCCCGCTCGGCCCTTGGGACTTCCGGCGTCCTGGGGCATAGGAACCAACATGCTCTTCGATTGGGTCTACGGAATGTTTTCCAACGACCTGGCCATCGACCTCGGGACGGCCACCACACTCACGTTCGTCAAAGGTCGCGGCATTGTCGCGAACGAACCTAGTGTCGTGGCGGTTCAGGCATCTTCGGGTGGGGGTCCCAAGAAGGTCCTCGCCGTAGGCAAAGAAGCGAAGGAGATGCTCGGCCGTACGCCGGGCAACATCGTCGCGATTCGACCGATGAAGGACGGCGTGATTGCGGACTTCGAAGTCACCGAAGCGATGCTCCGGTACTTCATTCAGAAGGCGCATCAGCGACGCACGCTCGTGCGCCCGCGCGTGATCGTCAGCGTGCCGTCGGGCATCACCGAGGTCGAGAAGCGCGCCGTGCGTGACTCGGCGCTCGCTGCCGCCGCGCGCGAGGTCTACTTGATCGAGGAGCCGATGGCGGCCGCGATCGGTGGTGGCCTCCCGATCACCGAGCCGACCGGCAACATGATCGTCGATATCGGCGGCGGCACGACCGAGGTCGCGGTGATCGCGCTCGCGGGTGTGGTGCTCTCGAAGTCGATCCGCGTCGCCGGCGACAAGATGGACGAAGCGATCGTCCAGTACATCAAGCGCAAGTACAACCTCTTGATCGGCGAGCGCACCGCCGAGATCATCAAGAAGGAAATCGGCTCGGCGTATCCGCTCGACGAGCCGCTCACCGTCGAAGTCAAAGGCCGCGACCTCGTCGCAGGCGTGCCGAAGACCCTGATCGTTAACTCCGACGAGATCCGCGAAGCCCTGCAGGAGCCGGTCAATGCGATCGTCGATGCCGTGCGATCAGTGCTCGAGCGTACGCCGCCCGAGCTGTCGGCCGATATCGTCGACAAGGGCATCGTGCTCTCCGGCGGTGGCGCGCAGCTCAAGAACATCGACGTGCTACTGCGCGAAGAGACCGGCTTGCCCGTGATGGTGTGCGAGAACCCGCAGCTGGCAGTTGTCCTCGGCACCGGTAAGGTTCTCGACGAGCTGTCGCTACTTCGCGAGATCGCACTTCGGTAATCCGTCATGACGCTGCGTCGCCGCCTCGTCGATTGGTCACTCGCGGCGCTCCTGGTCCTTCTGCCAGCGCTCGTGTTGAAGGCCAGCCTCGCACGCGGCACCGCATCGGGCATGGACACCGCGTTCTTGCGGATCACGGCGCCGCTCGAGGCCGGCGTGTCGTGGGTCGTCGAGGGCATCGGCGGGTTGTGGAATCACTACGTCGCGCTGGTCGGTGTCGAGAGCGAGAACCGCGAGCTCCGCGACGAAAACGACAAGCTGCGCAAGCAACTCGCCGCGACGACGCGCAAGGCGTTCGATGTCGAGGCGCTCGAAGATCTCGCGGTCGTCAAGCGCCGCACGCCCGCCGATACGATGGGTGCACGCGTGATCGGCGCGCCGCTGTCGCCGCAGTTTCGCGTGATCCGGATCCGGATCGATCGCGGCGAAGGGGAGGTCGCGCCGGGCATGCCGGTGATCACTGGCACCGGTCCTATCGGTCGCGTCGATCGGGTCTATGGCGGCTACGCCGACGTCACCTTGATGAGCGATCCGAGCTCGTCGATCGAAGTGTTGATCCCGCGCACCGGGGGTCGCGGCATGCTGACCGGTCTCGGCAAGCCGGACTCGTACGCGTGCACGATCGGCTGGCTCGAGAAGCAGACCAATCCAACCTCGAAGGTCGAGGTCGGCGACGAGATCGTCACGAGCGGTCTCGGCGCGAGCTTTCCGCCCGGCCTCGTCGTCGGTAAGGTCTCGAAGATCTCGCGTGACGACGGCATGTTCCAGCGCGTCGAGGTCGAGCCCGCGGTCGATGTCTCGCGCGTCCGCGCGGTC
This sequence comes from Kofleriaceae bacterium, assembly GCA_043780895.1. GTDB lineage: Bacteria > Myxococcota_A > Polyangia > Haliangiales > Haliangiaceae > JABFXX01. Next base: position 71,023 of record JAYWCI010000134.1, on the reverse strand, counting down.
GAAGTGCTGCTCGCGCCGCCGCCGCCGCCCGATCCCGATGCGAAGATCAAGAAGCGCAGCGAGCCCGCGTTCGGAGGCAAGCCGCTATGAGGACCGCTAGCCTCGTGCTCGTCGCGTACTTCTCGTGCGTGATCGTCGGCGCCGTGTGGCGGCTGATGCCGTGGGCGATCCACGATGCGGTGCCAGATCTCGGCGCGCTCACCGCTGCGTATCTGGGGCTGACCGCGCGGCGCAACGTCACACCCGCGGTCGGTGGCTCGGTGCTGCTCGGCTACCTCGTCGATCTCATCTCGGGCTCACCACCGGGCTTGATGGCGCTCGTGCTCGGCCTGACCTGCGTGATCGCGCGGGCGATCCAGCAGCGGATCTACGTGCGTGGCACCACGATGACGATCGCGTTCTCGGCCTTCGTCGCGCTCGTCGCGGGCCTCGTCGCGATCATCGTGCGCGGCGTCTATCACGTGTCCATCGCCAGCATGGCGGTCGAGCTTCGCAACCTCGCGCTTGTCGCGGTCGCGACCGGCGCGGTCGGTCCGGTCGTGTGGCGGATGTTCCGCCGCATCGATGCGGCCTACGCTCGCACCGCGCGCGAGCGGGATGCGGCGCTGGAAGGGCTCGCGCCATGATGATCCGCAACACGCCGATCCGGAACTCGGTGACCCAAGGGACGAGCTACGGCGCCGCCTTGCCCGAGCTGCATCGCCGCTTGCGCTGGGTCGCGCTCGTCGGCATCGCCGCGTTCGCGCTGCTCGTCGGTCGGCTGTGGCAGCTCCAGGTGATGCGCGGTGAGAGCTACTACGAGCGCACGGTCTCGAACGTGGTGAAGGAGCGCTACCTTCCTTCGGTGCGTGGCCAGATCCTCGATCGCAAGGGCACGCCGCTCGCCGCGAACCGCCCGGCGTTCAACGTCTACGCGACGCCCAAGACCCTGACACCCGCGACGCTCGCCGAGCTCACGCGCATGCTCGGCCTCGGCCAGGACGAGGTCGATACGATCACGGCGCGCCTCGAAGTCGGCAAGAAGCGTGACGCGAAGAACCCGATCCTCGTCCTCGAAGATCAAGGTCGCGATCGCGCCGCGCTCGTCGAGCAGGCGAGGGCGCGCTTGCCCGGCATCGAGGTCCGCCACGAGCCGTATCGCTACTACCCGCAGGGCGAGCTTGCCGCGTCGCTGATCGGCTACATGACCCAGATGACGGCCGAGGAGGCCGACAAGAACGGCATGCAGGCATACGACCCGAGCGAGCTCGTCGGTCGCTACGGCCTCGAATTGGCGTGGGAGAACTATCTGCGCGGCAAGAAGGGCATCGAGCGCTTCGCCGTCGACGCACGCGGCACGAAGCTCGACGACAAGACCGCCGCCTCGCTGATCCAGGGCGAACGCGTGATCGATCCGGTGCCGGGTGCGAACCTCGTGCTCACGCTCGATAGCGAGCTGCAGAAGCTCGCCGAGCGCGCGGTCGCGCACACGCCCGCCGCCGCGGTCGTCGTGGTCGAGCCCAAGACCGGCAAGATCCGCGCGATCGTGAGCAAGCCCTCGTTCGATCCGAACACGATGACCGGCCACCTCACGAAGGCCGAGTACACGCTGCTGATGAGCGATCCGCGCAAGCCGTTCATCGACAAGGCGCTGCGTGCGACCTATCCGCCGGGCTCGATCTTCAAGTTCGCGACCGCGTTCGCCGCACTCGAAGACGGGCAGGGCGCCGAGGACGAGAACATGTTCTGCACCGGCGAGTACGAGCTCTCCGGTACGCACTTTCACTGTCACGGCACGCACGGCAAGATCAACCTGCTCGCCGCGATCCAGCACTCCTGTGACATCTACTTCTGGAAGCTCGCGGAGCGCGTCGGCATCGATCGGATCGGCGAGGTCGCGCGCGAGTACGGCTTCGGCTCGCCGACGAACCTCGGCCTCAACGGCGATTCGGCCGGCCGGATCCCCACGAAGGCCTGGTACGAGGCGAACGGGCACTACAAGGTCGGTTACGCGACGAACGCCTCGATCGGTCAAGGCGACGTCGAGGTCACGGTCCTGCAGATGGCGATGGCGTACGCCGCGATCGCGAACAGCGGCACGCTGTACGTCCCGCAGATCGTCGAGCGCGTCGAATCGAACGATGGCCGGCTGATCGTCGGCTACGACCCGAAGCTGGCGCACGCGGTGAAGACGCCGCCGGATGCGCTCGAGACCTGGAAGAAGGGCATGTACCTGGTCACGAACCAGCTCGGCGGCACCGCGTTCGCTCACGGTCACGTCGAGAACCTCACGGTGCTCGGCAAGACCGGTACCGCCGAGGTCAAGAAGCACCACAAGCAAGAGGACGAGAAGGATCAGGATCGCTGGAACCCGTACGCCGCCCACGCGTGGTTCGCCGGCTGGGCGCCGGCCGAGGATCCCGAGATCGCGATCGTCGTGCTCGCCGAGCACGGCGGTGCCGGTGGTCAGGTCGCGTGGCCGATCGCGAAGCAGATCCTCGAGGGCTACTTCACGAAGATCCACCCTCTGTCGCCACCGCCGCGTGACATGCCGGCCGTCAAGCGCTTGCCGAAGGCAGAAGTTCAGAAGGGAGACCTCGGTCAATGAGCTCGAAAGGCCTTGGCCTCGAACTCCCCCGAGCGACCGTCGGGATGTCGCGCTGGCGCCGGTTCCGCGCCGCCGTCGACTGGCCCTTGATCGGGACGATGCTCGCGCTGTGCGGGTGCGGCCTGTTGAACCTCTACTCGGCGACGCGCGGCGTACGCCATCACGCGAAGTTCGACACCCAGGTCCAGTGGATGATCGTCGGCGCGATCGGCTTCGTCGTCGTGACGGTGATCGACTACCGAGCGATCGTGCGGCTCGCATGGATCGGCCTCGGCATCGCCTTCATGGCGCTGATCCTCGCGCGGCTCACCGGCCGGCCGGCGAGCGGCGATACCCACGGCGTGACGTATCGCTGGCTCAACATCGGCGGCATGGGCATCCAGCCGAGCGAGCTCGTCAAGCTGATGACGATCCTCGTGCTCGCGCGCGTGTTCGCGCAGGGCGAGCAGGCGCACTACACGGCGCGCATGCTCGCGCTGCGGTTCGTCGCGCTCGTCGGTCCGATGGTGCTGATCGCAGCGCAGCCGGATCTCGGCACCGCGGTGCTCCTGTTCTTGATCGTCGTCACGGTCGGCTTCCTCGCGATGCCGAGCGTGTGGCCGATGGTCTACATGACCACTGCCGCGCTGCTCGCCGTGCCGATCCTGTGGGAGAAGCTGCACGACTATCAGAAGGATCGGATCCTCGGCTTCATCGACTGCAACTCGGTCCCCGGTCACGCGATGGATCACGACCTCTTGAACAACTGCTGGCACACCCAGCAATCGATCTACGCGGTCGGCTCCGGCAAGGTCTGGGGCAAGGGCTTCCTCGAGGGTACGCAGAACATGTTCAACTTCGTCCCCGAGCACTGGACGGACTTTCCATACTCGGTGTGGGGCGAAGAGTGGGGCTTCGTCGGCTCGGTGTTCCTGCTCGCGATCTTCGCGTTCCTGCTCGTGTGGATCCTCAACGTCGCACTGTCGGCGCGCGATCGGATCGGCGCCGTGATCTGCATCGGCGTCGCCGCGATGACGTTCTGGCACGTCGCGGTCAACGTCGCGATGGTGCTGGGGCTCGCGCCCGTCGTCGGCGTGACGCTGCCGTTCATCTCTTACGGTGGCAGCTCGCTCGTGACGTTCTTCCTCGCGATGGGCCTCGTCGCGAACGTCTCGCTGCGCAAGCACGGCTACTGAGTCAGCTCGCGGGGAGTCGGCACCAGAAGTCGTTGCTGTACCTCGATCTCGCGCTGTGGTCCCCACGGGTTCCGTTCTTCCGTGATGACGATGGCGGGTGGCTCGCGGTGCCGGTGCTGGCCTCGGTGATCACGTGCGCGGCTCCGAACGCCGGCGCGCTCGACCGGGGCACGACTCTCGAAGAGCTCGAGGCGGTGCCCACGTGTCGCGCGAGGTTCGTCCTCACGATCGCGCACCAGCATCGCGTCGCTCGTCCTCGGTGCCTGGGGTGCAGGCGTGTTCAAGAACGATCCAGTGATGGTCGCGCGGATCTTCAAATCGCTACTGGCCGGCGAGCTCGCGAACGTGTTCATGCGGGTCGTGTTCGCCGTGATCGGCAACTCCGAGATCAGCGCGAACCACCGCGCGTTCGCCGAAGAGTTCGGCTAGCGCTGCGTTAGCGATGCCGACGGACCTGATTCGCGCGTAGCTGCTGGCCGAACCCCGCGTGGTAGCTGCCGCGTGGCCGCCGCTTCGCGGCGGTCAGGACCGTCACGATCGCGGCGAGCGCGGCGGGTGGATCGATGTGCAGATCGTCGAGGATCTCGGCAGCGACGAGCGCGCCGGTCTCGGCGCCACCCTCCATGTAGCCCTGGAAGTCTTCGCTGCAGTGCTCGCCGCAGAAGTGCTGGTTGCCTTCGTGCGCGCCTTCGAGGCCGAGGAACGACCACTGGCCCTTCAGGTACGAGGCGTAGCTGCCCTTCGTGAACTCGTAGCTCGGCCAGTGCTGGCGGATCGCCGAGCTCGCGATGTACTCCGTGGTCGCGCCCGGAAAGATCGTCTCGATCCACGGCAACACGGTCGCCGCCTGGATCTCCGTGCTGCCGTCACCGATCGCGAGGCCGCGCTCGCCGCCGACGAAGTTCGTGAGCACGCCCTTGGTTCCCGCCTGGCCCCGCGACGAGGCCCACGTGGTCTGGAGCGCGCCGACGTCGGTGATCATCGAACCCGCGGATTGCTGGTTGGTCTCCCACGGTCGCGTTTGGAACTGCAACATCAGCTTCGCGTTCGTGCCGTAGCCGAGCTCGCCGATGATGGTCCGCTTGCCGGCGGTCAGCGCTGAACCTGCGAGGTCGACCTCGCGGAGCTTCGTGAACGGCAAGGCGTACACGACGTGCGCGACGGTGGTCGTCGACGTGCCGGCGCTCGTCACGAACGTCAGCTCGAACATGCCCTCGGCCTCGGTGACCTTAGTCAGCGCGTGATCGAGATGGACCTGATCGCCGAGCTCGGTCGCCATCGCAGTCGCGATCGCATCGCTGCCCTCGTGAATGTGGAAGCGCTCGTCGCTATCGCCGAATACGTGGAACGGTTCGGTGGTCGCCGAATCGATCAACGTGATCAGGTTCCACGCCGATTGCTGTTCGACCTCGAGGCCGAACTCTTCGAGATAGGCGAGCTCGAGCACGCGGCGGACGAGGTCGGTCGGCACAAGCCGGGCGTCGCCGGCGAGCCACTCGGGAATCGACAGCGCATCGATGCGCGCGTACTCCGCGTCGTCGTTGGCCATCGCGGTGAGCGCGGTCTGCATCTGTGCGGCGACCGGTGCGAACGCCGCGGCCAGCGCGGCATCGCTGACCAGCGCGCCGTCGAAGAAGAACGAGTCCTGCGCCAGGCCAGGCGTCGCATCGACCAGATCGTCGAGCGTGAGTCCGTAGCTCTCGACGAGCATCGGAATCACGGCGTGATCGCTATCGACCAGCTCGCCACCGAGCTCGCAGATCTGGTCGTCGGCGAGCTGGCCGCGGGACGTGAACTGGCGGCCCCCGATCCGCATCGAGGCCTCGTAGATCTCGGCGTGCACGCCCGCGAGCCCGAGGAAGTGCGCGCACGTCATGCCCGCGATGCCGCCACCGATCACCGCGATCGTGTTGCCCCCGCTGTTGTCACCGCAGCCTGCGGCCCCGACCAGCGGGAGGAGGGCCGCGGTGCCGACGAGGCTCTTGAGCACGTCACGACGGGACGGCCCAGATCGGGCAGGGCCACGGGCGATCCGATGCACGCGAGCAAAGAGCGACGAGCGAGCCATGGGGTCGCCAGTCTCACGGGCTAGCTAGTTCGGATCCCAGATCGGCGTTTCTCGTCGAGGATTCGGGATCCGATACGGGCCGAGCATCGCGGTCCGACACCGGACATCACCGCAGAAGATCACGGCGGCGTCGGTACGACAGCGTTCGTACGTTTCGGAGTCGGCTGCAACGCCATCAAGCGCTTCTGCAGCTTGTCCTGCAGCGTCTTGGACATCATCGAGTTGCACCTGGTCAGTGCGTCGACATCACCGGGCTGGGCCTTCACGATGCATTGAGTCAGCTCGGCCGGCCACTTGTCCTCGACGCACGAGATCTGCATTGCCGGGATCATCGTCTTGATCACCGCGCGCGCATCGGAGCCGATCTTGTCGACCTGCGTCTCCATACCTGCCTGGACGCGGTCGACAACGATGGCGCAATCGCCAACGTCTTTCGGCTTGTCGCGCTGGCACCCGACCAGCGCGAGAGCGATCACGAGCCAGAAGCGCATTCAGATGTGCTTCTGGATCTCGGCTTCGAGCTTCGCGCGGGGGGCCGCGCCGACGAGCTGGCCGACGACCTTGCCGCCCTTGAAGATCAGGAGGGTCGGGATCGAGCGGACGCCGTACTGCTGCGGGACGATCTGGTGGTGATCGACGTCCATCTTGGCGACGTTGAGCTTGCCCTTGTACAGGTCGGCGAGCGCATCGACCGTGGGGGCGATCTGCTTGCAGGGGCCACACCAGACGGCCCAGAAATCGACGAGCGTTGGAAGGTCCGACAGGAGCACGTCGGCTTCGAAACTGGCGTCCGTGAGCTCTTTGACGTTCTGGCTGGCCATAGTCCTAAGAGTTAACCCCTGGGAGGCGATACCGCAAGCCGGTCGAGAGGCTGGTACAATTTGCTTCCCGGGAATGTCACGCCTCTTCATTTCGGTCGATCGCCTCGAAGCCTGGTCTGCGGAAGGACGCGCCTCGCTTCGAGGTGATCGCATGACCCTGACCGAGCTAAACCGCGCGTTCTCGATGACGCCAGCGGTCTGCTTTGTCTCCACCAACGGCAGTACCGAAGATCCCCACGACCTGGTGGGACGGGTGAAGTCCAAGCCTCAGCTCGAAGCAATGGGCGCCGAGCAGATGATGAGCTCGGTGATCTACGGCGACATGGCGTACGACGTCATCGACGGGTTCATCGGAGAGCCGCTGCCTCCATGAGCGCGAGCAACGCGGAGATTTGATGACCGCGGGACCCGCGTTCTGGGTGGCCGTGGTCGCCTACGCGATCGCCGCAGCGCTCTTGTTCGTCGTGCTCGCGGGGAAGTCGCAGCTCCGGCCGTACGCGGTCGCGTTCGTGCTGATCGCGTGGCTCGCCAGCGGTACCGACATCGGGTGGCGAGGCGTACATGGCGAGCATCCGGCGGAATCGGTGCGCGAGGCGCTCGGGTTCCTGGCCTTCATCCTTACCGGCGGCTACTTGCTCGCGAGTACGCGCTACCGGCTCACGCTCGGCGGCGTGGTCGTGATGCCGGTGTCCTTGATCCTGCTGGTGCTCGCGCGCCTGACCCCTGCGGGTGACCGCAACGAGGACCTCTCCACGCTCGGCCGGGTCCACATCTCGCTCGCAACGCTCGGGGTCGGCATCTTCGCGCTCGCGAGTGCGCTCTCCGCGATCTACCTCGCCGAGGACCGCGCGCTCAAGCGCAAGAAGTTCGAAGGGGCGGCGTTCAAGGATCGCGGCGCGCCGCTCGAGTCACTCGATCGGCTCGCGCATCGCCTCGTGTGGTTCGGCTTTCCGGTGTTCACGATCGCGCTGGTGCTCGGCGCGATGTGGACCGCTCGGCTGGGGCAGAGCCCGGCTCGCGTGGAGAACTTGCTCGCGGCGATCACGTGGTTCGCGTTCGCGACGCTGCTCCTCGCGCGCGCGATCTACGGCTGGCGCGGTCGGCGCGCCGCGAAGCTGACGCTCGCTGGGTTTGCCGCGGCGCTCGCTGTGCTCGTCATCTATCTCGTTCGCCGGATCGTGGAGTAGGGCGTGAGCGAGCTCTTCGTTGTCGGTCTCAGCTGGCGCACGGCGAGGGTCGCGGTGCGCGAGAAGCTGGCATTTCGCGAGGAGGAGCTCGGCGAGACGTTGGTCGCGCTGACGCGCGAGCTGCCGGTGACCGAGGCGCTCTTGATCTCGACCTGCAATCGCGTCGAGGTCTATGGCGTCGCGAAGCCCGAGGTCGATGCGCCCGCGAAGGTGCGGTCGTTTCTCGCGCAGCGCCGCAACGTGCAGCTCGCCGAGGTCGGCGATGCCTTGTACGAGCATCGCGGTCCGGGCGCGATCCGCCACGTGTTCTCGGTCGCGTCGTCGCTCGATTCGCTCGTCGTCGGCGAGGCGCAGATCCTCGGCCAGCTCAAGGATGCGTACGCGCTCGCGGGCACGGCCGGCACCTCGGGCCCGGTGCTGTCGCGTGCGGTCGAGCGCGCCTTCGGGGTCGCGAAGCGCGTGCGGACCGAGACCACGATCGCGCGTGGTGCGGCGAACGTGTCCTCGGTGGCGGTCGAGCTCGCCGGCCGCGTGTTCGGAGACCTCGGCGGCAAGAGCGTGCTCGTGGTCGGGGCCGGTAAGATGAGCGCGCTCGCCGCGCGCCATCTCTACTCCCACGGCGCGCAGCGGATCGTGGTGACGAATCGCTCGCCGCAGAAAGCGGAAACGCTCGCCGACGAGATCGAGGCGACCGCGCGGCCGTGGGCCGAGCTCGAACAGATGCTCGTCGAGGCCGACGTCGTGATCAGCTCGACGGGCGCGCGCGAGCCGGTCCTGACGAAGGCGATGTTCAAGCGGATCGCGAAGGCGCGCAAGTACAAGCCGATGATGGTGATCGACATCGCGGTGCCGCGCGATGCCGAGCCCAAGATCGCGGATGTCGACGGCGTGTACCTGTTCGACATCGACGATCTCGACAAGGTCAAGGCGGCGAACATCGCCGAGCGCCAGAAGGCGGCGGAGCACGCCGGCAAGATCGTCGAGCACGAAGCAGGGCAGTTCGAGCAATGGATGCGCTCGCAGGGGGTGGTGCCCACGATCCGCGCGCTGCGCGAGAAGTTCGCCGCGATCGCGGAGGTCGAGGTCACCAAGGCGCTCGATCAGCTGGCGCGCAAGGAGCTCACGCGCGAGCAACAGCGCGAGCTCCTCCAGCGCTCGGTCCAGCTCGTTGTCAACAAGCTGCTCCATCAGCCGACCGCGATCTTGCGCGGCTCGAGTGCCGACGATGCCGCGGTGCGTGCGGGCGTGCTCGCGGAGCTGTTCGCCCTCGAGATCTCGGAAGAGCCGGAGCGCAGCGAGCTCGTGGAAGATCAACCGGCAGAACCGTCGACGGAACCAGAGGTGCAAGCGTGACTCAGGATCGTTTGGTGATCGCGACCCGCGGTAGCGCGCTCGCATTGTGGCAAGCCAATCACGTCAAGGATCGGCTCGCGGCGATCGCGCCCGAGATGGCGGTCGAGCTGTTGGTGATCAAGACCTCCGGCGACCTCATCCAGGACATCCCGCTCGCGAAGGTCGGCGGCAAAGGCCTGTTCGTCAAAGAGATCGAGCAGGCGCTGCTCGACGGCAAAGCCGACCTCGCGGTGCACTCGATGAAGGATGTCCCGCCAGAGCTCGCCGAAGGGCTCTCGATCGCAGCGGTGTCCAAGCGCGAGACGCCGTGGGACGCGCTGTGCGCGCGCGCGCCGGTCACGGTCGATACGCTGCCGCACGGGGCTCGGATCGGCACGTCGAGCATGCGGCGCCAGTGCCAGCTTCTCGCGCGTCGCCCCGATCTCAAGATCGAGATGCTGCGCGGCAACGTGCCGACCCGGATCCGGAAGCTCGACGACGGCATGTACGACGCGATCGTGCTCGCTGCCGCCGGACTCGTCCGGCTCGGCATGGCGGATCGGATCACGCAGGAGCTGCCGCTCGAGCTCAGCATCCCGGCGGTCGCCCAGGGCGTGATGGGGATCGAGACGCGCACCGGCGACGTGATGGTCCGGCGGCTCGCCGCGAGCGCGATCCACGACGAACGCGCGCACGCTGCGGTCACCGCCGAGCGCGCGTTCCTCGCGAGGATGGGCGGCAGTTGCTCGACGCCGCTGGCCGCACACACGCTCGATCGACCCGATGGTGGCATCCGGCTCGTCGGCATGTGCGGCATGCCCGATGGCTCCAAGATCCTCCGCGCCGAGTACGGCGGCACGATCGATCAAGCCGCGCTGCTCGGCGAGAAGCTCGCAGAGGATCTGATCGCGCAAGGTGCGCGCGAGATCCTCGCCGCGACTAGGTAGCCGCTTTCTTCACGGCCGCCATCAGCGCGTCGTAGTCGGGCTCCTGGCCCTGATCGGCGACGAACTCGCGGTACGCGATCTTGCCGTCGGTGCCGATCACCCAGATGCTGCGCGCGAGCAGGCCGGACTCGTTCACTTCGATTCCGAACGCGCGACCGAAAGCGCCGCGGTGCGCGCCTCGGGATGTGCTTGCAGATAGTCGACGACCTCACTCTCGCTCGTGGCGTGCTTGCAGGCAGAAATCATCAGAACCAGGCCGAGCAGGCCGAGCAGGCCGAGCAAAGCGGTGCGTTTTACTCGGTTATGTAAGCACATCGATGCCTCGACACGAGTTTTTTTGCGTCCGTGGCATGCGACCTGCCACGATCATTTTGCTGTGACCAACCGCATCGCTTGCTACGTCTTCCTTGCCGGCACCACGTGGGGCTGCGCATCTCCGATGTCTGCGATGCGCGCTGACAATCGCCGGCTCAACACCGATGTCAGCGAGCTGCGCGCGGATCGCCGCGCGCAGGATCGCAAGATCAAGGATCTCGAGAATCAGCTCGCGCTGAGTAAATCGAGCCAGCCGATCAGCGACATGCCGAAGTTGCCTATCGAGGTGATGTCACCCGTTCGGGTGATCGGTCCGACGGATCCGCGCGTCGTCGCGGTGGCCGAGGACGGCACCGAGATCGTCTACGAAGGCGAAGCCGCGCTCGGCAAGCCGGCGCAAGTCGATCTGTCGGCGATGTACGCCGCGCCTTCGACCCCCGTCGCTACAGCCTCGAATGATCGGATCGAGATCACGCACGGTCGGATTCCGCCGATCAGCGCACGCTCTGCACATCGCAGGCTGCACAAGGATGCGGATCTCGTAGCGCCGAACGATTCGGCCGCCGACGCTTATCGCGCCGCGGTCGAGCTCGTGAAGTCGGGCAAGCACGACGAAGCCGTCGCGGCGCTGCGCTTGTTCTTGAAGACGTATCCGCGCCACGACTACGCCGATAACGCGCAGTACTGGCTCGGCGAGAGCTTCTACGCGCAGAAAGACTATCAGCACGCGCTCACCGAGTTCCGCGCTACGATCGAGACGTACCCGCGTGGCAACAAGGTCCCCGATGCGCTGCTCAAGGTTGGTTACTGTTATCAAGCGCTCGGGCAGGGTGACAAGGCGAAGGCCGTGTTGGAGCAAGTCGTGAATCTCTATCCAAAGTCCGAGCCTGCTGCGCTCGCCTCGAAGAAACTGGAGACCCCGTGAAGCACACGCTCATCGTGTTCGGTCTCGGCCTCGTGCCCGCGACAGCGCTCGCACAGGTGCCCGTCTATCCGTCGGGAGCGGCGTCGCAGCCCCCCGTCGATCTCTCTCCATCGGTCGGTGGTTCACAGGCCGCGCCTGCACCCGCGCCCGTCGCGGCTCCACGGCCGAGCGTGATCGTGGTCAAGCCCGATGGCTCGGTCTCCGAAGGCGGCGGCATTCCGAATGTCGATGCGCCGGGCGGTTACTTCGTCGGCGACGGCAACGCCAACGCCAACATCATTCCGAGTGGCACGAGCCCCCGTGGAGACGACAACGACATCGTCCACGCAGGCCCGGTGCCCGAGCTCCACGTCGTGCGTACCGGTGACACGCTGTGGGATATCTGCACGTACTACTTCAACGATCCGTGGCAGTGGCCAAAGATCTGGTCGTACAACTCGCAAATCACGAATCCGCACTGGATCTATCCAGGCGATCTCGTGCGCCTGTTGCCGCGCGGCGTGTTCGCGAATCAAGGTGCCGCCGACAAAGAGCCCGAGAAGGGCAACGACGTGAAGGCGATCGACAAGGTGCCGCCGCCGTCGAAGCGGACCCAGGTAGGCATCAAGCAGGTCGCCTTCATCGAGAAGAAGGACCTCGATAAATCGATCACGATCGATGGCGCGGTCGACGAGAAGGAACTGCTCGGCGAGGGGGACTCGGTCTACCTCACGTACCCGTCGAACGAGCCACCGCAGGTCGGCCAGAAGTACACGATCTACGTGCCGGGCAACGGCGTGAAGAACCTCGGCTCTTACGTCCACATCCTCGGCGAGCTCCAGGTCGTGAGCGTCAAGCAGGACAAGCGCGCGCGCGGCATCATCACGCAGTCGAACGCAGAGATCACGCGCGGCACGAAGGTCGGCCCGATCGTGAAGCAGTACAAGAGCGTCCCGCCGGTTGCCCCGACCGTCGATGCGCAGGGTTCGATCGTGGCGCGCTTGCTCGGCGATCAGATCATCGGCGCAGGCGAGATCGTGTTCATCGATCAGGGTGCGAAGGCCGGCCTCGAGGTCGGCAACCACATGTTCGTGGTGCGGCGTGGCGATGCGATTCCGCCGCAGGCCAAGGACATGGCCGGGCAGGACGATCGTCGGTTCCCCGCGCGCGCGCTCGGTCAGATCGTGATCGTGGAAGTCGGCGACAAAGTCTCCGTGGGCCTGGTCACCGTTTCGGTCCAGGAGATCGAGCTCGGTGACACGGTCATGATGCAGAAGCCCTGACGGGGCCCGAGCCATTCGGGCAGGCGTCTACGCGACCTATATAGATGTAGGGAGGTTGGCCAAGTAGCTGAAAATACCCAAGTGAGATCACGCAGACTTGACGGCGATGCCCTGGGTGGCTAATTGCTGTCCCCCTGTGCTCACCAACGTCCTCCCCCCTGGCTCGCTCCCGAAGCGGCTCGAAGCGCTTGCCTGGAGCCATCCCATCTACGTGCGCGGCACGTTGAGCGAGGCACCCGCGGTCGCGATCGTCGGCTCGCGCGCGGCGTCCGGTCTCGGGATGGAGCGCGCCCACGCGCTCGCTCGGCATCTGGGTGACCGCGGGGTGCACGTGGTCTCGGGCGGCGCGCTCGGCATCGATGGTGCCGCGCATCGCGGCCTGCTCGCCGCACGTGGCACCGGCACCACGACCGTCGTGCTCGGCAGCGGTTGCGATGTCGCGTACCCCGAGCGCCATGCGCCGCTGTTCGAGCAGGTGCTCGCAGCCGGCGGTGCGCTGGTCAGCCGTCTCGAAGACGGCGTCCAGCCGCGGCGCGGAACGTTTCTCTCGCGCAATCCACTGATCGCCGCGCTCGCGGATGTGGTCGTGGTGATCGAAGCTGATGCGCGGTCTGGATCGTTGGCGACGGCACGTGCCGCTCGCCGCTACGGCCGGATCGTCGTGGCGTGGCCGGGGAGCCGTGGCTGCGAGCTGTTGCTCGCGGATGGTGCGGCGATGGTCGAGCACGAGGGTGATGTCGATGCGGCGCTCGCAGGTGAGCCTCGTATGCGTACCCAAGTGCTCGAACCGGACGTAGCGGCGGTGCGTGCAGCGCTCGATCAGGGCGCATGCAGCACCGAAGCGATCGTGACCCTGACTCGCCTGCCGGTGCGCGTCGTATTACGCGCGTTAGCGAGGTTGTCGTGAGCAAAGCCAAGAAGAAACCAGCCAACAGCGTCAAGAGCGAGACCGCGGAAGCGCTCGCGAAGCCAGAGGCGGCCGAGACCGCAGCGGCAACCGAGAAGCCCACCGCGAAGAAAGCGCCGGCCAAGACGAAGGCCAAGACAAAGGCCAAGACGAAGGCAGGTCCCGACAAGAAGACGGCGCCCGACAAGAACGCAAAGGGCAAAGCTGCGCCCGCCAAGCTGGCCAACAGCAAGAAGGGCAAAGCGGCAAAAAAAGACGTCGAGCCCGAGGAAGACGACGAGCCCGCGGTCCCGCGTAAGCTCAAGAAGATCAAGCCTGGCTCGGCGCTCGTGGTCGTGGAATCGCCGGCGAAGGCGAAGACGATCAACAAGTACCTCGGCGGGAACTACATCGTGAAGGCGTCGGTCGGTCACGTTCGGGACTTGCCGAAATCGAAGATCGGCGTCGATCTCGAAGACGGCACGTTCGAGCCAACCTACGAGGTGATCGAAGGCAAGAAGAAGGTGCTCGCCGAGATTCGCAAGGCCGCGCGTGAAGTCGAGACCGTGTTCCTCGCCTCGGATCCGGATCGCGAAGGTGAAGCGATCGCGTGGCACATCGCCGAAGAGATCAAGGGCGAGAACTCGAACCTCCATCGCGTCCTCATCAACGAGATCACGAAGAAGGGCGTCACCGCTGCGATCGCCGCACCCCGCGCGATCGACATGAACAAGACGAACGCGCAGCAGACCCGCCGGATCTTGGATCGCCTCGTCGGGTACAAGATCAGCCCGATCCTCTGGAACAAGGTCCAGCGCGGCCTGTCCGCGGGTCGCGTGCAGTCGGTCGCCGTTCGCCTGGTGTGCGAACGCGAAGAAGAGATCAAGGCGTTCGTCCCAGAGGAGTACTGGTCGGTCGACCTCACGGTCGCCGCGCCGAATCCGCCGCCGTTCGAGGCCCGGATCTGGAAGTGGAAAGGCGAGCGCGCCGAACCCAAGACCAAGGACCAGGCCGACGAGATCGCGGTCGAACTCGCTGCGGGCGATGCGGTCGTCGCATCGGTCGAGAAGAAGGAGCGACGCAAGAAGGCGCAGGCGCCGTTCATCACGAGCCGCTTGCAGCAGGATGCCGCGCGCAAGCATCGGTACTCCGCGAAGCGCACGATGGCGCTCGCGCAGCGGCTCTACGAAGGTGTCGAGCTAGGCGATGAAGGCCCGACCGGCCTGATCACCTATATGCGTACCGATTCGACGCGTATCTCCGACGACGCGATGACCGCGTTGCGCGAGCACATCACGGCGACCTACGGCGCGGAGTACCTGCCGGCCGAGCCGAACACGTACGGCAACAAGGAGCGCGCGCAGGACGCCCACGAAGCGATCCGCCCGACCTTGATGGAGTGGACACCGGATCGCGTCGCGATCGCACTCGCCGCGCATCCCGAAGGCCCGGAGCTCACGAAGCTCTACACCCTCATCTGGCAGCGCTTCGTTGCTTCGCAGATGGTGCCGGCGGTCTACGACCAGACCACGATCGATATGGATCGCGGCCAGGCGCAGATCCGCGCGAACGGTCAGATCATGAAGTTCGCGGGCTACACCAAGGTGTACGAGGTCGCCGAGACCGACGATGCCAAGGCCGAGGCCGCGGACGCTGCCGACAAGCTGCTGCCGGCGGTCGAGGTCGGCGATCCGATCAAGATCGAGAGCATCCGGCCCGAGCAGCACTTCACCCAGCCGCCGCCGCGGTTCTCCGAGGCATCGCTCGTGAAGGAACTCGAAGAGAAGGGCATCGGCCGCCCGTCGACCTACGCCGCGATCATGTCGACGATCGTCGATCGTGGTTACGTCGAGAAGAAGGAGGCGCGCTTCTGGCCGACCGAGCTCGGCATCCTGGTGAACAGCCTGCTGGTGGTCTCGTTCCCCGAGATCGTGAGCTCGGACTTCACGGCGAAGATGGAGGCGTCCCTCGATCACGTCGAGGACGGCACGGAAGACTGGCGCAAGTTGCTCGGCGAGTTCTACGCGCCGTTCAAGATCGAGCTCGAAAAGGCCGAGACCGAGATGCGCGACGTCAAGCGCGAGGAGATCACGACCGAGTGGACGTGTCCCAAGTGCGAGAAGCCGATGGTCATCAAGTGGGGCCGCAACGGGTCCTTCCTGGCGTGCCAGGGCTATCCGGAATGCCGCAGCACGCAGGAGGTCGTGAAGAACCTCGATGGCACGTGGGAGAAGGTGCCGCCGCAAACCACCGACGAGGTCTGCGAGACCTGCGCCGCACCGATGACCGTGAAGCGCGGCCGCTTCGGTTCGTTCCTCGCGTGCACTCGGTACCCCGACTGCAAGACGACCAAGCCGATCTCGCTCGGCGTGAAGTGCCCGAAGCCCGGTTGTGGTGGCTACATCGCGGAGAAGCGGTCGCGTCGCGGCAAGCCGTTCTACGGCTGCTCGAACTGGGCGAAGAAGCAGTGCGACTTCGTCGCGTGGGATAAGCCCATCCCGCAGCCGTGCCCGATCTGCGCCGCGAAGTTCGTGCTGAAGAAAGAGACCAAGCGCGGCATCACGCTGCGCTGCATGGAGTGCGACTGGAAGAGCGAAGGCGCGGACGAGTCCGAGGAGAACGCCGCGTAGGTTCGTCGCGGCTGCGCCGCTCCGTGGCGGCAGAGCTGCCACCGAGACATGGAGCCACAGAGCGGCCCTCGCGGCTGCGCCGCAACGGTTTGGATTTGTTCGCGGGACGCTGATCTTGATTCAGATGGGCACGTTCCCGGGAGCGCGCGAACGTTCGAGCTCATCCATGTCCAGCGTACAGTGATCGAGTACGCTGTTGGCGATGACAGACGTCACCGTCGTCGGCGGCGGCATGGCAGGGAGCGAGGCTGCGTGGCAACTCGCCGAGCTCGGATTCCGGGTCTCGCTGGTCGAGATGAAGCCGGTCTCGATGTCACCGGCGCATCAGAGCCCGCTGCTCGGTGAGCTGGTGTGTAGCAACTCGCTGCGCAGCGACGATCCGGTCGCACCCGCGGGCCTCTTGAAAGAAGAGCTCCGGCGCTGCGAGTCGCTCGTGATCGCGTGTGCCGATCAGCATCGCGTGCCCGCAGGGCAGGCGCTCGCGGTCGAGCGGTTCGGGTTCGCACGCGCGATCACGCGCAAGCTCGCGCTGCATCCGCGGATCCGGATCGAACGGCGCCGGCTCGACGAGCTGCCTGACCATCCGGTGATCGTGGCGACGGGCCCGCTGACCGAGGGCGAGCTCGGGCGCGTGATCATGCGCGAGCTCGGCGGTGACCGGATGTACTTTTACGATGCGATCGCGCCGATCGTGGCCGCGGATTCGATCGATTGGGATCGCGCGTTTCGGCAATCGCGCTGGGATCGCGATGCGAGCTCGCCGGAGCGCAAGACGCGTGAAGAGACCGACGAGCTGCGCGCCGCGGGTGGCGATACCGGCGTCGGCGACTACGTCAACTGTCCGCTGGAGCGAGCGGAGTACGACACGTTCATCACGGAGGTGAACGCCGGCCGGAAGATCCTGCCGCACGATTTCGAGGAGCCGCGGTACTTCGAGAGCTGCATGCCGATCGAGGTGATGGCCGAGCGCGGCCCGGAGACCTTGCGCTTCGGCCCGATGCGCCCGATCGGCTTGTGCGATCCGAAGACCGGGCGTCGCCCGTGGGCGGTGGTCCAGCTGCGGCCCGAGAACCGCTATCGTACCGCGTACAACCTGGTCGGGTTCCAGACCCGGCTCGCGTATCCCGAGCAGCAGCGGATCTTCCGGATGATTCCGGGGCTCGCGCGCGCGGAGTTCCTGCGATTCGGATCGATCCATCGCAACACTTACATCGATGCGCCGGCGCGGCTCGGCGCGAAGTTCGAGCTGCGCACGCGGCCGAACATTCGGTTCGCCGGCTTACTCACCGGCGTCGAGGGCTACATCGAATCGTGTGCGATGGGCCTGGTCGTCGCGTGGTTGCTCGCGAGCGAGCTATTCGGTCGCGAGCTCGCGCCGCCGCCGCCGACCACGATGCTCGGCGCGCTCTACAACCACGTCACCGCGGCGCGCGAGCCGAGCTACAAGTACGGCCCGACGAACGTTAACTACGGGCTCTTACCGCCGCTCGGTGATGCTCGCAAGGATCACAAGAAGGAGCGCATGGCGGTGCGCGCGCGTGAGGCGCTCGGCCCCTGGCTCGCGATGACCGGCTACTCGCGCACCACGAGCTTGGACCGGGCGGCGATCGTCGTCGCCGACGTCAGCGTTCCCGCGTAGGGCCTGCTACCGTCGGGGCGTGAAGCGCTTGCTCGGCACGTTCGCCCTGGTCACCGGCGGTTCGAGCGGCATCGGCGCAGCGTGTGTGCGCGCGCTCGCCGCGGAAGGTGCCGGGGTGTTGGCGTGCAGCCGGCGGTTGCGCGATGGTGGCCCGCACGGTGATGCGCCCGTGAGAGTCCCGAACCTCGGCGAGGTCAGCCTCGCGCATCTCGATGTCGCCGATGAAGCCGAGGTCAGGCAGCGGTTCGGCGAGCTGCCCGAGCTCGATCTCGTGGTGTGCGCGGCCGGCGTCGGCACGTTCGGACCGATCGTGAACGCGTCGGTCGCCGAGCTCCGCGAGATGCTCGAGGTTCATGTCGTCGGCACGCTGATCTGCGCGCGCGAGGCGCTGCGCCGGATGCAACTACGGCGCAAAGGTCACATCGTGATGATCGGCTCGCACGTGGTGAACGAGGCGTTCACCGAGTGTGCGAGCTACACCGCAGCGAAGATGGGCCAGCTCGGCCTCGCGCGCGTCCTGGCCGAGGAGGCGCGGCCGTTCAATATTCGCGTCACCTCGCTCCTGGCAGGCGCCACCGACACGCCGATCTGGGACGACCGACCAGGCTTCGATCGCTCGAAGATGATGAAGCCGGAGACCCTGGCGAGCTTCCTGGTCTCGATCGTGACCCGGCCGGAGATGTCCGTCGAAGAAGTCGTCATCAGGCCGCCCGCCGGCGCGCTCTAGAAACTCGCATCTGCGACGAGGTTGCGCGATCCTGCCGGGCATGGATTGGGATACCGCTCTCGGCGCCTTCAAGGCGTACCTCGAGATCGAGCGCGCGTACTCGCCCAAGACGACCGAGGTCTACCTCCGCGATGTCGTCGCACTGCGCACGCACCTGGTGGCGAAGCGCGGCAAGGACGTGCCGCTCGCGCGGCTCTCCGCGATCGAGATTCGTAGCCAGCTCGCCGCACTCCACGGCGAGAATGGCCCGGCCACGATCTCGCGTAAGCTCTCGAGCGTGCGCGCGTTCTGTCGCTTCCTCGTCAAGCGCGGCGTGATGGGGGGCAATCCCGGCGCCGCGATTCGCGGGCCGAAGAAGCCGAACGGCTTGCCGCGCGCGCTCGATGTCGACGACGCATTTCGGTTGGTCGAGGCGCCGGTCCACACCGGCAAGACCTCGGCGCGCAAGCTGTCGACGAACGAGGAGGCGCGGCACGGGATGCTGCGCCTGCGCGACGCCGCGATGATGGAGCTGATCTATTCGACCGGCCTGCGCGTCTCCGAAGCGTGCGGGCTCGATATCACCGATATCGATCGCAGCCGCTACAACACACCGCTCGTGCTCGTGCGCCACGGCAAGGGCAACAAGTCGCGCGAGGTGCCGCTCGGCGGCAAGGCCGATGAAGCGGTGGACGCGTACCTCGCGGTGCGCAAGGCACTCGGCGCGCAAGACGCCGCGCTGTTCGTCAATGCGCAGGGCGTGCGCCTCACGCCACGCTCGGTGCAACGCATGGTCAAGCGCTGGACGATCGCCGGCGGCATCCACGCGCTCGCGACCCCGCACGGCCTGCGCCATTCGTTCGCGACGCACCTGCTCGACGAGGGTGTCGATCTGCGCGCGATCCAGGAGCTGCTCGGTCACGCGAGCCTGTCGTCGACCCAGATCTATACGAAGGTCTCGCTCGACCACCTGATGAAGGTCTACGACGACGCTCATCCGCGCGCGAAGAAGATCTAGCCCGGTCCCCCGCGGCATTGGGTGGCCTCTGCGGGTGTGCTACGAACCTTTCGTGCAGCATCCCGAGATTCATTCCACGACGATCCTCTCGGTCCGTCGCGGCAACCACGTCATCGTCGCCGGCGATGGCCAGGTCACGCTCGGTAACACGATCGTGAAGGGCGGCGCCAAGAAGGTGCGCCGGCTCGGTGATGGTCGCGCGATCGGTGGCTTCGCGGGGTCGGCCGCCGATGGCATCGCGTTGTTCGAGCGGCTCGATGAAAAGCTCCACGCCCAGCGCAGCCCGCTGCGCCGCGCGGCGGTCGAGCTCGCCAAGGAGTGGCGCACCGATCGCGCGCTGCGCCGGCTCGAGGCGATGCTCGTGGTCGCCGATGCCGAGAGCACGTTCATCCTCTCGGGCTCGGGCGACGTGATCGAGCCCGACGATGGCATCTGCGCGATCGGTTCGGGCGGCAGCTACGCGCTCGCCGCCGCACGCGCGCTGCTCGAGAACACCGAGCTCGGGCCGCGTGCGATCGCGGAGCACGCGATGAAGATCGCCGCCGATATCTGCATCTACACGAACCACAACCTCACCATCGAGGAGATCCAGTGAGTAACGACGAAGCTGCCCTGACGCCCGCGAAGATCGTCGCGGAGCTCGATCGCTACGTGATCGGTCAGCACGATGCGAAGCGGGCGGTCGCCGTCGCGATGCGCAATCGCTGGCGTCGCCAGCAAGTCGTCGGCGACATGCGCGAAGAGATCGCGCCGAAGAACATCATCATGATGGGACCGACCGGCGTCGGTAAGACCGAGATCGCGCGCCGCCTCGCGCGCCTCGCACGTGCGCCATTCCTGAAGGTCGAAGCGTCGAAGTTCACCGAGGTCGGCTACGTCGGTCGCGATGTCGATTCGATCGTACGCGACCTGATGGAAGTCTCGATCAAGCTCGTGCGCGACGAGGAGGCCGGCAAGGTCCGTGGTCGCGCGAAGGAAGCAGCAGAAGAGCGCTTGCTCGATCTGCTGCTGCCGCGCGCTGCGGGACGCGGCTTCACCGAGCGCCCAAACGAAGCCGCGCTGCCTGCCGCGGATTCGACGCGCGAGAAGTTCCGCACGATGCTGCGCGAGGGCAAGCTCGACGATCGCGAGCTCGAGATCGAGCTCGCGGACGATTCGAATCCGCTGATGTCGGTGCTCGGCGGCCAGCCCGGCATCGACGAGAACGCGCTCTCCGGCCTCAAGGATATGCTCGGCCAGTTCGGCCGCGGCAAGACCAAGCGCCAGAAGCTCAAGGTCCCGGTCGCGTGGCGCGCGCTCACCGAGCAAGAGGTCGACAAGCTGATCGATCACGATGCGGCGACCCGTGAAGCCGTGAACCGCGCGGAGAACGCCGGCATCGTGTTCATCGACGAGATCGACAAGATCGCGACGAAGTCCGATCGCGGCGGCGCCGATGTCTCGCGCGAGGGTGTGCAGCGCGACCTGCTCCCGATCGTCGAAGGCTCGACCGTCACGACCAAGTACGGCCCGGTGAAGACCGACCACGTCCTGTTCATCGCGGCCGGCGCGTTCCACATGACCAAGCCGAGCGACCTCATCCCGGAGCTCCAGGGCCGGTTCCCGATCCGCGTCGAACTCACTCCGCTGACCGCGCCGGACTTCGTCCGCATTCTCACCGAGCCGACGAACGCGCTCACTCGCCAGTACGCCGCGCTGCTCGCGACCGACAACATCACGATCGAGTGGCAGCCCGCTGCGATCGACGAGCTCGCGAAGATCGCGGCCGATGTGAACCAACGCACGCACGACATCGGAGCGCGCCGGCTCCACACCGTGCTCGAGCGCTTGCTCGATGACTTGCTCTATAACGCGCCGGATATCGGCACGCAGACGATTCCGATCACGCCGGCATACGTCAAAGAGCGGCTCGGCCAGCTGGTCGCCGACGAAGATCTCGCACGCTACATTCTCTAGGTGGTACACACGGCTCGTGCAGACGCAAGCCGATCTTCTCTCGCTCGCTGACCACGTCCTCGTGAAGAACTATCGCCAGCAGCCGATCGTGCTGGAGCGCGGTCTTGGCTGCGAGGTCTGGGACAAAGCGGGCACGCGCTACCTCGACTTCACCGCCGGCATCGCGGTGTGCGGGCTCGGCCATTCACATCCCGAATTCACAGCGCGCGTGGCGGCTCAGCTCGGCAAGCTCGTCCACGTCTCGAACCTCTACTTCAACGACCAGCAGGTGCTCGCCGCCAAGGCGATCACCGATCGCTCGTTCGCCAAGCGCGTGTTCTTCTGCAACAGCGGCTCGGAAGCGAACGAAGCGGCGATGAAGCTCGCGCGCCGCTATCAAGCGGTCGTCGCCGGTCAGCCGCAGCGCACCACGTTCGTTTCGACCATCAACAGCTTCCACGGCCGCTCGTTCGCGACCGTCGCGATCACCGGTCAGGCCAAGTATCGTGAGGGCTTCGGTCCGCTCGTCGGCCCGGTCGAGTTCATCCCGTACAACGATCTCGAAGCGGCGGCGCGCATGCTCGAGCAGCGCACCGCGTGCGCGATTATCGTCGAACCGATCCAGGCCGAGGGCGGCATCATCACGGCCGCGCCCGGCTACCTCGCAGGCCTGCGCCGGTTGTGCGACGACACGGGCACGCTGCTGATCTTCGACGAGGTCCAGACCGGGGTGGGCCGGACCGGCCAGTGGTTCGGTCACCAGCACGACGACGTCGCGCCCGACGTGATGACGCTCGCGAAGGGCCTCGGTGGTGGCGTGCCGATCGGTGCGATCGCGGCGAGCGAGAAGGCGGCCGCCGGGCTCGCGAACCAGCCCGGCGGTGTCGTGCCGCACGCGTCGACGTTCGGCGGTAACCCGCTCGCGTGCTCCGCGGCCTCCGCGGTGTTCGACATCATCGACAAAGAGGGTCTGCTCGCGAATGTCGCGAAGGCGAGCGCGCATCTCGCGAAGCGGCTCGGCGAGCTGGTCACGGAGTTCCCGGGCCACGCCACCGACGTGCGCGGTCGCGGGTTGTTGATGGGCCTCGCCGTCGCGAACCTCCCTGCAAACGTCGTCGCAGCGTGCCGCGCGAATGGCCTGTTGTGCTCGGTCGCCGGCTCGAACGTCGTGCGGTTCGTGCCGCCGTATAACGTCACCGCCGATCAGCTCGACGAGGCGGTCTTCATCTTGAAGCAGGCGCTGCAGACCGGAGCCGGCAAGTGAAGAAGCGCGACTTCCTCACGCTCGGGGATGTCTCCACCGAGGAATGGCCGCAGTTGTTCGAGCGTGCGGCCGAGCTCAAGCAGCATCGGTCGCAACAAACACTCGCTGGCAAGACCGTCGCGCTGGTGTTCGAGAAGGCCTCGACGCGCACGCGCGTGTCGTTCGAGGTCGGCGCCTACGAGCTCGGTGGTCACGCGGTCGTGTTGAATTCGCAGGGCTCGCAGATCGCACGCGGTGAACCGATCGAGGACACCGCGCGCGTGCTCAGCGGCTACTGCTCGATGATCGCGATCCGCACGTTCGGTCAGGAGCGCGTCGCGCAGCTCGCGAAGTGGGCCTCGGTGCCCGTGATCAATGCGCTCTCCGATCAGCATCATCCATGTCAGGTCGCGACCGACTTGTTCACGGTGATCGAGAAGTTCGGCACGCTCGACGGCCTGCGCTACGCGTGGATCGGCGACGGCAACAACATGGCGAACTCGTGGATCGAAGCCGCAGGCTTGTTCGGCCTCGCGCTCGCGCTCGCGTGTCCCGATGGGTTCGCCCCGGATCCGTTGCTGATGTCGGCCGCGCGCGAGAACCAGAAGCGCCGCGGGAAAGGCTCGCTCACGCTGACCCACGATCCGAAGGTCGCGGCCGCGGGAGCCCACGTGATCAACACCGATGTGT
Source organism: Kofleriaceae bacterium (assembly GCA_043780895.1). Lineage (GTDB taxonomy): Bacteria > Myxococcota_A > Polyangia > Haliangiales > Haliangiaceae > JABFXX01. The sequence goes on along the minus strand of JAYWCI010000134.1, from coordinate 47,657 downwards.
GGGCGTCGATGGGGCAGGAGGACGAGGCCGAACTGCGCAAGCGCGCGTTCGCGGGGTATTGCGTCGATGCCGGCCTGGTCAAGCGGGCAGCCTCGGATGCGATCGTCCTACATTGCCTCCCGGCGCATCGCGGCGAGGAGATCACGGGCGACATCCTGGACGGCGCGCAGTCGCTCGCCTGGGTCCAGGCCGAGAACCGCCTCCACATGGGCAAGGCGATCCTCGAAGCCGTGCGCCCAGGCGCGGCCGGCAAGCCCGCGTAGTAAGGTAAGATTACGCACAGTGACCTCTGCGGTACCGCTATCGATCGGTGGCATCGGGTCGACGCAGTTAAAGCTGCGTGCGAGTCCGAGCTTCGATCCGCTCAAAGCGAACTTCGGGCCCGAGGAGTACTTCCTGTTCTCGCGGTTCGACGGCGCGGCGACGCTGCGCGACGTGTTGCTCGAGAGCGGGCTGCCCGTCGAGAAGGCGATCGCGATCGTGGTGAAGCTGCGCAGCTACGGCGCCCTCATGCTGCCCGGCGAGACCACCGCACCGGTGCGCGTGCAGGCGCCGGCGATCCCGGTCGCGCCTCGCACCGTGACCCGGTCGCCGCCCCGGTCGGCGTCGGGCTCGGCGCCACCCACGGCCGCCGTCCCGTCGGGGCCGATCCTAGATCTCGCGCTCTCCAATCCGAACCCCGAGGAGCTTCACGCACTGAGCGAGGACAACGTGCTCTCCGATCAAGTGCGCCGCCGGATCCTGGCGATGGCGCGCCTGCTCGATCAGCGCGATCCGTACATCCTGCTCGGCGTGCCGCACGGCGCCGACAAGCAGACGCTCAAGCGCGCGTACTTCAAGCTGTCCAAGGAGATCCATCCCGATCGGTTCTACGGCAAGCAGCTCGGCATGTTCGCGGAGCGGCTCTCGACGGTATTCGAGGCGCTCAGCCGCGCGTACGATGGGCTGACGAGTCCGAGCAAAGTCGCCGCCGCGGCGAAGGCGCCGGTGGCCGAGACCGCGCAATCGCCGCAGGAGTACGCGGCCGAGCTGTTCGAACGCGCGTGCCAGCAGGAGGTCGGCGGCGACCACCTCGGGGCGATGAAGCTGTTCTCGGCCGCAGTCCGGATCGATCCGCAAACCAAGTATCTCCGGCGCTCGGCGAGCTGCGCCCTCGCGGCGGGGCAACCTCGAACCGCGCTCGATCACGCCAAGAAGGCGCAGACCAACTCGCCGAGCGACCCGTCGCTCGCGCGCCTCCTTGCGGCTGCGTTTCGAGGCTGCGGCAAGCTGGCCGATGCCGAGGAGGTCCTCGTCATGGCGATGGCGTTGAAGACCGAGAACGACATGCTCTCCAACGAGCTACGCAATGATCTGGCCGAAGTTCGGCGCTTACTGAACAGCTGAATTTCAGTCGTTCGACTGGCGATCTGCCTGAAAAGCGTAGGAAAATAGGCCTGCCATGACCACTGAAAAGGTGATCGGCATCGATCTCGGCACGACCAACTCGTGCGTGGCGATTGTCGAAGACGGAACTCCCTCCGTAATTCCGAACCGAGGTGGCTACAAGACCACTCCGTCGATGGTCGCCATCGCGGAGAACGGCAAGCGTCTCGTCGGTCATATCGCGAAGCGCCAAGCGATCACGAATGCCGAGAACACGGTCTACGCCGCGAAGCGCCTCATCGGTCGCAAGTGGGGCTCGGCCGCGGTTCGCAGCTCGCTCGAAATCATGCCTTACCGGATCGTCGAAGGTCCGCACGACGACGTTCGCATCATGCTGCGCGACCAGGTCTTCAGCGTGCCCGAAGTCTCGGCGTACATCCTCCAGGAGATGAAGCTGATCTCCGAGGAGTACCTCGGCGAAGAAGTGACCAAGGCGGTCGTCACCGTCCCTGCGTACTTCAACGATGGTCAGCGCCAGGCGACCAAGGACGCCGGTCGGATCGCGGGCCTCGACGTCATCCGCATCATCAACGAGCCGACCGCCGCGGCGCTCGCGTACGGCTTCGGTCGCAACGTCGAGCGCAAGGTCGCGGTCTACGACCTCGGCGGTGGCACGTTCGATATCTCGATCCTCGAGATCGGTAGCGGCGTATTCGAGGTCATCTCGACCGCCGGCGACACGTTCCTCGGCGGCGAAGATTTCGATCGTCGGATCATCGATTGGCTCGTGTTCGGCTTCGAGAAGCAGCACGGCATCGACCTCCGCAAGGACAAGATGGCGCTCCAACGCCTCAAGGACGTCGCCGAGAAGGCGAAGTGCGAGCTGTCGTCGGTCAAGGAGACCGAGATCAACCTGCCGTTCATCATCTCGACGGGGCGCAACGAAGCGCTGCACCTCCAGACGATGCTGTCGCGCGACAAGCTCGAGGAGCTTACGAGCGACCTGGTCGAGCGCACGATCGAGATCTGCGCGCGGACTCTCGAAGAAGCCGAGATTGCCAAGAACCAGATCGAGGACGTGATCCTGGTTGGCGGCATGACCCGGATGCCGCGCGTGCAGCAGATCTGCGCGGAGTTCTTCGGGCTCGAGCCGAGCAAGGGCGTCCACCCGGACGAGGTCGTCGCGCTCGGCGCCGCGATCCAAGGTGCCGCACTCACCGACGAGAAGAGCGATATTCTGCTCCTCGACGTCACGCCGCACTCGCTCGGCATCATGATCGTCGGCGGGTACTTCCATAAGTTGATCGAGCAGAACACCACCGTGCCGACCTCCGAATCGCACGTGTTCACCACGGTCAAGGACAACCAGACCTCGGTGAAGATTCTCGTGCTCCAGGGCGAGAGTGATCGCGCCGAGGAGAACGAGCTGCTCGGCGAGTTCGTGCTTACCGGCCTGCGGCGCGCCCAGCGCGGCGAGGTCGAGGTCGAGGTCCAGTTCCACATCTCCGCGGACGGCATCGTGTCGGTGAAGGCGAAGGATCTCGAGACCGGCCTCGAGCAGTCGATCACAGTGACCGCGACCTCGGGCCTGACCGAGGACGAGATCAAGAAGATGATCGATCAGAACAAGGACTACATGGTCGACGTTCGCGCCGGTCAGGAGTTCGAGAAGGCGCGCCACCAGGCCGAGAAGTCGCTCGAGGAGATCGAGTCGCTGTTCCCGCAGGTCACCGACATCATTGCAGGCTCGGATTTCGGCCAGGACGCGGTGAAGAAGGCCCGGGCGGTCGTCGAGCGTACGCGGCAGGCGATCGCTGCAAAGGACCTGACGTCGCTCTCCGATGCGACCGAGGCCCTCAATCGCACGCTCAACATGTTCCGCGGTGTCGTCTCGAAGACCCGCGGTTAGGCTAGTACCGTGGTGCGCCGTGAAGAAGACGACGAGTTGCAAGACTCGGAGGAATCGCGCTGCGCTTCTCCAGCGGGTGCAAGTTCCTCTTCGGTAAGCATCGGAGCACCGAGCGCAGTATGCGTCCACAGAGAAGCACGGAACACGGGAGATCCGCCTGCACGGCGTCGAGTCGGAGGTGCGCGAATCGACCAGGCTGATCGCCAAGCGATAGCGGTGAAGAGGAAGTCCGAGGGGATCGTAGTACCGATGACGACGGCGCCGCAGAACGCCCTCGGAGGGAAGGGTCACTGGGGCGGTCACGACGACGAAAACCGCAACGACAAGCGCATGGTCGCAACACGTGGTCCAGGCAACCCCTCCCACCGAGGACCGCGCTCTGAACGACCACCGGTAAGCCGTGTGCAGGAAAACCGCACGCACGGTCTGAACGGGGGGCCAACCCACATCCGTCGTCAGACGGAACAAGGTTAGATCTACCAATGGCTACCGCGGCCGACATCGATCGCTTGATCGAAGATGGCCTGAACCGCTACGGCTCAGGCGATCTCGATGATGCTCTTGCCATCTGGGAAGAGGTCCTCGCGATCGATCCGGACAACGACCAGGCGAACAGCTACGTCGACTACGTCCGGCTGAACTACGAGGTTCTCCGGACCGACGCGGGGGTGGGCATCGCGGACGATGGTGTGCCGTTCGGGATCCAAGACGAGCCCGAATACATTATCGAGATCACGCAGGGCCACGAGATTCCGGCCAGCGCACCGGCGCCGATGTACATGGATCCGCTCGACGAGGGCTGGTCCATCGAGGAAGAGACGCACCAGGTGATCTCGACGCGCACCCGATCAAAGAACCTATCGGCGAACCTCTCCGCGCGCACCTCGTCGGCCGAACAGATCGATCAACAGATCGATCAACAGATCGAGCCGCCAGCGGCCGCCCTCGAGCTCGAAGCCGACGAGCCGCCCCTGCTCGACCGCGGCACGAGCGAGGAGATCAGCTTCGATACGGCGACGCGCGAGTACGGCCAAGAGCATCATCATCGTCGTGCCGCCACGAACGATTTTCTCGAGGAGCCGAGCTCGTTCAAGCCGGAGTCGACGCCGCTCGGGTTTGGCAACATCGAGACCGAGATCAAGAAGCGCGACCTTGGCTTTGTCCAGCCAGCGCAAGGTCCGGCACGGCTCGAGGTTCGGCTACGCACGCCGAACTCACCGCGCCCGAGCCTCGCGACCATCCCGACCCTCCCGACCCTTGACGTGCCGGTCGCGAAGGCGCCGACCGTCGAGCTCGCGAGCGATAAGTTCCCGAACACCGACCTGGTCAGCACCGCACGAGGGATTCCGATCGTGACGCGCTCGCCGGCGCCGAGCACGCCAGCTCCGATGACGCCGATCTCCGACTACGAGTTGCTGTCGTCGCTGCCGAGCCCGCGTCGGATCACACCGGTGCGCGGGTCCGCTCCTGTCGGCGAAGCCCGGATCCCGACCCGCGAGCTCCCGGCGAAGAAGCGGCCGCCCGCCGACCGCGCCGAAGCCAAGCGCGGCGACAGCCTCGAAGACGTCGAAGACATCGCGCTGCCGAGCGCGCCGACCCGCGATCTGGGTGATCTCAGTGATCTCGGCGACCTGTTCGGTGGCACGCTCGGGCGTCCGATCACGACGCCCTCTGGGCACCCTGGGCCGCCACAGTTCGACGAGTTCGCGATCAGCGCGCCCACCCGCGACATCGGTCTGCGTCCCGGTGGCCGCCGCCCGGCCTCGGTGTTTCCCGACGAGGACGCGCCGACCCGTCAGAACGATGCGCGCCAGATTCGCGACGAGCACGCGACCCAGAAGCTGCCCTCGCTCGGCAAGCAGCTCTCGACCGTCGGGTCGGTCGGGGATGGCACGCGTGCAGACATCGTGCTGCCGTTCGATCCGATCGATGCTCGCAGCGCCTCGATCCTCGACGAGATCGATATCGACGAGCCGCCGAACGAGGCGAAAGAAGATCGGACCCGCCGCCGGATCAGCGCGTTGATCGAGCGGGGGACCGCGTGGAGCTCGCAGCTGGAGCTCGACAAGGCGGCCGCCGCGGTCGACCTCGCACTGTCCGAGGACCCGAACAGCGCCCTCGCGCAAAAGCTGATTCATCGCAATCGCGATGCGATCATGGCCATCTTCCAGAGCTTCCTCGGCGACCTCGATCGCCAGCCGGCGCTCGCGCAGCCGCTGCACGAGCTCGCTAACGCACCGATCAGCCCGCGCGCCGCGTTCTTGCTGTCGCGGATCGACGGCATGCTCACGATCGACGAGATTCTCGATGTCTCGGGAATGCCGCGGCTGGAGGCGTATCGTCACCTGACGCAGCTGTTCCTGCGCGGCATCCTCCGTTAGCATCCACAGATGTCTGATGTTCGTAAGGTGCTGCTCGCATACTCGGGCGGTCTCGACACCTCCGTCGCCGTTCGCTGGCTGATCGAAACGTATAACTGCGAGGTCATCTGCTTCTGTGCCGACGTCGGTCAGGACGAGGATCTCGAAGCGGCGCGCCAGAAGGCGCTCGCGGTCGGCGCCAAGAAGGCGGTCGTTCGCGACCTCCGTAACGAGTTCGTCAAGGACTACGTGTGGCCTGCGCTGCGTGCCGGCGCGCTGTACGAAGGTCAGTACCTGCTTGGGACCTCGCTCGCGCGACCGTGCATCGGTCGCGGCATGATGGAAGCAGCCGATGCCGAAGGCGCCGATGCGATCTCGCACGGCTCGACCGGCAAGGGCAACGATCAAGTTCGGTTCGAGCTCGCGGCGTATCACTTCCGCCCCGGCATCAGGATCATCGCGCCGTGGCGCGAGTGGGAGTTCAAGGGCCGCAAGGAGCTCATCGAATACACCAAGCTCCACTCGATCCCGATCGAGGCCACGCTCGACAAGCCGTACTCGGTCGATCGCAACTTGCTCCACACGAGCTACGAGGGCGGCGTGCTCGAGGATCCGTGGAACGCGCCGGACCCGAAGATGTTCCAGCGCACTAGAGATCCGCGCGAGGCGCCGAACGAGCCGCGCGAGATCGAGATCGAATACGCGAAGGGCGATGCGGTCGCGATCGACGGTCAGAAGATGGATCCGGTCACGCTGCTCTCGAAGCTCAACCAGATCGCGGGCGAGCACGGGGTTGGCCGCGTCGACCTCGTCGAGAACCGCTTCGTCGGCATGAAGTCGCGCGGCGTGTACGAGACGCCAGGTGGCAGCGTGCTCCACGCGGCGCGCGCGGCGGTCGAATCGATCACGCTCGATCGTGAAGTGCTGCGGCTGCGCCAGGATCTGATGCCGCGCTACGCGTCGCTGGTCTACAACGGCTTCTGGTTCGCGCCCGAGCGCGAGACGCTGCAGCGGATGATCGACGACATCGCGCAACCGATCAGCGGAACCGCGCGGCTCCGGCTCTACAAGGGCTCGATCACCGTGCTCGGCCGCAAGGCGCCGAAGAGCTTGTACCGCCCCGACATCGTCACGTTCGAGGCCGACTCGGTCTACGACCAGCGCGACGCGCAGGGGTTCATCAAGCTCAATGCACTGCGAATCCGGATCCGCGCGGAGCTCGAGAAATAGCTTGCTCGTCACCCGGGTCACGAACGCGATCGCGGCGAAGCACGGCATGCGTGCCGCGCAGCTGCGCGTCGTCGATGGCCCGGATCGCGGACTCGAGATCGAGTTGCCGGCCGCGGGCGTCGTGCTCGGGACCGAGAAGACCTGCGATGTCGTGATCAACGATGCATTCGTGTCGCGCCGTCACGTCTCGATCGCGCCCGTCGCGACCGGCTTCCAGATCACCGACCTCGGCTCGCGCAACGGCACGGTGATCGATGGCGTCGCGGTCGGTAAGGTCGTCGCGCCGCCGGGTGTCGCCTTGCGCATCGGCAAGACGCTCGTCCAGCTGATGCCGGCCGACGAGGTGGTCGATATCCCCCCGTCGAAAGCCGATCACTTCGGTGCATTGTACGGCGGTTCGATCGCGATGCGCTCGGTGTTCGCCGTGCTCGAGCGCGCCGCGAAATCGGCTGCACCAGTGTTGTTCCTCGGCGAGAGCGGCACCGGCAAAGAGCTGATGGCGCGGGGCGTCCACGATCACTCGCCACGCAGAAACGCACCGTTCGTCGTATTCGATTGCGGTGCCTCGACCGAAACGCTGATCGAGAGTGATCTGTTCGGTCACACCAAGGGCGCCTTCACGGGCGCTGCCAGCGAGCGTGTCGGTGCGTTCGCGGCGGCGCACGGTGGCACGCTGTTCCTCGACGAGATCGGTGACCTGCCGGTCGGCCTGCAACCCAAGTTGCTGCGCATGCTCGAGGCCGGCGAGGTCGTGCCGCTCGGCGGTCGCAAGAGCGAGAAGTATGACGTGCGGATCGTCGCGGCGACGCATCGCGATGTCTACGGCGAGGTCGCGCGCGGCGGGTTCCGCGGTGACCTCTACTATCGGCTCGCGGTCGTCGAGGTTCACGTCCCGCCGCTGCGCCAGCGTCGCGAGGATCTCGCCCGGCTGGTCGCGATGTTCCTCGACAAAGCCGGCTCGCCGCAGCTCGCGAAGCAAGTCGGTGGCATAGCGCTCGAACGCCTCGAGCGTTACCACTGGCCCGGCAACGTGCGCGAGCTCCGCAACGTGATCACCCGCGCGGTCGCGCTCGCGGGTCCCGACGACGATTTTCAATCGCTGCCGTTCGTGCTGCGGCCTACCGCCGCTGCGCCCGCCGACAGCCCGGTCGCGTTCAAGGCCGACAAGCCGTTTCACGAGGCCAAGGACGCGCTGGTCGCGCGGTTCGAGCGCGAGTACCTTGCCGACCTCGTGCAGCGTGCGAACGGCAACCTGTCGCAGGCCGCGCGGATCGCGGGGCTCGAGCGCAAGTTCCTTTACAAGCTGCTGGAGCGCGCCGGTCTGCGCCAGAAGGGCGTCACCGAAGATGGCGCCAGCGAGCCGTCGGAGTAGCGCGCTCTTCGAGCGGGCTATTCGAGAGGATCCGGGGGCTCTTCGGTCGGATGCACGTCGCGCGTCATCACGAGCATGTGATCGACGAGCACGGGCAGATAGTCGGCGAGCGGTGGACATCGCAGCGTCGAACTCGCGAGCGCGTTCGCGGTGTTGCGCTGATCGTAATGCACCGTGTGATCGAGGATGTCGAGGAAGGCGAGCGGACCCCGGCTCAGGCGCGCGAGCCCGGGCGTGCGCAGGACGGCGCGCGCGAGCGCGCGGGGAATCGAGCCGCGCGGGATCGCGGTGTTCGCGTGCGAGGCGACACCTTCGAACACGGCGCGCGCGCTGAGCGGATTCGGATCGACGAGGTGAAAGGTCTTGCCGGCCGAGGCCGGACTGTGCGCGATCGCGTGCGCCGCATCGATCACGTAGTCGATCGGTACGAGATGCAGCGGTGCGTCGCCACGACCCAGGATCGGCAACCGCATCCCCGAGGTGTTCGTCGCGATCAGCACCATCAAGTAGTAGGGGCCGTCGAGCTTGTCGATCTCGCCGGTCCGGCTATCGCCCACGATCGTCGCTGGCCGGATCACAGTGATCGGCAGCTCGCGCATCGCATTGCGCACGAGCCGTTCCGCCTCGTACTTGGTGCGCTCGTAGCCATTGTGAAACTTCTGGCCGCTCTCGAGCTCGTCCTCGTACACCGTGCCGCCACGTCGACCCGAGACCATCGCGGTGGACCAGTGCACGACGCGCTCGAGCCGCGCCGCATCGCGCGCGAGCTCGATCACTGTGCGCGTGCCACCGACGTTGACCTTGCGGGCCGTCTCGTCGTCGATCCCCATGAAGTAGATGCCGGCGAGGTGATGGATCCAGGTCAGCTGCTTCGACAGCGCGCGGTACTCGCCACTCGAGAGCCCGAGATCCATGTCGCAGATGTCGCCGACGAGGACCTCCGCGCGCGCCCCGGCACCGAGCGCGGTGAGGTGCGACTGCGCGTCCGCGGCGAACTTGGCGCGCGCGAGCACGTAGAGCTTGGTCTCGGGCTCGGCCACGAGCAACTTCGCGATCATCCGCTTCGCGGTGAACGCGGGGAATCCGGTGACGAGCGCGACTTCTCGCGTCTCGCTGCGAACTTTTTCGGCAGCGCGCGGGACCGCGATCCTGCCGTACTTCTGCTCGATCTCGGCGACGATCGTGTCGAGCTGAGCGACGAGGTGTAGCGGCTCGCCATCGTTCTGGATCACCCACGTCGCCACGGTGAGCTTCGCGGCGAGCGGCGCCTGAGTGGCGATGCGTGCGCGCGCATTCTCGAGCGTCATCAGATCACGCGCGACGAGCCGCGCTTCTTGGACCTCGGGTGCCGCCGCGACGACGATCAGCCCAGTTAGGCTCTCGTACGCGCGGTTTTCGACGAGCAGTGCCGCCTCGTAGAACACGATGCGCGCGCCGCGCTCGCTCGCCTCGGCGAACGCGCGGGCAGCTGCGATCGCGATGCGGTGATGCGTGATCTTGCCGAGGTCGGCTCGCGCTGCCGGATCCCCGAATGCGATCGCGCCGAGGCGTTTGCGATCGAGCGTGCCGTCCGCGCCGAGGATCGCGGCGCCAAAGCGCGCGACCAGCTCCGCGAGGGCGGGCTGACCCGGCTCGACGATCTGGCGCGCGAGCTGATCGGCATCGACCACGATCGCCCCGCGCTCGCCGAGCAACCTGGCGACCGTGCTCTTGCCCGACGCGATCCCGCCGGTCAGCCCGATCACGTGCGTCGTCACGTCCCTTCGGTTACCACGCCGGAGCGAGGGTAGGGTAGCTTTCGCCGGTGCGGACCACGGTGCTTGCGCTCGTGATGCTCGCGACGCTGGCGAGTGCCGCGCTCGCGTCACGTCGCGACTGGACCGGCACCGCCGCGTGCGGCGCATGTCACCCGAAAGAGCTCGCCGCGTGGCAGGTGACCCCTCACGCGAACACGCGAAGCCGGTTCGAGGGCAAGCCCCAGGCTGCCTGCCTCGGCTGCCACGGCACCGGTGATGCGCCTGTCGGTGCGGCCATCGCCGTCGAGGTCGGGTGCGAGGCTTGCCACGGTGCCGGCGCGGCATACGCCGAGGACGACCTCATGCGCGATAAACCGGTTGCCGTCGCGCTCGGGATGGTCGACCTTGCGCAACCGAGCGTTCGAACGGCGGTATGCGATGGTTGCCACGTTCGTCGCACCAAGAACCGCCCATTCGATCCGTCCGTGTCGCCACATCCAGCTCCGTCCGTGAAGCCATGAAAGTTCCCGCAGTGTTCGTCACGTCGGCCGCCCAGCCGTCCGATTTTCCATTCGGCACGCTGCCGGAGCTCGCCGTGGTCGGCCGTTCGAACGTCGGTAAGTCGACGCTGATCAACACGCTTGTCGGTCACGATGGGCTCGCGCGGACCTCGCGCACGCCGGGTCGCACGCGGCTGGTCAACTGGTTCGAGATCGACAAGAAGTTTCATCTCGTCGATCTGCCGGGCTACGGCTACGCGGCGGTGAATCGCGACCTCAAGGAATCGTGGCGCCCGTTGATCGAGACCTACCTCGAGAAGCGAGACGTCCTCGCCGGCGTGCTCCTGTTGATCGATATCCGCCGCGGCGTCCAAGAAGAAGAGCTCGACTTCATTCCGTGGCTCGCCGCGAAGAAGATTCCGGTCATCGTCGCGCTCACGAAGGCCGACAAGCTCCCGAAGAACAAGCGCACGCTCGAGGTCATGAAGGCCAAGAAGGACCTCGGGCTCAAGCGCGATCCGATCGCGGTGTCCGCGCAGACCGCCGAGGGCATCGATGCGATGTGGCGCGGGATGCTGAAGATCGTCGAAGCTCCGAAGCAGTGACGCTCCGGATCTCGCCCGCGACCGAGGCTGACCTCGCATCGATCGACGAGATCGAACGGCTCTCGTTCGATGCACCGTGGCCGCACGAGACGTTCGTCGGCGAGCTCGCCCGCGAGTGGGCGAGCATCGATGTGGGGCGTGTCGAAGACCGGATCGTCGCGTTCAACAACTACTGGATCGTGACGACCGAGGTCCACATCCTCCACATCGCGACCCATCCGGCCGAGCGTGGTCGCGGCTACGGCGCCCTCCTTCTCGAGCACGCGTTGGCCGCGGCGATCACTACCGGCTGCGTGCTCGCGACGCTCGAAGTCCGGCGCTCGAACAAGGCTGCGATCGGGCTCTATGAACGCGCGGGCTTCAAGACCGTGCACGTCCGCGCGCGCTACTATCAGGACGACGGCGAAGACGCGCTGGTCATGCTCCGCGGTCTAGCGGCAGCCTAGAGCGCACCGCAGCACGAATTTCGCTTCGAACGCGCTGACCTCGCTGGCGCTAGAAATTGCCGGTGACCGGGACGCTAGTAGGCGCCGGTGGCCGCGTGGCGTAGTAGATCGATCCGCCCGCGAGGCCTGCGACGAGCACGCCGCCGATCGCCAGGACGTACCAGTGCGCATACCATGCACCGCCGGCGCCCTTCTTCGAGAGGTTCGCATTGAGCTTGAGCTCGCCATCGGCGGGTAGTGCGATCTTTGTCGTGAACGGCACGTAGCCGTCCTTCTCGACACGGACGGTGTAGCTCGCCGGCGCGTGGAGCTTGAGCGGTGGAATCGGCGTGTTGCCGCGCTTCTCGCCGCCGATCGTGACGAGCGCGCCGGCCTGGCTCGAGATGATATCGATCACGCCGAACCGCATGAAGTCACCCGAGGGCATGATCTTCGTGAGGTAGTAGCCGATCTGATCGTCATCGGGCGCGGCGCCGCTCGCGATCGAATCGGCGACCCGCGCGACGACCGTGCGCTGCGCGACGTCGATACGCTGCATCGTGAGGATCACGTCGCCGAGCTCGCTGATCCCGACGAGGATGACCTCGGAGGCGCCGACCTTCGCACCGATCTTGGCGATGCAGTCCGCTTCACCGCCGCACTTGACGACCGCTTGATCGAGATGCTCGCCGTACACGACGCGCACCTGATCGGGCCCGAGCAAGTCGAGCGAGGTCTGGCGCTGGAGCGCCGCGACGATCTTGCCGGCAACGCCTGGCAGCGCGCTCGAGTTCGCGCGGTACTCGAGCACCGCGACTTTGCGCTTCGGGTTCGGATCTGCCTGGGCCAGCCCGCCGAAGAACCCGACAAACAAGCACAGCAGGACGAGGGCCTTCACCGGGCTCCAAACAGCGCACCGACCGAGGTCGGCTGGTATTCGCCGAGCGCCGGGGTCTGGCCGACCGGTGCGTCCTCGCAAATCCAGGTCGGGAACTCGTTGCCCGTCGGCGTGCCGACCGCGAGGTCGCACTTGGTGCGGACGCGCTGCGCGACCGAGCTGTTCGCCATATCCATCAACATCCAGTCGCCGGTGATGGTCCGGAGGCACGGCAGGACCACGTTGCCGGGGCTGCCGAGTGCAGTGATGAAGTACGTATTCGTCGTGATCAGCGAGACGTACTGACCGCCTGGTAGCACGACGAGATCGAGCGGCTGCACCGACAGCGCGCGGAGCACCTGGGCATGTTGCCGCGCCGGATCGTTCGTCGCGATCATGGTCTCGCGGGGCTCGGGCACGTCGACCTCGGTCGCGGCGCCACCGGCAAGCGGGATCGACTCGACGACCAGCGACGCGCCGGTCGTGACGTAGCCGAGCTGGATCGACGCGGTCGAAGAGCAGTCAGGCACCGCGGCAGGCGTGCACGGGGTCTCGCCCGAGGTGTTGCCGCACACCGGCGTCGACGGCCTCGTGCCGGCGGCCCACACTTTTTCGCCGGAGACGGCGAGCACCGCCGCGCGCGGCAGGGTCGCGATATCGGTGAACGTGCCGTTGGCGTAGCGCGAGACCTTGCCGGTGCAGGGCAGGGCGGCGAACAATGCCGGCGTGTTGGGCGCCGCTGCGATATCGGCGACCGCCTGACCGAGCGCGACCGGCGTCACGGTGGCTGCGGGCGTATCGACATCGACCGAGATCAACGACGACGTGCCGGTGCACGTATCGACCGGCCCGACGGGCGGCGCGACGCGCGAGATCAAGCCGTACGCGACGACGTGGCCGTCGAGCGTGGGCCCCACCGTGATGCGATCGACGCCGACGCCCCCACCGGTGGTGACCGTGCCAGCATCGAGATCGACGATCGAGATGCCGGTCGAGTGCGCGACCGCGATGCGATGGCTGCTCGGGATGGTCGCGGCGTCTTTGATCGTCCCGGGGATCGTGATCGGCGAGCCGGTCACGGTGTTCGTCGCGGTATCGACGATCGATAATGTCGTTGCCGACGCGATCACCAGGCGATCGCCGCCGACCGAAACCGTGAACAGCGGCGCCGTGACGCCGGCGAGCGTGCCTTGAAACTTCGTGGCGCGCGCGTCGAGCGTGGGGTCGTACGAGTACAGCTTCGTGCCCGAGCTCGTGTAGATGAACGGCTTGCGTACGGGGATCAGGAGCGACGACTTCTTGTCGCCTGCGATATCGATCAGGTTCGGGCCCTCGCCGACGCCGACGAGGCGGTTCGAGTCGTCGTGGAAGAGCACGTCGATCTGGATGCCTTTGCCGATCGGTAGCTCGCCGGCCGAGAAGCTCGGACCTTCCAGAATGCTGGTGTTGGTCTGCGTCCCGATCTCCACGGAGCTCGCGACGACACTGACCGAGGTCATGCCCGTGGGGCGAAGATCCGGGTCCGTCGGCAGCGAAAGCTGGAGGTCGAGCGCCCCGCTATTCGTGCATGCCGCAGCCAACGAGAGGGTAGCTACCCAGATCCGCATCGGCTTGACTGGACCGTATCAGACCCTGCCACCCTCCTACAACTGTACGGATCACATGGACTTATAATGAAACATGCAGATCACTCGGTGGCCGAAAGTGATCGTTGTACGGCGGCTCCGACGCGTTAGGATGTCGATGTTGCAGGTATCGGTCGAAAATCCTCAAACCGGCCCGATGGGGCGGATCGAGGGGCTGCCACAGGTGTTCGGTCGGTACCTCCTGGTCCAGCGTCTCTCGCGGGGCGGTATGGGAGAGATTTTCCTCGCGAAGCATGGCCTCGCCGGCTTCGAGAAGCTCTGTGTGATCAAGAAGGTGCTCCCGCACCTCGCGGCCGATGCACAGTTCATCTCGCGCTTCGTCGACGAGGCTCAGGTCGCGATCAAGCTCCAGCACGTCAACATCGCGCAGGTCTTCGAGGTCGGTCGCGTCGGCGACGAGTACTTCCTCGCGCTCGAGTTCGTCGAAGGCCGCGACCTGCGTCGCACGCTCGGCCTGCTCGGCCAGCGCAAGCAGCGCTTCCCGGTCGACCTCGCGTTGTTCGTCGGTCGCGAACTCGCGAACGGGCTCGCCTATGCGCACCGCCGCACGAGCAACGACGGTTCCTCGCTCAACCTCGTGCACTGCGATATCTCGCCGCCCAATGTCCTGGTCTCGTTCGAAGGCGAGACCAAGGTGATCGATTTCGGCATCGCGAAGTCGGCGATCCGCGGCACCGCGACCGATCCGAAGATGGGCTTTGGCAAGTTCGGCTACATGGCGCCAGAACAGCTGATCCGCGGTGGCATCGTCGATCACCGCACCGATATCTACGCGGCAGGCGTCGTGTTGTTCGAGCTGCTCACGAGCAAGCGCCTGTACGAAGCAGGCCCGGAGCCCGACTATCGCGCGCTCGCGAAGAAGGTCGCGAAGGGCGATCACATGCTGCCCTCCGAAATCGCACCGCAGCTCGCGCCGTACGACGACCTCGTCGCGACCGCGCTGCGGCCCAAAGGCGAAGACCGCTATCAGACCGCCGCGGAGTTTCGCGATTCGATCCAGCAGTGCCTCGTCGGCGTGAACCCCACGATCTCGACCGATCAGCTCGGCAGCTACATGCGCGACCTGTTCTCCGAGGAGATGACCGGTCAGCGCGAGCTGCACGAGCGGATCGCGAAGGTCCACATCGAAGATTTTCAGGATCAGCTGACGACGCAGACGGGCACCACGGTCAGCTTCGCGTTCGCGAACCTCCCGCTGCAGGCGCCCGCCGATGGCGTACCGATGCCGCCCGTGATTCCGGCTCGCACGCGCATGCCGACCGTGCAACCGCCCCCGCGCGAACCGACCGCACCGACCGACTTGCTGCCGCAGCAATCACCGATGCCGCCGGCGATTCCGACCACCGCGATCCAGACCGTCGAGCTCGGGCTCGCCGATGGCACCGGTGCCGTTCCGGACGTCACGCCCGACCTGTTCTCCGCCGGTGCGATGGCACCGGCGCGGGCGAAGAAGAAGCACACGGTCGCGCTCGTCGCGGGTGCGACGGCGCTCGTGATCGCGGTCGTGGTGTTCGCGACCACGCGAGGTTCGAGCCACGCCGCGCCACCGCCGCCCGTCGCGAAGCCCGCACCGCAGCACGTCACGGTCGAATCGTTGCCACCCGAGCCGCAGCAACCCACGGTCGCGCAACCCGTCACCCAGCCTTCGCGTGAAGGTGTCGCGACCGATCAGCCAAAACCCGAGATCACGATCGACGATCCTGCGAAGCCACCGGTGAAGCACCCGGGCTTGCACGGCACCAAAACAACCAAGAAGACGGTGGCCGAGATCCCGAGCGCCACGAAGTCGACGGGCCTCTCGCGCGAGGCGGTCGCTGCGAAGATGTCTGCGGTGAAGCGGGAGTACGACACGTACAAGACGAAGAACGGTGGCCGGCTCGACGGAGAGTGGGGCGACCTCGCGATGTACGTGCAGTATCACCAGAACGACAGCTCGCTCGACGAGCTCGCAAAGCGCATCGCTTCGTTCCGGGCAATGATGCGCGAGTGATGCGCGAGCCCTAATTTCCGGCCGCGCGAAACGAGCTGGAAACATCCGATCGGGTATCTCCATTTAATGAAGAAAGTGGAGGCCATCATCAAGCCGTTCAAGCTGGATGAAGTGAAAGAGCGCCTCGCGGAGATCGGGGTCCATGGCATGACCGTCACCGAGGTCAAGGGCTTCGGTCGCACCGGCGGCAAGAAGGAAGTGTATCGAGGCTCGGCCTACGTCGTGGACTTCGTCCCGAAGGTCAAGGTCGAGATCATCGTGACGAACGACAACGTGCAGCAAGTGGTCAACGTGATCACCGAGGCCGCGCGAACCGGAAAGATCGGCGACGGCAAGATCTTCATCCTGCCGGTCGACGAGGTCATCCGCATCCGCACCGGCGAGACCGGTGAAGACGCGATTTGAGCTCACGATAGCGACGCGACCCTGATGAAGGGAGATGTGTTCTCGAACAATCTCATCGACGGGTGGCTCGCCGACAAGAGCGAGATCGAGGCGAGATCGAGGCGGATCGCGTGCGAGTGCGCCCGGTTCGGTCGGAATTCCAGCTGTATTGCGGCGGCTGACCAGACCGCGAGGTCCACGCCAGCCAACTTGTAACTCGGCGGCACCCCTGGCAGAATCGTAGAGACAGGGGCAGAAGGCGAGCTCTGCGAGCGCCTTCACACCGCCGAGTCACCCGCGTGGAATTCCGTAAGCCAGGACCATCGTTCCAGTCGGGCCAGCCGGGTCAACCTGGTCAACCTGTTCACCCGGGCGCGCGCATCGCGCCGTCCGGTCCGGTCGCGCCGTTCTCGGCTTGGTCGCAGCTGGTTGGCCTCGGGGCGCGCGCACGCGTTCCGCGCGTGCTGCGCTCGCCCGCGTATCGCGCGTTCGCGAGGGCCGTAGGCGCGAACCTCGGGGAGACCGAGCTCGATCTCGCCGCGTACGACACGTTCGGCGACTTCTTCGCGCGCAAGCTGCGACCGGGAGCGCGCCCGATCGATCCCAACGAATCCGTTGTGATCTCGCCGTGCGACGGCGTTGTGGCAGCACGTGGCAAGGCCACCGGCGGCGAGCTGATCCAGGCCAAGGGCTTGAATTATCGGCTCGAGGATCTCGTCGTGGATCCCGTGATGGCGGAGCGGCTCGTCGATGGCCCGTACACGACGATCTACCTGTCGCCGCGCGACTACCATCGCGTCCACGCGCCGGTCGACGCGCGCCTCGTCGCGTACGATTACGTCCCCGGCGACCTGTGGCCGGTCAACACGAAGGTCACCGCGCGCCGCGCGAACTTGCTCGCGCGCAACGAGCGCGTCGTGATCTGGCTCGAAGCGCCACGCCTCGGCATGGTCGCGGTGGTGATGGTCGCGGCCGTCGGCGTCGGCAACATGCGGCTCGCGCACGCCGAAGACTCGGTGGTGTGGCGTCACGCCGGCGAGCTCCGCCGGATCGCGCTCGATACGACCGTGAAGCGGGGCGACGAGCTCGGCGCGTTCCGGTTGGGGTCCACGGTCGTGATGTGCTTCGAGCCCGGCGTCGTCGAGCTCACCTCCGGTGTGGCGGAAGTTGGTCAAACCGTGCGCTTCGGCGAGCGGCTGGGAGAAATCTCGTGAGCAAACGCGACGAGGATTCTCAGGCCGACATGGAAGTCGGAATGACGACCGCGGAACGCCGCCGTCGTCGCCGTCGCGGTGGCAGCCTGCGGGTGCCGAGCGACAACGTGCCGCGCACGCGTGCGCCGACCGCACCGCCGGCGCCTCGCCCCGAAGATCCGGCGCTCGCGATGTCGATCGCGTACAGCTTCTCGAACGACGCCTCGGGCCCGGTCCCGCATCCTGTCGACGAGGATTACGAATCGGGCCCGATCGCTCCCGAGGCTGCGCCAACCGTGATCGATCCGCCCGCGGGCTCGACGGCGATCAACGATAGCGTCGTCGTCGATTTCGAAACGCAGACCCGCGAGATGAGCGCGGTCGATCTCGAAGCCCTCGGGCTCTCGGAGAACGCCGGCTCGACGATGCGCATGGAGCGCATGTCTTCGCCCGGCATCTCGATGCCGCCGCCGGAGCGCCCGAGCTCGGAGAACGACGTCGAGATCAGCGTCGATACCGGAGACGATTCGCTCGAAACTTCGGAGCACACGGCAATGCCGAGCGTGATCATCGACGATCACGCGACCGATCCCGCAACGGACGATCGCAAGGCGCGTGCGGATCGCTCCGACGAGAGCGCGTATGCGCGCTACGCCGCGCCTGCTCGAGCAGCAAAGACGACGCGCGAGCGCCTGCAGACCGTCGCACTCTCCGAGGACGATCTCGAAGAGGTCAGGGCAGGGCGCGCAGAGAGCCCGATCGGTCTCCATCCCAAGCCGGTCACCCAGCCACCGCCGCTCGGCTCGCCGCGCACGGTCACCAAGCCGACGAATCCACCGGTGCCCGTCGCCGTCGCGGTCGACGCGAACATGACGCAGCAGCTCCAGGCGATCGATATCGAGGTCGTGGCCTCGGAGTCGCAGCCGGTCCCGGTGGTCCAGCCGCCGGTCCTCGCGGTCAAAGACGAACCACCGATCGAAGCGCGAACCAAGACGGTCTCGACCGCGGCGGCCGAGCCGATGTCGGTTCCCGAGATCGATATCAACGAGCTCGAGCGCGCCGATTCGGCGGAGTACGAGATCGCCGTCGCCGTCGACGAACCGCCCGTCGTCGCGCCGCGCCCGTCGCCGCCGCCACCGCGCGCGCAGACCGCGCCGATCGCGCCTCAGGCCGAGAACACCAAGCCGAAGATCGTCGACGGTCATGCGCCGCCGCCGCCGCCGCCGCCGACGCCGCCAACGCCGGCGAAGGCACCGCCAGCGCCGCCGGCCAAGGCGGCCGACAAGTCCAAGGAGAAGTCGGCCGCCAAGGACAAGACGCCAAAGGGCAAGCCGTGGTTCGTCGATCTGTTCGACGAGGATTACCTCCGCACGCTGCCGTTCCTCACGCCGCAAGCGACCCAGGCCGAGGCCGAGTTCGTGATGGAGGCGATGCAGCTCGCGCAAGGCGCGCAGGTGCTCGACATCGGGTGTGGCTACGGTCGGCACGCGATGGAGCTGGCCGCGCGGGGCCTCCACGTCGTCGGGCTCGATCTATCGACGCCCTTGCTCGTCCGTGGTGGTGAAGAAGCGCATCGTCGCGGCCTCACGATCAACTTCATTCGCGGCGACATGCGCGAGCTCGACTTCGAGAACCAATTCGACGCGGCGTACTCGCTGTTCTCGACGTTCGGCTACTTCGACGACGAGACGAACAAGAAGACGCTGCAAAACATCGGCCGTGCGCTCAAGCCGGGCGGCAAGCTGCTCATCGAAATTCTCAACCGCGACTACGTCATCGCGGACCTCCCGACGCGCGTCTGGTGGGAGGGAGACGGCTGCGTCGTGCTCGAGGAAGTCGAGCTCAACTACTTCTCCTCGCGCATCCAGGTGAACCGCTCTGTCGTGTTCGACGATGGACGCCAGCTGGAGCAGGAGATCTCGGTCCGGGCCTATTCGCTGCACGAGGTAGGTAAGCTCATGCATTCTGCAGGGTTCCGCGTGCTGGAGGTCTCGGGCGGCTACCAGACGCGGGGGCGATTCTTCGGCAACCAGTCGCGTCACATCATTGTCCTCGCTGAGCGCAAAGAGACTCCATAGGCGACTTCGTGCCTCTGGGCCGTAAGTAGCCGTGCCAAAAGGGCAATGGAATAAACTGCGGGCTGTGGCGTGTCTCTTTTTCGTGCCAGTTGTGGCGCTCGTTCCGTCCAAAACATTTGGGCGCATCGAGCGTCTACATCCCCGGGAGAATAGATGCCGCTAGCAGCCAAGATTGCGCCGCTTTCGCTCGAGTCCACGTCCGATCGCAAAGGTCGCGTCGCACGCGTCACCGCGAAGCGACCCAAGAAAGAGAAGGTCGAGAAACGGCAAGAAGAGGAGGGTATCGAGAGCGAGGCGATGGTGAGCGACGACGCCGAGGTCGAAGCCAAACCGCAACGCGCCGATGGGGGCACGTACCTCTCGATGTACTTCCGCGACATGGCCGTGCTCGACGTCCTGCGTCCAGAAGAGGAGTTCACATCGGCGCGCGAGATCGAGGCGCTCGAGATCCAGCTATGGGAAGCGGTGCTCTCGCACCCGCCGGTGATCGAGCGAGTGATCGATGCACTCGCGACGGTGCCGAACTACACCCACCCGATCGAAGTCAAAACCGCGGCGCGGCTCGCGGATCAAAAAGATCAAAAAGATCAAAAAGATCAAAAGAGCTTCGCGCGTGCTTCGGCAAGAGCCGCGCGCAAGCTGCGCTCGACCGACACCGACCATCTGTTCATCGATGCCGTGCTGTGCACGATCGATCGTATGGAGCTCGGCATCGGTGTCCGTGGTGACGACGTCGGCTCGCTCGGCAAGGCGCGCCAGGCATCCGAGTGGCTGCGCCGCGTCCACAGCGCGAACCGCGCGACGATGGACGCGCGCAACGAGTTCGTGAAGGCGAACCTTCGCCTCGTGGTCTCGATCGCCCGCCGCTTCAACCATGGCCGGATGGCCCTCGCGGATCTGATCCAGGAGGGCAACCTCGGCCTCCTGAAGGCGGTCGAGCGCTACGACTACAAGCGCGGCTTCCGGTTCTCGACCTACGCGTCGTGGTGGATCCGCCATGCGATCAGCCGCGCGCTCGCGGACAAGGGCCGTGAGGTTCGGCTACCCGTCCACATGATCGACGCGCAGCACAAGATCACGAAGGCGCGCCGCCAGCTCACTGGCGAGCTCGGCCGTAACCCGACCTCCGAGGAGCTCTCGAAGGCCACGAGCATGCCACTCGACAAGGTCGAGAAGATGCGGACGTGGCTGCTCGAGCACTCGATCTCGATCGACAAGCCGATCGGCGACGATGAGGGCCGCACGCTCGGCGAGGTGCTCGAGGACCCCGATCGCGAGGACATCTCGCCAACCGGTGACCTCGAGTGGGAGGCGCTCACCACCGAGGTCCGCGACCTGCTCGGCGAGCTCCGTCCGATCGAGGCCGATATCCTGCGCCAGCGTTTCGGCCTCGGGACCGAGCAAGAGCTGACCCTCAAGGAAATCGGCGACAAGTACAACCTATCGCGCGAGCGTATCCGGCAGCTCCAGGAGCAGGCCCTGGGCAAGATGAGACGCGCCTTGGCACGCCGAGACTTGATGTAGTAGGTTCCCGGCTATGGCGAGGCCGTTCCTGTCTGTGTTTGCGCTGATTGTGGCTCTGGCCGCGGCGTGCGGTTCGAGCGACACCAAGCTCAAGGTCACGGGCGTCGAGCCCGACAAGGGCGACGCGGAAGGTGGCACGTTCGTGCGCATCCGTGGCAACCGCTTCACCGCGGATGGCGCGCGGAACGCGAAGATCTACTTTGGCTCGCGCCAGGGCACGGTCGAGCGCTTCGCGAGCGACAGCGAGATGATCGTCGTCGCGCCGGGCGGCAAGGCAAACGAGACGGTCGACCTGATCGTGACGTTCGAGCCTGGTGGCGAGATCAAGATCCCGAAGGGCTTCACGTTCGTCGACAAGTCGAGCAATGCGCCCTCGGTCAACGACCTGAACACAACGAAGACGAAGTAAGCGGCCGACAAACCGTTGGCGCTCTAGCCATTAAAGTTCAGGCGGAACAGCTGCTGGCCGAGCAGCACGAACGACTCGTGGCCGACGCCGCGCTCGCCGTTGACCTTCACGAACGTACCGTTCGAGCTACCGAGGTCCCCGAGGAACACGCGACCATCGCGCAGCGTGACGCGCGCGTGGAGACCCGAGACGTAGCCGTCGTCGGGGAAGTTGATCTCGCCGCGCTCGCGACCGAGCGTGACGCTCTCACCGAGGAGCGGAAACACCGCACCGGTGACCTCGCGGCCGATGATGACCGTGAGCTTGCCCCAGTAGCCCGGGTTCGGGCTGCCCATGAGCTCGGTGCCATCGGCGGTCGGCTCGGGCGTCGGAATCACCTCGAAGCGGAGTAGCTCCTGGCCGATCCGGATGATCTGGCCTGACTGCAGCTCTTCTTCGCCGGTCATCTTCACGAACACGCCGTTGAGGCTATCGAGGTCGCGTACCAGCGATCCGGGCCCGCGAATATCGAGCAGCGCGTGGATGGGCGAGAGGTAGCCATCGTTCTCGAACACCGGGCCGAAGCTGCGGCCGAGTTTATTCTCGCCGGGGCGCAGATCGTGGGTGCCGCCTTCGGACCCATCCGGGCGGATCAGCGTCATCGACAGACGCGCGCGTTGCGGCGCGGCTTGCGGTGCTTGCACCGGTTGCGGCGGCTGCGGCATCGCCATCGGCGCCGAGCCTTCGTCCATGCGGAAGCCGCACGTTCCGCAGAACCGGAACGACGGCGGAACATCGCTACCGCACGACGGGCAGCGGCGCATGCCGGCCGCAGCGCCGCCGACAGCCGCTGCCTGCGGGGCAGGGGCTTGTTGCTGCGGAGGTGCGAAGCCAGGCGAGAAGCCGGGCACGCCGGGCGGTGGACCCATCGGCTGCGGCATCGCGGGGCCACCCTGGTTCGGGTTCGTACCGAGCGGACCCGACGGCGGCATGCCCGGCATGCCCCGGTTCAGGTTCGATTGCGGCATCTGTTGCGACGAGCCACGCACCGGCGCGCTCGGCGCAGGAGCCTGTGATGGATCGGCCATCATCGTCTTCATCATCGCGACGTCTCCACCACCGGCCTTGGGTGCCGTGAGCTCGGCTCCGCACCCGAGGCAGAACTTGTAGTGGTCCTGATTCTCTTTGCCGCAACGATTGCAGACGGTCATGGTGGCTCCCTCAGACGATTTCAACACGCAGTAGCTGCTGACCCAGGAACACGTAGTCACCGTGCGCGAGCACGATCTCGTTGTTGACGCGGACGAACGTTCCGTTCCGCGATCCCAGGTCGGTAACCGATAGCACGCCCTGCACGAGCTGGATCTGGGCGTGACGACCCGAGATGAACGGGTCATCCGGGAAATTGATGTCGTTGGATTCGCGACCGATCGAGACGACGTCGGTATCGACGCGGAACACCCAACCGGGCGTGCCGCCGCGGAGCTGCTGCGCGATCTCGATCGTCGCGTTGCGGATCATGCTCGCTGAGTAGTAGGTGCCTTCGCCATCGGGAACATCATCCGCGACGCGCGCGGGCTGGACGGTCAGCACCTGTTCGCCCACGAGGATCGTGCTCTGCGGCGCGATCGTGGCCGAGCCGGCGATGCGCACGAACACGCCATTCAACGAGCCTTCGTCGCGAACGATCAGCTGGTTGTTCGAGTAGCGGAAGTTCGCGTGGGTCGGCGAAAGGAACGTGTCGTCGGGGAACGAGATCGGGCACTCGCCTCGACCGGCGAGATGATCGGTGCCTGCGAGGGAGAACGAGACGCCATCTTCGCCGTCGCCGCGGATCAGCGTGAGCTTCGCGCGGGCCGCCTGCACGGCGCCGCCGAAGAACATCGTGCTGCGCCCGACCTTCTGCGCAGCGGGATCCGGCTGACGCGGGCCGACGCGAGTTTGCACGTCGAAGTTCGATGGAAATCCGGCTGCGGTCGCTGCGATCTGCGACGTGACCTTGTTGCCGCACGACGGGCAGAACTTGAAGTTCGGCGGAATCACCGAGTTGCACTTGTTGCAGCTCGTAACGGTCGCCGTGCCCGCGTTCGTGACGGCGGGAGCGGTCGCTGTGCCGTTGCTGCCTGGCTCGGGCGGCTGGATCGTGCCGCGCTTCGCACGCGGATCGAGTGCAACGGGCTGGCCGCAGCGCGCACATTGCGGCACTCCAATGGGAGTCAACGCGCTGCACGCGTCGCAGACCAGACCTACGTCCATTCACAAGGATTGTAGCCCCTTGCGAAATGGTGCGTCAAAGAACGGGACCTCTAGATCGGCTAGTTGTGGATCTGTCCGAGCGAGTGGGCGGCGGCGTCACGGACCTGCGGAACTTCGTCCCTGGCCAGCGCGTTCAGGGAGTCGGCCGCTTTGGTCCCACCCACTCGACCGAGCGCGATCGCCACAGCCTCGCGAACGAAGCTCGATGAATCGCCTGCAGCCTTGGCGAGTGCCCCGACGTCGACGGGGGTCGCGAGGGTGCCGAGGGCACCGATCGCGAGCGCGGCGACGCGGCGGTCCCCCCAGGCCGGGGACGCCAGCGTCTTGACCAAGGCGGCCACCAGGTCGGTGGGGGCGGCCCCCCGACGATGGGCGATGGTCCCGACCGCCATCATCGCGGCGGCGCGAACCTGCTCGGCAGTATCGCCGAGCCCCTTGGCGACCACCGCATCGGCAGGCTTGGCCTTGCCATCGAGCTTCGCGGTCACCGAGATGGCGAGCGCGCGGACCTTGGGGTCGTCATCGCCAAGGTGCGCGGCAACGCCTGGCTCGATCGCCTTCGCGATCGCCTCGAACGCGGCAGTGGTCTTGGGATCGAACGTACCGTTCGGCGTCAGCGCGCCGAGCGCGATGTGATCGGCCCCGCCCGAGTCGAGATCGGTGAGGACAGACACGACGACATCGCGATGCTCGGCGAGCGCCTCGGTCAGGCCGGCCGCGATATCGGCGGCGTGGTCTGCGACGAGCTTTCCGGCCGCGGGGACGTGCGGCATCGTGCCGGGCAGATCGCCGACGGCATCCTCCGGATAGAACTTGCCGCTGTGCATCGGGTAGTTGCCGAGGTCTGCGAGGGGCGCAGGCGCCAACGAACCCGCCGGGCCACTCGTACGCGCGATCGCCCAGACGAGCTCGTCAGCATCCTGGCCGGCGCGCGCGAAGTACGCGTGAACCAAGGCGCCGAGCGCTCTGGGCTCGGCGAGCTGACCGAGCGACCATGCGGCGAGGCGCTGGGTCTCGCCGCGATTGTCGTCGAGCGACGCGAGCAGGGCAGCACTACCGGGCTCGTACTTGCGCGCGCCGATCGCGTACGCGCACGCGGCGCGGACGAGGTCCTTTTGCGCGCTGTCCTTGAGCGTCGCGACGAGCGCCGGCCCGACCCGTGGATCGTCGATCTGAGCGAGGCCAAGGCACGCGAGCACGCGGACCGAATCGAGCCGATCGGTGAGCGCCTTGAGCAGCGGCGCGACTGCGCGCCGATCGCCCGAGCGACCGAGCGTGAACGTCGCGGCCTCGCGCATCGAGCGCTCCTGGTGATCCATGAGCGGCATCACGTCGTCGATCACGCCCGGATCTCCGAGGCGGCCCGCGGCGACGAGCGCGTCGACCCGTACCTCGCGGTCGAGGGTCTCGGCGAGCGTGCCGATCCGGCGCTGATCTTTGGTCGGCTCTTGCCGCGCCATGTGGACGAGCGGCGGTGCCGCGCCCTTGTTACCGAGGTGGCCGAGGACCTGGACCGCGATGCGTTGCTGGTTGACGTCTTTCTCGTCGCGCAGCGCCTCGAGGAGCGGGCGCAGGCCGTGCGCACCCACGCGATCGAGCTCGGCGCGCGCCGACTTCTTGATCTCGTCGCTACCGTGATGGATGCGCTCGACGAGCCGGGGCACGTAGCGCAGGTAAAGCCGCACGAGCACGCGGCGATACACCGGCTTGTGCGCCATCATGAACGAGAGCGGCGACAGCACCTTCTCGAGCTCGCCGAGCGTGTCGGTCATCTCCTCGAGATCGATCGCCTGCTCGCCGGCGCGGGCGAGCACGTCTTCGTTGGTGTCGTTGCGCAGCACGTTGCGCAACAGCTCCGTCGCCTTCCTCGGCGCGCCGGTCTGGACGTAGAGCTGCGCGAGCGCGAACGAGGCCTTGGAGTTGCGCGGATCGAGCTGGACGGTCTTCTCGTACGCCGCGATCGCCTCGGGCAAGCGTTGCATCTCGACGTAGCGCTCGCCGAGCCCCTCGTAGGCCGACGGATCATTCGGCGATTTCGCGAGCGCCTTCTGCTGCCACTCGATCGCCTCGTCGTCCTTGCGTGCGTCGGTCTTGATCTCGCTGATCTGCTTGTAGACCTCTCGCTCGCGGCTCGGCACCGCTTTCGCGAGCGAGAGGAGGAGCGCGACCGCTTCGTCGTACTTGCGCGCGTTGCGGTACGCCTTGACGAGATCGAGCGTGGTGTCCTGATCATCGGGCACCAGCGCGACGAGCTTCTCGAGCGTCGCGCGTGGCTCGCGATCCTGGGCGTGGCCCGGGCGATTGAAGTACTCGACGAGGAAGTAGCCGGCGTCGAGCGTGTCCTGGCTCGCGGGTGCTGCCTTCGCGAAGTCGCTCTTCCAGCGCTTCGTGCGCTCGTTCTCGACGTTGCCCATGCCGGCCTTCAACATCACCGTCACGATGTGGCGGCGCGCATCGCGACGCGCGAGCCGGTCGGTCGACTTGGTGCCGAGTAGCCTCAGCACGGTGTCCCAATCGGCGAGCGCCTTCGCGAAGCTCGCGGAACCCTTCATCGCTTCGAACAGCCCGGCGCGGCCTTTGTAGAAATCGGGGTTCTTGGGATCGAGCTCGATCGCCTTGTCATAGTTCTTCTGCGCCTCGGTCTGGTACGCGGCGCCGTGCTCCGCGAGGACCTCGCCGAGCTTGGCGTACGCGACCGGCTTCTTGGTCGCGATGATCCGTGCCCATGTCGCCATCGCCTTGGGCTTGTCGCCCTTCTGGTAGTACTGCTCGCCGAGCGTCACGAGGTGACTCATGTCCTCGGGCTCGAGCTTCGCGAGCCGCTCGTACTCGACGATCGCGAGGTCGTCTTTCCCGAAGCGCGTGTACAAGTCCGCGATCGCGCCGAGCGTGCCCGGGTCGCTCGGGAACCGGCCCTCGAGGCGGGTCAGGGTCTCGAGCGCCTTCTTCTCCTGGCCGCGCCGCCAGTAGCGCTCGGCGAGCTCGAGCTGGAACCGCGCCTCGCCGGGCGCTGCGCGGACGACTGCTTCGTATTGCGCGAGCGCTTCGTCGTCGCGGCCGGAGTTCTCGAGCAGCGTGATCAAGCGACGCTGGGTCTCGAGCTCGAATGCCGATTTCGCGACCGCGCGCTTGAGAGCGGCGATCGCCTTGTCCTGCGCGCCGGTCTCTTCGTAGAGCTTGCCGAGCGTGTTCCATTCGAAGTGGCCGCGCGCGCCTTCGGGCCACTCCTTCTCGTAGAGCGCGAGCAGGGCCGGGAGCGCCTGCTTGCGCCGGTAGATATCGATGATCCGGCCGGTAAGCTCGACCTCGAGGTAGTAGCCCTTCGGCGCGAGCTTGATCGCGCGTCGATACTCGATGACCGCCTCGTCGTCCTTGCCGATGCCCTCGAGCGCCTGGCCGCGCCGCGCGATGACCTCGACGTGACGCGCAGGGTCGCTGCCGAGCAACTTCTCCGCGGCGGTGTAGCTCTCGAGCGCGACGTCACGCTTGCCGGCGGCGAGCATCGCGTCGCCACGTTCGATCCACAGCTGGGCATTCGTCGGATCGAGATCGAGGAATTGCTTGAAGTACGCGTTCGCACCGTCGTTGTCGCCGGTTGCGAGCGCGAGGTCGGCGAGCGCGCGCAGCGCTTTCTTCTTGGTCTCTTTCGCGGTCGCGTGCGCGAGGGCCTTGTCGTACGCCGCGCGTGCATCGGGATTGTGACCGGCGCCCTTCGCGAGCTCGCCGAGGCCGAGCCACGTCTCGGTGTCGTCATCTTTGACCGCGGCGGCCTTCTGCCACAGGTCCGCGGCGCGCTGATCATCACCGGTCGTGTGCATCAAGCGGCCGAGGACGACGAGCGCCGACCAATCGGTCGCCGACTTGTCGATCTGCTTTTGATACTCCTCTTTGAGGAGGTCGACGGTGCGGTACCGCCGGTACATCTCGAGCAGCTTCGCGAGTGCCGACGCATCGTGCGGGCTCTTCGCGAGGATCGCCTTGTAGCGAGCGATCACGTTCTTGTCGAACTGATCGCGGGTCGCGCCCCAGTCCGCGGGTTGAGCGCCTGCCACGAGAGGCGTGCCAAGCGCGAGCACGCACGCGAGCAAGAAGGGGAGGCGCCTCACCCCGCAAGCATAACCTACGCGCGGATGCGGGCCAGGAGCGAGCCGAGGTGCGAGCGCCGCTTCTCGATACAAAAATCGCGCACCATGCGGGCCTGGCTCCTCGCCATGCCGACGAACTTCACGCCGAGACCCGACGCCATCCGATCATCCTTGCGATAGCAAATCTGACCTGACGCCCAGATCGATTCGTCGGTGCCGGGCAGATCGATCTCGAGACCGACGACGAGGCCCGGAGGCGGCGCCAGCATCGCGATCGACGACATGTTGAGGCCCGTATCGGACAGATTCGACGCGAGTGCGCGGATCGGCCGATCGTGGACGTAGGAGGTGACCATCGATTCGAACGGGATCCGGTAGCCAAGTCGACGCTCGTGCATTTGAAAAACACCCCTGGTAGGACGATGTAGGATAAAAGCGTACCAGGCTTGTGGAAAGGCCCAACTTTTCGGAAGACTTGGGTGTGATCAGTTGGCCGAAGGTGACGAAGAGCGAGGTCGCGACTGGCAACGCCATCGCGCGTTGGTTGCGCCACGCGCCACGGGCCACGCGGGTCGAGAAGCTGGTCGGCGGCCCGGTCCACGTTCGGGTCGGATCTGGGCCGCTGGATGATCCGAACGCGGCGGTGTGCGCCGTGCGAGTGAACGGCCACGCGATCGCGGTGCGAGGTGCGAGCGGGTTCGTGCGTCGGTTCGCGCAGCAGCTCCTGGGCGGGCCCGAAGAGCTCGCCGCACCCCGCGCCCTGACGAATGCCGAGGTCGCGATGTGGACGATGCTCGTTGCTGCGGCCGTCGAGGATCTCGGGATCGCGGGCGAGGTCTGGCCGGTCGATCGGAGCCCGAGCCCGAGCCCGAGCCCGATCGTCCTCGATCTGATTCTCGCAGGCACTCCGTGGACGATCGAGCTGGCCGCTCCGTCGTCGGTGGGCCTGGCCGCGCCGAGGCCTCGCATTCCGGGCTGGGCGGATGCCGTGCTGCTCGACTGCCCGATCATCGTCGGGCGGTGCTGGCTGGCGCGCGCGGATGTCGCCCGGTTGAAGCGCCGAAGTGTGGTCACCCTCGAGCGCACGCAAACCGCCAACGAGCTCGTCGTCCTGGGGGGACGGATTGGCGTCGAGGCGACGCCGGATCCCGTGGTCGCGCGGGCCTGCACCGAGTATGTTGCGCGCGAAATGGGCCTCCCGGACGAAGCACGGATCGAGCTGACCGTCGGGGTAGGTAGTGCAACCATGTCGCTGCGTCAGGTCATGGGGCTCGCGGTGGGCGAGGTCGTTCCGTTGGGGCGTCCGCTCGCTGGCCCGTTCGAAGTTCGCGCCGCAGGCACGCTGATCGGGCAGGGCGAGCTGGTCGACGTTGACGGCGAGCTAGGCGTGCGCATTGTTAGTTTCGTCGAGGAGAAGTAAGCGAATGCCGGTCTACGAATATCAGTGTAAAAAGTGCGGTCGTACCTTCGAGTACCAGATGCGGATGAGCGATCCGGACAAGTCCGTGTGCGAAGCATGCGGTGCGCCGGAGCTCGAGAAGCTCATCTCGCACACCGCGTTCGCCCTCAAGGGCGGCGGTTGGTACAAGGACCTCTACGCGTCGACCAAGCCCGAGGGTGCAGCGGCGCCCGCGGCCGATGCTAAACCCGCTGCGCCCGCGAGCGACGCGCCGGCGGCCGCACCCGTTGCTCCGACCGCGGCGGCGCCCGCCACGCCGGCGGCACCCGCGGCTGCGGCGTCGGGCACCAGCAGTGGTTCGGGTTCGGGCGGCGGTTCGAGCTCGGGCGGCGGCGGGACGTCGACGAGCTCCTCGTGATCGGTCAGATCATCGACGGCACGGCGATCTCCGCGAAGCTGCGCGGTGAGGTCGCGACGGCCGCGGCGGCGCTGCGAACGCACGAGCAGATCGTGCCGACACTCGCGGTCGTGCTCGTCGGTGATGACCCCGCCTCCGCGGTCTATGTCAAAGCCAAGGCGAAGGCCGCGCGTGAAGCGAACGTCGATGTGCGCGATCATAAACTGCCAGCGACGACGACGCAGGCCGAGCTGATGGCGCTCGTCGCCGAGCTCAATGCCGATCCGATCGTCGACGGCATCCTCGTCCAGCTGCCGTTGCCGCCACACCTCGATAGCGATGCGGTGATCCGTGCGCTCGACCCGGGCAAGGACGTCGATGGGCTGCACCCGACGAACCTCGGCTACCTCGCGCAGGGCAAGCCGGTGTTCGTGCCATGCACGCCGAAGGGCTGCATGCGCCTGCTCCGAGAAGTTGGCGTCGATCCGGGCGGCCTTCGCGCGATCGTGCTTGGTCGCAGCGTGCTCGTCGGCAAGCCGATCGCCCTGTTGCTCCAGAACGCGAACGCGACCGTGACGATGTGCCACTCGAAGACGCGTGACCTCGCCGATGAGATTCGGCGTGCGGACATCGTGGTCGCCGCGATCGGTCGGCCCGAGATGGTGCTTGGCGATTGGATCAAGCCGGGCGCGACGGTGCTCGATGTCGGCATCAACCGGACGGCCGAGGGCAAGCTCGTCGGCGACGTGCACTTCGCGTCGGCGATCCAGCACGCCCACGCGATCACGCCGGTGCCCCGTGGCGTCGGTCCGATGACGATCGCGTGCTTGCTCGAGAACACCGTCGAAGCCGCGCGCCGTCGTCGCGGCTAGCTGGCCTCGCTAGACGTCGACGCCGACTGAGGATTCGATCCGACCGACGGTGAGTGGTTTGCCGAGCGCACGCACGAGCACGACCTGTAGATCCGCGAACGGCGGTGGGTTCTGCAAGAGCTCGTCGGTGCCGGCATCGACGGCCTTCTCGCGATTCGCCACGTTCGTGGTCAGCGAGACGACGGGCACCGGGGGCGTGAGGGCCTTGGCCGCACGGATGATCGCGAGGCCGCCTTCGAGATCGAAATCGAGATCGACGATCGCGACATCGACTTCGTGCGTGAGCACGCTGTTCGCGACGTTCGCGTCGGCGGCCTGCGTGATCTCGGCCGTGCTGAAGATCGATTTGATGTTGCGAGCGAGCGACGTGCGGTCTTGCCGATCGCCGGAGACGAGCAGGATCTGGACGCCCCGAAAGCCAGCGGCGAGGCGATCGATCAGCGCGCCGAGCTGAGGCGTGATGTCCTGGAACTCGATGCCGATGCCGGGCGGGCCCCCGGCGCCTTCTTCGAGCGCGCGCCGCCAGGCGACCGTGCCGTTGACCGAGGTCACGCCCGCGTTCGGCACCGAGAAGTCGAGCGTCATCGTGGCGCCGGTCGGGACCTCGGCGTCGGTCTCGAGAAACAACCCGCCACGCGACAGGTTGATCGAGTACGCGACCAAGAACGACGAGGCCGTACGGAACTCGACTTGGACCGTGTACGGCATACGTGGATGCTCGCGTTCCGACACCGGCCGCAAGTATCGGCTCGACGAGGGCGGAGAGCAACCGATCCGCCGATTACAAACGCGTGACCGCGCGCTGCCTGTAGGTTCAGAGCAGACGATCGAGCAGCCGCTCGAGATGATCGAGGCTCAGGTAGCGGACCTCGATCCGGCCGGCCTTGCCGGGTTCATCTTCGGTGATCGTGACCGGCCCACCGAGCGTGCGCGTCAGCCGCTCCTCGAGGTCGCGGACCGAAGCGGTCTTCTGCGGCCCGGCCTTGCGCGGCTTGGCCTTCGCGGGTGAACGGAGCTTTTTGACCAGATCTTCGGTCGCGCGGACCGAGAGGCCCTTCGCGACGACCGTGCGCGCGGCTTGCTCGATCGCGTCCATGTCGTCGAGGCCGAGCAAGGCGCGTGCATGACCCATCCCGAGCCGCTGCTCTTCGACGAGCTGGCGCACGGGGAACGGCAGCTTGAGCAACCGGATCGAGTTCGCGACCGTGCTGCGGTCCTTGCCGATGCGCTCGGCGACCTGCTCGTGCGACATCGAGAACTCGTCGACGAGGCGTTGGAACGCGGTGGCCTCTTCGAGCGGCCCGAGATCCGCGCGCTGCAGGTTATCGACGAGCGCACGCTCGAACGCGCCCTTCGTATCGACCTCTTGAACGACGACCGGGACCTGATGCAGGCCGGCACGCTGCGCGGCCCGCCATCGGCGCTCGCCCGCGATCAGGAAGTAGCCGGGCTGATCGACGGTGCCGCCCTCGGTCAGCGGCCGGGGCCGGACGACGAGCGGCGCGATCACGCCGTGGTTGCGGATCGATTCGGCGAGCTCGGCGAGCTGGGCTTCGTCGAACTTGCGGCGCGGCTGCTCGGGGCTCGGGTAGAGCTGCTCGATGCCGGCGAGAAAGTACGTGCGTTGCTTGTTCTCGCTCGCGGAGCTGCGAGCCGGCAAGGAGGCCGCGGCCGAAGGCAACAGCGCTCCGAGCCCGCGCCCGAGCCCGCGCTTGTTCGGATTATTTTTCGGATCCGTGGTCATCACGCTGCGGGCTGTCCTTTCGAGACGGGGACGGACTTCACGAACGTGCGCTGGATGAACTCGTCGGCGACTGCGAGGTAGCTCTTCGTGCCGGGGCAGCGCAGATCGTAGAGCATCACCGGCTTGCCGTAGCTCGGCGCCTCGGAGAGCCGGACGTTGCGCGGGATGGTGGTCTCGAACACGCTCGCGCCAAAGTACTTCGAGACTTCATCGCGGACCTGGTTCGCGAGGTTCATGCGGCCATCGAACATCGTGAACAGCACGCCATCGATCTTGAGGTTCGGGTTGTAGGCCGCCTTGACCTTCTCGATCGTAGCGGTGAGCGCCGAGAGACCCTCGAGCGCGAAGTACTCGGCCTGCATCGGGACCACGACCGCGTTCGCCGCGACGAGCGCGTTGAGCGTGAGGATGCCGAGTGACGGCGGGCAGTCGATGAAGATGTAGTCGTAGTCCTTCTCGATCGGAGCGAGCGCATTGACGAGGAAGCGCTCGCGCGAATCCGCCCCGATCAGCTCGATCTCGGCCCCGACCAGATCCGTCGTCGCGGGAGCGAGAAAGAGCGTGGGGATGTCGGTCGGCCGGATCACGTCTTCGAGGGTGACCTCGCCGACCAGGGCGTCGTAGACCGTGAGCGTGACCTTGTCGCGCGGATACCCGACCCCCGACGACGCGTTGCCTTGCGGATCGAAATCGACGAGCAACACGCGATGCCCGCGCGATGCGACCGATGCGGCGAGGTTGATCGCTGTGGTCGTCTTGCCGACGCCACCCTTCTGGTTCGCCACAGCCACGATGCGGGTCATGGCATTGCGGGTAACACGCGACTATGACGATTTTAAATTTGGCCCATCACTCCCGAGTCGCGTACTTTGTACTCAGATGTAGGACATGTGGGCATGTCCTCTGAAGGAGCGCTAATGTCATCAGGAATTCCGCGTATCTACACGTCGTTTGCCGAGTTCGAGCGCGAAGAGATTCGTCGCGGTGACGCGATGAACAGCACGGTCGACGATATGGTGGCAGAGCACTTCGCCGAAGACGGTGACTTCGGCCAGAGCGATGCGCCGCGTAAGCGCGGCCGCCCGCGCAAGAACCCGCGCTAGCCAGCCGGGGCATGAACGCCCCTTGCGAAGCCGGTCGAAGAGATATTTGTATGCTTCAGGTCAGATTCAGGGTGCGGCGGCGAGCCTGATCGCCAGAAGCTGGCCAGAAGACAGATCGGGCTCGGGCTACTCGCATCGCTAGATCTCGATGTTGTAGTCCTTCAGCTTCTTGTAGAGCGTCGAGCGATCGATCTCGAGGATCGTCGCGGCCTGCGCCTTGTTGCCATTCGTGGCGGCGAGCGCGGCGAGGATGCCTTCCTTCTCGAGGTCGCGCAGCGATCGCGCGACCGGCGGGCGCGGCCCGGTGGTGTGTTGC
Organism: Kofleriaceae bacterium; assembly: GCA_043780895.1. Lineage (GTDB taxonomy): Bacteria > Myxococcota_A > Polyangia > Haliangiales > Haliangiaceae > JABFXX01. The sequence continues at coordinate 13,903 of JAYWCI010000134.1, read as the reverse complement.
GTGACGACCGGCAGAAGTAACGGGACGTCGATGATCTCGAGAGGCGGCCGCGCGATCGCGACCTGCGTGATCGCGGAGCCGAGCGGCGGCGTCGGTGCCGAGGCCTTCCGCAGCGTTGGCAAGCCTTGTGACAGCAGCTGGGGCGGCAAGTCCGCCGCCTGGATCGTGTCGCGGTCGCCGAGGACGATCGCGCGCTCGACCGCGTTGCGGAGCTCGCGCACGTTGCCGGGCCACGCATAGCGGCTCATCACGGCCAGCGCATCGGCGGCAAACCCGGTGATCCGGCGCCCGGCTTGGTGGCGGAAGCGCGCGAGGAAGTGCTCGGCGAGCAGCGGCACGTCGTCGAGGCGTTCGCGCAGCGGTGGCACGTCGATGTGGATGACCGAGAGCCGATAGAACAGGTCCTCGCGGAACGAGCCGCGCTTGACCATCTCGGCGAGGTCGCGGTTCGTCGCGGCGACAACTCGAACATCGACCTCGATCGATTTCTGGCCGCCGACGCGCTCGAACCGCCGCTCCTCGAGCACGCGCAGAAACTTGGTCTGGAGGCCGAGCGGGAGCTCGCCGACCTCGTCGAGGAACAACGTGCCACGGTCGGCCATCTCGAACCGGCCGGCCTTTTTTTCGGTCGCGCCGGTGAACGCGCCCTTCTCGTGACCGAAGAGCTCGCTCTCGATCAGCGACTCGGTCAGCGCGGCGCAGTTGACTGCGACGAACGGGCCCTTCACGCGGCGCGATGCGCGATGGATCGCACTCGCGACCATCTCCTTGCCGGATCCCGATTCGCCTCCGAGCAGGATCGTGGCATCGCTCGGGCCGACGCGCCTGACGAACTCGAGCACGCGGAGCGTGGCAGCCGAGCGGCCGACGAGCTCTTTGGGGCCCGCGGGACCCTCGAGCTGTTCCTCGAGTGCGTCCGCGCGGCGCGCGAGCTGATCGCGCGTATCGGCGCCGACCCACGCGGCTCCAGTGAGTTGCGCGATACAACTCGCAGCCTGGGCATCGGCCTCTTGCCACGGCGCGCCGATCCGATCGATCCACAGCACCGCGACGATCTCGTCACCGCCGCCGTGGATCGGCGCGGCGATCACCGCACGCTTCGTGGTGCCGGTACCGGTCTCGGCGGTGACGACGCCGCCCTGCAGGACCTTCTCGATCAAGTCCTGCGGGATCTGGAGCTGTGGCGAATCGCCGGCCGCAACCGCGGCCGCGACCGGGGCAGGGCGACGGCCCGCCGCCAACACGAACGCGCGATGCGCCTCGAGCGCGGTCCGCACCGCATCACATGCCGCGCGTGCGACGGCATCGCGACCCGCGGCGGACTCTGCACGCAAGCGATGCCCGAGCTCCGCGATCGCAGCGAGATGCCGGAGCCCGCGATCATCGCGGCCGGTGAGCGCGAACAGCGCGGCGGTCGAGACCTCCATCGTGACGTGGCTCGAGGACCTCGTGACGGCGATTCCATCGACGGGCAAGAACGCCATCTTGGTCGCGCCGAGCACGATTTCGTCGCCGGCTTCGAGGCGATGGACGCTCGGAGGAGTGCCGTTGATCAGCGTGCGCGGCTTGCCGCTGTCGTCGATCCACACGAGCCCGCCATCGCGCAGCTCGATCAGCCCGTGCTGGCGTGACACCGTCGGATCGGTGAGCTGGATCAGGTTGCCCTCGCCACGACCGATGCCGCCGCCGCGAAGCGGGAGCTCGAACTCGCGCCCCGCATCCGGACCCTCGATCACGACGAGGCGTGCCAGAGACATGCAACTAGCTTACCGCCGGTGCTACGGTTTCGCGATGAAGCGGCTCGCGAGAATCTTCGGTTTGGCCGCGGCCTGTGCAGCCTGTGGTGGCGGCAAGCCCGAGACAGCCACGCCGGGGAACGGAGCTGGCTCGGCCGCGCTCTACGCGAAGAAGGTCTCGCTCGGCTGGGGCTTCCAGGCAGAAGGCACGCAGACCAGCGTGTTTCTCCAGATCACCGACGAGACCGGGCGCCAGATCAGCCACCCGATCTTGACCGTCGCCGGCGAGTGCAAGCCGATCTCACCGGCCGCCGACATGAAGGCGATCACCGGGTGTGCGTGCCCGGAGTTCCAGCTCCACGCCGTGATCCAGGACACCGACATCGTGATCCTGAAGTTGCCTAACTCCTCGAATCCGCCCGATCCGATGGCGCGCGAGGAAGTCACGCGGGTCAAAGCTCCGGACGGCGCCGCGATCGAAGCCGGCACGTAGGCGTCTGTGCGCGATGGCCGCCGAGCTCTCGAGCGACAACATCTGCTCGTTGATCTGGGATCCCGATGCGATGAACGCCGAGCTGACCCGCGGCGGCATGCCGAGCGCCTGCTACGAGTTTGCGTGCGCGATGACCGCCGAGACGACGGCGACGGTCGGGGTTTGCTTGGCGCCACCGAACTGATATCGTTCGCCCGATGAGGGCCGTAGCAGCGTCGATCGCACTTTTGGGTGCGTGCGTTGTCGATCACCACGCGGAATCGGATCCAGCGCCGGTCGTGCAGTCGCGCAACTGCATCGCCGACCTCACGCTCGATTCGACCGCGACCTCGATGCAGGTCGGTCCCTTCGTGCTCGATCAAAACGGCGTCACGGTCTGCCTCCACATCGACGCGACCCAGTATCTCCGGGCCGCGCACTTCGCGACCGAGTCGGATCATCAGACGGGCTCGGCGTCGTCGGTCGCGAGCGTGCTGCAAGACACCGCGTTCGGGATCCTGCAGGACAGCTGGGATGTCTCGATCGGCGAGGCCGATCCGACCACGTTCTCGAACCTCGAGTGGAACGCGCCGCTTCACGTCGTGACCGATGCGATGCTGTGGATCCACGCGCGCGATCAAGCCGCGTCGTCGGCGTTCACGATCTCGTTGATCGAACCGCTCGAGTAGCTCGATTTAGCGGCGGACGTAGTCGGTCAGCCCGACGCGATGGCGCTCGAGGATGAAGAAGCCGGCCGGCACGCGAAGCGGGCCGAGCGCGTAGAACGCCTTGCCGAGATACATGTCCGGGTTCTTCGGGTCGACCTGGACGAGGTAGTCGCGGAGGTTCTGCGACGGGTCGAGCTTCGGGTTGTTACCCTTGCCGTAATCGAGCAGCACCGCATGGAGATAGTCGTTGTCGCGCGCAGTCGGATCGACGGCGGCGACCTCGTAGAAGCCCCAGCGCTTCGGTTCGCTATCGCTCGGCTTCAAGTGCCAGCGACCGTCGAGCGCGTTGCGACCGACCGGAATATTATAGCCCATCACGCGACCGTCCTCGGCGCGATAGAAGCCCTTGACGAACTTCTTGATGCCTGCGAGCTCGCCGATGCGCAGCGCATTCAACGGCAGATGGTTGATGCCGCGGAACTCCCAGCCGACGAGCTGATCGAGATCCGGCGTGACGCCGCGCACGAACACGTGCTCGAGCTCGCGCATCGGCATCTGCTCGAGCCGGAGCGCGAGCGGGCTGGGAAACGGCGAGGGGCGGGCTGCCTCTGTGGGTGGAGCAAACGCGATCATCCGAGATACCTCCGAGAGTTGTCGATAATGTGTCCAGCCGAGCGCGTGGCGAGCGCCATGATCGTTTCCATCGGGTTCACCCGACACGGCGACGGGAACACCGACGCATCCGAGATCAGCAAGCGATCGACATCGTGCATGAACCCGTAGCCGTCGGTCACCGCGGTCGTGCGATCGCTCCCCATCTTCGCGGTGCCCATCATGTGGACGGTCACGACCTCCCAGCCCTTCGTCGGGATGGGGGCCGAGAGCACGCGGTGCGCTTCATCGGCGCTCGTGAGCTCTTGTGCGTGATGGAACGGAAGCAGCAAGCGCTTCGCGCCTGCCGCGAACAACAGCTCCGCGAGCAAGACGAGCCCACGCTGCATGTTGTGCGCGTCGTGCTCGGCGAGGTTGTAGAAGGCCTGCGGCCGGCCGTTGATCACCTTGACGTGGCCGGTGGTGGTGTCCTCGCAGAGCAGGCCCGCGACGACCATCTGGTTGTACTGGTCCATGAACTGACCGAGCTGCTTGCCGCGATGCGGGACCGACATCGCGACGATCGAGGCGGGCAGGTTCACGGCGGCGAAGCAACCGAGGCCCTCGTCGGCGAACTCGCGGACCTGGAACGCCTGGTGCGCGCCTTGCCAGCCACTGACGTCCTCGTCGAACAGCGCGACGACCTTGACGTTCGGATGGAGCGACAGGTTCTGCCCGAGCATCCCCGAGCGCGAGGTCAGCCCCGAGCGCGCGAGCAGCGCCGGGGTCTGGATCGCACCGCATGACGACACGACGAGCTTCGCGCGCACGACGAGCTCGTACTTCGCGCCGTCGTCGGTACGCACGCTACCGATCACGCCGGTCGCGCGCTTGCCGTGCATCGTGATCCGCTGGACCGAGACATCGGCGTAGACGCGTGCGCCGAAGTGCAGCGCGCGCGGGATGTAGCTGACGAGTGCGCTCTGCTTGGCGCCGGTCGGGCAGCCGAACGCGCAGCGGTTCGAACCGACACAGTGCGCCTGGTTGCGCAGGTTGCCGATCGTCTCCCAGCCCTTCGCATCGGCGCCCTTCTTGAGCAGCCAGTTGTCGCGGCCGATCGCATCGTGGTCCATCGGTGCGACGTGGATCCGCTTCTCGACGCGCTCGAAGTACGGCTCGAGCGAGTGCGTGGTGAGGTCGTCGAGCCCGGCTTCGTCGCGCCAGCGCGTGAGGATGTCCTCCGGCGTCCGCCACGACATGCCGCCGTTGATCACCGTCGAACCACCGACGGCGCGGCCCTCCTGGAACATGATCGGCGGATTGCCGATCGCGATCGAAGCGCCGCCATCGCGATACAGCTGGCGGACCATCTGTGACGTGTTCGCCGTGAAGTCGCGGGTCTGGTAGTAGCTGCCTTCTTCGAGGACGATCACGTCGTACCCCGCCTCGGCGAGCTCGGCGGCGACAGGCGCGCCACCCGCGCCCGAGCCGACGATCACGACATCGCAATCGAGTACGGTGTCGCCCTTGAGGTCGTGGCGCGTGAATACGTTCGAGGGACGCGAGCCACCTTCGTGGAGCGCTCTTTGGGTCTGGGTAGCCACTACGCGACTTCTTTCTTCGCCGCGGGACGCAGCGGATCGGGCGCCAGGATCTGGGCATCTTGCTTGCGAACGTCGTCGGCAAACATGGTCAGCCGCTTCTTCGTGACCTTCTCGATCCACGCCGCGGGGCGATAGCCGACGCGCTCCATCATGGCGGGCTGCTCGTAGCAGGACAGCGACATCAACTGATTGATGACGCGCGCGAATTGGACGTGGAGCGGCGTGAAGCCTTCTTCCCAGGAGTGAAAGTAGGCCTCGGCCTGGTCGCCTTGCAGGGCACGAGCGCGCTTGAAGTAGCGCGGCAGCGCGCCGAGATCGTAGGTCGCGAACCCGAGGCCGAACGCGCGTTGCACGATAGGCGGCACGACCGCGAACTGGAGCGCCATGTCGGCGACGATCGCATCGCGGTACGGCACCGCCTCGGGCGGGCAGATCACGGGGACGAGCGAGTCGAGGACCGCGCGAGTGGTCGGGGTGTGGTGATAGGTCATGCGAGCACCTGGAGGAGCTTCGAGAGCTCCGCGTCGTGACGATCGAGATACGCGGTCATCGTCTGGATCGCGCCGTCGCAATCCTGCGCTTCGATCTGGTCGAAAAATTTCGTGTAGGTCGGCACGTATTCCACCGGCGGCCGGAGCGCGAACTTGATCTCGTCGGCGGCGTCGATCCACATCCGCGCCATCCGGTTGAGCAGCCACAGGCCGGGGGTGAACCGCGCGGCCTCCGAGATCTGGCGCATCACTTCGAAGTCCTCGCCGACGTACTTCGTCGAGTCGCGCAGCGACCACGCGCGCGCCATCGCGGCGCGCGCACCGGCGGTGCCGCCCTTCGGGATGCGATGCACGGTCAGCTTGATGACCTCGACGACCATCGCGCGTCGGATCGACAACAGATCGATCACCATCCGCGGGATCGTCGGCTGATCGGCGGCCGGCTTGCCGTAGCGCAGGTACGGCGCGACGACCTCGATCGACCAGTCGCGATACGGCCGCACCACGATCCCGGATCCGCGCCGCGGCTCGACGAGATTCCACTCACCCAACCGGCGCAGCGCTTCGCGCAGAGTAGGGCGCGAGGCACCTAGTTGGCGCGACAGCTCGCGCTCGGCCGGCAACCGCGAGCCGGCCGGGTATGCGCCCGAGACGATGGCTTGCAGCAGCTTCTCGTAGACCGCGTCGATCGCCGTCGTCGGTGGCTCGAGCAGATTCACGGCGTCGAGATCGGGGTCCGCCGCGCCGGACGAGCGGGGAATCGATGCGGTCATCATGGTCTGACCAGTTGGTATGACCAATAGAACTCGGAGTCAATAGTAAAATTCGGACCGCAACGTTCCTTGGTCCCGTATCGGTCTTGAGCTCGCGCCACACCGACGGCTCGTCATCGAACGAGTAGAGTTTGAGCACCGCGATCGCAAACTCTCCGCGCGGAGTCTGCTGTCCTTTCGCGGGACTGCGTTTCGTGGTGGTTCGTGCTCGAGGATCTCGATGCCGAGCGCCGTGATCCACCTGCCACGCATGGGCTCGAAGCATGCCTCGCGTGGCTCGCAGCGTTTCACGCGCGTTTTCTCGGCGAGACCTGCGAAGGGTTATGGCCCGAAGGCACCTCGCCACGCGTCTCGACGAGCTCGCGATCAATCGATCTAGCGCGCGCCCACGCACTCGATCGCACACTCGCAGGTAATCCCGATCGCCACCTCGACGGTGAAGCCGAAAATCCAGCGACGCCGAGGACAGTGGTAAGGACGAGCGTTACGGCAGCACGTAGCCGAGCGTCGCGTCGACCGTCGCGCCTTCGCAGTCCGGGGCGGTCGAGATGAAGTGATCGGTACCCGTGCCGATCCGGCAGCGATACAGGGGAACACGCCCGGTGCCGGCCGCCGTCCAGATGTAACCGACGGGCCCGAGTGGTTGCTGGCCCTCGCAGCCGACATCGGTCGTGACGATGTCGTGCGTGCCGACCGCGCACTCGTAGAGCAAGCGGGTGCCAGAGGCCGCGTCGTGCAGCAAGCGAAACGATTGCTCGGCGACGAAGTCGGGCGGGGCGAGGCGAGTCGACGCCCAGTGGCCGCGTGCGTTGTTGTTCGATCGCGTGAGCCGGACGTACGGCAGATCTTCGAAGCCGCACGAGAGCTGCGGCGGTGTCAGATCGATGCGATTCGAGAGCGCCCAACGCGCCCAGGCGGGCTTCGCGCTGCCGTCGTCGCGACGCAGACCGAGGCCGAGCCCATCCTTGGTCTCGACCGGGTTGTCGCGCATACGGTGGTAGATGTAGTTCTCGATCCCTGGAGTTCCGAGGACGTTTCGCAGCGTGTCACACACGCGATCCGCCTGCGCCGCTTCGGACGATCGCGTGAGCGAGTTGATCCCGCTCTCGGTGAGCTGGAGCTCCCAGGTCGAAGGCTTGCCCGGGAACGTCTCGCGCAGCCAACCGGCGAGCACGCCGATGTTGCCGTACGTGACGTACGGAAGATCATCGGGCGAGAACGTCGGCGCGAGCAGATCCGTCGCATACGGGTGATACGCGACGCGCCACGCACGATCGCCGACGCGGGTGGCGAAGCCGGTCAGGAACGTTTGGACCGAGACCACCGGGTTCGCGGCCGCGGGCGCGTCGAGGCTCGCGGCGAAGTGATGATCGAGCGAGACCAGCACCTTGTCGGAGGCGACTTCGGTCTTCACGGCATCGTAGGCGGCGTTGTAGCTGTCGGCATAGATGCTGATCCAGGAGCTCACCGAGCACGGGGTGCCCTGACCGCAGCCGATGTCGAACCAGTCGTTCGAGTTGACCTCGTTGTGGACGACGAAGTCGGCGATCCGACCGTGGCCGTGGCTGCCATCGTAGCGACGCGCGAGCATGCCGGCGAACCGGCCGTAGTCCGCGCCGTGATCGGGCGCGCAAAAGACCTCGAAGCCGGCGGAGACCGGCGTGCACGGGCGCGTGGTCCGAGCCCACGCAGGCACACCGTAGACGACCGCCGTCACGACGATGCCGCGCGCGGTCCAGTCCGTGATCGCGGCATCGATGTTGGCGGCGACCTCGAAGCAATGACCGTCGTACTCCTCATGCGTGGCAGCGCACGGCGGCAGATTTGTTTCCGGCTCCCAGTCCGCCCACACGAGGTTCATAGAGACCCCACCCGTGTTGTTGCCCGCGACATCCTGGGCATCCCAGAAGTCCGGCTGGAGTCCCTTGATCCGGTACGCGGTGCGCGTCGGATACGCAGGCCCGCCCGCGCCGTCGGTGCCATCGTCCGTCACGCTCGCGTCGCCGTCGGCCCCCGCGTCGGTCGTCAAATTCGCGGGATGGCCACAGGCGAACACGAAACATGACAACAAGGCGATGCGCACGAAGTGTGTTCGAGCAACAGATGTGCCTGCGCTAAGCCCACGAGATGTTTAGCCGGAGCGGCGATTGCAATCGACCGTGTGCACCCGGCTGTCATCAGAGAGAGGATTACCGACAGAACAAATCTCATCAGCTCGGCTCTGCTGCTCAGGAACGCCACCAGTTCCCCGAGGCGTCTCAGTACCGATCACGCCGCCCGCTCGTGTCGCTGCCAACATTTACAGCGATGAGCGCGTGCTCCGGTCACGTCGGTCCGGACGACGCGACGACCTCGCCACGCGATCGGCGAAGCGCCACTACGAGCGCGGTGAGAAGCTGTCCGCGGGCGGGAACTCGCGCGAGCCCGAGGGTACGAACGGGCCCAGACATTGAATAGCGAGCCATTAGTGCCTCACAAACACGAAGGCGCGTCACGTGGGAAGCAAGAGGCTAGCGCGAACGTGCCATGCGCCGACAGCCCATTATCCAGCCGAACGACGCCTCCGGTATTTTACGAGCTCGAACCAGAGGACGCAGACGATGCCGGCCCCGATGCTGAGTATCGTCCCGACGAGGTGGACGGGTGCGAAGTGAAACATGCGCTGAACGAACGGCACCGCGAGCGCTAGCGCTAAAAAGGTAGATGCGCCGAGCAAGATCCACCGAAGCGCAGTATTCGGAACGCGGAGCATCGAGAGCGCGGAGCGCGTCCACGATCGGTTGATCAGGATGACCGCGAGAATCGCAACGACCAGCGCCGCGAAGGTCAAGGCGCGCGCTTCGGCATCGCTCGTATGGCCTCGCCACGCGAGCAAGAAGACGCCGAGACACACACCGAGAACACTGAGGCCCTGGAGGAGCGCGATGCGAAGTGTCGCTGCCGAGAACAAGCGCTCGTCACGTCTTCGCGGCGGCCGCGTCATGACATCCGTCTCGGCGTGCTCGGCTTCGAAGATGAGCGAGCAGGAGGGATCGATCACGAGCTCGAGGAATACGATGTGAACGGGCAAGAGGAGCAGCGGCCAGCCGGGGAAGAACACCGGTAAGATCGACAAGCCAGCGATCGGCACGTGAACCGCGATAATGAATACGATCGCCTTCTTGATGTTGTCGAAGATGGTCCGGCCACGGCGAATGGCCGCAACGATCGATGTGAAGTTATCGTCCATCAAGACGAGAGATGCGGCCTCACGCGCGACGTCCGTCCCGCGTCCTCCCATGGCGATTCCGATATGCGCGGCCTCGAGCGCCGGGGCGTCGTTAACGCCGTCGCCAGTCATCGCGACGATCTCGGCGTTCGCCTTGAACGCATTGACGATCTGCAGCTTCTGCTGTGGGGCGACACGGGCGAAAATGTCGACGTTCGAGATTCGCTGTGCGAGCTGGTGCTCGGACATTCGCGCGAGATCGGCCCCGGTGATGACCGCGTCGCAGCGAGCAATTCCGGCCTGCCGCGCAATGCTCTGCGCGGTTGCGGGATAGTCACCGGTGATCATGACGACGCGCACCCCCGCAGCCTGACACTCGCCGATCGCACCGCGGACGGTTGGCCTTACTGGATCTTCGAAGCCGAGAAGTCCCACGAAATCGAGCCGGAGATCGCGATGCTCGTCGGGGAGCGCATCGAAGCTCATGCTGGTCCGTGCCACGCCGAGCACGCGAAGCCCTTGCGATGCGAGGCTCTCGACGTCACGTCCCAGCGATGCGCGTGCTCCAGCACTCAGTTGACAGAGATCCGCGATCGCTTCAGGGGCGCCCTTGCTTGCCACCACGACCGCGGTTTCGTTGCAGTCGCGCCACGCATGGGTCACCGCCAGCAGGCTCGGTGTCAGCGGGTACTCGCGCACCAAAAGCCAGCCCGGATGAAGATGCTCCGTGTCCTTGACGAGCCGGCCTGCTTCGTGGAGCGCGCGCTCCATGGGATCGAACGGGTCGCGCTTGCTCGCGAGGATCGCGTACTCGAGAAGATCGTGAAAGTGCTCGGGCAGGGGGCCCGCTTCCGCGACCACGTCGATGGTGCCACTCGAGATCGCGAGTCGACGCAAGGTCATCTGGTTGAGCGTGAGCGTCCCCGTCTTGTCGACGCATAGGACCGTGGCCGCACCGAGCATCTCGACCGCCGCCATTCGTCGCGTCAGGACATTACTGCGTGACAGGCGCCACGCACCGAACGCGAAGAAGATCGTCAGCACGACGGGGAACTCCTCGGGAAGGATCGCCATCGCGAGCGCGATTCCCGCCAGAAATCCCTGCTTCCAAACTTCTAGCCCACCGCCTCGCGTGATCCCGAAAGCCAGCACGACAACTCCGCAGGCCGCGAGCCCGACGATCGCGAGCGTGCGAACCAGACGGTTCGTTTCCGACTGCAGCATCGTGGGTGCGGGTTTGCTCGTCTCAAGCGCCTTCCCGATCTTACCAAGCTCGGTGTTTGTTCCTGTCGCGACGACCTCGACGATGGCCTGCCCGGCGGTCACGAGGGTTCCCGAAAACACCGACGGCAGGTCATCCCCTCCTGGGCGATCGAGCGCACCCGCGTCGTCGGACGCCAGCTTGCGCGTTGGCACCGACTCCCCGGTCAGCAGCGATTCGTCGGTGGTCAGGTGAAGCGACCGTCGCACGAGTCCGTCGGCCGGAACCCGATCGCCCTCGGAGAGTACGACCAGGTCGCCCCGCACCACCTCGGTGCCGGCGATCCTTCGACGTTGGCCGTCGCGAATCACCAGGGCTCTCGGACTCGACAGATCGCGTAGCGCATCGAGGGCGCGTTCGGTGCGGCGCTCCTGGACGATCGTGATCCCCATGACCACGAAGACGAAGCCGAGGAGCATCAAGGCATCGGCCAGCTCACCCATGAGCAGGTACACGATGCCCGCCGCGACCAGCATGAGAAACATAGGCTCGCGCACCACGTCCCAGACGATCGTGAACACGTTACGCTGGTCCTGCGCGGGGAGCTCGTTCGGACCCTCGGTTCTGAATCGTGCGAGCACCTCCTCGTCGCGAAGTCCGACCAGCCCTCCGAGGTCGAGCACGTCGGTCCCGGCCTTCCGTACTGGTGACGTGGCTGTGCGAGCGTGGCTACGCAAGCAGGCCGCTCCGCGCGAAATGATCGTAAACATCCGCACGACGAGACCGACGAGACCGACGAGACCGACGACACGGCAGGCTTCTTGGCGCGGCGGTCCGCGAGCTGAGTCCATGCACGGTGACCAACCGTGCAAGCGCAGAGCCGCGGGAGATCGACTCGACGACTCACCCGCGTCAGCGAGCCCCCGCACCGTCTGCACCCACCCACGCAAAGGGTGCGTCATCACCGCGGGAGACCGGCCGATTCGGGATCTTGGCAGCTCGAACGGAACGTTGGTTGCGGCGCACGACCATCCCGGCCCCGGCGCCCCGCCGAGGGCGCACGACCTCGTGGCCGGTGGAGGCGGTCCATCTCGCGTCCGCCACCGCTCGGCAGTTCTTCGCCGAGATGAATCCGCGCCGTCACTTCGGCTGATCGCGACTCACTCCTGAGGCAGCCGAACAATCCCGGTTTCCGTCGTCACATAGATCGCCCGCCCGGCGAGCGACGCCCTACCCAGCTTCCGTGGAGACCGGGCGGAATCGCGATCGGGAATCGCGCGCGCGCCTGGGTCTCGAGCGTGGCGGCATCGAGGACTAGCAACTCCGTGGCTGCCCCGGGGTGGTGCAGCAGTGCGAGCAGCCATGCGTCGGCATCGTCGCGAGCCCCGGGCCGCGGCACGAGGACCGGCTCCGACGGCAACGCCGGGAACAGGTCGCGCAGCGCGTGGCCTTGGCCACCCGGTGTGATTCGCGTGAGCGCGGAGTGATAGGGCTGGCGCCGTCCGGGTGGGACGGCGACCGACCAGACGTCGGTGTACGCGTGCGGGCTCGGAACCGCGGTCGCGGGCATCTCCACTGCGAGATCGGAGACCACCTCGGTTCGCACCCGGCGCGCGACCGGGTCGATCCGCAGGCGAGTCAGTACACCCAGTGCGCTGCCGTCCGCACCAGGTCCCATCGTCCGCGCCACATGTTCGAGATCCGGCAGACCAGGCATCAACGCGAGATCGCAGACGACCCCGCCGTCCGGCAGGTCGAACGCGCCTGCGATGTGGAATGCGAACCCGGGCGGACCTGGAATGCAGATCGGGGCCCCGCCGGTGCGCGGAATCAGCCAGACGGCGAGCGGCTCGCCATCGCGCGAATGCAAGCCGCGGAGCGGTGAGGCCATTCCGAACAACATCCTGGCGACATCGAACCGGACCGCGGGCGCGGCGATCACGACGAACCTCGACGTCAGCGCCATGTCGTGGATGAAAGACAGCTCGCGTAGCGGATGCTCGGCGACGACGCGCGCCTGGCCCGCAGGGTCGAGCACGTAGATCATCAGCGACTGGCCAAGTCCCCACCGGAGCCCGAAGTTCCACAGCTCACCGGTGACCGCGTCGTGCCGCGGGTGCGCGGAGAACGTCTGCGCAGCGCCGAGCGCCCGCAGCGCGCCGCGCGGTGCGAGCAACCCGGAGAGGTCGTCTTCGCCGAGCGTCGCGAGCGAACGGGCATCGAGCAGGTGAGGGGAGCCGCCCTCCCACAGCGCACGCAACTTACCCGCGTGAAAGACGATGTTGGTATTTGCCGCGTTGCGGAACCGCATGCGGAATGCATTCGCGAAGAGTCCACCGGGACGCTGCGTGCCGAATCCTCGATAAAGCATCCGGCCGGCAGCCTCCTCCTCGGCGAGCTCGCGGGTGGAGACGAACCGACTGCGCACCGCAGCTCGACCGTCCGCGATCCGGACAGCGACGACATGGCCATCGCCGTCGAACGGATGACCGAACGGAACCGAGCCACGCGCGAACCGGCCCGGGCCGTTGCGGTACAGCGTGCCGTGAAGTCCCTGCGGCAGTTCTCCCTCGACCACCTGGAGCGGCTCGTCATCGAGCTCGCGCTCGACATCGACGAGCTGGAGTGCGACGAGCGCTCGGAGGTCGAGGGGAGGAGCCATGCGGTTTGGATGCGCGCCGACGGACGGCCAGCACATCGAAACCTGCGACAAGACGCCACACTTTCACCGTCGGCGAAACGTCGGGGCGCCAGCGGCCATCCAACGCTCAACGGGCCCACGGCCCTGAAGGACCCCATGTCACAAGTACCTACACTGTCATCCGGCGAATACTCGCTCGTCTACAACATGCTGAGCCTGGCGATCGCGGCCATGCTCGGGTCGTTCCTGTTTTTCGTGCAGGCGCGGAGCCAGCTCCACGCGAAGTACCGGCCCGCGATGGTGCTGTCTTCGCTGGTCGTCGCGATCGCCGGCTATCACTACTTCCGCATCTTTGAAGGCTGGCAGGCAGCGCACGTGCTCAAGAATGGCGTCTACGAGGCATCCGGTGCGCCCTTCAACGATGCCTATCGCTACGTCGATTGGTTGCTGACGGTACCGCTGCTGTGCGCCGAGCTGGTCGCCGTCCTTGCACTCGCGTCGGGGGTGCGCGGCAGGAT
>JAYWCI010000133.1:0-25207 GCA_043780895.1 Kofleriaceae bacterium | reverse complement strand
TCTATAGACACGTTGGTGTTGATTGCGTAAAGTGCAATCAATGGCAACCCCCGCGGCTTACGACGCCGAAGTCTGCGAGCAGCCGCTCACGCGGGTTCTCTACGTGGAGGACGACGAGACGATCGCCCGCGCTACCGCGACCGTGCTGCGGCGCGATGGGTACGAGGTCGTGTCGGTCGCGAGTGCCGAGCAGGCGATCGGCGAACTCAAGGCGCACCGCTTCGATGTGGTGCTCTCGGACTTCAACCTCGCGGGACCCGGCAACGGCGCCGACGTGCTCGCGTTCGCGGGCCCGCTGCCATTCGTCTTCCTCACCGGTGACGATCGGGCCGATCACTTCGGCGTGACGCGGCTCGAAAAGCCGAGCTCGCCGGCGGCGATCCGCGATGCGCTCCATCAGGCGCTGTTGACGAGGTCGGCATGAGCGCGACGGGCTGTACCGTCACGCTATCCGCTGAGTCACGAGCGGTCTGCGCCGTGAACTTCACGAGCAAAGGCGGCTGCGCCAAGTGCCCTCTCCGCACTCCGTGCCTCGTGCTCGGTCACGCACCGGCGCGCACGTTCGATGAGCTCGACGAGTCGCGCGCCGCGTTCAACACCGCGGTCGGCCGTCTCTTGTCCCCGAATCAATCCGGCCGGTCGGCCGGTTTCTCAACCCCGCTCGCGCCAAGCGAGCCCCATTCCATTGGAGAACGACGGTGATCACATCGATTGAACTGAAGGCCGCGGATGACGCGCGCGAGGCCGACTTGGCGCGACGCAAGATGGTCGCGAACATGGCGGCCGTCGTCGCTAGCAGCTCGCGCTATAGCGGGCTCAGACCGTCGAAGATCGCCGTCGAATCCGTCTCGATCGCCGAGCACATCCTCGGCGTGTGCAACCTGTGAGCGCCTCCGATCAAGGCATCGTCGTGATCGTGGTCGAGCAGCCCTCGGCCGCCGATCGCCTCGCGGTCGGTCAGACCTTGCGGTCTCTCGCGCATGCCCGGCACCCGAACGCCCAAACCGCGGAGCTTCTCTCTCGCGTTGGTGAATGGTTGAGCGCGATCGCGCGCGCCGAGCTCGTGCAGGTGGCAGCGTGAGCGTCGTCGAGATGCCCGTGGGGCTGCTCGGTGCGATCGCACGATTCGCGTGCACCGACCCCATGCGTCCAAATCTGAACGGTGTGTTCGTCGACAAGACTGAAGTGGTTGCGTGCGACGGTCACCGGCTCGTCCGCGTAGACATCAGCACCGACCCTTTCGAAGGGTCGGATTGGTTGTCCACCGACATCCGTAGCTCGTACTTGATTCCGCTGGCCGTCGCGCGCGCCGTGGTCTCGGCTGCGAAGGATGTTCGCGTCAAGCGCGTGCGCCTCTCGTGCATGAGCCGAGACCTACGCATCGAGCTGCGTCGCGATGATGGAGTCCTCGTGCTGGCCGTGGAGACGCGCACCCAGGCGCCCGACTACCCGCCGATCGACCAAATCATGATCTCGACCCAGAGCGGGTCGCCGCCGTCGATCATGTTCGACCCGCGCCTCCTCGAGGACATGGCACCGGTGATGGACGCGTGCGACGCCCGCGGCCTCAAGATCGTGGGCTGGGGTGACGAGTTGTCGCCGATGCAGTTCGCCGCGAAAGGCATTCGATTCGTCGTGATGCCGATGAGGGCAGCGTGATGAACTTCTACACGTTCCTCGTCGGTCTCGCTGTCGCGTGGCCGATCGCAATGATGCATGGCATCGAGATCGAGCGGAGGCGTCGGTGACGCGCACGCTCGAAGAGTCGCTGGCCGCTGCCTACGCGGTGCCGTGCACGATCTGCAACGCGAAGGTCGGCGAGATGTGCACGTCGATCATCAACGCGAGCAAGTACCGAGCGCCGCACGCGCGCAGGCTCGAGCTCGCCAGGAAGGGTACGTGATGCGAAAGAAGCATGAAGAAGCCGTAACCGCCTCGCAGGATGCAGCGGTTGCCAACGACCAGGTCAGCAGCCCGAGCTTCACGATCCCCGAGCTCGCGAAGCGCTGGCGCGTGAACCGTCACACCATCTCGGCTGCGATCCACAGCGGCAAGCTCCAGGCGTTCAAGCCGAACGGTCGCGTGTATCGGATCCGGCTCGATGAAGTGCTGCGGTTCGAGCACCAGCCGATGGCGGTGGCCTCGTGAGTCTATTCGATGATCACATGATCGATGCTCGTGCCGACGCGCTGCTACTGGCGCTCGGGGATGACCGCCAGGCATCTCGTGGCGTCGCGCTCATGGTGGCAACGCGAACTCACTGGAGGCTAGTCGCAATCGCCGCGCTCGAACGGTTTGGATCGAAGTGGGCCCGGGCACGGGGAGGTTTGTCGTGACCGCGATCAATCTCGAAGGCGTCGACTTCTCCAAGGTCGCGGCGGCCGCCGCGGAACGCGCACTCCCCTGGGATGCGCCGCGGATCCTGCCACCCGAGTGGCGCGAGATCGATCGCAACATCGACGGCGCGAGGTACGTGAACGCGCAGCGCCGGCTCGTGGTGATCCTCTCGTGCGGGCTCGAGCTCGACAGCCGCGAGTGGTTGCACCTTTCGGTGAGCCACGCGGATCGCATCCCGACGTGGGGCGAGATGAAGCTTGCGAAGGAGCTTTTCCTCGGCGATCGCGAGGCCTACCAGGTCATGCCGCCGAAGGCGCGCTACGTGAACATCCACCCGCACGTGCTCCACATGTTCGCGTTGCTGGACGCGAGCGCATCGGCGCTGCCGGACTTCACTGGCGGATCGGGATCGATATGACCGCCGCCTACATCCACGTCGATCTCGCGCACGTCGAGCAGCCCGAATGGGCGTTCACGGCGGAGCACCTCGGCATCCTTATCGATCGCGGATGCATCAGGTGCGGCGCGCCAGCCCAGCCGGAGCCCACCGACGAGGAGCGCCAACGGATCTTCGACGAGCCGGACTACCAATGGTTTCCGCCCGTCGGTGAGTTTCTCTGCGTCGGCTTTGGGCTGATGGGCGGAGGCTACGGCACCTACGTCACCTGCGACCGATGCGGGTTCTTCGGCAAGCACGACCTCGGCCCGGAGGCAGAATGATGTCCGCCGCCGACAAGCTGCGCGAGCTGCTCGCGACGCGCCCGGGGTTGCCCAGCCTGATCGAGACCGCCCGATGGTGGGTGACAGGCGCCCAGCTTGTGCGAGAGCTGCTCGAGGAGCTCGACTGGCTGCAGCGCGACCGGGTCCAGCTTCGCTCGGACAACGAGGGCTATGCATCCGCGCTGATGCAGTCGGAATATGAGCGCTCGCTCGTCGAGGTCAGCGAGCGACAGCTGCGTGCCGAGCTCGAGCGCATGAAGGCCGAGCTGAAACCTGGCGACAACCCGATGGAGGTCATGTGGTGACGATCAAGCAGCTCGTCGAGCGCGCGTTCGACGAGAACAACAAGACCGGCAAGTGGGAGCTCGACCGCGAGGCGATCGAGCCGATCGTGCGCGCCGCGATCCACGGCATGGGCTTTCATATCACTGCGACCGGTGAGGTCGGCGACCCGCGGCCGAAGGAGCACGTCGAGTTCAACTACCCGCCGCGCAACGTGCGCACCTACGGGTCCGGTCGGCGGAACAGCGGGGGGCGGCGATGAAGAAGGGCGATTTCGTCGTTCGCGTCTACAGCCTGCCGAGCTCGCGCTGCGCGGTGATCGCACGCGTCGCGAAGGTCGCGCGCGGAGTGGTGACGCTCGAGGGAGACAGCCATCTTCGCTACGACCTCGCGACCGGGGCGGAGATCGATCCGGCGATGCCGATGATCTCGAGCTACCTCGTGCGGTTCGATGCGGGTCAAGTCGAACAGTGGAGACTCGCCGATGTGTGACCTCGACTTCGACGAGTACGCAACGGTATGGGACGAGCGATTGGTCTCGCGCGCTCGCAAGGCGCATCGCTGCGCGACCTGCTGGACCGTGATCGCGGCGGGCGCGTCGTACATCGCTCACTTCTCCGTGACGTGCGGCGACCCCACGCACGAGAAACAGTGCCTGCGGTGCCGCGTGATCGCTGATGCGTTCACCCGCGAGCATGGCTCTTCGGTCTCGCCCGGCTCGCTGTACGAGTTCCTCGACCAGTGCCTCGACGAGGAGCGGTGGCTCGACGACGACGACGATGACGATGACGAAGGGGAGGACGAGGACGGCGC
This sequence comes from Kofleriaceae bacterium, assembly GCA_043780895.1. Taxonomy (GTDB): domain Bacteria; phylum Myxococcota_A; class Polyangia; order Haliangiales; family Haliangiaceae; genus JABFXX01. The sequence goes on along the minus strand of JAYWCI010000133.1, from coordinate 21,055 downwards.
GGCAGCGCCGCGCGACCGGCGGCCGTCGCGGCTTTCCGACGAAGAGCTTCGCTGGAAGTACGCGATGGTCGAGATCCGCGCGCGCGGCAGCGCGGCGCGCGAGGTGCGCGAATGAAGATCCGCCCGCCCATCCTCCGCGCGTGGAACGACACCGTCGACGTGGACCTATTCGCCGGCGGCGGCGGGGCCTCCGACGGCGCGCGCCGCGCGACCGGTCGCTCGCCTGACGTCGCGGTCAACCACTGGCCGATCGCCATCGCGATGCACGAGCATAACCATCCCGACTGCCGTCACTACGTCGAGGACGTATGGAAGGTCAACCCGCTCGAGGCGACCCGCGGCCGGCGCTGTCGGCTGCTCTGGGCGTCGCCGACGTGCACGCACTTCTCTCGCGCGAAAGGCGCGCGGCTATCGCCTGACACGATCAAGATTCGCGGCCTCGCGTGGTCGATCATCCCGTGGATCGCGACGGTCTGGCCCGACGTCATTATCGTGGAGAACGTCATCGAGTTCCTCGGCTGGGGCCCGATCTGCTGGCAGCACATCGACCGGTGCCGCGGCGATCGCGACGGCAAGACCTGCGTCGATGCGTGCGGCTACGGACGCCCGATCAAGAGCCGCATGGGCGAGACGTTCCGCGCATGGGAGCGCCGCGTTCGGTCGTTCGGCTACAGCTTCGAGGTTCGTAAGCTCGTCGCCTGGGAGTACGGCGCGCCGACCGCGCGCGAGCGCGCGTACATCGTCATGCGTCGGGACGGCAAGCCGTTCGCGTTCCCCGAGCCGACTCACACGACGGAGACCTGGCGCACGGCCGCCGAGATCATCGACTGGTCGATTCCGTGCCCGAGCATCTTCGAGCGCAAGCGCCCGCACGTGCCCGCGACGCGGCGCCGGCTCGCGCGCGGCGTCCGCAAGTTCGTGCTCGAGACGGCCAAGCCGTTCATCTTGCCGGTGAAGACGTGGGGCGGCGGCGGCAACGATCCATCGTCGATCGACCGGCCGATGCGAACGATCACGGCATCGAAGCGCGGTGAGTTCGCGATCGCGGTGCCGTACATGATCCACCGCTCGAACGGCGAGCGACCCGGCCAGGAGCCGCGCGTGTACGACGTCAACGCGCCGCACCCGACGCTCGTCGCCGGTGGTCTCAAGACGTCACCGGTTGTGGCATTCCTAGCGAAGGCGTACAGCGAGCGCCCGACGGGTGGTTGGAATGGCGGATCCGAGCTCGCTAAGCCAATCGGTGCGGTCACCGCGCAGGACCATCACCATCTCGTCGCCGCGCACATCGTCAAGTATTACGGGACGTCGACGGGCAGCAGCTGCGCCGAGCCGCTGCACACGATCTGCGCGCAAGCCGAGCACCTGGCGCTGAGCGCGACCGCGCTCGTTGAATCAACCGCGCCCGAGTGGAACGACGACATCGCGGCGAAGGCGCGCAGGGTCTACGCATTTCTGGTCGCCGAGGGCATCGAAGGCCCTTGGATGGATCACGAGGCGAAGCTCGTGCGGCTGCCCGGCACCGGGCTGGTCATCTACGACCTCGGGATGCGGATGCTCTCGCCGCGCGAGCTCTTCCGCGCGAACGGCTTCGACGACACCTACATCATCGACTTCCTGCGACCCGACGGGAGGCCGCTCACCAAGACCGAGCAGGTTCGGCTGGTCGGCAACAGCGTCTGTCCGGACGTCGCCGAGGCGCTGATCCGCGCGGCGCTCGCGCCGATGATGAAGTCCAAGCGTACCCGCGGAGAACAGCTCTCGATGTTGGAGGCGGCATGACAAAGTACAACCGAATGCGCGTGCGGCTCGACCCGAACGATCACGGCTACGGCAGCGGCCCCGCGCCGGACGAGCCGGGCGAGATCGTGCTCGAGCGCGACCCCGATGCGACGCTCGCGCCCGACGACATGGATCAGCGGCCCGCGCGCCGCGCGAGGGTGCGGCCGTGATCACGGAGGCGTGTCAGCGATGGATGCTTGGGCGCGAGTACCGCCGCCCAGCTGGTGAGACGATCCGCGCAGCGGAGTACGACGTGAGCGCGATCGGGCCCGAGACTGCAAAGACATTCGTCGAGCGGCATCACTACTCGCGATCGTGCTCGCCGACCGCACACGCATTCGGACTTCACCGCAACGGTGAGCTGTGCGGAGTCGCGCTGTTCGGTCCGCTGCCGAGCATGAACGCGCACCGCGCCGTGTTTCCCACGCTCTCGACGAGCGAAGGGGTGACGCTCGGCCGGCTCGTGCTGCTGGAGAACGTGCCCGGCAACGGGGAGACGTTCTTCGTGGCGCGATGTTTCAAGGCGCTCTGTTCCGGCGGCGTTGTTGCAGTCGAGAGCTGCTCTGATCCGGAGCCGAGAACGACGCTCGAGGGGCTTCGAGTCCACCGCGGGCACGTCGGCACGATTTACCAAGGGCTCAACGGCAGGTACGTCGGCAAGACGAATCCATCGTCACTGTGGCTCTTGCCCGACGGCACCGTGTTCTCGAACCGCGCGAGCGGGAAGCTGATCAGAGGCGAGCGGGGCCGCGTCTATGCCGCGGCGGCGCTGGTGCGATGGGGTGCGGCGCCGCTGAACGCCAACGAAGATCCGGCAGCGTGGCTCCGCCGCTGGCGGCCTATACTGACGAGGACGATGCGCCACCACGGCAACCACCGTTACATGTGGAGCTTGAGCAAGCCGCGGCGTGTCGAGGTGCTCGCTCGCTTTGCATCGCTTGCTTACCCGAAAATCGGATGGGCCGCGTGAGCGACTTCGATCTCAAAGAGTTCGTGCGCGAGGTCGTCCGCGAGGAGCTCGCGCGCGCGAAGCCGGCGCCGATCACGCCGGCCGTCGTGAGCGTCGCCGCGTACGCGCGCGAACGTTCGATCAGCGAAAGCACCGTGCGGAAAGCGATCCGCGATCACCGGCTCGATGTGGTTCGGATCGGCAGCGCCTTGCGTGTTCCGGTCGCAGCCGTGATCGGCAAGCGGCCTGTCGCGAACGACCGGACCGATCGAGCTCGAGCTCGTCTGCTCGGAACGGGGCGCTGATGTTCAAACGCGGCGGCAAGCTGTACGCGCAGATCCTCGGCGCGAACGGCAAGTGGCAGCAGGTCGCGACGGGGTTCTCGGTCGGGCAGGAGGCCGAGGCCGAGAAGTGGATCGCCGATACCCGCAAGCAGATCGCACGCGTCAAGGTGGGCGCGCCACCCGTGCTCACGGTCGAAGCGTTCTTCGACGAGTGGCTGCCGACGCGCCGGCTGCACGGCCTCGACTGGAAGAACGACGAGGGCCGGTTTCGGATCTGGCTCAAGCCGTTGATCGGCGGCATGCCACTCGCCGACGTCGAGCCCAAGCACCTCGTGACCGCGTTCGCGAAGATCCGCACGACGACGAGCAAGGCGACGAACCAACCGCCGTCGCCTCGGCAGGTCTACAACATCTACTCGGTCTGCTCGGCGCTCTTCCGCGACGCGCAGCTGCAGGGCAAGACGAAGAACGATCCGTGCAAGCTGACTCAGCGCGAGCTCGGCGCGAAAGTCGACCTCGATCCCGAGTGGCGGGAGGACGAGGTTTTCACGCGCGCGGAAGCCGTGGTGCTGATCTCGGACGCCCGAATCCCACCGGACCGCCGCATCGTGTACGGCTCCGGCATCCTGGCCGGCATGAGACCGGGCGAGTGCTCCGCCCTGCGCTGGCGTCATTACGACCCAGTCGAGGCTCCGCTCGGTGTCCTGCACGTATCGCTCGCCTACAGCTCAAGCAATGACGTCGTGCGGGGGACCAAGACCAAGGCCGTGCGCCACGTCCCGGTGCACCCGACGTTCGCCGCGATGCTACTCGAGTGGCGTGAGGTCGGCTGGCCCGCGATGATGGGCCGGCCGCCGACACCCGACGATCTGATCGTGCCGCTGCCTCCGGTCGCCGCGGGCCGCCGAAAGAGCCGCACGGGCGATGCGCACCGCAGCAAAGACTACAACGGCAAGCGCTGGCGCGAGACGGACTGGCCCATGCTCGGCTGGCGCTACCGCGGACCGTACGCGACCAAATCGACGTTCATCTCGTTGGCGCTCGCAGACGGCGCGCGCCAGGAGGTGATCGAGCAACGCGTTACGCACACGTCCGCAAACAAGCGATCCGCCTTCAGCGGATACGTGCGAGGCTCCCCGCAATGGCTTGAAACTTGTGGGGAAGTTGCGAAGCTCGTACTGCATCTTAGTGCAGTACCAGTGCAGGGCAGGCAAGCCACTGTAAGAGCAGACGAACTATGGTGGAGGCGCCGGGAGTCGAACCCGGGTCCGAAGATGCGTCAGGACTGACTTCTACGCGTGTAGGTACGTCATTTAAGGGTCTCGAGCACGCCGGCGACGACCAGTCTACGTGCTCAACAAGCCAACTTTTCTCGATCTCCCGCCGCCGGCGCCTCGAGAGATCCAGCCTGATTGTGTCGGTACTTCGCGGCTACAGACGGAAGCTGCGAGTCCCGTCGTTACCTAATTTTAGTTAGGCAGCGAGAGCAACAGCGTTATCGTTCGCAGTTGCGTTTTTTGCCCATTTTTACGTGGCCTTGGGCGCCACGACGCGCGATCAGAACGTCAACATCCTCGTCGAATCCGATACGCCCCCAAATTGTGAAAGAACGGCCTGCAATATGGGGCTGCCGAGGTCATCGGTCAAGGGCCTCGTGACTACTGGAGCGCTCATCCCGGATCCATTCGTAGCCGTCTACCGTGCGCGACGGCCGGGCAAATCCGGCGGTTTCGCGGATGATCCGAGACGGATCGGTGGCACCTGCGCTGCACTTATCAGTGCCGATGCCGACCAACGACTTCGAGACGATCACGCACGGGCTCGTTCACGCGCATGGCGGGGTGAGCATGAAGTTGACGCAGTATGGATATCCACACGATCCGTATAGCGACAGTGAAACGCGCAAAGGGCACGGCGCATATCACGCGTTGTCTGCGGAGAGCTCGATCGCGATGACCGATTCCGGGCTGCGCGCACTCGGCTTGTCGCGATCGCAGGTGCGGAGCACTTCCCAATTCGTCGACATCAAGTTGAAGGGTGGTGGCGTCATGACGCGCCGCATCGACGATCGCGCGCCCGGAAAAGATATGCGTACCGATCTTTATCAGCCGCACGGTTTTGATCGTCAGCTTCCGGATCGCGCAGATATTTCGCTGCATCGGTAGTGTGGCGCTGAAGTTGCGCGGCGATCACGGCAACGACGATCGCGATGATCGGCGCCAACGTCTTGGTGACTTCTTTGGCGACCGCGCCGGCGAGCTTGCCGGCATCGGCCTTCTTGTACTTCACCTTCTAGTTTCATCGGACGTTCGCTTCACGAGTACGGCTGCTCGCACGTCGCCGCGGAATCGCGGAGAGCTGACGAGCCAGGGCTTCGAGAGAGCCTAGATCACGTGCGGACAAGAAGACGCGAACAACAAGCTGATCGGGCTCGAGGTCAAGACGCTCCACATCACGCTCGTCTAGCGGCGTAGAGTCCGGGGCATGCGTTGCCTCGTCGCGGTCTCCATCTTTGTTGCGTGCGCGTCGCCGGCCAGGCCCGTGCGTCCCGACATGCCGACGGCGACCGCGGCGGCGACCGCGGCGGCGACGTCGGAGGTCGCGGCCGAGCTCGATCAATTGCGCGAAGGCTCGACCGTGCGTGGCTTCACGGTCGCCGCGGTGTACCTCGACGACGCCGATCATCCGATCGGCGCGAAGCTCGTCCACACCAAGACCGGGTTCCAGCTCGACTACCTCCGGATCGAGAGCGCGCCGCAGGGCTACATCTGGGCAAAGACGTATCCGACGAGTGATCAGGGTGAGCCGCACACCCAGGAGCACTTGTTGCTCGGCAAAGGTGCGCGTGGCCGCCGGCTCGGCTCGTCCGAGGCGATGGCGCTCGCGGAGAGCTCGGCGTTCACCGAGCAGTGGCACACCGCGTATCACTTTCACACGATCGCGGGTCCCGACGTGTACTGGTCGGTGTTTCAGAACCACCTCGACGCGTTGCTCGCGCCCGATTACACCGACGAAGAGATCCGCCGCGAGGTCCGCAACTTCGGCGTCGACAAGGCTGGCAACGGCACGCTCCACCTCGAGGAGAAGGGCACGGTCTACAACGAGATGGTGCGCGCGTACGAGGATCCCGAGGCGATCCTGTGGCGCACGGCGCACCAGCTCACGTACGGCGAGCACCACCCGCTGGCGTTCGAGTCGGGTGGCTTACCCGCGGCGATCCGCACGATGACGCCGCACGATATTCGCGCGTTTCATGACGAGAACTACCAGCTCGCGAACATGGGCATCATCGGCGCGTATCCTTCGTCGATGCCGCTCGCGAGCGTGCTCGATCACACCGCGAAGATCCTAGATGGCCAGGCCGGCCATCTCGGCAAGCCGCACACCGAGGCGCAGCTGCCGAAGCCGAACCCCGCCGCGCTCGGCACGCTGAAGGTCGTCGCGTACCCGTACGCCGAGACCTCGCACCCAGGCCCGATGATGTTCATGTGGCCGGCGACGAGCACCCTCGATTCGACCGAGCTCGCGTTGCGCGGCCTGTTCATCGACGCGCTCGCGAGCGACGAATCGACCCCACTCTACAAGAAGCTAATCGATTCGAAGACCCGCGTGATGGAGCTCGGCGCGAGCACGATCTCGGCACACGTGCTCGGAGACGGCGGCGCCCCTCACGTGACGAGCTCGAGCGAGCCGGTGATGCTCGAGCTCGAAGACGTCAAGGCCGACAAGCTCGACGAGCCGACGCTCGGCTCGGTCCGCTCGCTGATCCTTGCCGAGCTCGATCACATCGCGAAGCTGCCAGCCAATGACCCCGAGCTCGTCGCGTTCGATCGCGATGTCGCGAGCCGCGTGATCGCCCAGCGCCGCCGCCTGGCGAAGTTCCTCGATTCCCCGCCGGGCTTCGGCATTCGCGGCACGGAAGCCGACTGGTTCTTCCATCTCTACGATCTCGCGAGGACCCCCGCCTTCGCGAAGTCGCTGACCGATCGGCCCGAGCTCGCTGCGATCGACAAGCTGCTCGCTGCGGGTGGAAACCCGTGGCGCGATCGGATCAAGCACTGGGGCCTGCTCGAGGCTCCCTACGGCGTCGCCGCAAAGCCGAGCCCGGCGCTGCGCAAGCAGCTCGACGACGAACGCACCAAGCGCAACACCGACGAGCTCTTGCGGCTGCAAGCGCAGTACAAGGCGGCCGACGCCGCGGCGACGCTCGCGCGCTACCAGGTCGACTACGACAAGGCGACCGCCGAGCTCGAGGCGCAATCCGCGACCGAATTGCCGCCGCTCGTTACGAGCCTGCCGATGACGCTCGACGACGGCCTCGAGTACGCTACCGGCGAGCTCGGTACGGTTCGTACGTTCACCGCGACGTTCGATTCGATGCAGAGCGCACACCTCACCCTGTCGTTCGATCTCGCGAAGACCGTCGCGCCCGAAGATCTGTGGCTGCTCGCCGCGTTGCCCGAGCTACTGTCGACCGCGGGTGTCGTCGAGAAGGCGGGGCCGATCAGCTCGGCCGAGATGAAGGAGCGGCTGCGCAAAGAAGTACTGAGCCTCGACGTCAAGTACATCGGCAACACGACCGATCCGAAGCGACCTCGGCGCACGCAGCGCAGCGAGCTTGCCTTTTCGGGCGCGGGGCTTGGCGCGACCGAGACCCGAGCGGCGCTCGCCTGGATCGCACGCGTGCTGACCGCACCCGATTGGCGGATCGAGAACCTGCCGCGGCTGCGTGACATCGTCGCGCAATCCCTCGCGACCGCGCGCGCGCGCATGACCCAGGGCGAGGAGAACTGGATCTGGGATCCGCGCGATGCCTGGTTCCTCCAGGATGCGCTCCAGGCCCACACCGGCTCGTTCCTGACGAAGATCTTCGATCTCCATCGGCTGCGCTGGATGTTCGAAGATCCGCGCGATCCGGTCGTCCAGAAGGAAGCCGTGACGTTCCTCGCCACGCTCGCGACCAGCAAAGGCAACCGCGCCGTGCTCGCCGCCCTCGCCAAGCAACTCGCCACCGATCCCACCCGAGCGGCGATCGCGAAGTCCCTCTCGCCGAAGGCGAAGGCGATCGCGCGCGATGCCGGCAGTGACCTCGCCACGCTGCTCGCCGATCTTCCCGATGACACGCTCGCCGCAGACTGGGCCTTCCTGTGCCATCAGATGGCGAAGGACCTCGCGTTCGGTGCGCCCGCCGCGCTCGCGAAGCTCGAGACCCTGCGCTCGCATATCGTGCGCGCCGAGCGTGCGCGCATCGTCGAGACCGCATCGACCGCAAACCAGCAGGCGATCGCCGCCGACATCAAAGCGCTCGTCGACACGATCCCGACCACGCCGGCTCCCGACACGTCCGAGAAGCCGATCGGTCCTTCGCCGAAAGGTGGACTGCGTGCACGTCTCGCGGCGCGTGCGAAGCTGCCCGCGAACCAACCCTTGTTCGTCGGTCTCTACGCTCCCTCGACCTCGAGCGGCGTGTTCCTCAACACGACGAAGGCCACCAGCTTCGCGGACGACAAGCCGGACAAGATCCTCGACTACCTCACCTCGAACCTCTACACCGGGCACGGCGCCCACTCGCTGTTCATGAAGACGTGGGCCGCCGGCCTCGCGTACTCCAACGGCGTCCACTCGTTCGTCGAGACCGGCGAGCTCGAGTACTACGCCGAGCGCTGCCCGCTGCTACCCCAGACCCTGCGCTTCGTCGTCGACGTGCTCCAGCACGAGAAGCCCGATCCGAACATCGCGCGCTACGCGGTCGCGAAGGCCTTCGACTCGCGCATCGCCAAAGGCTACGAGCAACGCGCGGCCGCGATGGCGGCGAACCTCGTCGACGGCATCCCGCCCGATCTCGTGCGCGGGTTCCGCACCAAGATCATCGAGCAGAGCCAGCACGCCGACCTCGCAAGGGACCTCTACGCGCGCATCCCGGCCGTCTACGGCAAGGTCCTACCCGGACTCGCGCCGCCGTCGCGCGATGTCACTTACTTCGTGATCGGCAACGCCAAGCAGCTCGCCGCCTATCAGGACTACCTCCACGCGACCGTGAGCAAGGCGACGCAGCTCTTCCCGATCTATCCGCGCGACTTCTGGCTCCCCTGAACAGGGACGGTAACGCTTTTCTCACTTTTCGCCGTCTATTGCCGCGGAATCACACGAGCGAAGAGGGACGGTTACTCGTTTCGCGCATTTCTTCTCTTCGAAAGGAGCGGCGACGACGAAACCGACTCGAGATCGTGCGCCTGACTGCTCGCCGCGAGCCAAACGAGTACCCGTCCCTTTCGCGCTCAGTGAGTTCAGGTGGTTCGAGAGCGAAAAGTGAGGAAAGCGTTACCGTCCCCATTGCTGCCGTTGCTGGATGAGATCGATCGCGGTCTGCAACGGCAGATCGATCAGCTGGGCGAGCGCATCGGCCGTCGCGGCGATCTCGACATCGGGCACGACGCCATCGTCTTCGATCGGCTTGCCGTCGGCGGCGAGGAGGTTCCAGGTCGGAATCTGGATCGTGCCGCGGCTCGCGGGCAGGGTGACCGAGACGGGGGCGCCGGAGCTGCCACCGGTGGTCTCACCGATGACGATCGCGCCGACATCGGCACGCAGGGCGGCCGTGACTTGTTCGCAGGTCGAGATGCAGCCGGCGTCGACCACGACCGCGAGCTTGCCGGCGAACGCGTGCGGTAAGGCGTCGACCGTGAGGTGCTGGACGGGAGAGAACCCGTCACCCTCGGCTGTCAGATCGTTCCACAGGGGTCGGCGCGCGAGGGTCTCGGGCGCGACGAGGACGCGATACGTGCCGAGGCTCGCCGTGCCCGCGGCGAGATCCGCGAGGACCCGATAGCCGACCTTGTCGATGCCGCCGCGATTGCCGCGCAGATCGATGACGATCGCTCGGGCGCCGCGTGCTTCGGCGAGCACGGTATCGATCGCCGCCGCCCGGGACTCGCTACCTTCGAGCGAGCGCAGCGTCACGACGGCGACATCGCCGACATGCGCGATCGCGATCACGTCGTGTTGGGGCGAGGCCGGCAGCTGCGGCGTGATGGTGACGTGCAGCGCGGCACCACCACCGTGCGGCGCGACGTCGATCGTGCGCACGCGCGGCGCGGTGTCCTTCGGATACAGCGCGCTCGTCCAGGTCTTCGCGAACGCGACGTGTGCGGACTCCGGCCGCGCGTCCGAGCGCAGCGCAACTTCACCGGCGAGCAGGTAGGTGACGGGCTTGCCATCGATCGTCGTGACCTCATCACCGGGCTTCGCGCCTGCGTTCGCAACATCGCTGCCGGGATCGATCTCGGCGATCAGCAGATGACCGTGCGCGACCGTGGTGTGGAGGCCGAGCCGGAAGCTCGTGTAGCCTTGCGAGGGCGCGGCCGTCGACGGTGGCCGGTAGGTGAGGTGGCCGTCGTGAAAGGCGGCGAGCGCGGCATACAAGGCGCGATCGTAGGCGAGCCACGAGGTCGCCGCGAGCAGCGCGCTCTCGGCGTCACGGAAGATCGCAGCTTCGTCGAGGTGATAGCGCGCGAGCTTCGCTGCGCGGTGCGCGTACATGGCATCGAGCAAGCGTCGGAGCTCGGCGAGCTCGTTGCGCCGTGTCTCCGCGGTCGGGAGCTCGCCACGTTTGTGATCCGGGTCGTGAACCGGACCCGGCACCGCCATCACCCGTGGGGGGGGCAGCGCGACCGGTCGCTGCGGCCCCGAACACGCGGCGCATGCGACGCACGCGACGAGTAGCTCAGCGGCGGTGATCGCGAACCACGGGACGCGACGAACCACGAGCCGGCGCGCGATACACGCTGCCGCCGCCGCGATACGCGGGCGCTACGCGAACGCCACCTTCGGAGCGAGCGGCACCGCGGTAGCCGTTGTTGTTGTAACCGCGATAGCCGGTGTAGCCGCCGCGATTGTCGTTGCCGCCGCGATAGTGAGCGTAGCCCTCGGGACGCGAGATGCCGCGCACGCCGATCGGCACGTTGTAGGAGACGCCCCAGCCGCGGTTGTAGAAGCCCGACCGGTACCAGACGTCATTGTCGTACCGCCAGTAGAAGCCGTCGCTGTAGAAGACCGGGTAGTCGTAGTCGGCGATGACCTGAACGCCCGGCGAGACGTACTCCATCGAGGGCGAGCCATAACCGACCCCGCCGCCGTATGCGACGCCAACGGTCGGCTCTTCGCTGTAGCAAGCGCCGACAAACATCAGAGACAAGACGATTAGGAATCGCTGCATAAGGCTCCTGTGACGGACACGAAGCGTAGCACGACGAGCGTCGTTGGACGCCGTCACCCCGACGAGGGTTAAGCCGTGAACAACTGGTCGTTGATAGTCAGATAGATCACGCCGCCCGTGACCGAAATGTCCCACTTGTTGTTCCGATCGAGCGTGGCTGCGACGCCATCGAGCAGCTCGGGCGCGAGCTCCACGATCTCGATCGCCTCGCCCTTGTGGACGCCGCGCTCGGCGATCGCTTCGCGCAGGGCGGCGGCGCTCTTCCACGTGTAGACCACGACGCGCTTCGCGGCCTTCGTCGCTTTGTGTAGGCGATCGGGAGTCGGCGAGCCGACCTCGAACCACGCCTGAAGCTCGCCGCGCAGGTTGCGTTGCACCATCGCGGGCTCGGTGTCATCCGAGACGCCGCCCTTGGCGAACTCCAAGCCTTCGGCGTGCTCGAGCGTTCGTGCGAGCACGCGCGTGACCAGGTAGCGCGCGCTCTCCGAAGGATGCTGCGCGACGCGCAGATCGATCGTCTCGTACAGTTCTTTGTCGACGTTCGCGAGGTTGATCTCGAATCGTCGCATCGTCGCTTGCTGCGCCATCAGGTCGGCTCCGCGAGACAGTAGCGCGAACCGCGCGCCTGGACGACCGCCGCGACCTCGGGCGGCCAGTGATCGCGCGCGGCATCGTCGAGCGAGCGGTTCTCGCGCACGGTGAAGCCACGCGCCGCGAGGTACGGCGGGAGCTCGTCGGCTTGCCAGCCCCACACGAAGGGCTCGCCACCGGCGCGCACGACGGTGCGGACGAGCCGCATCATCGGCGAGGGCTGCTCGATCCGCGTGCGTTCGAAGTACGTCATCGCGAGCTGGCTGCCAGGGGCGCACCAGGCGTGGACCGCGCGCAGCGACGCATCGATCGCGCCTTCACTGAGATACATCGTGACGCCTTCCCAGATCGTGAGTGATGGCGCGCTGCGATCGAAGCCAGCTGCGACCAGCGCTCCGACCAGCTCGCTCATCGGTTGTTCGAAATCCCACGCGACGTAGTCCGCGGGCGAGGTCGCGCCGAGCTTGTCGAGTACGCGCCGCTTGCGCTGTTGCGTCGCGGGGTGATCGATCTCGAACACCGGCACGCCGGCGAGCTCGGCGAGGCGGAGCGCCCGGCAATCGTAGCCCGCGCCGAGCAGCACGAGCTGACCCCTCGGGTGGGCCGCGATGAACGCGCGGACATGATCGTCGAGCACGCGCGTGCGGATCTGCATGTACAGCACCCAGGTCCCGAGCCCGGGACGCACCGCGAGGGCGCGGCCCAGGCGCGATCCGGTGAGCCGCTCGGGCAGGTGGGTGTTCGCGAACGCCGCGCCGTAGGGATCGTGCGCGAGCTGGAGCTCTGCGGGCAACAGCGTGCCGAACGTGCGCGCCGCGGCGACCCACGCTGCCGTGAGGCTCGGCCGTGCGTCCTTCACGATCCCGGTGCGGGCTGCGAAGCCGCGCGCTTGTTCAGCTTGTGCGCCCACCCGCGTGGTCGCTCGACGATCTTGTAGTCCTCGTTGTCGATCGCGACGCGGCCTGATTCTTCGTGGATGAACTCGAGGACGTAATCGATCTCCTGGTCCTCGAACCCGTCGACGTGCGCGCGATCGGGATGGTCGTGTGCGTAGCCGACCATGCCCTGGAACGTCACGACATACGCGCCGAGGCCGCCGCTGACGTCCGCGTGAGACTGCTCGAGAATCGAGCTCGCATCCATCACGAGCGACACGCCCTCGGGGAGCTGGATCGCGGTGACCTGTGCCTTGTAGCCATCGCCGGGGACGCCATCCGTGGCGAGCCACCGCACGCGCAACGGTTTGTCCTGGTCGAGGCGGAAGTTGACCAGGACGGTGGGCTCGCTCATGGCGCGAGGATACCCGGAAGTGCTAACCAACCGCCATGCGCTACCTACACACGATGGTCCGCGTACTCGACCTGCCGGCGGCGATGCGGTTCTTCTGCGAAGGGCTAGGCTTGCGCGAGCTCAAGCGCACCGAGCACGAGCAGGGCCGGTTCACGCTCGTGTATCTCGGCGAGAAAGAGGGCGACTCGCCGCAGCTCGAGCTGACCCATAACTGGGATCACACCGAGGCCTATCCGAGCGGCCGCAATTTCGGCCACGTCGCGTACGAAGTCGACGACATCTATGCCGCGTGCGAGCGCTTCGCGAAGCTCGGGTACGTGATCTCGCGGCCGCCGCGCGATGGCCACATGGCGTTCGTCCGGTCGCCGGACCTGATCTCGGTCGAGCTGTTGCAGAAGGCACCGCGCCTCGCGCCCGCCGAGCCGTGGCTCTCGATGAAGAATACGGGCGAGTGGTAATTGCGCGCGACCCGAGAAGAGATCACGAAAGTGATCGCGACGAACCGCAAGGCGTCGCATGACTACGAGATCCACGAGAAGCACGAGGCCGGCTTGCGGCTCGTCGGCTCCGAGGTGAAGAGCTTGCGCGGCGCGCACGTCGTGATCTCGGACGGCTGGGTCGAGATTCGCAAGGGCCAGGGCTGGTTGCACGGCGTGCAGATCAATGAATACTCGGCCGCGAATCGCTGGAACCACGAACCGACGCGACCGCGCCGCTTGCTCATGCATCGCCACGAGCTCGACAAGCTCGAGACCAAGACCCAGATCAAGGGCTACACGCTGATCCCGACGGCCTTGTACTTCAAAGGCCACCTCGTGAAGGTCGAGCTCGGCCTCGTCACGAACAAGAAGCAGCACGACAAGCGCGCGACGAAGAAAGAAGCCGACGACAAGCGCGAGATGGATCGCGCCATCAAGCGCGCGCGCTGATCAGTCGCCTCTCAGTTAGTCGCCTCTCAGTCTCGGTGATACGGCTCGCCGCGGATGATCTTGAAGCTGCGATAGAGCTGCTCGAGCACGAGCACGCGGACCAGGCGATGCGCGATCGTCATCCGGCCGAATGCGAGAAGCTTCTTCGCGCGCTTGCGTACCGCATCGCTGTGGCCATCAGCGCCCCCGATCGCGAACACGACCGGTGCGCCGCCGCCATGCGTTTGCTCGGTCGCGAGCATCTCGGCGAGCTGCGTGCTCGTGACCATCTCGCCGCGCTCGTCGAACGCATAGAGATGAGCGTTCGCCGGGAGGGCGGCGATCAGCGCCGCTTCATCCTTCGCCTCGACCACGTTCAGCGTGCAGAATGGGCGCAGGCGCTTGGTGTACTCGTCCGATGCTGCGACGAGGTACGGCTCCTTGAGCTTGCCGACCGCGGCGAGCGTGATCTTCACGAGACGAGCGACGACTCGTACTGCTCGTCGATCGGAATCCGCGCATCCGCTGGTACCTCGATCGGGACCCGCGGCGCATCGTTCCACAGGCCCTCGAGATCGTAGTGCTCGCGCGCCGAGTGGAGGAACACGTGGACGACGAAGTCGCCGTAATCGAGCAGCGCCCACTGGCCGCTCGAACGTGCCGCCTCCGCGCTGATCACGCGCAGGCCGTCTTCCTTGAGCCCGCTCTCGATCGCGTCGGCGATCGCATCGACTTGGCGATCGCTGCGCCCCGAGAGCACGAGCTGGTAGTTGCAGAACGAGCAGAGCTCGCGGACGTCGAGCAGCACGGGCTCGAGGCCCTTACGTTCGAGAGCAAGCTCGAGCGCACGCATCGCGCTATCGAGACCACCATCGTTGGTTGGTTCCGGTGGTGGCTCTACCGCGCTACGCTTGGAGGACCGGCCCTCCGGCGCGTTCGTCGCGTTAGCCGATTTGCTGTTGCTCCCTGCGCTCTTCTTGCTGCTGCTGCCCTTAGTCATGCGTCGCTCGCTTCGTCCCTTCAGTCACGGCTACGACCGGATCTGGCCAGTACCGCGAACTACGAACTTGGTGGTGGTGAGGCCCTCGGCGCCCATCGGGCCGTAGGCGTGGATGCGCGTCGTCGAGATGCCGATCTCGGCGCCGAGGCCGAGCTCTCCACCGTCGGCAAACCGCGTCGAGGCGTTGACGAGCACGGTCGACGAATCGACGTCGTGCAGGAACTGCTCGGCGCTCGCGCGCTCGGTCGTGACGATCGCTTCGGTGTGAGAAGAGCCGTAGCGCTCGATGTGCGCGACAGCCGACGGCAGGTCGTCGACGATCTTCACGGCGAGCACGAGATCGAGATACTCGGCGGCCCAATCCTCTTCGGTCGCGGCATGCAGGGCGGGCGCGAGTGCGCACGCCTCGGCATCGCCGCGGAGCTCGACCTCGGGCAGCGCTTCGATCATCCGCGGTAAGAACGCTCCGGCGATCGCGCGATCGATCAACACGGTCTCGGCCGCGTTGCACACGCCTGGACGCGAGACCTTCGCATTGCGCACGATCGCGAGCGCGATCTCGATGTCCGCCGCCGCGTGGACGTAGACGTGGCAGACACCTTTGTAGTGCTTGATCACCGGCACGCGCGCGTGCTCGGAGACGAACCGGATGAGGCCCTCGCCGCCGCGTGGAATCGCGAGGTCGATCAAGTCCTCGAGCTTTACGAGATCCGCGATCGCCTCGCGATCGGTCATCGGCACGAGCTGGACGGCTTCGGTTGGAAGATCGGCGACGGCGAGCCCGGCTTGCACGGTGCGGAGCAGCGCGCGGTTGGTCTCGAATGCCTCCTTGCCACCGCGCAGGATGCACGCGTTGCCGGCCTTCAAGCACAGGGCTGCCGCATCGGTGGTCACACCGGGGCGCGCTTCGTAGATCATCGCGATCACGCCGAGCGGAATCCGCACGCGCGAGACTTGCAGCCCATTGGGGCGAACTTCGGTGCCCTCGATGCGGCCGAGCAGGGCGGGCTGCGCCGCCACCTCGCGCACCGCCGCAGCGAGCTTGGCGATCCGCGCCTCGTCCAACCGGAGGCGGTCGAGCATCGCCGGTGCGAGGTCGGTCGCGTTCGCGAGGTCGCGCGAGCTCGCAGCCAGCACGTCGACCGTACCTGCCTCGATCGCATCCGCGATCGCGAGCAATGCGCGGTTGCGTTGATCTTCGGTGGCCTTCGCGACGATCCGTGACGCGGCGCGGGCGGCTTCGGCCACGCTACGGATCAGCTTCTGTCTCTCCAGCGAGGAGGTCACTTGGTGTGCACGGGCCTACCTGTGGCCGAGCGTGGCCTCGAACCCCGCCGTTTGCAAGCCCTATGCAATCGTCGTTGGGGTTGGCGCTGTACGAGCCCGGGTCACGTGAAATAAGTCGCCCCGGCTCAGAGCAGCACGAGGTCGTCACGATGGATCGCTTCCTCGGCGGACTTCACGGCGAGCAGCGTCGCGATCGCAGAGGACTGCATGCCCTTGATTTTGCGCAGGTCATCGGCGCTGTACGCGACGAGGCCGCGAGCGAGCTCCTTGCCGGCGCTCGTGATCGAGACGGTATCGCCGGCTTCGAAGTCGCCCGTGACCTCGGTGATGCCGGCAGGAAGCAGGCTCTTCTGCTTCTCGGCGATCGCCGTGGCCGCACCGGCATCGACGACGACCGTGCCGGTCGGCTTGGTGCCGTACGCGATCCAGTGCTTGCGTGCCGAGAGCTCGCGCTTGGCCGGCACGAACAGCGTGCCGAGATCCTCGCCCGCGAGCACCCGCACGAGCACGTCGGTCTCGCGCCCGGGCGCGACGATCGCGGGCACGCCAGAGCGCGTGACGATCCGCGCGGAGCCGACCTTCGAGGCCATGCCGCCCGAGCCGACGCCGCTCGTGGTGCCCCCGGCGACCGGCGCGGCTTCGCGCTCGATGTCGCGCACCACCGGCATCCGCACGCCGTTCGCGTCGCGCACGCCCTCGACATCCGTGAGGATGATCAGCGCATCGGCAGAGACCAGGTTGCAGACCAGCGCCGCGAGCTGGTCGTTATCGCCGAACCTGATCTCCTCGGTTGCGACCGTGTCGTTCTCGTTGATGATCGGCACGCAGCCGTGATCGAGGAGCGCGCGCAGCGTGAGCCGCGCCGAGAGGAAGCGCCGGCGATCGCCGAGGTCGTCGTGGGTGAGCAGCACCTGCCCGATCTCGACGCCGTGCGCACCGAACGCGTGCTCCCAGTGCTGCATCAACCGCGATTGCCCGACCGCGGCCGCGGCTTGCAGGCCCGGCAGCTCGGTCGGGCGAGCCGCGAGCTTGAGCCGCGTCATGCCGAGCGCGATCGCACCCGACGACACGATCACGACCTCGACGCCGCGCTTGCGGAGCGCGAGCACCTGGTCCGCGATCACGGCCGGGCGGCTCGCCGGTGCTTCGGCGATCAACCGGCTGCCGCACTTGATGACGACCCGCTTGGCGGCTGCGAGCGAGGCGCGCTCGGGGATCACTTGCGCACGGCCTGGCGGGCCCGCCAGCGCGTATCGAGCGCTTCGATCGCGCCGTCGAGGTAGGGGTTGACCTCCGACGAGAGCTGCATCTCGACCGCGGTCACCGTGCGCGCGAGAAAGTTCGATTTCTCGGCGAGCGCGGCCTCGATCGCGGCCTCGGTCTCGTCGACCTCCATCGCCTCGGCGACGATCTGATTCTTCGCGACGAGACGGCGCAGCGCCCCGCGCGACGCGAGATCCGCGAGCTCGAGCGGCGCCTTCAAGGTCGCGCGTGCCGCGGACAGCACGCCGCGGCGGAACGGATGGAAGGCGAGGGCGCCCGGCGTCTGATCGATCGCGTGCTGGATCTCGTCGCGCAGCGCGAGCGCGGTGGCGGCATCGATCGCGAGCCCGGTGTGGAGCTTCGCGCAGTAGTGATCGAACAGCGTCATCGTCATGAACGTGCGCGCCGCCGAGCGCGCGCGGGTCACGGCCGCGAGCGCGACCATCATCCGCTTCGCCGCCTTGCCGGCGAGCCGGAGCGCGAAGCCAGCGACCGCCATGTCGAAGATCCGTGGTGGTGGCTTCTCGCCGTACACGAGGTGTGTCGCGCCCTCGTCGGTCAGATCGACCTGGTGCGACGCCGCGATCCGCTTGTAGCCGCCGCCGATGATCTTGCCGATCGCCCAATCATCGACGAACGGCAGCGGCACCGCGCCCGCGAGCGAACCGAGGATCGCGCGCGCGATGATCGACCTGCGTTGCGCGGTGAGGTAGTCGCGGCGAAGGACGAGCTCGTTCATTTCTTCACCGCACCCTTGGGTTGCGGCGAGACGGCGGTGCCATCGGTGTTCTTGCGCAGCGGCGGTGCGATGCCTTGCAACAAGAAGTCACGGTCATCGACCTCGCGCAGGCGCTCCGGCGTCGCGACGACATCTTCGGTCGCGGGCACCGCGATCTCGGCGACCTTGCCGATCTCGGAGATGTCACTCTGCACCGAGACCTGCATCGCGAACCGCCGGCCGTCGCGCAGGAAGCGGACGGTGCCCGAGAGCTTCACGCTGAGCGGCACGCCTTTTTCTGCGTCGAGGATGACCTCGCCGGTGAGCCCCTCGATCGTGCGGCTCTCGCGCCACTTGCGCTGCGCGAGCGGCTCGCTCGCCGGCTTCTTCTGCGCCGCCGCTGGCTCGATCTCGATCTTGCGCCCGGCGCGCCCCGCGATCTGGACGACGCCGCGATCGCTGAGCTCGGCACCTGGCGCGAGCAAGTCCCAGGTCGCGGCGACCGGCTCGGCGAATTGATCTTCGAGTTGCTCGGGCTCCTCGGCTGCTTCGGGTGCGCGCTCGTGCCAGCGCTGGTAGCGCGGGCGCAGGTAGAGCTTGCCGCCGACGAACACCGCTTCGCGCCCGTAGTCGGCCGAGTTCGTGTAGAGCGCGTAGAATGCGCCCTTGTCGCCGACCTGGATCAGCGTCTTGTCGTCGAGGTCGGTCGTCGGCTTGCCGTTCTCGCTGACGTGGGTCGCGCTCGCGATCGTGACCGAGTGCACTCCGAGCGCGGCGGTCACGACGTGGTGCGGGGCGCCAAGGGCAACCGAGAGCGCGTCGGGATCCTTCGAGGCGCGTTCGACATCGACCTTCTGGGGGCCCCTGTCCTTGGTCTCGACCAGGCCGCGGAGGTCGCGATCCGGAACGCCTTGCGACCGGCCGCAGCTCGCTGCGACCAGCACACACGCGAACAGCGGGCGAACCATCGCAAAGGTCTTAGCTTTCTCGACGGCTGCGGTCAACCACGCTACCGTTTAGCGGCGTGCAAGCCGAGCTCGAGGTTCTGACCCACACCCCGGGTGCGGTGCTCGCGGTCGTGCTTGGCCTCCTGTGGGGCAGCTTCGCCAACGTCTGCATCTATCGCTGGCCGCCCTCGGACGAGTTTCCCAAGGGCCGCTCGGTCGTGGTGCCCGGCTCGCACTGCTCGACCTGCAAGGCGCCGATCGCCTGGTACGACAACGTCCCGATCCTGAGCTACCTGTGGCTGCGCGGTCGCTGCCGAAAGTGCAAGGTCGAGTTCTCGCCGCGCTACCTGCTGGTCGAGGCCACGATGGCGCTGCTGTTCGTCGTCGCGTGGTGGTTCACGTTCGGCACCGGCGGGATGTTCGACACGCTCGATCACCGCGCGGTGCGGTTCGTCGTCGACGCGGCGTTCATCTTCGTGATGGTCGTGATCGGGTTCATCGACCTCGATACCAAGCTAGTGCTCAACAAGGTCACGTTACCCGCAGCGATCCTCGGCTACGGCGCAACGTGGTTACTTCCCGGCCTGCACTGGTACGACGGTCTTATCGGTATCGGCGTCGGCTACGGCGTGCCTTGGCTGATCGGCGAGATCTACTTCTTCATCACGAAGCGCGATGGCCTCGGGCTCGGCGACAGCACGCTGCTCGCGGTGGTCGGATCGCTGCTCGGGTGGAAGGGCGTGGTTATCGCGCTGTTCGGCGGCTCGGTGCTCGGTGTCACGCTGCTGCTGCCGGTGCTGGTCGGTAAGCAACTGCTCCACAAGCCAAAGCCCGAGCTGGTCGGCGACAGCACATCTCCCGAAGATGCGGAACCCGAGGCGCCGTCTCTGATGCGGACCGAAACGCCGTTCGGGCCGTTTCTGACGGCGGCGGCGCTCTTCTATCTGTTCGCCGCACCGTGGATCGACCTCCACTTCCGGCTATAGTCAGGGACGTGGGTGGCCAAGCGGCCGAGCAGATCATCGCTGGCGTCGTCCTCTCGGAGCGCCTGGCCGTCACCATGTACGGCGCGATCCATCGCGCGCAATTCAATGGCCAGCGCAATCTGCGCGGGCTGGTCGTCGATCCGAAGATCCTCGCCGAGGAGACGTTTCGCGACACGCTGACCGACGCCACGTTGCTCGAGAGCGTCACCGCGCTCGAGCACCAGAACATCGTGCCGACCTTCACGGTCGAGTCCGGTGGCTCCGACGTGGTCGTCGTGACCCGCGGCTCGGGCCGCTACGTCACGGTCCAGGACCTGATCACCGCCGCGCGCTCGCGCGCCAAGAGTGGCGGCAAGCTCTCGACCCCGGTCGCCGGGCTGATCGGCAAGTCAGTGATCGAAGCCCTCGCAGCCGCGCATCAAGCGGGCGTGATCCACGGCGCGGTGCATCCGCGCAGCGTGCTGATCGATGAAGACGGGACCATCCGCCTCGGCGATTTCGTCGTCGGTCGCGCGCTCACGACCGCGGTCGCACAAGGCGCCGATTCGTCGCTGTGGCGTGGCCTCACCGGCTACATCGCACCGGAGCTCGTCGTCGGCGAAGAGCCCGCGCCGGTGTCCGACGTGTTCGCGGTCGGCGCGATGCTGTTCACGATGCTGTCGGGCGAAGCGCCGCCTGGCGTCTTGCGTGTCACGCCCGCGGTCGAGCGGCTCGTCCAGCGCGCGCTCGATACCGATCCGAAGCGGCGCTACAAGACCGCGACCGACCTGCTCGAGAACCTGATCGAGGCGATGGAAGACGATCGCTGGGAGCTCGCCGATCGCGACGAGCTGAT
>JAYWCI010000132.1:0-15567 GCA_043780895.1 Kofleriaceae bacterium | reverse complement strand
TTCAAGCACCACGAGAAGAAGCCGCTCAACTACATCTTCTTCCCGGCGATCACGCACATCCCGACGTTCATCGTGAACCAGATGGATACGGCGAGCTGCCCGGTCGTCTCGGGCACGCCGAAGGTCATCCGCGCGGCGTTCACGAAGGAGACCGACTTCTTCGCCGAGCGCAAGATCAGCTACCTCGACACGGCGGTCACGCTGAATGAGCCGCTGATGTGCAAGAAGCAGATGTTCGACGAGTGGGGGCCTCTCCTCGGCCTGACGCAGGACGAGAACGACCACGCGGTCGACGAAGCGTTCAAGGCGGTCCAGGCGTTCGAGGACGAGATGGAGCGCAAGGGTCGCGAGATCCTCGACGAAGTCACCCGCGAGAACCGCGTGGCCCTCGTCATGCTCGGTCGCCCGTACCATAACGATCCGGGCATGAACCACTCGGTCCTCGAGGAGTTCCAGGCGCTCGGCTATCCGATCCTCTCGATGCGGTCGCTGCCGCGTGACAAGGCCCGGCTCGATGCCCTGTTCGCCGAGGACATCGCGAAGGGCGTCATCGACAACGGTCTCGATGTCACCGACGTGTGGCCGGAGAACTACTCGACCAACTCCGTGCAGAAGGTGTGGGCCGCGAAGTACGCGTCTCGTCACCCGAACATGGCGTGCCTCGATCTCTCGAGCTTCAAGTGTGGCCACGATGCGCCGACCTACGGCCTGATCGATTCGATCATCGCCTCGGCGGGCAAGGCGTACTCGGCGCTCCACGACATCGACGCGAACAAGCCCTCGGGCTCGATCAAGATCCGCGTGAAGACGTACGCGTACACGCTGATGCTTCTCAAGGAGAAGCTCGAGGACGGCGGCATCAAGAAGGTCGAGCTCGATCGCTCGGTCACGATCAAGAAGATCGAGCTGATGCGCGCGCTCCAGAACAAGCTCGCGACGGTCGGCAAGATCGACGACAAGCTCGATACCGAAGTGAAGACGCTCGAGGCGCAGGCCGCCGAGTGGCTCGTCGCCGAAGAACAGAACAAGCCCAAGGGCAAGCGGACTGTCGCCCTCAACGTGATGCGGACCTAAGAGGAACACCATGAGCACTACCAACGAAAAAAACGCTGATATCGACACGCTGTCCCTCGAAGGCATCGAAGCCGAGCTGAAGAAGTTCGAAATCGAGGAGCGCAAGCGCCTCGGCCTGCCGGTCGAGAACGCCCAGCATTGGTTCGACGCGGTTCCGCGCGAGTTCACGCGCGAGCAGCGCGAGCACACCACCATCCTCGTCTCGGGCCTGACGATGGCCCACGACCTCTTCATCCAGGCCGCGCTGCGCGGCATTGGCTACAAGGTCATGGCGATGGACGTTGCCGACAACGACGCGCTCCAGTTCGGTCGCGAGTACGGCAACCGCGGTCAGTGCAACCCGACCTACTTCACGGTCGGCAACCTGGTGAAGTACCTCGACGGTCTTCGCAACCAGGGCATGACCAAGGAAGACATCGTCAAGAACCACGTGTTCATCACGGCCGGCGCCTGCGGCCCGTGCCGGTTCGGCACGTACGTCACGGAGTACCGCAAGGCGCTCCGCGACTCGGGCTTCGACGGCTTCCGCGTCCTCCTGTTCCAGCAGACCGGCGGCCTCAAGCAGGCGACGGGCGAGGGCGTTGGTCTCGAGATGAACCCCACGTTCTTCTGGGGCGTCGTTCGCGCGATCCTCGTCGGCGATTGCTTGAATGCGCTCGGCTACCGCGTCCGTCCGTACGAAGTCGTCCCGGGCTCTGCGGACCGCGCGCTCGAAGTCTCGAAGCGGATCATCAGCGAGTCGTTCGAGAACAACACCTCGCTCGCCGTCGCGCTCTTCAAGGCGCGCCGCGAGATGGGTAAGGTCAAGGTCGACCGCACTCGTCCGAAGCCGCGCGTCGGCATCATTGGCGAGTTCTGGGCGATGACCACCGAAGGCGATGGCAACTACGGCCTGCAGCGCTTCCTCGAAGCCGAGGGCGCGGAGCCGGACATCCAGCTCGTCATCGCGTGGCTGCTCTACATGATGTGGCAGGGCCGCTACGACACGGCGCAGCGCGCCGGTCTGCGTGGCGTCGACAAGTCGAAGGAAGAGCACGGCGGCAGCAAGTTCAGCTTGAAGGGCGTCGATGTCCGCAAGCGGCTCGCGACGCTGTGGGCCGGCGAGAAGGTCCTCCGCGGCCTGTTCCACACCTTCGCCAAGGCGCTGGGCTTGAACGACTACCACCTCCCGGACATGCAGGAGATCGCGGACGTCTCGCACGCGTTCTACGACAACAACCTCCGTGGCGGCGAAGGCCACATGGAGATTGGCAAGCTGATCCAGAACGTCGCGTACTCGAAGGTCAACATGACCCTCTCGGTCAAGCCGTTCGGTTGCATGCCGTCGTCGTCGGTCTCGGACGGCATCCAGTCGTTCATCACCGAGCTCTATCCGCAGGGCATCTTCCTGCCGATCGAGACGAACGGTGACGGCGCGGTCAACGTCTACAGCCGCGTGCAGATGCAGCTGTTCAAGGCGAAGCAACAAGCCCAGAAGGAAGTCGACAAGGCGCTCGTCGACGTTGGCATGACGATCGAAGAGGTCCGCAAGTACCTCGACAAGCACCCGTCGATGATGAGCCCGTTCCATCGCTCGCCGCACATGGCGGGTTGCACGGCCGCGGACCTCGTCTACGAAGTCGGCGCGCGCAAGAACCGCCTATCGTTTCTCAAGAGCAAGGTCGTCTCGATGGTGCGCGGCACCGAAGAGAAGAAGCACGAGGAGGCTCACGTTCGCCTGCTCCAGATCGCTCGTAACGCTGCGGCTCGCACGCGCAAGAAGAACAGCATCGTCACGGTCGCTCCCGAAGTCGATCTGGATGATGTCGCGGCTCCGCCGATTCCGGCCGGTCGCAAGAGCCTCCGCGTCGTCAACTAACTAAGACGCATGGGCGTACTGGATGGAATCCGAGCGAAGGCACACGCCGCGCTCGAACGCCTCCCGGGCAAAGCCGGCGACGTCGTTCGCAAAGCGAACGACGCGCTAGGCCGCCCGCTCGCCGACGAGCACGAACTCGCGGAGCGCCGCGCGTTCGACTCGAAGATCGCCAAACCCGAAGCGCCGGCAGCGAAGCCTGCGCCGAAGGGTGAGGTGGCGCCCGTCATCGTCTATCACATGGACAAGACGAGGCGCGACGCGTTGAAGTTGACCGACATCCTCGAAGCGAACGGGATCGAGTTCACGGTGACCAACATCCAGGAAGACGCCGCGGCGCAGTACGCCGTGAAGCGCGACTCGGCTGGCAAGCGATTGCCGGTCGTGTTCATCGCAGGCGAGTGCCTCGGTGGTCGCGAAGAGCTCGTCAATGCGGCGAGCTCCGGCGATCTGAAGAAAAAAGTCTTCGGAGCCTAGGCATCGAGCGACGCCCGACCGGGCGCGCGCGTGGTACTAGGACTCGATGGCCGAGTCGAAACAAGACGAGAAGTTCACCAAGGTCGCGACGGAGAAGCTGTTCGAAGTTCTCAATCGCGCGGACGAGATCGGCGGCGAGCTCCGCGACTTCATCCAGGACAAGATGGCGACCGACCCGCGCTACATCCGCGCGCGCAAGGCGATGGCGAAGTTCCTCGGCCACGAAGAATACGTGTCGCAGGAAGAAGTCGCCGCCAAGGCGAAGGCTGCCGAGGCCAAGCGCGCCTCGGTCGCCGCGCCCACGCCTGCCGCGAAGCCGTCGCCGGCCCTGGTCGGCTTCGGCGATCCGAGCATCAAGGCGCAGATCTTCGGCAAGAAGAGCGATCCGTGGTCGGGTCGTGCGATCACGATCCTCGAGCGCCTCAAGGTCCACTACGACTACGTCGATCTCGAGGAGCCGGAGAACGAGGCCAAGCTGATTCCGCTCGTCAACGAGTGCAAGCAGCACACGGTGCCGTTCATCTATCTGCGCGGTCAGT
Source organism: Kofleriaceae bacterium (assembly GCA_043780895.1). GTDB lineage: Bacteria > Myxococcota_A > Polyangia > Haliangiales > Haliangiaceae > JABFXX01. The sequence goes on along the minus strand of JAYWCI010000132.1, from coordinate 11,622 downwards.
TCATCGGCGGCTTCAATGCACTCGCCGAGATCGAGCGGCTCGGTCAGCTCGAGTTCGCGCTGATGACGCCCGAAGAGCGCGAGAAGGTCCCCGCACACGCGCGGTTCGAGATCGTGCCGCGACCGAACACCGACGAAGTCGTTCCCGCCGACGAGATGGGCTGAGTCAGAGTGCGGCGAGCGCCGCGATCTGCGGGGCTGCGAGCACGACATCGTAGAAGCGCAGCTCGTCGAGCGCGCCGGTGTACTGCACGCTCGGTACACCGCCATCGATATCGGTGCCGAGCACGAGGAGCTCGTTCGCATCGCTGAGCGTCGCCGGCGCACTGCCCACGTCGACGCCGTCGAGGTACAGGACCTTGGTCGTGCCATCCCAGGTGATCGCGACGTGATGCCAGCCGCCGAAGATCGAGACCCCGACGCTCGTGAGGTAGTCGGGCCCCACGCCGTAGGTCTCGTAGACGACCTCGCCGCTGCCGTTGATCGCGATGTTGACGACGTTGTACACGCTGGTCTGATCCAGCGGCTTCGCGAGCAACGTGCCCTGGCCGTTCGTGGAGAACCAGCTCGCGATCGTGTACGGCTGCACGCCGACCTGGAACGACATGGTCACGAGCTTGCTCGAGTCGAAGTAGATGCCATTGCCGTGGTGTCCGGAAGTCACCGTCGGGCACGCGGTGCACGTACCGATGTACGCCGGATCGGTGGCGGTCAGGCCGGCGCTCGGGTCGCCCTCCATGTCGAAGTTTGCGTAGGCGACCGGTAGGGGCGCATCGATCACCGTGTCCGGCGCGAGCATCGCGACATCCATGCTCGCGTCGACGGTCGACGCCGCGTCGCGGTTCGGATCCAGGTGAGCGGGAAACCCGACTCTCCCGCAAGCCGTCACCACCAACACGAGCGCGAGACGCACTCGCAAAGCATGACGGGACGTGGCGGAAGTACGAGCACGCGTGGGGTAGCGACGGGTGCTAGGTGAGACGTGCGTGAGCACACGTCCCCGGAGCTGCTTCATGAGAACGAATTCGGCTTCGCGCCGCGGTCACCAGACGGCTTGCGCCTGGATCTTGAACACGTTCGCGTCGGGCATCGTCTCGAGCGGCACCTGACCCGAGCGGAGCTGGACCTTGTCGCCGTACCAGTAGTGCGAGTACTGCACGAACAGCTCGCCCCAGCCATCGAGCGGAAAGCTGAGCTTCGGCGACACCACGTGGAATGCATCCGCCGAGTCGTAGATGTCGAGGATCACGCGGTCGTAGCGGAGCGAGGCGCGGAGCTTCGGCGTCAGCATGTAGCTCGGCTCGGCGCCCCACTTGAAGTACATGCGGCGATCCTTGTTCTTCAGCGGATCCATCTCGTCGACCTGCGGCGAGCGCACCCACGTGCCCATCCCGAACACGCGCACGGCGGCCTTCGGGAACAGCTTCACGGTGTTGTCGGTCGCGAGCGTGTACATCGTGCCCGAGCCGTCGTTGCTGCCATCGAGACCTAAGAAGTTCTCGGTGATGCCGCGGCCACCCGTCGAGTGCTCGATCTCGAGCGCGGGCGCGAGGTAGAGCGACTTGTCCATGTGGTAGTAGCCGAACGCGAGGTACGAAGTGCCGCGGTGCTGTGGCAGCTTGTACTTCGCGTCGACGCCGGTGACGTACATCGTGCCGTCCTGGATCGGCGAGAGCTGGCGATGATCGCGCGTCCACGTGCGCAAAAAATACGCGCCGACCTCGAGGTCCTTCGTCACCGGTTGCACGCCGGCGATGTGGAGGATCGGCGTCATACCGAGGTTCTGCTGCAGATCGGCCTGGTGGATGCCGAGGCCGCCTTGCAGGCGCGCACCGTTCGCGAACTGGTACGCGAGCTTGGCGCCGCCCTGGTGCGTGCGACCGAACACGTACGTGTCGTACGGCTCGATGTACCCGTAGCGATCCCAGAACACGCCGACCTGGACCGAGAGGCGCTTGACGTCGAGGAAGTTGTTCGCGGTGACCGACGCTTGCGCGATGCCGAGCTGATGAGAGATGTCCGCTTGCGCGTAGTCCGAGTACAGCGACGTGAACATCCCGAACTCGACCTTGTAGTCGCCCTTGCTCGCCGAGAAGTGCAGCTCGGCCCAGTCGGGCTCGTAGAGCCGTGTGTAGGCGAAGCCCGAGAGGTAGTAGTCATTGTCCACGAGGTACGGCTCGCGCGTGCCCTGCGTCATCAGCGGCATGCGCGCGTAGCCGTGGAGCTCGAGCTTCACTCCGTCGAGCTCCAGGCCCGGTGCGCTCGGGGTGGCTTCATCGCCTTCGGCGGGTTGCGCGAGCGAGTCGGTCGTCGATGGATTGACGATCGTGCTCTCCGGCACGGCTGCGGGTTGGCTGACCTTGACGTCCGCGGGCGGCGCTGCATGCGGCTGTGGATTCGGCACCGAAGGCACGCCCGCCGGATCGACCAGCGAGGGCGTCGGCGAGGGCGTGCCGGGCTCGTCGGCGTACGCGACGCTCGTGAGGGCGATCAGGAGAACAACAGATTTCATGGCGCTCACGGAACGAGTGCGAGGTGGCTCTTGCAGGCGGGCAGCTCGTCGGCGGTCAGGAACCCCGAATCGACGAGCAACGACTTCACGGTGTCGGGCGTGATCACTTCGACGCGCACGGCGACGACCGGCACGTCCTTGCCGGCGAGCGAGATCGTGGTCGACGTGGTTGGCTTGTCGCCGTTCAACAGGTCGTGGGCGACCTCCGCAGCGGTGCGGGCGAGCGGCTGGATGTCCTTCAAAACCTCGATCGTCTGCTTGCCGGCACACACGAAGTTGATGTTCGCGGCGTCGGCATCGGCGCCCGCGATGAACACGTTCGTGAGGCCCGCAGCGGAGACTGCTTGCACCGCACCGCGCGCCATGCCGGAGTTGTTCGCGAGGATCGCGTCGATCTTGTTGTGGTTGTGCGTCAGCGCATCTTCGACGGTGCGCAGAGCTTGCTCCGGCGACCACGAGCTGTGGTTCTGTTTCATCACGATCTCGATGTCGCCCTTCGCGACATACGGCGCGAGCGTGTCTTCGTAGCCGCGCGTGATCTGGGTCGCGACCGAGTGCCCGGCTTGGCCGGCGAGGATGATGTACTTGCCCTTGCCGTTAGTCGCCGCGATCGCGGCCTTGGCTTGCAGCACGCCGACCTTGTAGGAATCGTGCGAGACGTAGTAGTCGAGGTCCGGCGACACGATCGCGCGGTCGTAAGCGACGACCTTCGCCCCGTGTTCGTGCGCGAGCCGGACGTAGCTCGAGGCGGCCTGCGAATCGGTCGGCTGGATCACGAGCACCTTCGCGCCCTCGGTCAGCACGTCCTCGACTTGTGCGATCTGCTTGGCGTTGTCGTTGTCGGCCGCGAGCGTGACGACGGTCATGCCGAGCTCGTTGGCACGCGCCTCGAAGTAGCGCACGTCTTTCTGATAGCGCTCTTCTTGTAGCGTCGAGAGCAGGAAGGCGACCTGCGGCCCTTGCTGCTGCTTGCAGGCAGGTAGGCCGACCATGACTGCGAGCGCGAGTGCAGCCCCGACAGACGGGCGTACGAAGAATCGAATCATGACCGTTTCCCTCGAGAGATCTGAACTGCGACGAGCAACACGAGCCCGGTGAAGATGAGCTGCCAGTTCGAATCGACGTGCAGGTGGTTCATGCCGTTCGCGAGGGTCGAGAACACGAGCGTGCCGAGCACGGTTCCGATCACCGAGCCGCGACCACCCGCGAGCGCGGTGCCGCCGATCACGACCGCGGTCACCGCATCGAGCTCGAGCAGGTTGCCCTGGTTGCCCGGCGTGACGCCGTTGATCCGGGCCGCGAGCATGATGCCCGCGATCGCGGTCAACACGCCGACGATCACGAACGCGCCGATCGTGGTGCGCGTGACATCGATACCGGAGAGCTTCGCGGCTTCAGGATTGCCGCCGATCGCGTAGAGGTGGCGACCAAAGCGCGTGCGCTTGGTGACGAACACGCCCCACACCGCGACGGTCGCGGCGATCAAGACTTGCACTGGCATGCCGCGCTGCGCGAACACCGCGAGCACGAGCCCGGCGAGGAGGAGCTGCGCACCGATCCGGATCGCGACGGCGCGCGACGCGAGCGGCTCGAGGCCGAACAGCGTGCGACGCCGTGCATCGCGCAAGGTCAGCGCGATGCCAACGACGAGGGCTACTAGCGTGATCGCGATGGTGGGTACCAGCGGCACCGTGCTCGCGAGCAGCGAGAAATCGTGGTTCATCGGCGACAGGCCTGTCGAGTGCGAGAGCACGAGCGCGCCACCGCGATACGCCTTGAAGCCGGCGAGCGTGACGACGAACGCCGGGATGCCGCGCGCGACCCACCAGCCATGCCACGCGCCGATCGCCGCGCCGACCGCGATCGCGGCGATGATCGCGAGTTCGGCCGAGCCTCCACACTTGATCTGGATCATCGCAGCGACCGTGCCGGTAAGCGCGACGCCCGCGCCGACCGAGAGATCGATCCCGCGAATCAGCACGACCATCGTCATGCCGACCGAGACCACGAGCAGCACCGAGCTCTGGACGAGCAGGGTCGCGAGGTTGCCTTGCGTGAGGAAGATGCCGCGCGTCTGCGGCAACACCGCGAGGATCGCCCACAGGCCGGCGAGCACGGCCGCCATGATCCAGATGCTGTGATCGGCACCTCGCGCCGGCGGGCGCGCACTACGTTCGAGCTTCACTGCGAACCTTACTTTCTCCGGGCGCCGGTGGTGTACCGACCGCGAGTTGCATGATCGAGAGGGGGGTGATCGCGGCGCCTGCGAGCTCGCCGACCGCGCGGCCTTCGCGCAGCACGATCACGCGATCCGCGAGCCGGACGACCTCTGGTAGATCCGACGACGCGAGCACGACCGCATGGCCTTTTGCCGTGAGCTGTTCGACGAGCGCGTAGATCTCGGCCTTCGAGCCGACGTCGACTCCGCGCGTCGGCTCGTCGAGCAGCAACACGCGCGGCGCGAGCTCCAACCACTTGCCGATCACGATCTTCTGCTGGTTGCCGCCCGAGAGCGTCGCGACCTCGGTGGTCAAGGCAGGCGCCTTGATCGCCATCTCGCGCACGCGGCAGAGTGCGGCGTGCTCGGCCTTCGCCTCATCGACCACGCCGAGCCGGGTGAGCTGACCGAGCGCGGCCATCTCGAGGTTGTCGCCAACCGAAAGCCCGAGCACGAGGCCCATCGCCTTGCGATCCTCGGGGACGAACGCGATGCCAGCCGCGATCGCATCGCGCGGGGTCGCGAGCGAGGCGACCTTACCGTCCACGGTCACGGTGCCGGTAGTGCCATGCTTTGCGCAGCCGAACAGGGCGGACAGCGTCGCGGTTCGACCGGAGCCCATCGCACCCGCGAGCGCGACGACTTCGCCCTCCACGACGCTGAAGCTCAGATCGTCGACGACCCGACGCAAAGGCAGGGTGGGGTGTGCGACCGAGAGATGGCTGACCTCGAGCACGCTCTTGGTGCTCGCCACACCCCTCGCCTTCTTGACGTCGTGGATCGCCGAGCCGGTCATCAGCGGCACGAGGTCGACCTCGGGCGACACGATATCAACCAGCTCGCCGTCGCGTAGCACGGCTACGCGATCGCAGAGCGCCGCGATCTCTTCGAGCCGGTGCGAGATATAGATGAACGAGTCGCCATTCGCGCGGCGCGCACGGACGAGCTCGAACAAACGCTCGATCTCGCGATCGGTCAGCGGCGCGGTCGGCTCGTCGAGCACGATCACGCGGGCACGATCTGCGAGGGCGCGGGCGATTTCGAGCGTCTGCTGCATCGCGATGCTGAGCTCGCTCACCGGCGCGGAGAAATGGAGCTCCGCGGTCGCAGCGCCGAGCACCGGCGTCAACATCTTCGTGGCCTCGGCCTCGAGCTCCGCTTGATCGACGATGCCCCACCGCGTGGGCTCGCGCCCGAGCATGAGGTTCTCCGCGATCGACATCTCGGGCACGAGCGCGAGCTCCTGGTGCACGATCGCGATGCCGGCCTCGCGCGCATCGAGCGTCGAACGAAACGCCTGGACCACGCCCGCGATCGCGACCTCGCCGGCGAAGCTGCCCACCTCGTAGACGCCGCCGAGGATCTTGATCAGCGTCGATTTGCCAGCGCCGTTCTCGCCGACCAGGCCGAGCACCTCTCCCGGCTGGATGGTCAGCGTCACGTCGTACAGCGCGCGCACGCCCGGGAACACCTTCCCGATGTGGCGGAGCTCGATCATGCGCGAGCGACCTTGCGACGACGACGCAGGATCACGACGCCGACGATCGCGAGCAGCCCGCCCGTGCCGGCCGAGCCGGGACCACCCTGACACGCGCACGCGACACCGGTGCGCGGATCGCCGGTCGAGTCGCTGCCGCCGAGGCCACCGCCGCCGGTGCCGCCGTCGGGATACTGGCCGACGTCGTAGTCACCGCAATCCTGGTGCTCGTAGGACCCGGCGCGATCGAGCAGCGTGAGCTGATAGGCGCCCGCACCATAGCCGACCATCGGGATCGAGCCGGCGTACGAGCCGATCGCGCCACCCGACGAGGTCGTGTTGTAGAGCTCCGGCAGCAGGTTGTAGTTCGCCGAGGCTTGCGCGCTGACCCATGCGAGCAGCGAGTCCGCCTTGGCAGTCTGGCCCGCGCGCCGGAACGCATCGCTCGCGCGCAGATCGATGAGGATCCACTCGTTGATGTCGTAGGTGTCGGTCGAACCCTCGAGCCGCTTGTACCCGCCGGCCGGCGTGACAAGGTGCGAGAGCCCGTTGAGCGTCGCGGTCGCGGTCGCGTTGTTCGAGGCGAGGACGCCGAACGTCATCGCTTCGACGGTCGAGCCATCGTGATAGTTCGCGCCCGATTGCAGCCGCTCGAGCGATCCGGCGAGCACGTTGTTGGTGTCGACGAACGCGGCCGACAGCGTCGCGGCCGCCTTGAGCGCGGCCTCTTTGTAGCGCTGGACATCGTCGGTGTGACCCGAGCGGCGCGCGAGCGTTGCCATGTCGCACAGGCCACGCGCGGTCGCCACGGTCGTGTAGAGGAAGTGCTGGCGGTTGCCCCAGTGGACCTCCCAGATCGAGGCGTCGGCGATGCTCATGCCGGTCGGCTCGAGGTTCGCCATCAAGGGCTCGGCGACGCCGTTCTTGATCGCGTCGTAGACCGTGTCGCCCTTCTTCGTGGTGTCGTTCAGCCACGAGGCATCCGGCGCGTTGTCGATGTACTGGCGCGCGGCCCACAAGAACAGCCCCCAGCCATCGATCTCGATGTTGCGCGTCGTCGAGCCCGAGTAGTCGGCCTCTTCTTGACCGTCGCCGTAGTAGCGCACCGTCGAGATTCGATACGGCACGTTGTTGAGGTAGCTGCCGTAGCGACCCGCATCGGCATCGAGGAAGAAGTTCAACGAGTCCTTCGCGCGATCCGCGTGACCGCTGCGGGCGAGCGCGGCGGTCGCGTACGTCGCATCGCGAACCCAGCCCGTGTGCCACGCGCCGGGCGGCAAGCTCGCGAGCATCATGCCGTGGTTCTTCAGGCGCGGCGTCTCCTGATAGGGCTCCATGATCTGGCCCATGCGCAGCACGGTCTCGGCCTGCCGCCACACTTTGGTCTCCGCATCGGTCAAGCCGGCGGGCGGCGTGCCGCGATAGGTGTCGAATTCCGCGAGCAGGTCGTCGTGGAGCTTGTCCGCGGTGCGACCCGCGAGGAACGTCGACCACTTCGTCGCGGTCGCAGCGGCGGCGCCATCACCATCGAACAGCACGGCGACGCCCCACCAGGCACTCGCACCGGGCGCGATCGAGCCGAGGTCTTGCTGCTCGGCGTTCTTGGTATCGGTGCCCGAGCAGCTCGCTTGCGTCGTCAGGAGGCTCCCGTTCTGCACGGTCGTGTACGCGTTCGCGTTGCAGGTCGAGACCTCGGCGCCGCCGATCGGCGCGTAGATCATCGTGCCGCCGCCGGGACCGGTCTCCATCGCGGTAGTGCCGTCCCACGCGACCGACTCGCCATCCGCATCGGGGACATCGGGGTTGCTCGCCGAGCCCATCTTGAAGTTGTGAATCGCGAACGCGGTGACTGGCAGCGCGCTGCCTGTCTTGTTCGTGACCTTCAAGATCATCACCATCGCGTTGCCGGCGTAGCCGAATGGCGAGACCCAGAACGTCTCGGTCTGGAGGCCGTTGACCGTCACCGCCGAGCGGATCATGTTGGTCTCGTTGACGTAGCCGAGCTCGGTCGCGTTGACGCTCGAGAGCCACGTGGCCGAGTTGCCGGCCTTGACGCCGAAGTACGTGTCGTACGCGAGGTTGCGACGGACGATGCCCTCGCCATCCGGGTTCGACGGGTTCGCCCGTAAGTAGCGGTAGGGCCGCTCCAGGAACTGCTTCACCGAGTTGGTGTTCTGGTCGAAGACCTGGAACCCGAAGCCGTTCCCTGTCACCAGGTAGCGGAACGAGGCCACGGGATCGACGGCATGCGCGGGCTGCGCAACCGCTGCAACGACTGCGAGTGCTGGGATCAACCGGCGAAGCATCGAGCGCGGCGGTTCCAATATGTATGCCCGCCGAAGTCGTGAATTTCACACGGGCACCCGGAGCGATCTGGTTGCGAAACGAAACGCTCGCGCGGTGAGAATGTCGACGTCGCGCGTATATGTGCTCGGTCGCTCTGGGATCGATCGCCGACCACAGATGGCACGTCGTTTGAAATGCGTTCCAGTCCGCATGCGCGCCGTTGCTTTCGTCATCATCGCTCTCGCTCTGCCGGCCTGTGAACCGCCCGGTTATGGCAAGCACCGCGAGGTCGACGCGAGCGCGGGCAGCGGGCCGGCAGATGCGGTCGCCACCGTCGATGCCGCACCGGATAGTCCGATCGCCGGTGCATGCGCCGACATGTTCCGGCTCGACGGCCACGGCTCCGCCACGAGCGCGTACGTGACGGGCGATTTCTGCATGTGGGGCGATCCGGACCACGGTGGGTTCGCGCTCGCGAAGCAGACGGACGGCGCGTGGACCGGCACCCGGCAGTTCACCCCGGGCTCGTATCTGTACAAGTTCGTCGTCGATGGCGTGTACTTCGCCGATCCGAACAACGCGAACGTCTCCGACGACGGCTTCGGCGGGCACAACTCGATCTACAGCTGCCCGTAGGAGGGTCGCTAATATTCGTCGTGGCGGACGACGGTGACGGGACCGGCGTTCGCGGCCTGCAGCGCGGAAAGCGCGAGCTCGGCCGTGGTCACGGCGACGGTCACCGCATTGTCGGGATGGTAGTTGCGCGTGCACGCCGCACGAACATCCGCCGCACCCAGCTGGCCGAGCACCTCGGGTAACCCGGTGGTGTAACCGACCGGCAGATCGAACAGCTCGTCACGTACCGCGAGCTGCATGCGCTGGCGCGCGGTCGCGACGTGGAACGGCATCGAGCCTACCAGGTAGCTGCGGGCGAAGTCGACTTCGTCGTCGGTCGGGCCGTTCGCCGCGTAGTCGGCGTAGAGCTCGAGCTCGAGCGCGACCGCGGGACCAGCGACATCGATGCCGGCGGCGGTCCACATCTCGAACCAGTGCGGCAACCGCGAGCGGCGCATCGCGCAGCCCGCGCCGTAGCTCCAGCCGCGCTTGACCCGAACCTCTTGCATGAGGCGCGAGCTGAACATGCCGCCGAACACGGCCTCGGCGATCGCGAGGGCCGCGGTATCGGGGTGGCCGTACTTCGTGGCGAGGTGGCCGATCCGGAGCTGCGCCTGCGTGCGATCCGGTTTGTCGACGAGGATCGTGCGGCGACCGGGCGCCGAGGGGCCGGGCTCCGCAGGATCTGCGACGCGCGCGCCTTTCGGTAAGCGCTCGACGAGGCGCGCGACGAGCTTCTCGGCCTGCGCTTCGTCGATATCACCGGCGAGGCCGATGATCAGGTTGTCGGCGACGACCTCGCGCCGCCACAGATCGCGCGCTGCATCGCGCCCGAGCGTGGCGATCCGCGCGAGCGAGCTCTCGGTGCCGAGGGAGGTCCGGCCGTACGGATGACCGGGGCTGCACACCCAATCGAACCAGCGCGTCGCGAGCGCGGAATCGTCGTCGCGAATCTCGTCGAGGACCTGCGGCGTCTCGCGCAGCAGGCGCTGGTGCTCGTCTTCGTCAAACCGCGGCTCGGCGAGGATCTGCGCTGCGAGATCGATCACCGCATCGAGGTGACGCGTGAGCGACAAACCCGAGAGCGACAGCGAATCGCGCGACAGCGAGACCTCGAGCGCGGCACCGAGTGAATCGAGCGTCTCGTCGAGCTCGGCGCGCTGCTTCGCGCCTGCGCCGCGGCGAGCGAGCAGGGCGGCGTGACGATGCAGGCCTTCGATCCCGACGGGATCCGCGGCGGCGCCGCCGCGAATGCCAACCTCGAACCAGACCAGCGGCGTGTCCGGAGACGCTTCGACGATCGTCTTCACGCGACCGCGCCTTCGGCGGCCGCTTCATCTTCGGCGCCAGCGGCGTCATCGTCGTCTTCGTCGTCGTCGTCGTCGTCGTCGGCGTCCGGATCTTCGGGCTCGGCGATCACGATCGTGCGCGCCGAGGGCACGAGATACATCCGGACCGCACGCGCGACATCCTCGACGCTGACCGCGGTCAGCCGCTCGGCGATCGCGGAAAGCCGACGGAAATCACCGAGCGCGGTCTCGTAGTGACCGAGCGCCTCGGCCTTGCCATCGACATCGGCGAGCGCGCTCCAAAAATCGGTCTCGGCGAGCGCCTTGGCCTTCTCGACCTCCGCCGCGGTCGGCGGCGTCTCGACGAGACTGGCGATCTCGCGATCGATCGAGGCGAGGATCTCGTCGGCGCGATGCCCACGTGCGGTGGTGACCGCGAGGCGGAGCAGCGATGGATCGCGGAACGGCGTGAGCTGCGCATCGACCGACGACGCGGCCTCTTGCTCGATCACGAGCTTGCGATGCAGCCGCGCCGACGGACAGCCGGCGAGCAGCGTCGACACGATCTCGAGCGCGGCCCAATCGGGGTGATCTTGACCAGGCGCTTTGTACCCGACGAGCAAGCGATCGGTCGCGATCGGCTTCGGCGCGCGCACGACGCGCTCCTTCTGCTGTACGGGTTCGGTGTTCTCGGCGACGGTCGGCAGCTCCGCGGCGGGAATGTGCGCGTAGTGCTTCGCGATCAGCTCGCGCAGCTCCTCGTCATCGAAATCGCCGACGCACACGATCGTCGCGTTGTTCGGGGCGTACCAGGTTCGATAGAACGCGCGGATCTCGGGTAGCGCGAGCGCGCGGATATCTTCCATCCAGCCGATCGTGGGCCAGCGATATGGGTGGACCGTGAACGCGTGCGCCATCAGCTGCTCGTCGAGCCAACCATCGACGTCGTCTTCGACGCGCTCGCGGCGCTCGTTCGTGACGACATCGCGCTCGGCCTCGACCGGCGTGGGCTCGAGCACGAGGTGCTGCATCCGCTCGGCCTCGAGCCGGACGCCGAGCGCGAGGTCGCGCGCGGGCAGGGACAGCTTGTAGTAGGTCCAATCGACCCAGGTCGCGGCATTCGATTCGCCACCGGTGCGTTCGACCAGGCGATCGAACTCGCCGGGCGGCATGCTCTCGGTCTGGCCGAACATCAGGTGCTCGAACAGGTGCGCCATGCCGGTCGC
>JAYWCI010000131.1:0-23808 GCA_043780895.1 Kofleriaceae bacterium | reverse complement strand
CCGCGCTTGATCGCGCAGACGCCCGCGTAGATCAGGCAATCGGCGCGACTCCAGCGCGAACCGGCGCGCGCGAGGAGCTCGAGCGCCGCGTCGAACGTTGCCGCTGCGCGCTCGTAGAGGCCGACCTCGAGGTAGATGATGCCGGCGACGCTGAGCGCATCGCCTTCGCGCGCGCGATCGCCGTAGCGGCGACAGAGGTCGAGCGAGCGTTGCGCGGAGACCATGGCCTGCTGGTAGTTGCCGAGGCACATCTCGATGATCGCGACGTGGTTCTGGACCACACGCTCGAGCCACGGGTCGGCTGCCTTGTCGATGCGTGCGGTGACCGGCTGGTAGGCGGCGCGCGCTTCCTCGTAGTGCGCGCGCATGAGATGGATCCGGCCGCGGACGACCATCGCCTGCATCTCCTCGGCCGCGGCGCCCGCGTTCGCGAACACGAGGCGCGATTGCTCGACCACGTCGAGCGCCTCGGTGAACCGGCTGAGGCGTTCGAGGATCTCGCCGCGGACGCGCAGCGCTTCGCCGACGTGGAGCGCGTCGCCAGCGGCGCGCCCGAGGTCCTCGGCGATCGCGGTCGCGACCTGTGCGCCCGCGTAGTCGCCCGTGCGAAGCAGCCGGTGAGCACGCCGGATCGCGACATCGGCGAGCCGCCGGAGATCGCCCTCGCACATGCGCTGGAGGTCGTCGAGGTCAGCTGGATAGGCGAGCAGGTCGCCGCGAAGGCGGTTCGCGAGCTCGCGGCCCGCGAGGGCTTCGCGCCGGCGGGTCTTCGACGTCGCAGTCGGTGGCAGCTCACCGAGCTGGGACTCGAGCGCGAGCGTCCGCGTGAAGTGCGCGACGGCGGTGTCGGCGTCCGACGCGGTCATCGCGAGCCGGCCGGCACGCAGCCAGAACGCGGCGGCGGCGGCGAGCTCGCCACCTCGTTCGAGGTGCTCGGCGATCGCGGCCGGTGCTTCTTCTCGCCCGGCGAAGAACCGGCTCGCGAGCAGGCGGCCGACGCGCGCGTGAGATTCGCGCTGCGCACGCTGGGGCAAGCCATCGTAGACCACCTCGCGGACGAGGCCGCGCGCGAATGCGAACTCACCTTCGATCGAGGGCCCGGACGATTCGGGGCGGACGAGCACGCCCGCATCGACCAGCTCGTCGAGGGCGCTCGTGACCTGCGCATCGTCGGCGCGCTCCTCGCTGATCAGCTCCTCGACGATCCGCGCGCGGACCGTACCCGGCATCACCGAGGCGATGCGCAGTGCCGCCTTCGCGCGTGGCGTGAGCCGATCTACACGCGCGGCGACGACATCGCGCGCGCTCGCCGGAATCTCGTCGCCGCCGTCTTCGATCTCGACCTGGCCGCGCTCGCGCACCGCTTGGGCGAGCTCCTCGACGAACAGCGGGTTGCCGCCGCCACGTGCGATCACCGCGGCGATGTTGAGCGGTGTCGAAGCAGCGCCGAGCCGATCCGCGATCATCGCGCGGAGCTCGCCACCGACGAGGTCGCCGACATCGACGATCGCATCGACCGCGGGCGGCGCCGCGCCCTCGGGCCGCGCGGTCAGGATCACGAGCTCGGCTCCGACCGCGGGCATCGCGAGCGTGTGGCGCAGCACCTCGAGACTCGGAGCATCGCCGAGGTGAATATCTTCGATCACGGTCAACAACGGCCGCCCCGGCTCGGCCATCGCCGTGCGAAACACCGCCAGGCCGGCCGCGATCCGGGGGCGCAGATCCGCAATTTCGGGCGCACCGACGCCGAGGCCATCGCGGAGTTCGATCGCACGATCGAGATCCGTGACGACCTCTTTCGCGCGGTCCTCGGCGACGCCGTTCTCCTTGAACAGGTGCTGGACCCGCTGCAGGAACCGGCCGCGCGCCGCACGACCTCGCGCTGGCGCGATGCCGAGCGACGCTTGATACAGATCGATCAACAGCGCGAACGGCGAGTGCCGGGTTGCCGGATTCGCCGCGGTGAGGATCGTCCGGGTCGCCTGGTCGGCCGCGGCGCGCCTGGCGATCAGCTCCGCGACGAGCCGGCTCTTGCCCGTGCCGGCAACCCCGACGACCAGCACGCCGTGGCGGTCGTTCTTCGCGATCGACCGATCGAACCAGCTCGAGAGCTCGTCGAGCTGCGCGGTGCGGCCGACAAACATACCGCGGCGCTCGAGCCGCGTGCGATCGCGCTCCTCGAACCGGCGCGGCCCGACGACCTCGATCACGCGCCGCGAGCTCCGTGTTCGCCCTGCGGCCGGCAGCTCGCGCAGCGTGTAGAGGTCGCTGGTCACGCGACCCGCCACCCCGACGAACCACGGCTTGTCGGGTGTTGCTTCCTTCGCGAGCGCGCGGGCTTCCTCGATCGCATCCGGAGGAATCCGCGCAGCGCCTTCCGGCGTGAGGATGCTGGCGACGTTCGTGCGCGCGCCGGTCCGGAGCTGGGGCGTGCCGGTATCGCCGGTGTGCTTCTCGCGCGCGACGGCCGCGGCATCGAGCGCCCAACCCATCGCGACCGCGACATCATCTTCGCCGGCGACCTCGAGCCCGAACGCGACAACGAGCGCTTCGCTCTCGAGTGCGAGCACCACGCCACCGCGCTGATACGCGAGCTCGCCGAGGCCGCGCGTGATCGGTCGCAGCACGTCGGTTGGCGCGCCGCTCAACACACCGACCACGACCACGGTCCGGCGCCGCTCGACCGGCGCGCCGGTCGTCAGCACGCCGAGATCGTCATCGATCGGCTCGTCGACAACGACGCCCGCAAGCAGCTCGTTGGCTGCGGCTTCACCTTCGACGATGAGCTCGTCGAAGCTCGTCGCATCGCTGGGTGCCGCGGCCACAGGGTGTGGCATTTGCGGCGCCACGGAGCCATAGCTCGTCGAATCGTCGTCGTCGAACCGGAGATTCTGCGGATTGACATCCGCCGCCATCACGAGCGTCGTGTACGACGGTCGCACGAGCATCTCCGACGACATCCGCTCGGTATCGAACCGCTCGTCGAGCGCCATCGTCGGCTCGCGCTCCGGCGGCAACGCATCGTTCAGGCGCGCGACGCCCGCCGTCGTCGATTCGTAGCCCCAGCGCATGCCTTGGGCGGTCGCCGAGGTGCTCGTGACCGTGCCCGCGGAGGTCGGATCGCGATCACCGAACTTCGCGAACACCTGGCCGGTCGTGGTCGGGCGCGTCCACGCCTTGTCCTGCGCCGCGGTCGTGGTGCTCTCGTGCTCGAAGCCCGAGAACCGCGCGCCGGTCGCGGTGCGCGCGCGCGGATGATCCGCGAACGCATTGAGCGCCGTGACTGACGGCCGCTCGGGCGGTCGCGCGAAGCCGGGTGTGCCGGTGCCGAAATCGTCCGGCAGCGACGGCGAGGGCAGAGGCGCGATCAGTGATTGCGTCGGCTCGCGCGCCGGGAACGCCTGCGCCGCTACCTCCGCGCTCGCACGCTGCACGCTCATCGAGCGCGATGGCGACGCCGACAGTCCGACGAGCGAATCGCCGGCGCTCGCCTCGTCGAGCGCGGTGAGCCAGCGCTCCAGCGCGTGCGCGCCGCCGGCGAGCGAAGTCCGCGCACATGCCTGGATGAGATCCGCGGTCGTGCCGCGATCCTCGGGCTCGCGCGACAGCGCCTTCGCGATGCCATCGGCGACCTCGAGCGGCACGCCGGGGTTCAAGCGATCGATCCGCGGCGGGATCGTGCGCCGCACCGCCTCGAGGATCGCCTTGAGATCCGGGCCGCGATAGAGCGGCAAGCCTGTGAAAAGCTCCCACGCGATGATGCCGAGCGCGAACACGTCGGCCGCGCTGGTCGGTGGTTCGCCGAGCGTTTGCTCGGGTGCCATGTAGCGCGGCTTGCCACGCAACCGTCGCCGCTCGAGCGCACTCGCGAACGTCGCGCGCGCGATGCCGAAGTCGAGGATCTTCACGTAGCCGTCGCTCGAGAGCATCACGTTCGAGGGCGACACGTCGCAGTGCACGATGTTGAGCTCGGCGCCGTAGAGGTCGGTCTTTCGATGCGCGTAGTCGAGCCCGGTCGCGACCTCCGCGATGATGTACGCGGCGACGGGAATCGGGCAGGGCAGGTTGCGCGCGGTCGCTTGCGCGGTGGCCGTGCGCAGGTCGCGGCCTTCGATCAGCTCCATCGCGAGGAACAGCTCGCCGTCGGCTTTTCCGAAATCGAAGACCTGGACGATGTTGCGGTGGGTCAGCTCGACCGCGATCCGCGCCTCGTCGATGAAGCTGCGGATGAACCGGCCCTCGCGCGCGGAGCTCGGCAGGATCCGCTTGAGTGCCTGGATCTTCTCGAATCCGGCAATTCCGATGGTCTTGACCTTATAGACCTCGGCCATCCCACCCTGCGCGAGTTTCTCGAGGACGTGATACTTCCCGAAACGCTCGCGCAGCGCTTCCACAGTGTCCGAGGGTATCATGCCGGCGTGGCCGCCGCAGATTACTCCGCGCTAGAAGCCGTCCTCGGCTATCACTTCACGGATCGGTCGTTTCTCGAGCGTGCGTTACGCCACGCCAGCTGGTGTAACGAACAGCAGCCCGGCGAGCGCGAAGAAGATAACGAACGGCTCGAGTTCCTCGGTGATGCCGTCCTCGATCTCGTCGTCGGTCATCGCCTGATGACGCGCTACCCGCAGTTGCGCGAGGGCGAGCTCAGCGTGACGCGCGCTCAAGTCGTGTCGGAGGCGGGCCTGTCGGATGTCGCGGGCCAGCTCGGCCTCGGCCAGTGGGTGATGCTCGGCAAGGGGGAGGAGAAGAGCGGCGGCCGGACCAAGGCCTCGATCCTGGCCGACGTCTTCGAGGCGATCCTCGCCGCGGTCTATCTCGACGGCGGGTTCGCGGCGGCCGAAGGCATGGTCAATCGCGTGCTCGCGACCCGGATCGAGACCGTCGAGTTCAAGGGCTTCTACGACTTCAAGACCCGGCTCCAGGAGACCTCGCAAGCGCGGATGAAGGCGACGCCGACCTATCACGTCGTCCAGGAGATCGGACCCGATCATGACAAGCGGTTCGTCGTCGCGGTGCATGTCGCCGGCGAGGAGTGGGCGCGGGCCGTCGGCAAATCGAAGAAAGAGGCCGAGCAGATGGCGGCCGCCGAGGCGCACTTCCGGCTCGAAGGCTCCGACATCGGCCAGAAGCCGAAGTCGCCGAAGCGTTAGCGCCGGGTCCGGACCAGAGCGAGCACGTCCTCGCGGCTCGGCATCGCCGACCACGGGCCGAGCTCGCGCAGCGACAGCGATGCCGCCGCCGCGGCGAGCTCGATGCACCGCGCGAACGGCAGCTCCGAGAGCAACGCGGCCGCGAACGCACCGTGAAAGACCGAGCCCGCGCCGTACGCGTCGAGGACATCGCTCGGGAAGGCGGGGCACCGGATGATCTGATCTCCATGGCGACCGATCGCGCCCTTGTCGCCGAGCGTGATCACGACGGCGCGCGGCCCGAGATGCAGGATCTCCTCGAGCGCATCGGTGAGCTCGCCGCGCGGCGCGAGCTCCGAGGCTGCGCGCTCCGACATGATCAAGATATCGCTCGCCGCGATCAGCTCGCTCGTGCCGTCGCGCAGCTCGCTCACGTCGAGGATCACCGGCAGCTTCGCGGTTCGCGCGCTCTCGGCGGTGCGCAGCTGATCCATCGGCGCGGTACCGTCGATCAGCAAGGCCGCGGCGCCGCGCAGCGCGAGCAAGGCGTCGAAGCCGACCGGTTCACCGAGCTCGCCCGGATAGCGCGCGCGCAATGTGCCGTCGGCGGCCGTCGTCACGAGCTCGCAGGCCGAGGTCCCGACCGCGCGTAACAACTCGGTCTCGATACCTGCATCGCGCAGCGCCGTGCGTGCGAGCTGACCGAGGAGGTCTGCGCCATGAGTGCCGACCGCACGCGCGCGACAGCCGAGGCAGAGCGCCGCGCGCAGCGCGACCGCGACACCGGGCGCGGGCGCGGGCGCGAGGGCGGCGAGCTCGGCCGTAGGTGCTCCAGATTGCGGCAGATTCGGAGCGAGACCCGAGATCGCCACGCCCACCCGCCCCAGGCCGACGATGAGCGGAGCTTTGACAGCCACCACGGGAGCCTACCGGATCCTGAAAGTTGTTGCGACAACAGGTGCTTGTAGTGTTAGGTCGGCGTCGTCGTGAACGGTGCGAAACCCGGGCAACGCCTTCCGTCGGACGGTGGTCACATCACGGAACCGGTTGGGGAACCCGTGACCGAAACTGTCCTTGAACTTCCGACGCCTGCCTTAGCTGAACCGCGCACCCGCGTGTCCGCGACACTCACCGACGATGTCCAACTGATCGCCGCGTGCCGTCGAGGCGAAGCGCGTGCGATGGAGATGCTGTACCACCAGTTCAAGCGCCGGGTGTTCGGCATGGCTCACCGCATCGTGGGCCCGAACGACGCCGAGGAGGTCGCCCAGGAAGTGTTCGTTCGCGTGTTCCGCGGACTCGCGAACTTCCGTGGTGACTCCGCGCTGTCGACATGGGTCTACCGGTTGACCGTGAACTGCTCGCTGTCGCACCTCGCCAAGCGCGGCCGCCGCCAAGAAGTCGGCGACGAGACGCTCGCCGATGTCCCGGCGGCACCCGCCGTCTCGCGCGACCCTGGCCTCGCCGCGCGGATCGAACGCGGGTTACAAGAGCTGCCGCCCGGCTATCGCGCGATCCTCGTGCTCCACGATGTCGAAGGGCTCTCGCACGAAGAGTGCGCGGCGATCCTCGAGTGTCGCGTCGGCACCTGCAAATCGCAGCTCCACAAAGCGCGCGCGCGGATGCGCGAGCTGCTCGGCCCGATCGTGGGTACGCCGACGTGACGTGCCATGACGTTCGTCCGCACCTGACCGCGTATCTCGACGGAGAGCTCGAGGGCGATCGCGGGAGCACGGTACGTGGCCACCTCCGGAGGTGCGAAGCGTGTCGGACGGCGGCGCATGATGAAGCGGCGCTGCGCGATGGCTTGCGCGCGCTGACTCAGCTCGATGCACCGTCGGAGATGTGGGCTGGCGTCCAGCGCCAGCTCGCGGCCGCCGAAGTCGCCGATGCCGACAAACCGCACTGGCGCCACGTGGTGTCGCGGTTCGCGCAGCAGTGGTCCTCGCCGCGGTTCGCCGTCGCGAGTGCCGCACTCGCGGTCGTCGTGTGCGTGTGGGCGTGGCGCTTCACGCACGAGCATGGAGCGGCAGACGCTCCGCACGTTGCCGCCGTGCCCGTCGCGGTACCGAGGCCGGCCGGGGAAGCCCCGACGGCGCCCGGCCCCCAGGGCGATGTCGCCGCCGAGATCGAGGCGTTGCCGAAGCAAACCTCCGATGCCTACGGCGAGGCGTCCGGCGAGCTCGTGAAGCTCGCCGGCGAGGCGCGCACGCAATGGCCCGCCGATCGCCAGCAGCAGTTCGATGCAAAGCTCGGCGAGCTCCAGCACGATGTCACCACCGCCAGCGAAGGTCGGCCGCGCCAGAAGGCGTACCGCACGCTGATCCGCTACCTCCAGCGCGTCACCACGCGCGACGAGGTCGCCTTCGCAGACACGCGAGGCACGCCGTGAAGCTACGCCTGATCGCCGCGGCGCTGTTATGCGCCAGCTCGGCCGACGCCGACCCGACCCCCCAGCCAGCTGCGAAGCCCGAGGTGGTCGAGCGCGCGCGGCTCGAGATCAAGCCCGCCGGGCACGCGTTCACGCAGCTCTCGATCGAGAACCCGCTCGGCGACGTTCGTGTCGAGGGCTACGACGGCACGTCGATCCAGATCGAGACCCACAAGCACGCCCCGGACGAAGACACGCTCGATCGCCTGCGCGTCGCGCTCGTCCCGAATGCCGACGGCACGGTCCGGATCTCGACCTCGGTCGATGGCGGCAAAGAAGTGAAGTCGGTGGCGCGCGGCGCGGTCCATGTCGACCTCGTGATCCGCGCACCGCGCAAGGCGCACGTCGACGCGTCGACCTCGGCGGGCAAGCTCTCGATCGAGAATCTCGATGCGGGAGGTGAGCTCGACAGCACGTCGGGCTCGATCACCGCGACGAATGTCTCGGGCGAGCTGCTCACGCACAGCGTGTCGGGCGCGACCTCGTTGAACCAGGTATTCGGCTCGGTCGATGCCGCGACGGTGTCGTCGGATGTCGACCTCGATTCGATCAACGGCGACAAGCTCGTCGCCTCGGCGAACAAGGGCAAGATCGCGGGCAAGCGCGTGCGGTCGCGCGACATCGAGCTGACCACGACGGAGGGCCGGATCTCGCTCGAGTACGAATCCGCGATGCGCGGTCACCTCGTCGTGTCGAGCCTGCACGGCGACATCGACGTGCGGATGCATCGCCACGGTGCGGTGTCGATGCGTGCGCGCGGCGCGAAGGTCGACCTCGGCCAGCCGACCACCCTCAATGGCGGGTGGGCCCAGGCCACGCTCGGTCGGGCTACCGATCCGGGCGAAGCGTCGGCATCCGTCGAGCTCCAGTCGAAGTACGGCGTCGTCTCGCTCGCCGTCATTCAATAGTCGGGGTATACGGGTCGCGTCGTGGAAGAGACGCCGCCGCGGGTGCAGGAATATGCCGCTCAAGTGGTCGAGTACGTTCGTCGCGCGCTCGGCGTGACGCTCGAATACAACAGCGACACTCTCCCGCTGCTCGATCACTATCTGCGGACCGTGGCCGATAGCGCGCCGGCGACGATGAAGCTGATCATCGTGACCGCAGGCGCGTATTTCGGCGAGGTCGTACGCCGCCATCTGGGCGGCCGCTGGGACCTGATCGGCTCGAAGGTCGACCTCGAAGCGGATCGCGCGGACGTCGACGAGACCAAGAACGTCATCGGGCCCGAGGGCGAGTGGCGCGTGGTCCTGCCCACCGGCCTGAACTTCTCGCCGCTCGGGTTCGTCGCGGCCGCGATCGCCAAGAACGACGTCGCGGAACTCGATAACGAGCTCGACGTGCCCGTCCGGATGAAAGAAATCGTCCAGGAGACGCTCGGCCGGATGGGCGAGGTGCCCCTCGACGACTACTACTCGCTGTGCAACCGGCTAGATACCGTCGAGCACATCCACGAGGTCCTCGTCGCGTACGCCGCCCAGATGCTCGGCAAGACCGCCCAGGACGACATCCCCGAGGATGGCGCCGAAGATGCGGCCTCCGCGGGTGATGGCGCCGAGGATGACACGGGGCCGAACGGCGATGTTCCGAACCCCGTCGCGGACGAGCCTTCCGGCGGCGTGAATTAAACTCCTTTCGTGTTATGCCTCCGCGCATGGCAAGGGGTCATGCGCGAGCTCCATCGCAGAACGCCTATCGCGGCTCGATCGGCCGCACGCAAACGACCACTGTCCACGTGACAGCGCCGGCGGGCGACCTCGTCGTCCAGACGGTCTACACGACCGTCGATGCGGTGAGCGACCCCGAGCTCGCGGAGCGCCTGCACTCCGACGATCCCGCGCACGCGCTCAACGCGGTCGCGATGCCGATCGTCTATCACGATCCTGCCGCGGAGCTGATGGTGCTTGTCCTCGGCGAAGCGCAGCGCCATCGCGAGATCGACGAGCGGATCAAGTTACTCGAGCGCCTGCGCGCCGACGACGCGGCGATTCCGGCTTACGCCAAAGAGTTCGCCGTGGTGTTCGGCAGCGGCGCGCTGCGCGCGTACCTCGAAGCCCGAGCGCTCGCCGCGTTGGCCGCTGCGCGCACGCAAGATGCGGCCAAGGACCTCGAGAAGAAGCGCAACGAGATCGAGAAGCGCGAAGAAGACCTCGCCCGCGCACGGGCGCAGATCGATCATGCACGCGCTCAGCTCGAGCACGGCAAAGGTCAACTCGAACAGGGCAAGGTCCAGCTCGAGAAGGATCGCGCTGCCCACGAGCTGGCAGCGGCGCGTGCACAGAGCGAGCTCGAGCGGATGCGCGCCGAGCAGCGCGCTCGCGTGATCAAATCGGTCCAGGTTCCGGTGGTCTCCGGCGACGCGACCACGATCGGTCCCACGCCGACCGGCGAGTACGAGAACGTCACGTCGCCGATCGCGCTGCACGAAGCGATCGATCTCGCGCCGGCCGCGCCGGCCGCGCCGGCGCCGGTCGCGACTGCGCCGAGCGCGGGCCTCTCCGCGAGCGCCGAAATCTCGAGCGAGTTCAATCGCGTGTTCGAGGAAGCGACGTCGTCGGCGCTGTCGCAGCACGTACCGAAGGCGAAGGCGAAGACACCTCCGCACGGCACGAACGGTCACGCTCCGAGCGCCGGTGCGAACAGCCATGCAGACGCTGCGAACCGCGCGAACGGCGCGAACGGCGCGAACGGCGCGAACGGTCACGCGGCGCCGGTCGCGTCACTCGGTGCGATCGAGTGGACCGAGGAAGAGACCACCGGAACGTCGATCGTGCCGCCCGGCTCCGATCCGCTCACCACCGATACGCAGGACCTCGGGCAGCCGACCTTCGATAACTGGCTCGACTTCGCGACCACGGGCATCGAATCGGTGTTCGAGGTCAGCGACGGCACGGTGCGGCTCGCGCTGCACGTCAACGATCACCAGGCGCGTGGCGTCGGCGGCGTCCTCGACGTCCGGCTGCTCCTGCATCGCGTGAACACGTATCCGATGATCACGCTCGTGATCGGTCCGCCCGCTGCGCTGCGCGTGCCGAGCCCGACCCAGCTCGTCACCGTCACGCTCGATATCGGCGCGGAGCTCGATCGCCAGGTCGTCGCTGCGCTCGCGAAGCGGTTCGCGATCGACGTCGTCGTGATCCTCCACGGCGCCCCGATTCGCTCGGTCCGGCTGACCGCGCCGCTCGCCGACAATGCCGCATACATCCTGCGCGCCGCCGACGATCATCTGCGCGGTATCTCGGCTGAGAACGTCGAGCCGTCGTTCCAGCGCGCGAAGGATCTCGTCGAGCGCGCCGACTACGACCTGCTCGGCGCGCAACACCCCGAGACCGGCGAGTTTCGCGACGAGAAGCTCGCGCAGCTCGCCACCGCCCAGCAGTTGCGGCGCGCGATAGCGATCGCACGCCGGTTCGCGCGTCCGTCGCGCGAGGACTACCTGATCTGCTCGCGCGGCTTCCCGCTACAGCGCTGGCGCGAGCTGCGCCGCCACGTGCTCGAGAGCGCGGTCGCCTGGGGCATCTGGATGGGCCCCGAGCTCGCGCAGGTCGCGGTCTCCGAAGGCCTCGCCCGGTCGCGTCGCGACCTGATCCTGAAGCTCGATAGTGGCTTCGAGGAGCTGCGCCGCCATCCGACCGCGTTCGACATCGATGCGGACGCGGCGGACGACAATACCAAGGCGATCGCGGAAGAAGCGCGCGCGCTCGGTGTCGAGCTGCGCAAGAAGCAGAACGGCGTGATCAAGAGCGAAGAGCTGCCGATGGTCTCGGGCTCGATCGACGGCACGCCGATCAACGGCCTGCCGCGCTCGACCACGACCGAGCAGCTCCTCGCGATGCTCGACGACAAGGCGCATCGGGTCGCCGCGGCGAGCGAGCTCTGCGATCGTGGCCCTTCGATCGCCGCGGTCGCGGCACCGGCAGTCATCGCGGCCGTGAAGAAGATGTCGCGCGCCGAAGCGGTCCGGATCCTCGGCCGCTGCGTGAAGTTCGGACCCGCCGCCGCGCAACCACTGATCGAGGGCCTCGGCTCGAGCAAGGCGTTCCTGCGCCACGGCTGCGCGCTGGCGCTGGCGCTGCTCCGGACCGATGAAGGCACCTACGCCGTGATCGACTTGTTGATCACCGAGCCGACCGAGGTCTGGCGCGAGATCGCACGTGCGCTCGGGCAGGTCGGACCAGCCGCGCTGATGCCGCTGGCGAGCCACACCGGCCGCCTCGGCGACCGGATGACGCCTCAGATCCAGGAGCGCGTGGCGTGGGCGATGGCCCATGTCGGGGTTCGTGGCGGCCGAAGCGCGCTCGATCAGATGTCGGCAGGGCAGAGCGTGCTCGCTCCCATCGCCCGCCAGGCGCTCGACCTGCTCGAAACCGCCGCCCGCGACGAGGTTCGCGTCCGGCCGGGGGCCCAGGCGATCCGCGATGTAACGGTCAATCGGGCGTTCTCGAGGCGATTCTTCGAGGCGCTGGACGGCGCCCCAGACGACGCCAAGGCCGCACTTGCCGATTTGGACGTCTCCGGTCCCATGGAAATGCTCGACAACAGCGATCTCATCGTAGAAGACGACGAGGAAGCAGAGCTCGACGAGTCGGATCTGATCCAGAGCTAAGGTTTTCAGGTAGTATCGAAAGCTCGGATGCGCATCGGGATTTTCTCCGACGTCCACGCGAACATCGAAGCGATGACCGCGGTGTTGGACGCGTTCAAAAGTGAGCGCATCGACAAGTACGTCTGCATTGGCGACGTCGTCGGTTACGGCGCCTCGCCAAACGAGTGTTGCGACCTGGTTCGCAAGACCGCGGCGTTCACGATCCTCGGCAACCACGATGCCGCGGTCGCGGGCCGGATGGACTACTCGTACTACTACGATGCCGCCCGCCAGGCGCTCGATCTCCACTCGCGCCAGCTCCGCCAGGAAAACAAAGACTGGCTCGAGAGCCTGCCGTACGAAGTGCGCGACGGAGACCTCACGTTCTGTCACGGCTCGCCGATCAACCTCGAAGAGTTCGAGTACATCTTCTCGGTCGAGCAGGCTTCGCGGTGCCTCGAGATCTGGGACGATCTCGGGCTCGTCACGTTCATCGGTCACTCGCACCTCTGCAAATCGTTCGCGTTGACCCGCGAAGAGGTGTTCGAGGTCGTCGCGAACAAGTTCGTGATCCGGCCCGAGCACCGCTACATCATCTCGGTCGGCTCGGTCGGCCAGCCACGCGACTACGACAACCGCGCGAGCTACACGATCTACGACAGCGAAGAGAAGACCTTCGAGTTCAAGCGCGTCGCGTACGACATCGATGCGGCAGCACAGAAGATCTTCGCGACCGAGCTCGAGCGGAACTTCGGCAATCGCCTGTTCCTCGGCGTTTGACGAGCTCCGCGCTGCGTCGGGGCTAGTCGCCTTTGAGGGCCGTTGGTGCGAACCGCAGCGGCGTTTCGCGCGCGTGATCGAGCATGGCCTTGTCGATCGCGCCGTCACGATACATCGCGTGGAGGATCACGTCGACGCGGATCGCGCTGTCGCTATCGAGGCCACCCGCGTGGCGAACCCGGCGGCTCATCGTCTGCGGCTCCGAGGTCAGCGCCGCGAGGAACGCGGCCTGGTGGAGATCGAGCCCGTTCGCGCCGGTGCCGAACCAATGCTTCGCAGCGCCCCCGATCCCGAAGATGTGTGGACCGAGCTCGATGATGTTGAGGTAGCGCTCGAGGATCGTCCTCTTGTCGAGGCGCGCCTCGAGCCGCCAGGTGAGGATCGCTTCCTGGAGCTTGCGATCGAGGCTGCGACGCTGCGCGAGGAACGCGTTCTTCACGAGTTGCTGGCTGATCGTGGAGCCGCCACGCGCGAGCTTGTGATCGCGCAGATCGATCTCGAGGCTCTTGCCGATCTGCACCGGATCGAAGCCGTGATGATCGTAGAACCGACCATCCTCGGCGGACACGAACGCGGCGGGGACGTAGCCGGGCAGGGTGCGGAGCTCCGCCCAGCCGGGCTGGCCCTTGCCGACCTTCGCGTGGCTGCCGTCGGCAAATGTGGTGTCGGTCGCGGTCGCGAGCGTCGAGGCATCCGCGCCCGGCGGCTCGACCGTGACCTCGCAACGGTTGTCGAGATCGAGCTCGAGAGCGACGCCGTCGCCCGGGGCTGCCGAGAGATCCAGCCCGAGGTGACCACGACCGCCGAAGGTGCCGGTCAGTTGCATCCCGTCGAGCGGACCGCGGAGCTCGGCCGGTAGCGAGGCGAGGAGGGCGCTACACGGCGCGGTCTCGAGCGCGAGATCGAGCTGTGCGGCGGAGAGCGGACCGCGGCGCACCCAGCCGGTCGCCGTCCAATGGGCATCGCCGATCGAGAGCGCGAGATGATCCGCGGTGACGGTCTCGGGTGTGATCGCGACGATGCCGCGGAGGCCCGCCGCGATCGCGAGCGGTGCGGTACCCGCGAGGTGATGATCGATCCGTGCCCCATCGATCGAACCGTCGACCGTGAGCGAGATATCTCGACCCGTGCGTTGCACTGTCAGCAAGCCAGAGGCATGTGCGTCGTCGAGGATCATGCCGTGCGGTGCGAGGGCCGCGAACGCGCGCAGCGGAATGCGATCACCGTGCAGCGTGACCTCGAGCGCGCGGCTCGCGCTCGGCGGCGCGACCTCGGCCGCGACGTGGCGCGGGATGCCTCCGTCGTCGAGCGCGGCGCGAACCTCGAGCGACCCACCGGGGGTGAGCCGACCGATCGAGACATCGCGGAGCGCGATCGTGCGCCCGTCGGCGGTGACCTCGCCGGTGCCGGCGACCGCGAGTACGCGCCCGAACTTGACGTGCGGCAGCGACACCTCCGCCGACGAACGCGCGAGCGAGAGCTCGCCTTGCACGTGCGTCCCGACCGCACCGCGCAGGTGCAAGGGACCGGTGATCACGCGCACGCCGCCCGCGTCGGGGACGAGCTCGACGCCATCCGCCGAAATCTCGCCGAGGCCGGGGACATGCGCGACGAGCGAGCCCGAGCTGACGACGATCCTGCGCACGCGCGGACCCGTCGAGGTGCTGTGTCCCGCCGAGGTGGCGAGCCGGCGCACGAGCCGCGCGAGATCGCTATCGCCGTTGCGATCGACCTCGAGCGCGACGCGCGGTGTCGCGACGCGAATCTCGTCGGCGCCGAACTGACCTGAGAGCAACGAATCGAGCGAGACCGAGGCCTCGACCGCCTCGGCGCTGAACAGCTCGCCGAGGGCCAGGTTCGAGAGCCGCAACCGCGCCGTGAGATCGACGTCGACCCGCCCGATCGTCGCGGGGACGCCCGCGGCTTGACCGAGATGATCGGCGAGCGCTTCGGTGCGCGCACCGACGACCAGCGACGCGCCGACCGGCACGCCGATCGCGAGGATCAGGGTCGCCGCGACGAACCGCTGATCGCGCTTAGTGATGCGCCGCCTCGACAGCGTGGTCGTCACGCCGCTCTTCGCGCCGTTCGTCGCCGATATACGGGCGCTGGAGAACCCGGCGCTCGCCACGACCGCGCCGCGATCCGAGGGTCGCGCTCGCGAGCATCTGCTCGCACAGCTCGCCGAACGAGATGCCAGCGGCATCCGCGATCTTCGGCAAGAGGCTCGTCGGCGTCAGCCCCGGGACGGTGTTGACCTCGAGGATGAACTCGTTGCCCGAGTCACTCACCATCATGTCGACGCGCGTCGCGCCGTTGCAGTCGAGCGCCATGTGCGCGCGTAGCGCTTGCGCGAGGACGCCGCGATAGCGCTCCGGCGACAGGCGTGGCGGAACAAAATACTCGGTCGCGCCGTTGGTGTACTTGTTCTGGTAGTCGTAGAAGCCCGCGCGGGGCGCGATCTCGCAGGCGCCCAGGGCGCGGTTGTCGAGGATCGCGACCGAGACTTCCTTGCCTGCGATGAACCGTTCCACCAGGATCTCGTCGTCGAAGCACAGTGCTTTGTCGACCGCGCCGGCGAACTCCGCCTCGCTGTGGCAGATCGTGACGCCGACCGACGAGCCTTCGCGGATCGGCTTCACGACGCACGGGAAGCCGAAGTCGCCGTGGATCCCCGCGAGATCCACGGTGTCTGAGGCGACGAGCGAGTAGTACGCAGGCGTCGGCAAGTTGTGGAGCCGGAACAGCTCCTTGGCCTTGCCCTTGTGCATCGCGAGCGCCGACGCCATCACGTCCGAGCCGGTGTACGGGATGCCGAGGAGCTCGAGCAGCCCCTGGATGCAGCCGTCCTCGCCCATCCGGCCGTGGAGCGCGATGAACGCGACATCCAGCTGCTCCTGGCGAAGTGCCACGTCGACATCGCGGTCGACATAGACGGGAACGGCATGATGCCCACGCGCGCGGAGGGCGGCCAAAACGGCCTCACCGGTCCGCAGGGACACTTCACGCTCGCTCGACAGACCCCCGAGCAACACACCGATCTTGTGGGACTGCATGGTTTGACTCCTTGGGGATAGGAACGCTGCACAACCACAGCCTGTTCCCGTCCTAAACCGACCCTAAGGGCCATGGATCCGCAGGGCAAATTTCTGGTACCACCTGCGGCAGATGAGCAAGAAGAAGAGCGCCAGCGAGTCGGACAAGAAACCGGCGAAGAAGGCCGCTCCGGCTACGAAGAAGTCAGCCGCTTCGGCCAAGACGGCCGCTCCGGCCAAGAAGGCCGCTGCGAAGCCGGCCCCGAAGAAGCAGCCGGCCCGCGCCAAGAAAGAAACGAAAGTCGAAGTGGTCGCCTCCGAGGCGGTCGTGGTCCTCGGTGAGGGTGAAGCGTTGAACCGAGTCGTCGACGCAGCGGCCGCTGGCCTTGTCGCGGCGCCGCCCATCGAGACCGCACCCGAGCTGACCGACGAGGAGCGCGAGCTCTCGGCGATCTACGGCGAGGATGTCTCGGGCGCCCCGGCGCGCGCGCACGGCGAGTTTCAGGATGCGAAGACCCGCGATGAAGACCGGCCGATGGTGCCGGAGATCAACGCGCGCGAAGAGCGCAAGGCGCAGTGGCAAGACCGCCGCGATCGCCGCAAGCAGCGTCGCGACGATCGCCAGCAGACCCGCGACGGTCGCCCGCAAGGCGGCAACGGTGGTGGTGGTCAATCGCAAGGTGGTCCGGGTGGTGGTCGTCCGCACGAGCAGCAGCGCCTGTTCAACCAAGGCGGCCAGGGCGGCCAAAATGGCCAGGGTGGCCAGGCCCAGCCGCACAGCAACCCGAATAACAACGGCGCCAACAGCGGCGCGAGCAACGGCGCCACCGGTGCCGCAAATGGCGGCCAGTCGCGCGAGTCACGTCCGAACCTCCAGATGCCGATTCCGGTGACCGGCGAACACGACGTGCTCGCGCGCGTCGGCACGCCGCTCGGCGATGCCGCGGCGGCCGTGTTCGCGCAGCTCCGCAATGGTCAGCCGCTGCCGGTTCGCCAGCTCGCGCAGATGATGCGCAAGCGCAACCTCGTGACCCAGGATCCCGAGCAGCTGTGGCCGCAACTCAAGGCCGAGCTCCTCGGCGACGAGCGGAGCTATCGCACGCTCGGGCTGCGCCCGCGCATCGTGTATCGCGGTCGCGATCTGTTCGCGCCGGGTCCGGTCGCGATGAGCGTGACCGCCGAGGTCGAAGCCTCGATGGCGAGCGCGCTCTCGAAGCTCGCAGGCGCGACGCATCGCGCCCTCGCGCAGCGGATCCAGCGTGCGAGTGCCGCTGGGTTCGAGCGTCTGATCCACGCGTACCTCGTGGCCGCGGGCTATCGCGAGATCGATTGGATCAAGCGCGTCGGCGGCATCAGCTACGCGACCGCGCAGGCACCGGGCCTCGCGCGCACCGTGTTGATCAGCTCGCGTTCGGGTGATCAGCCGATCGATCGTCGTGGCATCGGTGAGCTCCGCGTCGGCGTCGAAGCCAAGGATCTCGTCGCCGGTATCCTGTTCGCGCCGCGCGAGCTCTCGGAAGATGCCGAGCAAGAGCTCGAGCGCGCGGGTCGCTCGATCTCGGTGATGTGTGGTGACCTGCTGGTCGCCGCGCTCATCGCGACGGGTGTCGGCGTGGTCAGCGCGGCCGCTCCCGTGCACTACCTCGACGACCAGCTTCTCGACGAGCTGCTCGCCGGGTAGGCCGGGCGCCGCAGGCGCGTTATAAAGAGGTATGGCCCGGATCGTCGTCCTCTACAACACCGACTACGACGCGGAACAAGCGACCCTTACCGGGCTAGATGTCACGTCGGTGCGCGAGAGCGCGAAGGCGATCACGCGCGCGCTCGCCGAGTCCGGCCACACGGTCGAGCTCACGGGCGTGCACGGCGTCGAGGTCTACTCGGTGCTCGCGACCATTCGCGAGCAGAAGCACGACCTGTTGTTCAACCTCTGCGAGTCGATGGACAACAACTCGCTGAACGAGCCCACGTTCGCGGGCTTGCTCGATCTGTTCGGCATTCGCTACACCGGCGCCGACCTGCTCGCGCTCGCCTCGTGCCTGCACAAGCAACGCACGAAGGACATCCTGCTCGCGAACGGCGTGCCCACGCCTCCGTATCGCTATCTCGTCGACGACGCGTCGCTCGCCGACGCTGCGCTCGAGGCGCTCGACTATCCGTGGTTCGTCAAGCTCGCCCACGAAGATGCCTCGCTCGGAATCACCGAAGCGAACGTCGTGCACGACGTCGGTGAGCTCCGCACGCGCAGCCGCGAGCTGATGACCGAGTTCAAGCAGGCCGTGATCGCGGAGCGCTACGTCGCAGGCCGCGAGATCAACGTCACCGTGCTGGGCAATGGTTCGACCGCACGCACGCTGCCGCTCCACGAGATCGACTTCGCGGCGATGCCCTCGGATCGCCCGCACATCGTGAGCTACGCCGCGAAGTGGGAAGAGAGCCACGTCGATTACGTCGGCACCAAGCCCGTCCCGCTGCGCGCGGCGACGCCCGAGCTAGTCGCCGCGGTCGAAGCCGTCGCGCTCGCCGCGTATCGCGCGATCGAGCTGCGCGACTACGGTCGCGTCGATCTGCGCGTCGATGCCGCGGGCCAGCCGTGGGTGATCGACGTCAACCCGAACCCCGATATCTCGCCGGATGCAGGTGCGTCGCGCGCAGCCGCGGCGGCCGGGCTGAGCTATCCGTTGTTCGTCGGCGAGATCGCGAAGATCGCGCTCGCGCGTTAGCTCAGTCGTCGTCGGGTTCGGGCTCGTCGCCCGCGAGCCGGCGCAGCTTCTTCTG
Source organism: Kofleriaceae bacterium (assembly GCA_043780895.1). Classification (GTDB taxonomy): domain Bacteria; phylum Myxococcota_A; class Polyangia; order Haliangiales; family Haliangiaceae; genus JABFXX01. The sequence continues at coordinate 5,070 of JAYWCI010000131.1, read as the reverse complement.
CAGCCCGAACCGCGAGAGACCGAGCAACCGCGCGGCGACGGTCTGGTTCTGCTTCGCGCGGGTCATCGCCGCGGTGATGTACGCCTGCTCGGTCGCGACCAGCGCGGGCTTGAGCCGCAGGTCGTCACCGAGCCTGGGCTTCTGGGGCTCGGGGCGACCGCTCGCCGCGGCGAGCTGCTCGGGCAGGTCTTCGAGATCGAGGATGTCGCCGCCGAGCGCGATCCCGCGGGCGAGCGCGTTCTCGAGCTCGCGCACGTTGCCCGGCCAGCGGTGCTGGGTCAGCGCACGCAAGGCGGCACGGGTGAGGCGCGGCAAGGGCTTGCCGGTGGTCAGCCGCTCGAGCAAGCGCTCGACGAGCAGCGGGATATCGCCGTCGCGGTCACGCAGTGCGGGCACGGCGATCGTGATGACCTCGAGGCGGAACCGAAGATCTTCGCGGAACGCACCGGCGGCGGCGAGCTCGGCGAGCGGGCGCTGGCTCGCGGCGATCACGCGGACGTCGACCTGGCGCGTCTTGGCCTCGCCGACGCGACGGATCACGCCGTCTTGCAGCACGCGGAGTAACTTCGCCTGCATCCCGACGCTGGTGTCGGCGATCTCGTCGAGCAGCAGCGTGCCGCCATCGGCGACCTCGAACATGCCGCGGCGATCGCGATCCGCGCCGGTGAAGGCGCCGCGCACGTGCCCGAAGAGCTCACTCTCGAGTAGTGGCTCGGGCACCGCGCTGCAGTTGATCGCGACGAACGCGCCGGCCTTGCGCGGGCCATTGTCGTGGAGTGCGCGCGCGACGAGCTCCTTGCCGGTGCCGCTCTCGCCGACGATCACGACGGGCAGCGAGGTCGCCGCGGCACGGTCGAGCATGTCGAGCATCTTGACCATCGCGGGGGACCGACCGACGATGCGCTCGTAGCGATGGCGCAGCCGATCGCGATCGGGGAGCTCGGACTTGACGCGCACGAGCTCGGCATCGCGCTCTTCGAGATCGGCGACGAGCCGACGGTTGAGCTCGTCGACCTCGGTGGTCGTGCGGCGCAAGCGTTCGGTCAGGCGTGCATTCTCGATCGCGATCGCCGCGATGTCGGCGAGCTCGCCGAGCACGGTCGCGGCGTCGTCGTCGAACGCCGCGTGGCGAAGGCGGTGATCGACGTAGATGCAGCCAACCACCGTCGAGCGCTGGCGCAAAGGCACGGCGAGCACCGATCGCAGGCGCAGCGCGGCGACCGAGGCGGCGACCGCGAACCGCTCGTCGCCGCCGGCATCGACCGTGATCACGGCCTCACCGCTCTGCGCAGCGCGCTCCGCGATCGAACGGCTGACGGAGCGATCCGCGGTCTCGAGATCCGCCATCGCGAAGTTGCGCGAGACCACGGGCGCGAGCTCGCCACGCTCGTCGCGCAGCAACAGGAAGCCGCGCTCGGCCGACGTCAGCTCGATCGCGGTATCGATCACCTCGTCGAGGATGCGGGCGACCTCGGCCTCGCTGTTCAACCGCCGCGACAAGGTCAGCATGCGGCGCAGGAGCGCGGCGGTCGAGTCTCGCGCCGCGGTCGACGATTCGACGAGCGTGGGTTCGCAGGAGCCTCCGATCGCGACGAGATCCGGGTCGGTCTCGAGCGCACGTTGGAATCCTGGTGCGGCGGCGGCGGCGATCGCTGTGTGGGCAGAGCGAGCGCGCGTGGTCTCTTGCGCGACGAGCGCGCGATCACCGGCGCGCTGCGCGAGCTGTGCCGCGACCGCGTGGCCACGCAGCGCACGCTCGAGCCGATCCGCATCACTCGCGCGTCGCGCGACCTCGGCACATGCCTTCGCGAGCGCGCCGAATGCACCGGGGTTGGTGGCGCCCAGGGCGAGTGCGAGCCGGCCACACGCGATCGTCCAGCGATCGCGATCGTCGTCGCTGGCGCAGAGCTCGGCGACCTCGGCGAGCGAGCGATCGGGAGCGTGGCCCGCCTCGGCCAGTGCGATGAATGCACTGACTTGCGCGTGCGCGTCGCCTCGCTCGTTGCCGATCGCGAGCGCGTCGCGATAGCTCGCCTCGGCGCCGGCCGTATCACCGAGCCGGCGGCGCGCATCGCCGAGCACGAGCAGCGCGAATGCGCGGAGGTGCGGTGCGCCGGTGGCTTGGCCGAGCGCGTGCTCGGCAGCGAGCCGCGCTTCCTCCGCTTGACCGACCGCGAGCAGCGCATTGCCTCGATTGAGATCGGCCGCGATCTGTTCTGTCGTCGCCGCGAGGTCCGCGAACACGCGGCTGGCCGCGGCGAGCCGGGGCAGGGCCTCGCTCGCGCGTCCGCGCTCGGTCAGGACGGTGCCGAGGTTGAGCTCGGCGACGGCGGCGGCGTGGATCTCGCCGACCTCGCGCAGGCGACGGGCGGCTTCGCGATAGCGCTCGCTCGCCATGCCGAGCTGACCGCGCTGCTGGGCGACCATGCCACGCAACGAGAGTGCACGACCGATCGCAGCCGTGTCGTCGGCGGCACTCGCCATCGCTTCGAGCGCCGAGAACGCGCGGTCGGCGTCGTCGAGCTCGCCGAGATAGAAGGCCGCGAGCCCGGCGGCCTCGGCGCGCAAGCCGGCGAGCGGACCGGCGGCGAGCGCGACGCGCCGGGCCTCGACGTAGCGCGATCGGGTGACGAGCAAGCGCGCATAGGCGCCCGCGATCTCGGCGTGCTGGGGATGCATCGCGTGGAGCTCGGCGAGCGCCACCTCGGCCGCTTCGAGCTCGCCCGCGCGCTGGTTCGTGCGTGCGATCAACAAGCGGGCTTCGATCGGATCGGCGCCGGCCCGCTCGCCGCGCTTTGCGAGGTCGAGCGCGTCGCGGTACGCGCCGAGGCTCGCTGCCGCCCGCGCCGCGATCAGGTACGCCCGCGCGACCCCAGGCACGCCGGCCGCGATCACGCGCATCGCGACCGCGCGCGCGCGATCGCCGCGCCCCCGGGCCAGCAACTGCTCCGCGACCTCGCAGGCGCGTCGTGCGAGCGCCGCGTCGAGCTCGACGTGCGCGAGTAGGGCCGCAGTGGTGTCGAGCCCGAGGTCGCCAGCATCGAGCACGCGTCGTGCGAGCTCTCGCAGCTCGCTGCCCGCGACAAGCTCGACCGCTTCGACGGTCGCTTGGTCGATCGCGAGCTCGGTCGCGAGCTCGCTGCCGGCGCGACGCACGAGCCCGGCGCGCTCGAGCTCCGCTGCCTCGGCGAAGCCGACCTCGCCTGCGAGCGAGGTGATCACGGTCGCGAGCGGAGCCCGGCCGCCCACCACCGCCAGCGCGAACGCGAGCCGGCGAGCACGTGGGCTGATCGCCGCGAGCTGGCCGCTGCGGACCTCGGCGAGCACGGTAGTCGATCGCGACGTCCACTCGATCGCGAACGGATCGGCCTCGCGCGCGAGCGATCGGATCAGCTCGATCGCGGTGACCGCCGCGCCCGCCGACACCGCGAGCAACGCGTCGGTCCACGCTCTCGGTGGCTCGCGCTCGAGCATCTGCGTCGCTACGGCCGCAAGCTCGGATCGATCGAGCGCCGGCACGGCACGGACGTCGAGGCCCTCGCGCGGGGCGACCGTGGTCGCGACGATCGCGATCACGCCGAGCGGCCCCGACGTGCGGCCGAGCGCGGCGATCAAGGCATCCCTGCGCGGATCCTCGGCGAGCTCGAACGCGATCACGAGCTCACGCGCGCGCGCCGCACGCGCCACGCGATCGATCCATCCTTCGAGGGAGGAGCCCGCCTCGACGGGCGCGACGCCAAGCGCGCTGGCGATAGCGTCGAGTGAACCCGCGAGGTGCGGCACGGTCTCGCGCCGTTCGGCTGCGCGCGAGAGCTGCCAGCGCCGGATCGCGCCATCGACGAGCATGCGCGCGCCCGAACCGGCGCCCCCGACGACGATCTGGACCTTCGAGGTGGCGAGACCTGCGACCACGTCCGCGATAAACGCGGCCGCGCCCGGCCACGAGGCCGCGAGCGGGGGGGCCGCGATCGCGGGCCGCGCGCGGCGTGCGATCGCGGGAGAGATGATCGGGGCGAGTTGATCGAGCTCGTCGAGCACGGCTAGCGCCGACGTCGGCCGGCGTTCGGCGTCGCGCGCGTACAAGCGATCGATCAGATCGGCGAGCGGTGCCGGCACGAACGCGGGCAGCGCCGGATGGGGCGTGGTGAGGATCGCGTGCGCGAGCTCGCCGAGCGTGGCGCCTGCGAACGGCGGCCGACCGAGCACGAGCCGCGCGACGGTCGCGCCGAGCCCGTAGAGGTCGCTGCGCGCATCGACATGACCCGCGAGCGCCTCGGGAGCCATGAACGCCGGCGTGCCGCGCGCGCCACCGACCGCGTCTTCGGCCTCCGCAAGACCGAGACCGAGATCCACGAGCACCGCGCGATCGGCCGCGAGCAAGATGTTCAGCGGCGAGATGTCACCGTGGACCAACCCGCTCCCGTGGATCACCGCGAGCGCGCCCGCGATGTCCGCGAGCAGCGACCACAGGGCGACTGGATCGGTCCACCGCCCAGCTTCACTGGTGCCTCCCGAGATCCACTCGGTCACGAAGTACGGCGCACCGGCCGCAACATCCGCGATCACTTCGGTGGTTCTGCCGACCTCGAACACCCGGGGCAGGGACGGGTGCTCGAGCCGCGCGAGCTGCTCGAACTCGGCGAGCAGCATCGCCTCGGCACCGGGATGAGCGACCGCGACCTTGAGCGCCCGAGGTTCGCCGGACTGAGAATCCAGAATCTTGAGGACCCGTCCGAACGAGCCCTTCGCGATCAGCTCGCCGCCAAATCGGGTCACCTCCAGACATGTCAACTTGATTGGCAGTAGCTGTCAACCTCATTGGCAGGGGGGAAACCCCGGGAGGAGGAATCGTGTATGTTAGTGTGTCCACAGTGGCTGACGACGAGCGGACACGACGCCGTCTCGGCGACGCGACGAGGTCCCGGATCGACGACCTCGCCTCGGGATGGTCGATCGACATGCCATCCCCACCTCCGCCCCAGGCCGAGGCACAAGCGGCTCCTGCTCCTGCTCCTGCTCCTGCTCCTGCTCCTGCTCCTGCTCCTGCTCCTGCTCCTGCTCCTGCTCCTG
>JAYWCI010000130.1:0-40172 GCA_043780895.1 Kofleriaceae bacterium | reverse complement strand
TTGCCGAGCTTCGCGAGCGCGTCATCGTCGATCACGGCATCCGTCGTGAACGACACTCGCTTGTCCGGATCCATCTGCTTGATCAGGCGCTTGAGATCGCCGTCGTGGATCAGCGTGCCTTGATCGATCACGATGATCCGCGGACACAACGCCACGACATCGTCCATGTAGTGCGAGGTGAGGAGCACGGTCGCGGAGTGCTTCTGATTGTACGAGCGAACGAAGTCGCGAATTGCGACCTGCATCGCGACGTCGAGCCCGATGGTCGGCTCGTCGAGAAACAGCGTGGTGGGTTGGTGGAGCAGGGCGGCCGCGAGCTCGCACTTCATGCGCTCGCCGAGCGAGAGCTGGCGCGTGGGCTTGCCGATCAGCGGGCCGAGATCGAGGAGCTGATCGAGCTCCTTCAGCGTCGCGTCGAACTGCGCTTGCGGCACGTCGAAGACCGCGCGGTTCATCGCGTAGGTCTCCGACGGTGGCAGATCCCAGATCAGCTGCGACTTCTGGCCCATCACGAGCGTGATCTTCGAGAGCAGCTCGGCGGAGCGCTGGAACGGTACGAAGCCCTCGACCGTGACCTCGCCGCTGGTCGGATGGAGAAGGCCCGAGAGAACCTTGAGCGTCGTGGTCTTGCCGGCGCCGTTCGGCCCGAGAAAGCCGACCCGCTCGCCGCGCTCGATCGTGAAGCTGACGCCGTCGACGGCTTTAACGGTCTCGTACGTGCGCGAGAATAGCGACTTCACCGCGGCGCCAAAGCCCGGTGGCCGCTTGTGCACCTTGAAGTGCTTCTTCAGATCCTTCGCTATGATCACGAGTCACGTCATTGCTTCTTGGGGTCTTTGACCAGCTCTCCCATCGTCTTGAGCGGCAAGCTATCGATGGATTCACCCTCGAGCATCGACTCGAGCAGGTTCGAACCAACCTGCGCGAGATTCGTGAGGCTCGCGATCCGCTCGGCGATCAGCTTGCGCCGCGCATCGGGCCCGCCAGGCATCTCGGCTTTCGCTTCGGCGAATTGATCCGCGGCCTGCTTGATCCAGTTGAGCTCGCGCTCACGAAACACCCGCGAGACCATCTTCCACAGGCTGGTCTCGGGCTCGTAGTGCTCGCGGCGCTCGCCGACGACCCACGCCTTCTTGATCGCTCCCCAGTTGAGGAGCTCGGCGAGCACCATCGAGACCGAGCCGGTCGAGATGCCGAGCCGCTCGCCGAGATCCGCGGCAGTCAGCGGATGGTCCTCGAGGTAGAGCACCGTCCACATCCGGCCCATGTTGCGTTTGAAGCCCCACGACTCGATCAGCACGCCGACCGCATCTGCGACCTTCAAGACCGCCGGATCGACGGGAGCCGCCATCAGCCTTCGTCGTCGGGTTTGATCAGCGGCTGATCGCGCGTCGCGACGCGAACAATGTTGCCGTCTCCTTCGGGCAGCTTGCCGGCGACCGAGTTCTCCTGGCGGCGGCGATTGATGATCTCGACGACCTCGCGCTGCGACAGCCCACCCGAGGGCCGGATCGTCACGCTCTCTTCGCGGCCGCTCTTGAGCTCGCGTGCGGTGACGCTGAGCAGGGACTCGACATCGACCGTCATCACGAGCTCGACACGGATCGAGCCAGCAGGGCCGGTCGGCAGATTGTCGAGCACGACCTGGCCGAGCTTGCGGTTCTTGCCGAGCGAGTCGGACTCGCCCTGGTAGACATCGATCGACACGAACTTTTGATCCGCCGTGGTGGTCGCGAACAGCTTGCGTGCGCGCACCGGCAACATCGAGTTGCGCGGGATCACGACCGAGAAGCCCGAATCACCGACCTTGATGCCGAGGTCGTGCGGCGTGACATCGAGCAGCGCCGCGTCGTCGGTATCGCCGGCGAGGATGCCCGCGTAGGCCGCAGCGCCGAGCGCGACGACTTCGTCGGGGTTCGCACCTTTGCTCGGCTTCTTCTTGAAGATCCGCTCGACCGTCGCCTGGACGGCTGGCCATCGGGTCATGCCGCCGACGAGCAACACCTCTTCGACATCGGCGAGGCCGGCATCGGCGAGCGCGCGCGAGCACGGTGCTTCGAGGCGATCGATGAGGTCCTGCGTGAGCTGCTCGACGATCTCGCGCGTGATCGGCTTCTCGTAGTTGATCGGTGCCCCGTGCTGATCGTTCGCGAGGAACGGGAGCTGGATCACGGTCTCGTTCTCGACAGACAGCGTCTTCTTCGCGGCCTCGCAGGCTTCACGCAGCCGCGACATCGCTATCGGGATGCCGGTGAGATCGATGCGATGCGCATCGAACACTTCGTCGACGACGCGCTCCTGGAGCCGGCGATCCCAGTCCTCGCCACCGAGCGCGGTATCTCCGCCAGTCGCGAGTACTTCGAAGATGCCGTTGTCGACCGACATGATCGAGATATCGAACGTGCCACCACCGAGATCGAACACCGCGATCAAGCGGCGACCCTCGGCATGGCGATGCACGCCATATGCGAGCGCCGCAGCGGTCGGCTCGTTGAGGATCCGGATGATGTCGAGCCCGGCGATCTGACCGGCGTCGCGTGTCGCCTGGCGCTGCGCATCGTCGAAGTACGCGGGCACGGTCACGACCGCGCGCGTGACCGGCTCACCGATCGCTTCTTCGGCGACCTGACGCATCCGGCGCAGCACGTGGGCCGCTATCTCTTGCGGGCTGATCGGCAGGCCGTGGACGCGAACCCACGCATCGCCGTTCGGCGCCGCGACGATTCGGAACGGTGCGAGCCGCGCGAACCAGGCGACGTCTTCGGCGTTGACCTTGCGCCCGATCAAGCGCTTCGCGCCGTACACGGTCGCCGATGGATTCGTGACGGCCTGGCGGCGGGCGCGCGTGCCGACCGTGACCTGACCCGCGGCCGTCCATGCGACCCACGAAGGTGTGGTGCGCTCGCCATCCGCGGCGACGAGCGTCTTCGGGGCGTTCTTGTCATCGAGCACGGCGACGCACGAGGTGGTGGTGCCGAGATCGATACCGATGATCTTGTTGGACGTCACTGGGGACCTTCCTTCTTCCCCATCAACCGGGACAAGAGGCCTTTGCGCTCGTTCGTCGCCTGGCGGCGCATATCGGCGAGCTCGCGGGCGGCACGCTCGTTCGACGGATCGATCTCGAGCGCCGATTCGAATCGCTGCGCGGCTTCGAGCCGGTCGCGCGATGCGAATGCTTTGAGACCTTCGACTAGCTCGATGCCGGCGCGCGCCGCACGATCCTGCGGATTCTTCTTGGCGAGGGTGCGATAGCTCGCGAGGGCTTCGTCGAGCTTGCCGTCGTCGATCAGCTGATCTTGCGCGCTGGTGTCGCCGCTCTCGGCCACCGGGCTCGTCGAGGGCCGCCGCGGACTCGAATCGATGATCGGCATCGGCCCGCTCGGCGGCATCGGCGTGGTGAGCGCCGGCATCCGCGTGCTCTGCTTGCGCTCGACGACGTTCGCCGCTACGTCGCCCGGGCGCGCGAGCTGGGTCGAAGCGATCTGCGCGCTCTGTCCGCTCGGATTGGTCGGCGCATCGTACGCGCCGGGCCTGGTCTGAGGATCGGGCGGCGTGCCTGTCGGCGGCGGCGTGGTGGGCGGCTTGGTCGCCGGGGCAGGCGCGTGCGTGACGTCGATCTTGACTTCGGCACGATCGGATCGATCGGATCGATCTGGGCGATCGGTCCGCGCGGGTGGCACGGCAACCCTCGCGATTTGCTGCGTCGGGAGCCGCGGCGTTGGCGGCGGAGTGCGCGGAATGCCTATCGGTGGCGACGCCGTGCGGACGCCCGACGTCGATTGCGCTGGTGCTTGCACGCGCTGACCACCGACGGTCGCGCGCACTTGTTGGCGGCTGTCGCTATCGGCGAGCTTGCGATACGCGTCGCGAATCAGGATGAAGATCTCCGCCGCGATCTGGCGAAGCTTCGTCGACTGATAGCGCGCGAACCGATCCGGGTGATAGCGCTTGGTGAGCTCGCCGAAGGCCGCGCGCACGTCGCCGTCGGTCGCCTCGTACCCGACGCCTAGCACGAGGAACGGGTTGAGCTTGTGCAGCGATTCGGCTTCGGCCTCGAGTGCGCGGATCAGCTCCTGCTCGGCCTCGGCAACGTTCTCGCCTTCGCTGATCGCGGAGGCCGCATCGGCGGGCGCGTCGTTGTTCGTCGCGGTGCGAACCGCACCAGGCGTGACGACCGGCACCGCGCCGGTTTGCGCGCGGACCTTGTTCGCGGCCGCGAGCGCGCTCTCGATCAACCACACGGTCTTGGTCGGGAGCGCTTCGAGCTTGAGCTCGACGCCGGTGCCGCGCTGGGGATCGACGACGTGCTGCTCGATCGTGCCGGTGAGCTCGAGCACGGTCGCGCTCGGGAGCTCGAGATCGATCTTGACCTGCGTGCCGAGCGGCGGCTGGGTCGATGCCTTCAGGAACATCGAACCACGGCTCAGGTCGCGCCGGTAGATGGTCGCCAGCTGCTGCCACGAGGTGCAGCGAAGCTTGATACTGAGCGTCGATCTCGTGGCTGGGCTGGCCATTAAACGGTCCTCGAGATCATAGGCTTTTTATGAGCCGCGAGGCAACGCTCGGTACCCTGCGAGAACACGCTCGTGGCGCTCTTTGATCCGTTCGAGGTACGTGTGCTCGCGGGTCCGGACCAGGGATTCTCGGGCCAGCTGGGCCAGCCGGGCCACCACCTCGGCGATGTTCGCGAGCGGCTTTTGCACGAATCCGACGACGCCGAGGTCAGCGGCTCGTGCCGCAAGCTCGGGATCGGGAACGGATGTGAGGAGAAACGCGGGCAAGCCAGGTGCATGGCTGCGCAGGCGGCGGATGGTCTCGAGCCCGTCGATGCCCGGCAGCTGCGCGGCGACGACCGCCAGATCGACGGCCAACCGCGTCGCTTCGCGGGAAGCGTCATCGCCCGAGGCATACGCGTAGCTGGTCACGCCCGCTGCCTCGAGCTGGTCGGCGAGTGCATCGGCGAGGCCCAGGTCGCGCTCGACGATGAGCACAGCAGGCTCGCGCGTCTCGGCCGCCCCGGTCGGGAGATGGAGCTGCTCCTCGAGCGCGATCGAACGCCGCTCGGTCTTGATCAAGTCCTTCAGTAGGTCCTCGACCATCGCACGGAGCCGATCAGCGAGCGCCGCGGTGTGCGCGGCCTCGCGCTGGCGGTCCCAGACCCGGAGGAGTAGGGCATGCGCGTTGGCCGTGCCTTCGAGCTGAATATCGAGGACATCGCCGGCGCCGGCTCGCACGCACGCGACGATCAGTTGAGGATCGGCCTGTGAGGTGACCGCGATCGGCAGGACATGCGGGATCGCCGCGGCTGTACGTAGGATCGCGGTCGCGGCGTGGCGGCGGTCCTCGATCTCGTCGTACGCGCCTTCGAAATCGAGCAGGATGCACGGCGGCGCCTCGGGCGAATGGACCGCTAGGCTGGCCGCCGCACCGAGCTCGTCGGTCAAGGTGACGGCGATTTCGCTCGCCCGAAGGCGCTCGATCAGCGCTGCCAGCGCGGGAGACGCTCCGTGCGGCGCGATCGCGATCGCAGTGGGCTCGCTCGCCATCGCACGCAAGATACACTAGCGGCGATGGTCGACCACCTGTTCCTGCGCGCGTGCCGGCGTGAAGAAGTCGAGCGCACCCCTGTCTGGATGATGCGCCAAGCCGGGCGCTACCTACCGGCGTATCGCGCGGTGCGCGCGCGCGCGACGTTCCTCGAGCTTTGCCGCAACCCGGAGCTCGCGTGCGAGGTCACACTCCAACCGATCGACGAGTTCGGGTTCGATGCCGCGATCTTGTTCAGCGACATCTTGATCACGTTGCCCGGCATGGGCCTCGAGGTTGCGTTCCCCGATTCGGGCCCGAAGATCCTCGCACCCGTCCGGACCAAGGCGCAGATCGATGCGCTCGTCGTGCCCGAGCCCGTGCCGTACGTGCTCGATGCCGTGACCACGATCAAGAAGGCGCTGAACAACCGCGTGCCGCTGATCGGCTTCGCCGGCGCGCCCCTGACGATGCTCACCTACGCGGTCGAAGGGGGAGGCAGCAAGGACTACGCGCACACCAAGAGGCTGCTGTACGGCGCGCCGAAGGAAGCCCACGCACTGCTCGACAAGCTCGCGCGCACCTGCGCGACGTATCTCGAGGCGCAGGCGCTCGCAGGCGCCGATTGCTTGCAGCTGTTCGATAGCTGGGGCGGCATCGTCTCGCCCGGTGACTTCCGCGAATACCCGCTGCGCTACGCGAAGCAGGTGATCGCGCATCTCAAGGCGGGCCCGGCGCGCAACGTGCCGATCATCTACTTCGTCAACGGCTGCGCGCCCTATCTCGACGACTACGCCTCGAGCGGAGCCGACGTCCTCGGCGTCGATTGGCGCGTCGGCATCGATGAAGTGCGTCGCCGCGTCGGTGACGGCGTCGCGCTGCAAGGCAACCTCGACAACGGCGCCCTGTTCGCATCGCCTGCCGAGATCCGGACCCGCGTCGCCGACATCCTCGCGCGCGCCGGCACCAAGGGACACATCTTCAACCTCGGCCATGGCGTCTTGCCCGACACCGATCCGGAACACGTGCGGGCGATGGTCAACGCGGTCAAAGAGCTCTCCGCACGATGAAAAAAAAGCTAGCGGTCATCGGTGGTGGCTTCGGCGGCTTGACCGCCGCCCGCGCGCTGGTCACCGCCGGCCACGACGTGACGGTGCTCGAAGCCGGGCCGCGCGTCGGTGGCGTCGTCGGCACGAGCACGAGCGATGGCTTCGTGCGCGAGCACGCGGCGAGCTCGTTCCTCGGCGGCCCACCGCACGGTGCGCTCGCCTTGTGTAACGAGCTCGGCCTCGCGACCGAGAAGGCGCTGCCCGCCGCGAAGCGCCGGTACATCTACATCGATGGCACGCTGCGGCTGCTGCCGAGCGATCCGGTGTCGTTCGTGCGCAGCGACTTGCTGACCTGGCGCGGCAAGCTCGACCTCTTGCGCGAGCCGTTCGTCGCCGCGCATCGCCCGGCCGGCGAGGATGAATCGATGTACGCGTTCGCGGCGCGGCGCCTGGGTCCGCAGGCGGCGCGCGCGATCATCGCGCCGTTCGTCACCGGCGTGTTCGCCGCCGATGCGCACGAGGTCAGCCTCGAGGCGGGCTTTCCGCGGATCGCGGCGCTCGATGCCGATGGCGGCTTGTTCCGCGGAATGATCAAACAAAAGGTGCGCGCGCTGATCGCGAAGCGGCGCGGCACGGGTGCGGCGAAGACCGCGAGCGGCATGCACGCGCCGGTCGGCGGTCTCGCTGCGATGATCGATGCGTTGACGCGCGAGCTCGGCAGTCGCGTCGAGCTCGCGACGCCCGTGAAGGCGATCGAACCGGTGCAAGGTGGGGTGCTCGTGGATCGCGAGCCTTACGACGGCTGCGTGCTCGCGATCCCGGCGACCGATGCGGCGACGATCGTCACCGCGATGCCCGAGCTCGCCGCGAAGCTCGCGGTGTTCGAGCGCGCACCGGTCGCGCTGGTGTATCTCGGCGTCCTCGAGGCCGCGGTGCCGCCGGCCCGTGACGGTTTTGGCTTCCTGGTCGCGCAGGGCGAAGATCTGCGCGTGCTCGGCGTCGTGTTCGAATCGACGGTGTGGCCGGAGCGAGCGCCGCAGGGCCACGTGCTGCTGCGTTGCATCTTCGGCGGCGCACGCGATCCATCGGCGACCGCGCTCGACGATGCCGCGCTGATCGCGAAGGCCAGAGAAGACGTCGCGCGCGCGTTCGGCGTTCCGGCGTTCGAACCGGTTCACGCGAGCGTGGTGCGCTGGGCCAAGGGTCTGCCGAAGTATCCGGTCGGCCATCGCGACCGCGTGCGCGAAGCGACGGCGGTCGCGCGCACCCAGCGCGTCGTGCTCGCGGGCGCGGACTATCGCGGTCCGGCGATCAACGATCTCGCCGCCGATGCCGCGACCGTGGTCGCGGAGGTGGAGGCGTGGTGAAGTACGCCTTGCTGCTGATCGCCGCGTGCTCGGGTGCGAACAAGCCGCACGTCGTCGAAGATGCGCGAGGTTCGGCCGTCGCGCCTCCGGTGACCGCACCTCCGGTGGCCGAGACACCTTCGCCGATGGCCGGGCCCTATCGCGTCGAGTCCGGCGCGTTTGCAATGGGCGATGTGCAGGTTCGCGTGGAGTGGAAGGACACGCCGGTTGCCGCGCGCGCCTCGGTGGGACGAACGACGTGCAACACCGCGAAGGTGGCGGCTGTCGCACCGACGACGACGTGGGGCATCCCCGACGTGATCGTGATGATCGATGTCGATCATGGCAAAGCCTTCTCGCCGATCGAGCAAGCGCGCATCGTGATCGCGCGGTGCGAGCTCGCGCCGCACGTCCTGGTCCTGCCGCCGAAGACACCCGTGATCCTCGCGAGTGCCACCGACCTGCCGCAACGGCTCGGCTACGCGAAGCGGGGGCCTGCCCGCCCGCTCGCGATTCCGCCGGAGCAGGTCGCGAAAGCGGCGGCGATCGACAAGCCGATCCTGCTACCGGTGGTCGGCCACGAAGTGGCGCTGACGTTGGATCCGAATGCGATCACTGCGATCCAGGCCGACGAAGATCTCGCGATCGTCGTCACGCCGCCGCAGCCCTACTACGCGATCACCGAGGCGAACGGCCAGGTCGTGCTGCGCGATGTCCCGATCGGCACGTTCGCCGTGATGGCGCTGCTGCCCACGCGGGGCGGGCAAGCAGCGCGCGTCGCGCATGGCACGGTGACCGTCGCCGCGGGCGGGCTCGCCGACGTTACGCTTTCTCTGTAGTCGCGCTCGTATCGACCAGCAGGAGCGAGGTCTCGGAGAGCACCTCGAGGCGCTCGACGTTCGGGGGCGTATCGATCACGAGCACGTGGCCGCGGCGAGCTCGCTCGAGCACCTTGGTCTGCTCGTTGCGGTGTCGCTTCATCAAGCGGATCACCTTGTGGCCGACATCGCTGCAGCCGAGGACCTCGGTCTTGCCCTTCGGCGAGACCGGCGCGCTGACCAACCGCCACGCGGCGCCACCGGCCTCGACGAGCGGCGGCGAGGCCTTGCGCAAGACGAGGTAGGAGAACTTGATCGTCACGTCGCGCAGGTGCGTGACGCGCGAGACCTCGGCCGTGTGCGGCGGCAACTTCACGAACCGCTCTTCGTGGCACCAATCTGCATCGCGCTCGAGCATCGGGCACGGCGATGCGGTGCGCGTGCACGGTGCGAACACGTGCGCCGCACCCATCGTGAGGATCGTGTCGCGCAAGAGGTGGAGCTCGCGCGAGGTCTCGCGCAGGGCCGGCTCGACGATGATCACCGCGCCGTCGTCACCGATCGCGGCGAGCGCCTTCTGGACGAGCGCGAGCCGGTTCCCGACCGGGAGCTCGTTGAGCAGCGTGCCGATCACGACGAGGTCGGCCGGCTCGAAAGGCTCTTTCGTAACATCGCAGCTGCGCACCGTGACGGTGGCTTCGATCGCGCGCGCCTTGGCAAATCCGCGGATCGCACGCTCGGCGATCCGCAGCGCATCGCCATCGCGATCGAGCCCGAGATAGTCGACCGCGACATCACACGCGATCAGGCCGAGCCCCATCGCGCCGCAGCCGGCGCCGAGATCAAGTACGCGCAACGTGCGAGCGGGTAGGGCACCGCGGCCGCGCAGCTCGCCGAGTGGGATCGCGATCTTCATCGCATCGGCGATCGTGAAGAACGCAGCGCGAGCCGCGAGGTCCGCGGTGCGATCCATCGGCTTTGCCAGCTTGTCGCGATCACTCGTGTAGCGCTCCGAGCGATCGATCACGGCCGCATGCAACTTCGCGGGCGCGAGCGGCGCATCGCCGATCACGGCCTGCGTCGCTGCGAGGACCGCGTCTTCAAGCTCGGTTGGTACGACCCATGTCATGTGGCCTTCGACATACCACGATGGGGCATGGGGCATTCGACCCGAGCCGGAGCGCCCCGACGAGCCGAAGCACCACGCTCAAGCGAAGCCCGAGAAGAAGTAACTACCGGCCGTGAGCGGCTAAGCTACTTGGTCTTGCCGATGTCGATCGGCTAGGCATCGACATCGGTCGTACCGGTGCCGACCTTCTCGACCTTCGTATCGTCGTCGTCGCCGAGCGTCGCTGCGCTCGTATTGACATCGGCGGGCGCGTTCTTCATCGGCGGCGGGACGGTTACCGCGTCGGTATCGACCATCGCGCGCATCGGCACGGTGCGGTTGCCATCGGGCATCGACGGCGGTCCGCCTGCCGACAGCGACACGGTCGACCCCGGAGCGGTCATGCCGCCCGCGGTGAACGCGGTCTGGGTCGGTTCGTCGGCAGAAAATGGATTGCCGACATCGACCGGCTGGGTCGAATCTTCACTCAGCTGCGCCGGCACGCCCTCGACGACATCGACGACATGCACGGCGACGCCGGTGATGTTGTCATGACCACCGCGGGTCTTCGCGAGCTCGACCATCTCGGCGAGCGCATCGCCGGGCTTGTCGGCCGAGAGCCGCTGCGCGATCTCTTCTTCGGCGGGGAAGTAGTCGTGCAGCCCATCGCTGCAGAGCAGCAGGCGATCGTTGCGCTTGAGCGTGACGTGCGCCATCTCGACGCCGACATCGGCCGAGACCCCGATCGCGTTCACGAGGATCGTGCGGAGCGGCGAGACCTGCGCCTCTTCGATCGTGAGCTTGCCCTCGATCACGAGGACCTCAGCGACCGTGTGATCCGTGGTGATCTGCGAGGAGCGACCATCGCGAATGAGATACGTGCGGCTATCGCCGACATGCGCGACGAATGCTTCGGCGCCGGCGACGAGCACGACATCGAGCGTGGTGCCCATGCCTTGCTTGTCGGCTTCGGTCTGGCCGCGCTGGAACACCGCTTGATGCGCTCCCAGGACGGCTTGCTGGAGCAACTGGACGAGCGCGCGCCGGCCGGCATCGGTCGGCGCGCGCTTGAAAGCCGAGATTTCGGGCTCGGCTTCTTCGAGGGTCTTGCGCACGGACTCGACGGCCATCGCGGAGGCAACTTCGCCTGCAGCGTGACCGCCCATGCCATCGGCGACGATGAAGAAGCCCGCACGGGAGTCCATGTGCGCACAATCTTCGTTGTGATCGCGAACCATGCCGATGTCCGTGACCAACCAAGCTTCGAGCGTCACGCGCGAGGCTTCGTCGTTACCGACGAGGTCTGATCCGTCTGATCCGTCTGATCCGGCGGTCGTCATAAGGCGCCCAACTCCTGGATCTTCACCCGGGCACCCTAACCCGCAAGCGATCGGAATCAAATGTGATCTCTAACGATTTCGAGCGGCGGGACTGGGTTTCCCGTGGCCTCGAGGGCGCCGCGTTGGGCCGCGAGCCGCTTTTCGACAATCGAGACCGCCGCGGCCTCGCGGTCGACGACAACAAACCGTCGCCCCAATCGCTGCGCGACGGCGGCGGTGGTCCCCGAACCGGCGAACCAATCGGCGACGTGGTCACCGGGCTTGGTGACGGCGCACAAAATGCGCGCGATCAGCCTCTCCGGCTTCTGCGAGGGCCAGCCGGTGCGCTCGGCATCCGAATGGTTCAGCGTCTCGACGTCGGCCCACCAGTCTTCGGGCACTTTGCCCGCGGCGACCGGATAGCGATACACCCGGCCGGTCTTCCTGTCCGTCTTCTCCTGGACCGGCCCCTCAGCGGTGGCGATCAGGCGCATGTGCGAACCACCGCGGCGCGGCACCCGGATCGCATCGGGGTAGAACGCCCAGCCCTCGGTGCGGGCGTACCAGAGGATGGTGTCGTGCTTGCGGCCGAACCCGCGCCGACCTTTGCCGCCGACCGAGTAGCACCACACGATCTCGTTCACGAGCTGATCGCGACCGAAGATCCGATCGAGCTCGACCTTCACGTAGTGAATCGTGCGGTAGTCGAGGTGTACGAACAGCGAGCCGGTGTCAGCGAGCACGCGTCGGCTATCGACGAGCAGGGGCGAGATCCACGTCACGAATGCGGTCGGATCGTCCGCGCGATCGACATAGCTGTGGCCGCGGCCGCGTTGCACGGCACCGGTCCCGAACGGGGGATCGATGTAGATCGCATCGAGGCTCGCGGCGGGCAGGCGTGCCGCCACCGCGAACGCGTCTCCATGGATCAATCGGTCGCTTGCCACCGCTGAGACGCTACCTTACCGGCGTGAGGTTTTGTCCGTGGTACCCGCTCTCCGCCGCCGCGACACGCATGCCGGCCGGTGAGATCGTGCTTCAGCTGCGGGTCGCCGAGGGCTTGATCGACTACCCGAGCGGCAAGAGCGCGATGGTTCACTACGAGCACACGCTCGACGCGGTCGTGGTGGTGACGGCGCTCGCCGCTAGCCACGCCGATCGCAGCCTCTGGTGCCGACATCTCGATCTCGAGGGCGATCGCGATGTCGATCTCGCGGCGTTCCATGCCAAATTGCTTGCCGAGTTCGTGCGACGGTTCGGTCGCGCACCATCGCTATGAGTTACCTCGTCGAAGCAGATCAGACCGGCCCCATCGAGGGCGACGAGCCCGTCGTCACGCCGCCGCCGCCGCGGCATCGCCGCGTCTCGGTCTCGCTCGTGCTCACGCTGTCGGTGCTCGTCGGCCTCGTGGTAACGATCTATCAAGTGTTTCCGGCGCGCCACGACGTGCTCGCGCACGAAGCACTCGTCCATCATCGCGCACCTCCCGCGTGGGATCTCCCGGCGCCGAGCGCGAGCGAGCTGCACGGCCTGCTCGTCGGTGCAGCGGGCAAAGATGCGCCGCTGCCAGTCGCGCAAGCCGTCGGCGCGAGCCGGATCGAAGTGCTCGATCGCCACGCCGCGTTGATCCGGTTCCGGATCGGCAGCGATGACGTGACGTACGTGGTCGGCGTCGCTGCGCGGATCGCACCGGAGCAC
Organism: Kofleriaceae bacterium; assembly: GCA_043780895.1. Taxonomy (GTDB): domain Bacteria; phylum Myxococcota_A; class Polyangia; order Haliangiales; family Haliangiaceae; genus JABFXX01. The sequence goes on along the minus strand of JAYWCI010000130.1, from coordinate 27,305 downwards.
AGCGAACGGCGCGATGGCGATCTCCGCGTCGTCGAGTGGGAGCACGGCGCGTACGTGTTCGCCGCGGTCGGTCCCGATGCGACGGCCGCGACCTGGCTCGCCGCGGTCGGCGCGAAGTAACGCTCTCCGGCGTGACCGTCAGGCACGCGACGTCGGGGCGCGTCCGGGGACCCGTCTGAGCGGCTTCGGCGTCGCTGACCCGCACGCAGATCGTGTTCGCGGCGTGACCGGTGAGCCCGAACGCACCCAGCTTCACGACGCGATTACCGCACGCGAGCTGGGTCTCGACGACCTCATCAGGACCGCTGTCGGCATGACACGCAACCGGCCGGCGATGCGAACTTGAACGCTAGTCACCTGATCCGTCGTCGGAATCCAGGAGGTGGACGGCACGCTTGATCAGACCTTTGCCGAACTTCGCCGTGACTCGATCGAGGGCGTTTCCGAGCCGCTCGCCCTTCTCGCGCCGGGCCTCGTCGAAGCCGAGCTGGCGGGGCGCATCGCGTGCTTCGAGGTTCTCGGCCGAGATGCCGCACAGCCGCACGCGGCAGCCGCGTCGCGCATCGATCGCCACCTTCGCGAGCAGCTCGATCGCGGTACGCGCGAGCACGCCACCGTCGCTCGTCGCTTGAACAAGCGTGGTGCGCCGGGAGATCTGCCGGAAGTCGTCGTACTTGATGTAGAGCGTGACCGTGCGCGCGCGGAGCTCGGCGGCGCGTAAGCGCACCGCGACGCGATCGGCTTGCGACAGGAGGGTGATCGCGAGCTCGCCCTTGTCATCGAGATCGTGCTCGAACGTCTCGCGATGCCCGATCGTGACGGCATCGCGCTCGGCTTCGACCGAGCGTGAATCTTCGCCGCGCGCGAGCGCTGCGAGGTGATGCCCGGTGATCGCGCCGAGCTTGCCGACGAGCGCTTGTTCCGGATAGCGCGCGACCTGGCCGATCGTCTCGAGGCCCATGCTCGCGAGCGCGGCGCGCGTCGCTTCACCGACGCCCCACAACCGCGTGACCGGGAGGTCCTGGAGAAAGGGCAGGAGGTTCTCGGGCGTGACGATCCGCAGCCCGTCCGGCTTGTCGATATCGGAGGCGATCTTTGCCGCGAACTTGATCGGCGCGACCCCGACGGACGCGACGAGCTGGGTCTCGGCCGCGACGCGCCGCTTGATCGCGCGCGCGATAGTTTCGGGATCGCCGAGCAAGCGCTCGGTACCGGTGCAATCGATGAATGCCTCGTCGAGCGAGAGGCCTTCGACCTCGGGCGAGAAATCGCCCAGGATGGCGAAGAAGATCTGCGACGCTTCGACGTAGCGCTCCATCTGAACCGGCACCACGATCGCCTGCGGACACCGCCGCATCGCTTCAGCCATCGGCATCGCGCTCTTGATCCCGAACACCCGCGCTTCGTAGCTACACGACGCGACCACGCCGCGTTTGATCGAGCCACCGACGAGCACGGGCTTGCCGCGCAGCTTCGGATCGTCCCGCTGTTCGACCGCCGCGTAGAACGCGTCGAGGTCGATATGCAGGATCGTTCGCACTAGGGGTTCGGCGTCGCGGCCGAGCCCGAACCACTACCCGTTGCGGCCGCTGCCGGTGCGGGGGTCGCGTCGGTGCTCGCCGGCAAGAAGTTCAACTTGGTCACCACGGCGAACACCGAGATCGTGACACCGGCGAGCAGCATCGACCACAGCCAGGTCGGCGCCGGCTTGAGATCACCGCGCGAGTACTTCTTGATCTTGCCGCGTAGCATGCCGTGCACGGGCAGGATCAGTAGCACCACGGCGGTGAGCTTCACGTGCAGCCACATGTTCGGCTTGACCGAGAAGTAGTGCATCTTGATCGCGATGATCAGGCCGCACACGATCGCGACGGTCGCGGCCAGGTCCGTAGCCAGCGCCAGGGCGCGCTCCTGGAGCGTGAGCTGCTCGTGCGATGACTTCGGAGCGTGGTCGTGAAACCGCAGCATCCAGAAGATCGTTGTCAGGCCGCTGATCCAGATAATGAAACCGAGCACGTGCGCGGTCAGGACCAGTGAATACACGCTGGGAGACATGGGTCATTTGTAACACCTAAGCCGACACTACGCGTCGCCGCAGCCTCGGGTATGATCACCAGGCTCTGGCCCGGACCCTAAAGATCTTCTTCCACGACGCCTGCTTCGACGGCACGACTTCGGCAGCGTTGTTCTCGGCGTTTTATCGCGACGTCGTCGACAAGGACGTCGTGATCAAGCCGATCGGCATGGTCCATCGCGACGGCAATCCGTTCGAAGGCATCCCGCTCGATGCCGATGACCATGCGTGCGTCGACTTCCGGTTCTGCGCGGACCCGAAGATGCGCTGGTGGTTCGATCATCATCCCACTGCGTTCCAGCCCCCCGCCTTGCGCGAGATCTTCGACCGCGAGCACGCGCCGACCTGGTTCTTCGATCCGAAGGCGCCCTCGTGCGCCGGCTTCATCGCGCGCACGCTCGCGACTGGCTGGAAGTGGCAGCCGCCGGCCCACTTGATCGATGCCGTGACCTGGGCCGACAAGATCGATGCGGCCAAGTTCGCGAGCGCGCGAGAAGCGGTCGCGCTCGATCTCCCGGCCCAGCGGATCGCGGCGTGGCTCGCGAACGGGCGCACCGGCATGGACACCGCGCGCTACATCGAGTGGCTGTCGCACGCTTCGCTCGCCGAGGTCGCGGAACGGCCGGAGCTGGCGCCGCAGATCGCCGCGATCGAAGAGGAGCGCGCGAAGGATCTCGGCGCGATCAAGAAGCTCGCGGTGTGGCACGACGACATCGTCGTGTTCGATCGGTTCGACGACGTCGGTGCGCGCAACCCCGGCTTCCTCGGCTACTGGTTGTTCCCGCAAGCGTTCTACGCCGTCGCGGGTACGCGGACCGAGTCCTCGATCAAGATCACGGTCGGGCTCAACAAGTGGACGACCTCGACGCGCAAGCCGACCGTCGATGTCGGTGCGCTGTGCGCGCGGTTTGGTGGCGGCGGCCACTCGATGGTCGGCGGCGTCACCCTGCGGGGCGACGAGCTACAGCGCGCCCGAGAGACGATCGCCCAACTGGTCGCGGAGCTGACCAAGCACTAGCAGCGGCGTGATACATCGGTGAGATGTCGCTGGTCCGTGGTGTTGTCGTTGCGTTCGCTGCCCTCGTAGTCGCGTTCGCATTGCCGGCCTTCGCCGACAAGGTGGATACCAAGAACAATCTCGCGTCGTTCGGCGCGGGTGCGATCGTCATCAAACAGCCGGTCGCCTACGACGATTCGTGGTCGGGATTCTGGTTGATCGACGAGGATCCCGCGACGGGATACGCACCGATGAAGGGCGACCTCACAGCGAAAGAGTTCGTGATCGAGCTCGCCGATAGCGACTCGATCTCCGAGGTCGCATTCGACAACGCATCTGCCGAGAGTGCCGCGCGCAGCACGAAGGACGTCACCGTCGAGATCTCGGACAAGGCGGACGGTGGCTGGCAGCCGCTCGTCACCGCCGCGCTCGTCGAAGCCAAAGACGGTCAGCACTTCACCGCGAAGGCCGCCAAGACCGGTCGATACCTGAAGGTCACACTCAAGACCAATCACGGCGATGGCGACTACAACGAGCTGATGGGCTTTGCCGCGTACGGCAAGGTCGTCACGAAGTTGCCGATCGGCGATTTCACGGGCGCGTACAACACGATCCAGTTCGGCACGTTCCGTCTCAAACAGGCCGGCATCACCGCCGTCGGCTGCTACGAGCACAAGCACGGCCTGATCACGAATGCCGGCCTCGATGGCCGCGTGCTGCGCTTCACGTGGAGCGAGACGCCGGGCACCGAGACCCATTCGGGACCCGCGATCATGGTGTTTCCGTCGGATGGCAAGACGTTCCTCGGCCTGTGGTGGAACGCAGGCGAGAGTCACCCGGCCGGCCGCTGGGATGGCGTGCTGACCGGCAAGACCTTCGGCGTGTGCCCACACTTCAAGTTCGAGGTCGGCAAGCCGGGGGGCGAGGTCGCCGATGCGCTGCGTAAAGATGGCCGCGTCCGGATCTACGGCATCACGTTCGATACCGATTCGGATCACCTCAAAGATGAATCGAAACTCGTGCTCGAGCAGCTCGTCGCGACGGCGAAGGCCGAGCCGACCTGGAAGCTCGCGATCGAAGGTCACACCGATTCGTCCGGTGCGGCCGACCACAACCAGACGCTGTCGGAGAAGCGCGCCGCCGCGGTCAAGGTGTACCTCGTGAAGGCGGGCGTCAAGGCGGACCGGCTGACGACGAGCGGCTTGGGTTCGACCAAGCCGGTCGGCTCGAACGACACCTCGCTCGGTCGCTCGCAGAACCGCCGCGTCGAAGTGACGAAGAGCTAACGCTTCTTGTTCTTCTTCAGCTTCTTCGCCGCTTTGACCGGCTTCTGATCGGCGGCCTCCATCGCATCGAGCCGCTCGCGCAACGCACCCGTGATCGTGCGGAGCTCGCCGATCTCGTCGCGCAAACGCTTCACATCTTCGGCGAGCGGCGCACCCTCGCCGAGGTCGCGCGCGACTTCCTTCGCGCGGCGGCGCAGCCTGCCATCGAGCTCGCGATCGATCAGCCGGCGTAGGGCCGGAATCGCCGCGGCATCCCCGGCGACGCCGAGCGCCTCGATCGCCGCTGCCTGGACGCGAAAATCGCGGTCCGCGAGCAACAGCTCGAGCTTCTCGCGCACGTCGCGGGCCTCGCGATCGCGGCGCCCACGGATGAGCTGCGCGAGCGCACCCGCGGCCGCGCGGCGACCTTGCGCGGGGTGACCCCAGTTGGTGCCCTCGGCGAGCAGGCCGATCGCCGAATCGTCGCGCGCTTCGGCGAGGCCGCGATACGCGTGCTGGCGGATCACGTCGGTGAACGAATCGCGGCGTGCCGCCTTGCGAAGGAGCTCGCCGGCACGCGGCGACCTGACCTTGCCGAGCGCGAGGCAGGCTTCGGCCTCGACGAAGTAGCTCGCATCGCCAGCCTCGACGAGCTGCGCGAGCGCGGCACCGACCTGCGCGTCGTGCACGAGCTCGCCGAGCGCACGCGCGATCGCACGCCGCGCGCGAGGATGAACCTCCGCCTTCACGCGCTCGATCAAGTGATCGCGTGCCGAGGTGGTGCGCGTCCGCGCGAGCGCCGCGGCGGCCGCACCGCGAAGGGCCCAGTACGGATCATCGGTAAGCGCCGTGACGAGCGCGGCCTCGGCATCGCGCCCCCCGCGCTTCGCGAGCGCAGCTGCCGCCGCCGTGCGATCGATCGCGAGCGTGGCGTGCGCGAGCTCCTCGCGCCACATCGGCTCGGGCTTGTCGACATTGCGGGTCGCGAGCACGACGTGACCCGGATCGAAGATCGCCTGCGTCGGTTCGCCCGCGAGCTTGGTCAGGAAGGTCTGCTTGGCCTCGCGGATCTCGATCGGCACGTCGATGTCGGCACCGTCGATCCGGAACCGGACCTCGGTCGGGATCCGGAACAGGGGCGTCTTTGCATCGACGTGCTGGCGCTGCTCGACCGTCACGCTCGCGATCTCGGTCGCGGGATCCCAGTGGATCGTGACGTCGAGCTCGGGGTGGCCGGCGAAATCGATCACCCACTGGCTGAAGAACCAATCGACGACCTTGCCGGTCGCGTCCTCGACGGCGCGCGCGAGGTCACGCGATTCGACGAGCCCGTGGCGATGCTTCGTGAGGTAGTGCGCGAGCGAGCGGTCGAACGCGACATCTCCGAGCAGGTGACGCAGCATGTGAATGACGCGACCACCCTTGTCGTAGAGGTGGGCATCGAAGATGTCGATCGGCTCGTCGTAGAGCTTCGTCGCGATCGTCCGGCGATAGCGGCCGGAGTCTTCGCCCAGGTAGGAATCACCCCACTCCTCGAGCTCGAGATCCGCGGCGTCGCGACCTTCGTAGTGCTCGCGCCAGATGTACTCCGAGTAGGTGGCGAAGCCTTCGTTGAGCCAGCCTTCGCCCCAATCGCGACAGGTCACGAGGTCGCCGAACCATTGATGCGCGAGCTCGTGCGCGACGAGCGAATCGATGTCGTAGTCGAGCGCCGCGCGCTCGTCGACGAGCACGCTATCGGTCAGCGTGGTCGCGCTCGTGTTCTCCATGCCGCCGAAGATGAAATCGGTCACGAACACCTGCGAGTAGCGCGGATATGGATAGGCGACGCCGAACTTGGTCGAGAACAGCTCGATCATCTCGGGCGTGCGCGCGAGCGTGCGCTCGCACTCGGCTTCCTTACCGCGCTCGCAGTAGTAGATCACCGGCACGTCGCGCCAGCGGGTCTCGATCTTCGCGAAGTCGCCGACCGCGAGCGTGACGAGGTAGCAGCTGTGCGGCACGTCGAGCCGCCAGTGCACCGTGCGCTTCGCGCCGGTGGTCTTGTCAGAGATCAACGAGCCGTTCGACAGTGCGAACATCGCCGCTGGCACGGTCGCGATCACCTCGCTCGTCGCCTTCTCGTGCGGCGAATCGAAGCACGGGAACCAGTAGCGCGAGTCTTCGTCCTGACCTTGAGTCCACGCTTGCGTCGGCTTCGTCGGATAGCCGTCGTCGGGCGCGGTGAAGTACAGACCGCGCCGAGGCGCTCCGCGATAGGCGATATCGAGCACGAGCTCGTCGCCGATCGCGAGCGCGGGCGTGTCGATGCGGAGCTTGCGCCCATCGTGGCGGAACAGCGCCTTCTTGCTGTTCGCGTGCACGCTCTCGATCTGGAGCTCGACCGCATCGAGCTCGACCGACGAGGTCGGCGTCAACGCGGTCGCACGCAAGGTCGCGGTGCCGGCGACCGTACGTGCGCTGGGATCGACCTCGATCTCGAGCAAGATGTGAACAATGTCGACGACGCGGTCCGGAGCGAACTTCGGTTGCGTGCCGGGAAAAGCAAACTCGCGGGCCATGCGCTTGCGAGCGTAGGACCACTTCCCATCGACGGCTAGCGTGGCGAGTCACCAAGCACGCGAGGAGTTGAATTGTAGATCGGGTCCGCGCGACACTCGATCGATGGGACTGGCCGTCAGTACGCACTTTCTTGCCGACATGCTCGCGAACGATGCCGAGGGTGCCGAATCGATCACCAAGAACATCGCGCTCGTGAACGAATTTCTTGGCGAGGCCGGGCTCCCGCTACACACGGAGCCGACCGAGGTTCGCACCCGGACGCGGCCGCATACCGGCAGCTTTCCGTACTCGTTCCTGCATTATCTCCGGCGAGCATTCGCGTACGTCCACGAAGAGATGCTGCTCACGCCCGTGGGCGAGGACGACGATCCTTCGCAGGACGATGCGATCGAGGACGCGAGCACGCTGTTCGATACCCACCTCCTGTGTCACTCCGATGCCGAGGGTTACTACGTGCCGATCGAGTTCGAGGAGGTCATCTTCGATACCGACGAGCGCGGTTTGCCGGGCGGTTCGATTGGATCGACGCAACGCTTGATGGCGGAGCTGATCGAGACCGCACCCGTCCTCGACATCACGCTCGAGAACGGTCAGCTGATCGATGCCGAAGCGACCGCGATCCATCAGGACGCTGATCGCGGGCCGTACTGGCGCGAGCGGCTCGTGTGGCTGGCGATGTTCGAGGCGGCGCGAGTCTCACTCGCCGACAAGACGTTGATCGTCTTTTGTTAACAGTTCGCGCCGTCGCGGAGACAGATCGTCGTCGGTACCTGGTCGAAGCTGGGTGCGAGCGCATTCCACACGTCCGGTGCGGCGTAACGACCCCACACCGTGATGCCGTCCTTGCCGCCGGCCTCGAGGATCTTGTCGACCGCCGGCTTCACGAGGGCAGGGGAGGGCTTCTCGGATTCGAGCTGGAACGTGTGCTTGCCGGTCTTGCCGTCGATCTCGATCGAGGTCGGCGTGAGATGGAGCACGACCGGGTGCGCGGGGTCGTCGGAACTCACGCCGGCCGCATGCTCCTTGCCGTGCGAATTGCAGCCGAGCGCCGCGACCATCACGAGGACGCGGATCACTGGAGCGTCGCCAGGGCGCGACCCAGACGGCCGACACCTTCCTGGATGTTCTTCATCGAGGTCGCGTATGACAATCGCACGTGGCCGGCTGCACCGAAGCCGCTGCCGGGAACGACCGCGACCTTGCCATAGTCGAGCAGCCAATCGCAGAGCTCGACGTCGGTGGTGATCGCCTTGCCCTCGGGCGTGGTCTTGCCGACGTATGCGCTCAGATCCGGGAACGCGTAGAACGCGCCCTTCGGCTCGCGACAGCTCACGTTCGGGATCGCGCGCAGCAGCTTCGTCATCTCGATGCGGCGCTCGTCGAACGCCTTGCGCATCATCTCGACCGGCTCTTGCGTGCCGGTGAGCGCGGCGATCGTCGCGACCTGGGCGGCGTGCGTCGCGTTCGAGGTCGATTGACCCTGGATCTTGTTCATCGCCTTGATCAGCGGCGCGAGCGCGGCCGTGGTCGCGGTGTAGCCGATGCGCCAGCCGGTCATCGCGTACGTCTTCGAGACGCCATCGATCAACACGGTGCGATCCGCGAGCGCTTGCGAGATGCCGGCGATCGAGACGTACTCGGCGCCCGCGTAGACCAGCGAGCGATAGATATCGTCGGAGATCACGAGGATGTCCTTTTCGACGACGACCTTCGCGAGCGCTTCGATCTGCGCGCGGGTGTAGACCGAGCCCGTCGGGTTGGACGGGTTGTTGAGCACGATCGCGCGGGTTTTCGGGGTGCACGCGGCTGCGACCTGCGCGGCTGTGACCGCGAAATCGTCCTCGGCCTTGGTCGGCAGGATCACGGGCGTGCCGCCGGCGAGCATCACCATGTCGGGGTAGCTCACCCAGTACGGCGCCGGGATGATGACTTCATCGCCCGGATCGATCATCGCCATGAACAGGTTGAACAGCGAGTGCTTCGCTCCGGCCGAGACCAGCACGTTCTCGGGTTCGATCTTCGTGTTGTGGACGCGCGACATCTCGGTCGCGACCGCCTTGCGCAGCGCGAGCAGGCCCGCGACATCGGTGTACTTGCCGACGCCCTTGTCGAGCCCCTCACGCACGGCGGCCTTGATGTGATCCGGCGTATCGAAGTCCGGCTCGCCAGCGCCGAAGCTGATCACGTCGATGCCTTCAGCCTTCATGCGACCGGCTTTCGCGGTCACGGCGAGCGTGATCGACGGCTTGATGGGGTCGAGGCGCGAGGCGATCTTGACGGTCATTTCTTGGAGTCCTTGTACTTCTGCGCGAGGGCTTCTACGACCGGTGGTGGGACGAGCCCGGAGACATCACCACCGAGACCTGCAACTTCTTTGACGAGCGAGCTACTGACGTAGTGGTTGCGCTCGTCGGTCATGAAGAACACGGTATCCACCGTCGGCGCGAGCCGACGGTTCATGTGAGCGAACTGGAACTCGTACTCGAAGTCGGCGAGGGCGCGCAGGCCGCGGACGAGCGTGCCGGCGCCGTGCTTGCGCGCGAAGTCGACGATCAAGCCATCGAACGTCTCGAACGAGAGCCGATCGCCCATGCCGGGCATCGCGTCCTGGATGAACTTGATCCGCTCGTCGGTCGTGAACAGCGTCGTCTTGCGCTGGTTCACGGCGATCGTGACGATCACCTTGTCGAACATCCGCAGCGAGCGCTCGAGGATGTCGAGGTGGCCGTTCGTGATCGGATCGAACGTGCCGGGGTAGACGGCGACCGAGGGAGTTTTAGTCATGTGGGCCCGCGCTGGTAAAACGAGACCAAAGTATCGCCGTACCGGCGCTCGTCGATTCGTAGCAGAGATCCGAGAGTCTCGGGAGGCGCGTGCCGGCGATCGTGCTCGATGATGATCGTCGCCTCGGGTGCGAGGGACGCGAGTGGTAGAGCGAGGCTCGCGCGCGTTGCTAAATCCGACGCGTAGGGCGGGTCGATGAACACGAAATCGAACGGCGGTGCGACCGGTCGGGCCGCCGCGGCGACCGCATCGGAGCCGAGCACGGTCGCGCGTGCTTCGAGCCCAAGTTCTTTCAAGTTCCCGCGTATGACCCCGAGCGGGGCCTTGCCGAAGTCGACAAACGTCGCGTGCACGGCGCCGCGTGAAAGTGCTTCGATCCCGAGTGCCCCCGAGCCTGCGAACAGGTCGAGCACCCGGGCCGCCTCCATCGGGCTGCCCAGGCGGTCGAGGATGCCAAATATCGCTTCGCGCACCTTTTCCGACGTGGGCCGCGTCGCAGCGCCCGCAGGGGCGCGTAAGACCCGGCCTCCAAGGTCACCGCCGACGATACGCATATGCCGAATCTACGACTTCTTTTTGTTCTCGCGGCGTTACTCCGTTACGATTACACGCCGGCATGTCCACGAGCGGAAACCTCGCTGCTTGGCTGTTCGATACCGCGTTGACCAATGGGGTCGGGCCGCGGATCGCGCTGCGCGAAGGCGATCGTGCCTGGACGTACGCCGAGCTCGCGGATCGCGTCTCGCGCTGTTCGTCGGCGCTGCGCACCTTGAAGCTGCAACGCGGCGAGCGCGTGCTCGTGCTGATGCGCGACACACTCGAGGCCGCGACCGCGATCCTCGGCACGATCCACGCCGGCGCGGTCGCCGTGCCGGTGTCGGAGTTGTCGACGTCCGACGATATCCAGGAGTACGTGCTCCATTGTGGTGCGGTGATAGCGATCACCGATCAGAACCACGAGCAGGTCCTCGATGCCGTGCGCAACGAGACCCCGGATCTCCGCGAGGTCGTGTGCGTCGGTGCGAAGCTGCCCTCGAGCCACGACTTCAATTCGATCCTCGCCGCCGCCCAGCCGATGCCTGCCGCCCCGAGTGGTTCGACCGATGTCGCGCTGCTCCTGTACTCGGCAGGCTCGGGTCCCGGCGAGCTCCGCGCAGTCCCGCACACGCAACGCTCGGTCGAAGCAGCGCGCGAATCGTTCGCGAAGGAGCTGCTCCAGCTCACGTCGGCCGACAAGGTGTTCTCCGTCGCGCGGCTCTCGACCGCGTACGGCCTCGGCGCGGGCTTGATGCTGCCGATCTCGCTGCAAGCCGAGTCCCTCTTGTTTCCGGCGCAGGCGAAATCCGAACCGCTGTTCGACGCGCTCGCGTCGTTTCAACCGACGGTGCTGTTCGCCACGCCCTCGGTCTACGCGCAGCTCGCGCACGATGCGGAGCGGTTGAACAAGGTCAAGCCACTCGCTGCGCTGCGCAGCGCGATCGCCGGCGCCGAGGGCATGCCCGAGCGCTTGATCCCTCGGATCCGCGCGGTGCTCGGCACCGAGGTCACCGTCGGCTATGGGCTGACCGAAATCTTCCAGTTCGCGCTCGCCGGCAAGAGCAACGATCCGGGCGCGCGCGCCGGTGTCTCGGGCAAGCCGCTCGCGGGCGTTCAGGTCAGGCTCGTCGACGAAGACGGCGATCCGGTCGGCGCCGACGAGATCGGAACGCTCGAGCTCCAGTGCGGTTCGCTGTTCAATGGCTACTGGGCAGGGCAGGGCGCCACGCCGGGCACCGCGGGCGAGCTCCGCGCGGATGGTTGGTTCACCACGCGCGATCGCTTCATGGTCGACAAGGAAGGCTACTATCATCACTGCGGCCGGGTCGATGACCTGTTCAAGGTCGGCGGGAAATGGGTCTCGCCGAGCGAAGTCGAGAACGCGCTCACCGCCCACGAAGGGGTGTGGGAAGTCGCGGTGGTCGGCGCCGATGACGATGAAGGCCTGATCAAGCCCCTCGCGTTCGTCGTCACGAACGTCGGCTGGGAAGGCGGCGCGAAGCTCGAGAACGAGCTCCAAGAGTACGTCAAGGCGACGCTCGCACCGTACAAGTATCCGCGCTGGATCGAGTTCGTCGATGCGCTGCCGCGTGGCCCGGGCGGCAAGTTGCTGCGCTACAAGCTGCGGCCGATGCGGCGCCGGCGTAAAGCCGAGACCGGCTCGATGCCGATCGTGAACAAGAAGCCGTCTTAGTCCGCGAGCAGTTTCTCGAGCAGCGCGAGCAAGGTCGTGCGCTCGCTCGCATTCAGCGGCGCGAACGAATTCGCGAGCATCTTGTCGGCGACGCGATGGCCTTTCTCGAGCATCGCCTGGCCGGCGCGGGTGAGCGAGTGATGGATCGCGCGACCGGGGCCGGCCGTGCGTTCGATCAAGTTGCGATCGACCATCCGATTCGCGAGCGCACCAAACGACTGATCGGTCTGGAACGTGCGGAGCGCGAGCTCGTGCGACGAGGAATCGGGATGCTCCGAGATCGCGCGCAGCGCATCCCACTGCGCGAGCGTGGTGCCGAGCTCGATCAGCTGGGTGTCGAGCGTGCGGTGGTGCCGGTGCTGGATCCGCTTGATCGCGCGGCCGAGGGGCTGCAAGGACATCGTGCTTGCACCGTATCAGTATCCTGATATAAGGATACTTATATGAAGACGAAACCCGATGTGTTGGTGCTCCACGGTGGCGGCGGTCCGGCGTCGGTCGCGCGGGTCGTCGAGGCGCTCTCGACGGTGGCGAACGTCAGCGCGCCGATCCACCCGGGCTTCATGCACACGCCCCAGACCGTGACGACGGTCGCCGCGCTCGCGGACCACTACGCCGCCGGCCTCGCCGAGGACACGCTCGTGATCGGCTTCTCGATGGGAGGCTGGATCGGCGCCGAGCTCGCGTTGCGCACGCGCATCCGGGGGCTCGTGCTGGTCAACGCGGTCGGCATCGACGTGCCGAGCGAGCCGATCGCGGACGTGGCGTCGCTGACACCGCTGCAACTCTCGGCGCTGAGCATGCACGACCCGGTAAAGTTCGCGATCGATCCGACCAAGCTCGCGCCCGAGCAGCTCGCGGCGATGCAGAGCAACCGCGCGGCGATGGCGGTCTACGGCAAGGCCGGCATGACCGATCCGACGCTCGCGCCTCGGTTGGTGAGCGTCGAGGTTCCCGTCCTGGTCGTGTGGGGCGAGAGCGATCGCGTCTCGACGCCCGCGTACGGGCGCGCGTTCGCCGCGGCCTTTCCGCGCGGCCGGTTCGAGTTGATCGCCGGTGCCGGGCACATGCCGCAGCTCGAGCAGCCCTCGGCGCTGCTCGCAGCGATCAAGAAGTTCGACGATCGGCTAAGCTGATCGCGTGTCAGCGATCGCGGCGGTGGTGGGCAAGCTCGGCAGCGATGCGGTCGGTGTGCTCGCCCGGATCGGCGGCGACCTCGGTGACGAGGCACGCGCGGCGATCGCGGCGATGGCAAAGCTGGACGCGCGTGCGCAGCAGGCGCAGCGCGCCCGCTGGATGGCGATCGCGCGCATCGTAGTGCCCGAAGGATTCCGGATGATCCATCCGACGTGGATCGAAGCGGCGCTCGCGGAGCTGCCGGCAACCGCGCGTGCGGCGGTCGCGAATCTCGGGACGAGCCCGCGCGATGTCTGGCTCGCGCGCTCGGCGATGGCGGGCTTCGTCGCGATGCCTCCGTCGCGCGCGAAAGCGAACGTGCCCTCGGATCTGCCAGCGCTCGCACCCGAGGCCCTGCAGGCGTGGCTCGAGCGTGCCGGTGCCGATCAGCTCGCGCGCGCCGCGCAGCTCGCGGGTGGCGAGCTGCGCGAGCTGGCCGAGCGCGATCCGGTGTTGCAGGCAGCGCTCGCGCGGATCTCCGTGCCGCCGCGGCTCGACCAGCTCGGCAGTGATCGCGCGGTCGTCGAACGCTGCACGCACGTGCCGCACGACGAGACTCGTTATCTCCGGATCGGAGCCCGGGCGGTGGCGGCGCATCTATCGCCGCTCGTCCAGCAGCAGGTGATCCAGCGCCTGCCGCGCGCGCTCGGCGTTGCGGTGCGTGTGGAGCTCGGGCGGCCGCCGAACAGCATGCTAGTTTGGGTCCCATGACGGCTGGGCGGGTCATCGACGGCGACGAGCACGACGCGCGCACGCTCGCCAATCAGCTCGTCCGTGACGCGCGCACCGAGGCCGCGAAGGTCTCTGCGGATGTGCAGGCACTCGCCGCCGCGATGCTGGCCGATGCGCGCGACGAGGCCGATCGGATCACGGCGCGCGCGCATGCCGAGGCAGCGCAGGCCCGCATGCACGTGCCGAGCGATGCGAGCCCGCCGCAGGGCAGGGTCGACGATGTGGTCGGGCTCGTGATTCGCGCGACGGTCCAGGGCGTCGCACTCGGAGAAGTCGTGCGGATCGATTCGACGCTGCGCCCGATCCGTGCCGAGGTCGTCGGCTTCCACGGCGAGCAGGCGCTGCTGTTGCCGCTCGGGGAGCTCGCGGGGATCGCGCCGGCGAGCGCGGTGTGGCGCACCGGCGAGCCGCTCGCGATCCGCTGCAGCGACGAGCTGCTGGGTCGCGCGCTCGACGGGCTCGGCGCACCGATCGATGGTGGACCCGCGCTGACCGGCGAGCGCTGGCTCGTCGATCGCCACGCACCTCCCGCCCTCGAGCGTCCTCCGATCACGGCACCGCTCACGACCGGGGTGCGCGCGATCGATACGCTGCTCACGCTCGGGCGTGGCCAGCGCGTTGGCTTGTTTGCCTCGGCCGGAGTCGGCAAGACCACGCTACTCGGTCAGATCGCGCGCGGCACGACCGCCGATGTGATCGTGGTGTGCCAGGTCGGCGAGCGTGGCCGCGAGCTCGCGGAGCTGCTCGGCGACGAGCTCGCACCTGCGCGCGCGAAGACGATCGTGGTGTGCGCGACGAGCGATGCGCCGCCCCTGGTCCGCTTGCGCGCGGTGCACGTCGCGACCGCGATCGCCGAATGGTTTCGCGAGAAGCGCGGCGCGAGCGTGTTGCTGCTCGTCGATTCGCTGACCCGGGTCGCACGTGCGCAGCGCGAGGTCGGGCTCAGTGCAGGCGAGCCACCGGTGCGTCACGGCTATCCGCCGAGCGTGTTCGCGCTGCTGCCGCGGTTGATCGAACGCGCGGGTGCCACCGCTGCGGGCGCGATCACGGCGCTCTACACCGTGCTCGTCGCGGGGAACGATCTCGACGAACCGATCGCGGATGAAGTGCGCGGCCTCGTCGATGGGCACATCGTGCTCGATCGCCGGCTCGCCCAGCGCGGTCACTTTCCCCCGATCGATGTCACGGCGAGCGTCTCGCGGCTGATGCACCGCGTGATCGACAGCGAGCACGCGGCGGCGGCCGCGCTCGTGCGGGCGCGCCTCGCGATCTATGAAGAGCATCGCGACCTGATCACGCTAGGTGCCTACCAGGCGGGGCGCGATCGGGCGGTCGATACGGCCGTCACCGCGTTTCCGCTGATCGAGCGGCTGTTGCGTCAGCCGCGGGCCGAGGTCGCGGAGTGGGATCGGTCGTTAACCGAGCTCGCCAAGCTGGCTGGTTTGTAGGCCTGCCAGCTGGGCGGCCTGACGGCCGGGCAGCCTCACAGGATCTGACCACTCCTGGTCGCAGCGCTGGGGGAACTGTTCCCTACCGATAGGCGCGGTTTGCGGTGGTGGAGGCATCACTGTATGCACGCGACCGAAGTCGGCTTACCATAGGTGCCGGAGTTACGCAGAGTTGAGTCTTCATTCTGTCCTCTCCCTTTTCTCCCCTAACGTGGCTCGACCCTTGCTGACAGGTGGTCTGCCACCATGCAGACGCGACAACGTTCAGTAAAGATTACCAACCCCAACCCCTCTCGGTCCCGTGCCGTTCGTCGGCAGGCAGCAGGAGCTCGCAGAGCTCAAGCAGCACCTGGCCGTGGTGTCGTTGGTGTCGCTGCACGGTCCGCTCGGCTCCGGTAAGAGCCGTCTCGTACAAGAGCTCGCGCCTTCGCTCGGTGCGCCTTGCACGATCATCGAATGTCATCTCGGCGATCGCGCATCGGCGCTTCGCTCGCGCGCCGAACGCGCCTTGCGGTGCGTGCCTGGCACGCTCGCCCAAACTCTGACCGCCACTACACGCGTGCTGGTGATCGATGACATCCATCACCTGCGCGTCGATGAAGCGACGAATCTGCTCGCGCCGCTCGCACTCGGACAAACCGCACTCGGTCGCGTGGTCGTGGTGGGCCGCGATCCGCTCGCGGCAGCCGTCGGCTCGGCGATCGCGGAAGTCGAGCTCGCAGGGCTCGATATCGATAGCGCCTCGGCGCTTTGGGTTCATCTCGAAGAGAGCTTCGGCGAAGCCGACGGGTGGGACAACGCGTTCTCTCGCACCCGCGGCGTGCCGCTCGCGTTGCGTCGCGAATACGCGCGCGCCCGGTTCGGTGCGAACGCCTGGGATCTCACGGCCCTCGATCCAGGTGCGCGCGCCGCACTCGAAGCGCTCGCGATCCTGCGCCAGGCGGTCGCGCCAGCCGCCGTGTCGGCGCTGACCGGCAATGACGATACCGAGGCCGCGCTCACCAACCTCGTCGCGCGCCAGCTCGTCGATGCGGTCGGTGATGGTCGCGTGGTCGTGCACGAGGTCGTGCGCGTCGACGTGCTCGCGCAGATCGATCCCGAGCGCAAGCAGCGCTTGTCTCGAGCCGCGGCCGAGCTGGTCGCGAGCACCTCGGCCGCGTCGGCTGGTCCACGCCTCGCGTGGCAAGCCGGCGATGACGGGGCGTTCGGCGCGATGGATCAGATCACGCGTGTTCGCGAAGTGGTGTGGCACTGGGTCGCCGCCAACCAGTATGGTCGCGCCGCCGATATGCTGCTCGAGAACCGCGAGCTCGCGGCACGCAGCGGTGCTGCCGGCGAATTCGAGGCGTTGCTCGACGTGCTCGGTGATCAGCGCCCGCGCCATCGCCGCGGTGATGTCACCGCGACGGGGCAGGTCGCGACCGTCGGCTCGCTGCTCGCGCCGGAGCACACGCGTGCGCTCGCGCAGTTGCGCATCGAGATCGCCGTGCGCGGCGGTCGCTATACCGAAGCGTTCGAACGTGCGAGCAGCTCGGCCGGCGCCGTGTCGCCGCTGCTCCACGCCGAGCTCGTGCTCGCCTCGGGCGATGTCAGCACCGCGCGTCGCGCGCTGAGCCAGATCGTGATCTCTCCCGATGTCAGCGAACGCGCTCGCGCCGTCGCGCTGCTCGCAGAGCTCGAGCTACTCGCGGGTAAGCCCGATGTCGCCGCTGCACAGCTCGCCTCGCTCGGCGACCTCGCGGGTGTCGAGCCTCTCGCTCGCGCTCGCGTTCATCTCGCGGCTGCTCGCGTCGACGAATATGTCGGTCGGGTCGCCGCGATGCGCACCGCACTCGCGCGCGCTCATGGCGCGTGCAAGAGCGTACAGGCCTGTCTAGAAGCGAGCGAGCTCTCGGCGATCGTCGATGCACGTCGCGCGGTCGGCCTCGCCCGTGAAGGTCGGCTCGTCGAAGCCGCCTCCGCCCTCGATGCGGCCGATGCGGTCGCGCGCGACCTCGATGCGGTCGCGGTCGCCGATGAAGTGCTCGCTGCGCGTGCGCTCGTCGCACGTCGCCGCGGCGATTCCACGACCGCTGCAAGCCTGCTCGGAGATCTCGTTCGCGCACGTCGCGAGCGCGGTGACGAGCTCGGTGCCCTGCGCGCAGAGCTCGATCTCGCCGAGCTCGAAATCCTGCGCGGTCAACCGTCGGTCGCGACCGAGCTCGCCAGCGCGGCGCTCGCCTCCTCGGTGCGCCGCGAGCTCGGGCATCTCGCTGCGCGCGGCAACGCCGTCGTCGCCGCGATCGATCTCATGGAACTCCGCACCGAGGTCGCCCTGCCGCGGCTCGAAGCGCTGCACCTGTCGCCCGCCCTCGATGCCTCGGCAGCCGCACACGTCGCGGTGATGCTCGCGACCGCGCGCGCTCTCTCGGGCCAGCGTGCGGGGGCCGTCGAGCTCGCGCAGAATGCCGGCGCCGAATCGCGCGACGAGCTCGATCGCAAGCTCGCCGCCGCCGAAGTCGCGCTCGCCACCGGCGATGTCCAGCTGTCGCTCGATCTCGCACGTGATACGGCGGTCCTCGCCGAGCGTTCGCACCGCACGATCGAGCTCGCCTCCGCACTCGTGATCGTCGCGCGCCTCGAGCTCGCTCGCGGTGATCGCGGCAATGCGCGCGCGGCCGCCACGCGCGCAGCTCGCGAAGCCGCAGCCGCGGGCCTGGTCCGCGTGCGGGTCCACTCGCTGCTCGCGCTCTCGGCACTCGCACGCGACGACGACGATGCCGCGTCGGCGGTCGCGTACGCACGCGATGCTGCCGAGCTCGCGCTCGCGGCCGGTCTCCCGGTGGAGCGTCTCGTCGCACACGCCGCGCTCGACGCGATCTCTGGCAGCGACGCGGTCGCCGATCCTTCGGCACCGAGCGCCGCCACGATGGCGTCGACCGCGATCGAAGGCGCCGCGCGCTTGCTCACGGATCTCGGGCTCACCGCGCAACGTCCGTTCCGTGTGATCGATGCCGAGGGCGTACCGAGCGATGTCGCCGATGCGAACCCCGAAGTGCTCCGCCTCGCCGGCCGCGCGCTCGCGGTCGACGGTGTGCGCGAAGTGATCTGGCGCCATGGTGCCGAGCTCGCCGACCTCCGTCGTCGCAGCTTGCTCAAGCGCCTGCTGTTCTTGTTCGCCGCGGCGCCGGGCAAGGTGTTCTCGAAGGAAGCGATCGTCCAGGCCGTGTGGAACGTCGAATACCACCCGTTGCGTCACGACGCGGCGCTGTTCACGAACATCATGCGGATCCGTCGCCTGCTCGGCGAGGACGGTAGCGAGATCATCCGCGTCACAGAGGACGGCTATCGGTTCGTGCCGCCGCGCGACTTCCTGTTCGTCATTCCGCGTTAGGCCGCGTTAGGCGGGGCGCTTCGAGAGCAGCTCGCGCGCAGTCGTCCAGTGGATGCCGGTATAACGGGTGTTGTCGATCGGCGAGAGCTTCACGGCTCCGCTGAACATGTTGTGCATGTACTGCATGCTCTGCCAGCGCGGGAACGGATCGAGCTCGCCCGGTTGATCGGCGCGCAGCCGCTCGATCTGCTGGAGCATGTCTTCGACGCTACCGGTGCGGACGAGCTCGAACGTCGAGTGATGGAGCTCGCCTGCGAGATGAGCAAGCTCGCGCGGGCTGATCTGATCGCCGGCGCAGCGCAGGATCTCCGGCGCATCGCCATCGAGCGCGGCCGCTGCCGTGAACGCCGCGGTGTTGTCCATCGTCGTGAAGTCGAGCTTCTGATCCGGATCGCCCGCGAACGTGACCTTCTTGTGCGTCAGATCGAGCAGCGGCATCCGGCCCGCGAGCAGCTCCATGAACGCGCCGTTCAAGATCGAGGTCGACTTGATCTTCGTCTTCGCGAGGACGCCGTGAAATTCGCGACGCAGATCGAGGTTGCGATTGAGACCGGGTGCCTGCTTGGTGAAGTCACACGAGAAGTCCGAGGGTATGAACCGCGGCACGCCGGCCGCAACCGCACCTTGCAGCAGCGAGGTTTGCGCCGCGATGATCACCTCGCGCAGACCCTGAAGTGCCGACACCACGCACGATGCGCCGGCGGTCGCCCTCTTGAGCTCCTCGACCGTCCAGTCCTTGACGTGGACGATTTCGGCGGCGCCTTTCGGGAACTTCTCCGCCTTCGCATCCGACTTGCGGACGAGCGCGCGAACCTCCACGCCCCGAGCGACGAGCTCCTTGCAGATCCGGGTGCCGAGATTTCCGTTCGAGCCAGCGACAGCAATCGTGATGGTCATCTCATAACTAAGCGCTGCAACCCGGATGCGGTCAACCCTCGCGCGCGCTAGCTTGCCGATCGTGGCAAATCCGCTGATCGACGACCGCGATGTCGAGCTCATCCTCGACGAGGTGTTAGATCTCCGCGCGCTCGCGGCACTCCCGTACTTCGCCGATCACGATCGCGAGACCTACGAGATGGTGCTCGAGTCGGCGCGGTCGGTGGCGCGCGAGTCGCTCTTCCCACAGTACAAGACGATCGACTCCGCGCCACCCGTGCTTGTCGACGGTAGGGTCGCCGTTCATCCTGCGCTACGCCCGCTATTCGCGAAGCTCGTCGAGCTCGGGCTCACGGCCGCACCGCGTCCCTACGAGGTCGGTGGCGCGCAGCTCCCGCTGGCGGTGTTCTCGCTCGCGACCGCATACCTCATGGCCGGCAACCTCTCGGTCTACTGCTACGTCGGTTTGACGCAGGGCGCCGCACACTTGCTGGAGGCGTTCGGCAGCGAGGAGCTTCGCAGCAAGTACATGGAGCCGATGTATCGCGGCGAGATGACCGGCACGATGGCGCTGACCGAGCCGCAGGCCGGTTCGAGCCTCGCGGACATCACGACCACCGCGACGCCAAAAGGCGATCACTACTCGATGCGCGGCTCGAAGATCTTCATCTCGGGTGGCGATCATGATCTCACCCGCAACATCGTCCACATGACGCTCGGTCGCCTCGCGGGCGCACCTCCTGGCATGAAGGGTGTGTCGCTGTTCTGCGTGCCCAAGTTGCGCGTCGAGAACGGTGCGCTCGTCGACAATGATGTCGCGGTCACCGGTGTCGTCCACAAGATCGGGTGGCGCGGTCTGCCGTCGGTCCTGCTCGGCTACGGCGAGCGTAATGATTGCCATGGCTGGCTCGTCGGCGAGCCGAACCAGGGCATCCGCTACATGTTCCAGATGATGAACGAGGCCCGCATCATGGTAGGCCTCAACGCCGCGGCCACGGCCTCGGTCGCGTATCACGAGTCGCTCGAGTACGCGCGCGTGCGCACCCAAGGTCGATCGATGTCCGCGCGCGATCCGTCCGCGCCGCCGGTCTCGATCATCGAGCATGCCGACGTGCGTCGCATGCTGCTCCGCCAGAAGGCGATCGTCGAGGGAGGGCTCACGCTGCTCGCGAGGGTCTCGTACTTCAGCGATCTCGCCACGCACGGCGGCGACGCGCGCGCGCAATTGCTGCTCGACCTGCTCACGCCGGTCGCGAAGTCGTTTCCTGCCGAGAAGGGCTTCGAGTCGAATGCGCTCGCGCTCCAGATCCACGGTGGCTACGGATACTCGAGCGAGTACTTGCCCGAGGCGTGGCTGCGCGATCAGAAGCTCAACTCGATCCACGAAGGCACGACCGGCATCCAAGCCGCGGATCTCCTGGGGCGGCGCGCACTCGCCAAGGGCGGCACCGCCCTCGCCGCGCTCGGCGCCGAGATCATGGCGGTCTGCAAGCGCGCTCGCACCGCGGGCGTCGAGGCGAGCTGGATCGCGGAGGTCGAGCGCGCGGTGGTGCTGATCGGCACGCTGACTGGCGAGCTCGCGAGCGGTGGCCTCGCGAAGCCCGAGTCGATGTTGCTCCATGCAACGGACTACCTGGATCTGTTCTCGACGGTCGTGATCGCGTGGCAGTGGCTCGAGCTCGCCGCGATCAGCAAGGAAGCACTCGCTGGCACATTGCCACGCGGTCGCGCATCGCGCGATGCCGGCTACTACCAGGCGAAGCTGCACGCCGCGCAGTACTGGATCAAGACCGAGCTGCCGCGGATCGACGTGCTCGCGAAGCTCTGCCGCGACGGTGAAGACTCGTACGGGTCGCTCGATCCGAACTGGCTCTGACGTGAGCAGATGTGCGCGTCATCGGCCCCGGGTCGCCGGTGGCGTTCGGTAGTCCGATCGCGATGACCGAGCCGCGCCGCATGGTCACCGACATGGGCACGTGTCCAGCGACATGAGTTGAAGTGAATTGGCTAACGCGCTAACGCTGGCCGACGAAGACCTGTTCGTTGAGCACGACAGCGACGTACTTCGAGTTGCCGACCAAGACGCTGGTGTCGCGCTGGACGTAGCCGAGCACGTCGGGCACGTCGATGTGGCCCTTCGCGGGCTTGCCGCCCTCGGTCCAGGTCACGCCGACACGCTGCTTGTTCCCGACGCTGCGAGCCTCGGTGAGCCGGGCTGGAACGACCGCTCCGTGCTTGATCAGGGCAGGCAGCCGATCGAGGTTGCGGAGCGCGTACTGGCGCACGACCAGCGCGGGCGTCAAGCAGAACAGCGTGAGCGACTCGGCCAGCGCGATCCACGTTGGCGTCGAGGCGTTGCTCAACCAGCCGTGTTGAAAGCTGATCGCGGCCAGGGCCGCACCGCCGATCAGCATACCAATCGAGCGGTTGCGGGCCGCGCGCTTGGCCAGGGCGACGATCGGCTCGGCCAGGCGCTGGATGTCTGCCTTGCTGTACGTGACGGCGATTGGTTGGTTCATGCCGAGGCTATCGGCAGCACCCTCCAGCGGTTGCGTGAAATCTGGAAGCCCTGAACGACAGCTAGACCAGCAGGCACGAGGTGATCGGTTAGAGCTTTCGAATATTTCTAACGGTTACCAGTTGATGCGCACGACCGATTCGAGGTGCATGACCATCTCCGGTGTATCCAGTGTTTCGCAACAGAATCAGAGCTCGACGAGCATTACATCGCTCGCGACACAGTTCGCAAAGGTCTCGGCCGAGATCACGAAGACCGCGAGCGACAAGTCGCTAGACGCCAAGACCAAGGCGGCAAAGATCCAGGCGTTGCAGGCCCGACAGGTCCAGCTGCAGGCGCAGATGGATCGTCTCAAGGTGCAACAGCAGGCGAAGGCCGCGCCGGCGGCGCAGAAGACGTCGGCGCCCGCAGAGCCTGCGGCCAAGAGCGAGAACTCGACGTTCCACACCGTCGCGTAGGCGCTGTTCCCACATACACAGCGGGACGATCCGGACGAATCGTGATCGCATGACTGTATCCTCGGTGTCGGCAATTTCGCGTGCGGCGGCGACGGTTCCGGTGACCAAGGCGGAGCGTACCAGCGCGCTCAAGGAGCCACACGCCAAGCTCGACACCGCGATCCAATCGGCGAAGGCCGATAGGAACCTCGACCGCGAGCAGCGCGCGACGCGCGTGAAGCAGCTAGAGACCCAGCAGGCGACAGTCGTGGCGCATCTCGAACGAGTCTCGGGAATACAGAAATCCGAAGCGAAGGCCGAGACAGCGAAGCCCGCAGAAGCCAATTCGGAGCATCGCATCCACGTGATCGCCTAGCGCCGGGCACGGTCAGCTGCCAAGCTGCGCCGATGCAGACCAAGGTCTATGCCGCCCCGGCGGCCAAGCAACCGCTCGCACCGTCGACGATCGAGCGCCGTGATGTTGGCCCGAACGATGTCGCGATCGACATCTTGTTCAGCGGCATCTGCCACTCCGATATCCACCAAGCTCGCGACGAGTGGGGCGCCGGTCGGTTCCCGATGGTCCCGGGTCACGAGATCGTCGGCCGCGTCACGAAGGTCGGCGCGAACGTCAAGAAGGTCGCGGTCGGTGACCTCGCCGGTGTCGGCTGCATGGTCGATTCGTGTGGCGACTGCACCTACTGCCGTGAAGATCACGAGCAGTTCTGCGAGAAGGGCAATGCCGGCACTTACAATGCGACCGAGATGGATCGCAAGACGCCGACGTACGGCGGCTACTCGCAGCAGATCGTCGTCGTCGAGCGCTTCGTGCTCAAGGTGCCGACGAACCTCGAGCTCGCCGCGGTCGCGCCGCTTTTGTGCGCGGGTATCACCACGTATTCTCCGCTCAAGCAGTGGCAGTGTCGTCCCGGCACCAAGGTCGGCGTGGTCGGGCTCGGCGGGCTGGGGCACATGGCGGTCAAGATCGCGGCGGCGATGGGTGCCGAGGTCACGATGCTGTCGACCTCGCAGAAGAAGGCCGAAGATGCCAAGAAGCTCGGCGCTCACGACTTCGTCCTGACCACCGACAAAGACACGTTCAACAAGAACAAGGGCCGGTTCGATCTGATCATCGATACGGTCTCGGCCGCGCACGACTACAACGCGTTCCTGCGCTGCCTGCGTCCGTACGGCGCCATGATCTGTGTCGGTGCGCCGCCCGAGCCCCAACAGATCTCGGCGTTCGCGCTGATCGGCGGCAACAAGCGCCTCGCCGGTTCGATGATCGGCGGAATTCGCGAGACCCAGGAGATGCTCGATTTTTGCTCGGCGAAGAACATCGCTGCCGAGGTCGAAGTCATCTCGGCAAAGCAGATCAACGAAGCGTACGAGCGGACCCTCAAAGGTGACGTTCGTTACCGCTTCTCGATCGATGCGCGCACGTTCGCCGAGTAAGTGTGGTCTGATCGCAGGCCGGTGAAGCGCAAACCAACGAGAGGGGCTGCCAAGCAAAAGGCAGCGGTGAAGGCCGCGCGGAAGCCGGCAAAGAAGGTCACGCGCAAAGCGCCACCAGCCAAGAAGAAGAAGAAGAAGAAGGCGAAAAAGCTGAAGCCGCGATCCAAGTGGGTCGCGCTCGTCGCGAAGCAGAAGCACGGCCTGATGCTCGCCGCGGCGCACGGCCCGGTGCTCAACGTCGCGCACTTCGTCGCGGACGAGCCGATCATCGGCGGCTGGTGGGCCCACCCGAAGGGTAAAGCGATCTTCGCTGCGCTCTCGGAGCTCGACGACAGCGACGAGATTCACGGCTTCAAATTGTTCGAGGGCAAGATCACGTTTGCCCATCGTAAAGTGTGGCCCGCGCTGGTCCGGCTCGGCCGCGAGGGCGTGATCGCTGGCGATCTGCTCGCGCTGATCGAATCGAGCGGCGAGCGCAACGTGATCGTGCCGTTTCCCGAGTGGGTCGATGCCGAGACCGCGGCTGCAGCTGATGCACTAAGCCTCGCCGATGCGCGTGCCGCCGTGCCGTTCTTCGAGTAGCTTCGCGCGATGGCTACCGTATTCCGGCTCGAAGGTCTGACGCTCACGGTCGAGGATGTCGAGCGTTCGGTCGCGTTCTATCGCGACAAGCTAGGCCTGAACGTCGCGTGGAATGCTGCACCGGCGTTCGCGATGATCCGCCATGGCGCGGGGACGATCGGCTTGCTCTCGATCGTCGAGGCGCGCAAAGAAGGTATTACCGACTCGACGCCGAACCAGCGCGCCGCGATCCACGTCGAGTTCTCGACCGACGATCTCGATGCGCTCTACACCGAGCTCCAGGCCAAGGGCGTGGTGTTCCATCAGCCGCCGCACGACGAGCCGTGGGAGCGCTCGATGTCCGCGTTCGATCCCGACGGCTACAACGTCGAGTTCGCGCAGGGCAAGCGCGGCGAAAAATCTTCCTAGTTCCAGAGCTTCGGATCGATCGGCGGGTTGATCGATGGGTCTGGCGGCGGCTCTTCGAAGCCTCGGATGATCAACCTCAGGCGCTCGGCCTGCGCGGCTTCTTCTGCGCGCCGTCGCTGATCCGCGAGCCGCTCTTCGAAGTCCCACTGCGCGATGCGGATCCGGTTGAGCTTGCGCTTGCGGCGCCACGCGAGGACGAGCAACACGCCGACGAGTGCCCACGCGATGACCCCGATGATCGCCGCGGGCGCCATGATGTAGCGGTCGCGAACATCGTCGCGCCACTCGTCGAACAGTTCGTGGATGTTCTTGCCGTACTGGTCCTTCGCTGCTTGATCGAGCGAGACGCCTTGGCCGATCTCGCGCAAGAATCGACGGAACGGCCAGCGATCACCGTCATCGGCGGGGTCTTCCCAGCGACCGCGACGCGAGAGGAAGTTCACGAAGTCGTAGCTCTCGGCGTACGCACGCTGCGCCGGCGATTCCTCGGCGGGAAAGCTGTGGTCGAGCTGTTCGATCGGGATGATGCCGCGCATCCACACCATGCCGGCGAGCGTCTCGGAGCGCGCCATCGACCACTCGGCCGAATGTTGATACGCGAAGCCCTCGTGCAGCCAGTGCGGTGCGCGATCGCCGAGCGCGGCACCGAGCGCGACGTGACCGAGCTCGTGGTCGAGCGTGGCGCGCGGATCGACGATCTCCGCGCCGCGCCGCATCGCGATGGTGACGACGCCGAGATCCGGATACGTCACGCCGACCGCGTACTTCGGCGCGCCGCGATTGCCCGGCGCGACACTCGCGATCGACGACGCATCGCGAACGAGCTGGATGTGGACGACGCGCGGGAGCGGCAGATCCGGAAGGTCCTTCGCGATCCGCGAGAGCGTGTCCTCGGCGCTGGCCTGGAGTTCCTCGGCCGGACCCTCGAGGCCCGGCTCGTAGCTCATGACGATCCGATCGCCGCCGGGCAGGGGCGTGAGCGGTACCGCTCGTGCCGGGCCCACCGCTGCGAACACCAGCGCGAGCGCTAGGACGAGGGCCTTCATGGGTAGTGCAGCATGATCTCTTGCGTGTTCGCTCGAGACTCATGGGCGTAGACGACCATGGCGCCCGCGACGAGCGCGGCACCGATCGCGGCGTAGACCCACCATGCGGTGGTCGCCTTGTCGTGGTTGGTCTGGGTTCGATCCTCGATCATCAGGGGCTGATCGGGATCCGGGGCGTGCGCATTCCAGCTGTCGACACGATCGGCGAGCAACGCCGCCGCGCGATCGGCATCCGCGATCGTGCGTGCGCCATCTTCACCTCCGAGTAAGCGCGCCTGTTCGGCGTGACCTGCGTGGCCCCATACTTCGACGACGTCGCCGTGCCGGATCAACGCGGCGCGAACGCCGATCTTCTCGAGGACTTCTCCGACCGCTGCACCCGCGGGCACCTTGCCGTGCCAGCTCGCGATCATCGCCGCGACCATGGCGAGCGGACCTTCTTGATCGGCCATCTCGACGACGAGCTTGGGCTGCTGCTTGATCGGGCGGCCGACGAGGAAGCCCCGCCGCTTGCCCGAGGCCGCGGCGATGATGTGCTCGCCAGGTGACAGCGTGAGGTGCAGCGGCGCCTTGCCGACTTGCGCGAAATCGAGCCACACGACCGAGTCCGGAACTTCGGTCGCGACCTCGACCTCGATCGGATCGACGTTCGGGAGGGCATCGACCTCGGGATACTTCTCGAGCAAGGCCAGCGCGACATCCGGAGATCCACCGACGACGCGCAGCCGTTGCGCGGCGCGCATCGCGACATCGCTATCGCCGGTTCTATCCGCGCACAACAGGACATAGGCCCACGCTCGCGGCAGCTCGGTGACCGCGAGCCCCGCGGCTTGGCGCGCCGCGAGCAACGGCAGCGCAGCCTTGACTGCGGTGATCGTGCCGGGACAATCGAGAGCGCCGAAATCCTTCTGCGCGAGCCCCATCGCGGTGGCGAGTGCGATCGCATCGCCCTCGGTCGCGTTTCCGGTGAGTGCGGCTTCCGTCGTGTCATCGAGCGGCTGGAGCTCGGCTTTGACGAGCGCCGCCTGCAACGATCGAACGACGATCGGATCGGCAGGACCGAGATCGATAACAGCGGCACGCTCGGCTTGCCTGACCTGTCGGTCGGACGGCCCGGCGCTGACCGTGCTGGCGATCAGTCCAAGGGCGGCAGCTGTTCGAAGTATTTGTTGAGCGCCCATACGTCACGCGCCCGCAGTCCATCGAACTGGATGCCGGTCGACTTGTCGTCCGACCAACGTACGATCGCGCCGATCTCGATCGGTTCGTCGATGGTCGACACCTTGAACGAGATGTCCACGCGCTGGCCCATCGAGTATCGAGTCGAGACGAAGAACAAACA
>JAYWCI010000129.1:0-22529 GCA_043780895.1 Kofleriaceae bacterium | reverse complement strand
TTTTATCGTGCGACGAACACCGTGGCGATCGCTTCGAGCTCGGGCGATCTCGCGGGATCGAGATCGTCGCGCTTCACGACGCCGAGCCCGCCTTCGTAGCCGAAGCGCGTGCCGCTCTTCGCGATCACGTATTCGCCGAGCATGAATTCGCCACCGGGCTTGGATTCCGGGCCGCTGAGCTTCGCGCGGACCGCGAGGTACATCGCCAGCCGCATCGGTGACTTCATGAAGCCGTCGCCGCTGCGCCCACGCGCGAGCTGGATCTCGGCACGGAGCCCGGCGCCGAGCTGGCCGCGGATGCGGGTGTCGTTCGTGTAGAAGCCGGCGAACAGCTCGGGCACGAGGCGGGTGGCGAATTCGAACAGGTTCGTACCGGGAGTTGTCAGCGGTGCATCCTCGAACGTCAGCGCGAAGCGAGCACCACCGTTGATGCTCGGATCGTTCGCAGTCTCGTTGGCGAACGACGTCGCGGCGAACGTTCCGCCGAACCACATCACGGTCGAGCGCTCGGCGTAGGCGAGCGCTCCAGAACCAAGTGAGGCGAGGACGGCAGCGGCGATCAAAGCGGTGTGCACCTCGCGAGGGTAACAAGTGCGCGCTGGCAATGACCGGCAACTCGTAGGTCGCGCACGTCGCTGCGTGCCTGGATCACGATCTGGCGAAGCGCACTCGCAGCTAGTCTTCGCCGCCGCCGCGTCGACCTGTCTTGATCTTTGCGTGATGGCGCTTGTCGGCGACCCGGCGACGCTTCGCACCCTTCGACACTTTCGTCGCGCGGCGATGCTTCGGGCGGATCAACGCGGAGCGCACGATGAGCGCGAGCTTGCCGAGCGCGTCTTCGCGGTTCTTGGCCTGATCGCGCGTCAGCGTCGAGGTGACGATCAACGCGCCTTCGCTCGACAGCTTCTTCGCGAGCTTTGTGAGCAACCACTCGCGATCGTCGGCGGACAGCGCTGTCGAGGTCGAGGGATACCAACGCAGGTCGACCTTGGTCGAGACCTTGTTGACGTTCTGGCCACCCGAGCCACCGGACCGCGCGAACGCGATCTCGAGCTCGCTGCCCGGGAGCGTTAGACCCGGTTGGATGACAAGGTCGCGCACGGCAGCACCACGTTAGGGGCTCGTGATCGACTTCTTCGAGCGCTTCTTCGGCGGAGCCTTCTGCGCTTCTTCGTACACGCGGAGCTCGGTCTCGGCCGTGGTCTGAACGGCTTCGAGGTAGAGCGAGGTCAACGCGATGTGATCACCGCGAAGTGCCTCGTAGTAGCGCTGGCGATCGATCGAGTGGATGATCGCGATCGGGTAACCGCCCTCTTGGAGGAGCTGGTTCGAAGCGATGCGGATCGTGCGGCCCGATTCCTTCGCCCACGGAAAGATCGCCATGAACCGCGAGTGCAGCGTGGCGACCTTCTCGATCACGTGAAGGTCCTTGGTCGCGGGCTCGTCGATCCACTCGCCGAGCTTGCGCATCGCCGGGAGGATTTTCTCGGGCGCGGCGATGTCGTGATAGTAGAGCCGATGGAGCGGGTTCTCCTTGCGGAACGGCAGGCCCTTGGCCTTCTCCTCCGGCGCGAGGATCGAATACAGCTCCCGGATCGTGTCGAGCTTGAACGGCTTCTTCTTGTTCGCCGCCTCACCCGCCGCGTGGTTACACGCGTCATCGAAGCGACGAATCTCTTCGTAACTCGGGATCAGCGACGGATCGCTGATGATGCTGGGATCGACCGCGGCCTTGATCTCGCTGTAGCTCAGGACTTCGCCTTCGAGCGCAGCGTCGTGATGGATGAGCGAGATCCGCAGCCGGTTGTTGAACTCGGTGCGCGCGACCTGGTTCGCGTTCGGCAAGACCTGGCGCCACGCAGTCACGGTGCGTTCGACCTCGCTGAAGCGAGCATCGATATCTTCGGTTTCTTTGTACCTAAGCACCTTTAGACCTCTTTTCGAGCCGGTGGAGTCTAGTGGACACAATCCGGATCGTCAAGTTTGGAGGACGACATTTCCTTACATCTAATTGCACACCAATTGCAAATGATTCGCGAGATTTCTGCAAACTTGCGCTGATCCCGTGGTAGCCAAGCCACGCGTGAGCTTCGTCCACGAGTCGGTGCTCGTCGCAGCGGTGCTGGAGTACCTAGCCCCTCGAAATGGTGGGGTTTATTGTGATGGGACGGCGGGTGGCGGCGGCCATCTTTCGCACGTCCTCGCGGTCGCTGGAACCCGCGCCGTCGGCATCGATCGCGACGCTATGGCTCGCGAAGCGGCGGCCCAACAACTCCAGCCGTTTGGAGATCGCGTCCAGCTGCTCGCCGGGCAGTACTCCGAGATGCCCGCACTGCTGGCGTCGGTCGGCATCACCTGCGTCGACGGAATTCTTCTGGATATCGGGGTCTCTTCGCCTCAGCTCGATCTCGCCGAGCGCGGGTTCTCCTTCATGAAGGAGGGCCCGCTGGACATGCGCATGGATCCGTCCAAGGGCCAGACCGCCCTCGAGCTGATCGCGGACCTCGAGGTCGAGGCGCTCGGCTCGATCATCAAGGAGCTCGGCGAAGAGCGCCATGCCTTCCGCGTCGCCCGCGCGATCAAGCAAGCGTACGAGGCGGGCGTGCTCCACACGACGACCGAGCTGTCCGCGGTGATCGCGGGCGTGATCCCGATGCGCGAGCAACGCGAGTCGAAGATCCATCCCGCGACGCGCACATTTCAGGCGCTGCGGATCGCGGTCAACCAGGAGCTCGACGAGCTCTCGACCTTCCTCGACGTGTTCCCAGATCTTCTCGCACCCGGTGGTCGGTGCGTGGTGATCAGCTTTCACTCGCTCGAGGATCGGCTGGTCAAGAACGCATTCCGCGATCTCGAGTGGACGTCGTCGCTTCCGGAGCGCTACGCGATCCAGGAGGGCGAACGCGTGCATCCCGTGGTCGAGGTGTTGACCAGAAAGCCCGTGTCGGGCGATGAGGCCGAGGTCGCGCGGAATCCACGGGCGCGATCGGCGCGACTGCGAGCGTGTGTGCGGACGTCGGCGCCGAACCGGCCCATCAAAAAATGACCTAGGACCTGCGCGCCCGTACAGCTACTCGAATCGCTTTTAAAATTGCCACGTGAAGGCGGCGGCTGTGTAGTGGACCGACGTTGATGAGCGCGAGCAGCGGAAACGAAGTCACGAACGCGGAGATCGAGTGACGCCGTCGGCTTCGCTCTATCGGATCTTCAAGCGGCCGGCACTCGCCGCCGGGGTCGCTTCGGTGCGCCTCGTGGTGATCGTGATGGTCGCGCTCGCGGTCGCGGCGACCACCGTCGGTGTGATCCGCGTCAGTCGTCAGCACGAAGTCTTGAGCCTCGGATACAAGCTCTCGAAGCGCAACGAACAGGTCAAGCAGCTCGCCGAAGCCCGACGCCGCCTCGAGCTCGAGCGCGCGACACTGAGCGCGCCGGATCGGATCCGGCGCCTCGCGACCCAGCTCGGCATGACGCCCGTCGCACCGGATCGCATTCGCATCGTGACCGCTGAAGCCGAGGGCTCACCGATCAAGATCGCGAAGCAACCGTGATGAAGATCAAGCCGATGACGCCGGGCGTGTCGAGCGGTGCTCGCACGCGCGCGTATCTCGCAGGCATGGTCGTCGCGTTCGGGCTCTTCGGGCTCGGCATGCGGGCGTGGGCGGTCCAGATCGACAACGGCGACAAGTACCGCGCGCTCGCCGAGCGCCAGCACGAGATGCGCCTCGACATCCCCGCGCCGCGCGGTAACGTCCTCGATGCGCACGGCCAGCCGCTCGCGGTGAGTGCGGATGTCGATTCGATCTGGGCAAATCCGCACGACGTTCGCGACGTGCAAGCGACCGCCGAGAAGCTCGCGGTGATGATCGGCACCGATGCGACGACGCTCGAAGCAAAGCTCGCGGGTGATCACCGGTTCGTGTGGTTGGCGCGTCACGTCGAGAGCGACGTCGCCAAGCAGATCGCCGCCGCGAAGCTGCCCGGCATCGAGGTCGCCCGGGAGCCGCGACGCTGGTATCCGGCGAAGTCTATCGCCGGGCCGGTGATCGGTCGCGCCGATATCGACGGCAAAGGTCTCGATGGCATCGAGCTCGCGATGAACGAGCTGCTCGCCGGCAAGCGCACCTCGGGCAGCGCGCTGCGCGATGCGAAGGGCCACACGATGCTCGCCGACGGGATCACGCCGGCACAGCCGGGCTCGACCGTGCAGCTCACGCTCGATCGCAGCATCCAGGCGATCGCGGAATCCGCGCTCGCCGACGCCGTGGCGACGAACAAGCCAAAGGCCGGCGTTGCCGTGGTCCTCGAGATCGGGACGAGCCACGTGCTCGCGATGGCGAGCTACCCGACCTACGATCCGAACTCTGGCGAATCGCACGGCGCGCGCAACCTGCCGGTCACCGATGCCTTCGAGGCCGGCTCGGTGATGAAGATCTTCTCGGTCGCCTCGGCGCTCGAGAAGGGCGTGGTCCAGCCCGACACCGAGTTCCAGATCGGCAGCAGCGTCATCGTCGGTGGTCGCGCGATCACCGATCACACGTTCGATCCGTACCTGACGACCACCGGCATCATCAAGCGATCGTCGAACATCGGCGCGGCAAAGATCGCCCTGCTCCTCGGCGCAGAGCGGTTGTACGACGGGCTCAAGCTGTTCGGGTTCGGCACGCGCACGAGCATCGAGCTCCCGGGCGAGCGCCTCGGCATGCTCCGCAACGGCAAGAACTGGCGCGACATCGATCTCGCACACATCGCGTTCGGCTACGGCGTGACCGTGACCCCGCTCCAGATCGCGGGAGCCCTGGCCTCGATCGGCAACCACGGCATGTACCGCGAGCCGCGGATCGTCGAGGAAGTCCGCGATGGCGAAGGCAATGTCACGTATCGCGGCGAAGGCGCCGAACACCGCGCCCTCTCGGAGCAGACCGCCGGCCGGATGATGAAGATGCTCGAGGCCGTATTCGACAAGGACGTGCTCGGCAAGGGCGGCGGCACGGCGAAGGATCTCAACGTCGTCGGCTTCAAGTGCGCCGGCAAGACCGGCACCGCGTACAAGTTCGATCCGGTCACCCACTCGTATGGCAATAAAGATCACTACGTGAGCTCGTTCGCCGGCATCGCACCCGCGGATCATCCGCGCCTCGCGGTGGTCGTGATGATCGACGATCCGACCGGCCCCGATCACTACGGCGGCTCGGTCGCCGGCCCGGTGTTCGCGAAAATCGCGAGCGAAGCGCTGCGCTACCTCGGCGTTCCCGGTGAAGCCGCGCTCCCGCCGCCCGTCGTTCCGGGTGCGGCGAAGCCGGTTCCAAGGCCGGTCAAGCCCGTGGCGGTCACGCCACCGCCTGGCGAGCCATCTGGCGAAGTCGAGGAGGTCGAGGCGCCCGCAATCGTGGTGCCGAGCTTTGTCGGCCTCGGCGTCGGCAAGGCGCTGGATCGCGCCCGCGAGCTCCATCTTCCCGTGGAAGTGATCGGTACAGGCCGCGTGATCGCGCAGGATCCGCCGGCCGGCCCGGGTGCGAGCTTCACCAAGCTCACGCTCCGGTTTTCCGACGAGACACGCGGCATTCACTAGCCTTGCCACCGTGCACGAAATCGGTGAGGCTGCGCGTTCTATCGGCATGACCCTGCGGCAGCTCATCGACGGTCTTGAAGGCGCTCGCTTGATCGGCGATGGCGACATCGCGGTCCGCGGTGTGCGCGACGATTCGCGGCAGATCCAACCTGGCGACGTGTTCGTCGCGGTACGTGGATTGACCTCGGACGGTCATGCGTTCCTCGCGGACGCGGTCGAGCGCGGAGCGGTCGCGGTCGTGGTCGAGCGCGAGGTCGAAGGATCAAAGGCGCGTATCCGCAAGGCCGGGAGCGATCCGAACGCACCGCTGCCCACCGTCGTGATCGTGCCTTCGGGCGTGCGCGCGCTCGCACTCCTGACCGCGCAGTTCTACGGCAACCCCGCACGCGGTCTCACGCTGATCGGCGTGACCGGGACGAACGGCAAGACCACGACCACGTACCTGGTCGAAGCGATCCTGCGAGCCGCGGGCAAGCAGGTCGGCGTGATCGGCACCGTCGAGATCCGCTACGGCACGACGGTCATTCCGGCGAGCTACACCACGCCCACGCCCGAGATCCTGCACTCCGCCTTCGCGCAGATGAAGCAAGCGGGCGTCACGCACGTCGTGATGGAGGTGACCTCGTCGGCGCTCGCGCTCGATCGCGTCGTCGGGCTGCAGTTCCAGGTCGCCGCCTTCTCGAACCTCACGCAGGATCACCTCGACGTTCACGGATCGATGGAGGCGTATCAGCGCGCGAAGGAGCTGCTGTACTCGACCTACCTCGCACCCGGTGGAGTCGCGGTCGCGAACGTCGACGATCCGGTCGGCGAAGCGATGCTCGATGCCGCGAATGTCGAGACCAAGTTCGGTGTCTCGACCGATTCTGCGAGCTCCGCGAATGTTCGCGTGCTGCGCGCCGAATCGACGGTGAAAGGCATCCGTGCGCGGATCGCCACGCCGACCGGGCTCGTCGAGATCAGCTCGCGCCCGCTGATCGGCGCGTACAACGTGCAGAACCTCGCGCTCGCCGTAGCGATCGCCGAGGCCCTCGCGATCCCGCACGATGCAATCGCGGCGGGCCTGCTCGACACCGCCCCTCCCGGCCGCGTCCAGCGCGTCGAGAACACGGCCAACCTCGACGTATTTGTGGACTACGCGCACACGCCCGATGCGCTGCGCAATGTCTTACAAGCCCTGCGCCCGCTCACGAAGCGCCGCTTGATCTGCGTGATGGGGTGCGGCGGTGATCGCGATCCGACGAAGCGGCCGAAGATGGGCGCGGCGGTCGCCGAGCTCGCCGATCTCGCGATCGTCACGAGCGACAACCCACGCACCGAAGATCCGCGCGCGATCATCGATGCGATCTTGCCGGCCGTTCCCAAGCCGTTCTTCGTCGATCCGGATCGCCGCGTCGCGATCCGCGCGGCGATCGCCGAAGCGACGCCCGGCGATATCGTCGTGATCGCCGGCAAGGGCCACGAGGACTATCAGATCATCGGCAAGCAGAAGCATCATTTCGACGATCGCGAACAGGCGCAGGCCGCCATCGCCGAGCGCGAGCACCGCTTGATCGTCGGCCTGGCGCGCGATGCCGAGGGCGTCCTCACCGGCGAACCGAACCTGGCGATCGATCGGATCGTGATCGATTCGCGCCACGCCGCACCCGGTGCGCTGTACGTCGCGATCCGTGGCGAGAACCACGATGGACATCGCTTCGCACCCGATGCGATCAAGGCGGGCGCGGTCGCCGTGATGGTCGATCACGAAGGTCGCCAGTGGGCACCCGCGTTGAAGCCGCAGCTCGCGAAGGGGCTCGAGGCCGCCGCGATCGAGGTCGGCGATACGCGGATCGCCCTCGGCAAGCTCGCAAAGGAGCATCGCCGCGCGTGGGCGAAGAAGATCGTCGGTATCACTGGCTCGGCCGGCAAGACCACGACGAAGGAGCTCACGCGCGCCGCACTCGCGATGGCAGCGACCACGCTCGCTGCAGAAGGCTCGCTCAACAACGAGACCGGGGTGCCGCTGACGCTGCTCGGGCTGCGCTTGTTCCACGAGTACGGCGTGATCGAGATGGGGATGCGCGGCGCCGGCCAGATCGAATACCTCACGAAGATCGCCGAGCCCGATGTCGCGGTCGTCGTGAACGCCGGCTCGGCGCACATCGAATTGCTCGGATCGACCGAGGCGATCGCGAAGGCGAAGGCCGAGATCTGGTCGGGCCTCAAGCCGCACGGCACGATCGTGCGGCCCGTCGATGATCTGCGGCTCGAAGGCTACGCCCGCGCGTATCAACCGCACGCGCGGCACGTCACGTTCGGCGAGCTCGATGGTGCGGACATCCGGCTCGTCGAGTACACGCCGCTCGATGCCGGCGGCACCGTCACGCTCGACGTGTTCGGCGAGCGCAAGCAGCTCGTGCTCCAGCTCGTCGGTCGCCACGCCGCGATCGATGCGTGCGCGGCGCTCGGTGCTGCGCATGCGGCCGGCGCTTCGATCGAGCAGGCGCTCGCGGGGCTCGCGCGCGCCCGGCCTCCCGCGATGCGCGGCGAGATCGTCGAGGTCGGTGGCCGCAAGGTGATCGTCGATTGCTACAACGCGAATCCCGCCTCGATGGCCGCGGCGCTGCGC
Source organism: Kofleriaceae bacterium (assembly GCA_043780895.1). GTDB lineage: Bacteria > Myxococcota_A > Polyangia > Haliangiales > Haliangiaceae > JABFXX01. The sequence continues at coordinate 14,349 of JAYWCI010000129.1, read as the reverse complement.
ACGCTCGCCGAGCGCGCGCGGAGCGTGCCAGCGATCGCGGTGCTCGGCGATATGCTCGAGCTCGGTGATCACGCGCCGCTCGCGCATCGCGAAGTCGGCGATCTCGCGAAGCAGCTCGGCATCCACGTGATCGCGATCGGCGAGTATGCGAAGACAGTTATCGCTGCGGCTGGTGGTCAGCTCGCGGCAGATCCGAGCGAGGCCGCGGAGCTCGCGCTGTCGCGCACGGAATCGGGCGGGTGGATCCTCCTCAAGGCGTCACGAGGCATGCGGCTCGAGCGCGTCCTCGATGCGATGAAAGAGCAGACGCTGTAATGCTGTTCCACCTGTTCTACGGCAGCCTCGGCGATCGCGTGCGCTGGTTGCGCGTGTTCGGCTACACCTCGTCGCGCATCCTGGCAGCGGCGATCACCGCGCTGTTGCTCTCGTTCATCCTCGGCCCGTGGTTCATCGAGAAGCTCAAGGCGCGCCAGATCGGCGAGACGATCCGCACCGACGGTCCCGAGACCCACAAGAAGAAGGCGGGTACGCCCACGATGGGTGGCTCGCTGATCTTGTTCTGCCTCGCGGTCTCGACGCTCCTGTGGTGTGACCTCCGCAATCAGTTCGTGTGGCTCACGCTGATGGTCACGGTCGCATTCGGTGCGATCGGCTTTGCCGACGATTACATCAAGGTCGCGAAGAAGAACAAGAAGGGCCTCTCGGGCAAGATCCGCCTCGTCCTCGAGTTCGCGATCGCCGGTGGCGCGATGGCCTACCTGTTTTACTCGAACACGATGAGCCCGGAGATCCGGCTCCAGTTCCAGCTGCCGTTCACGGACTTCCGTCACACGGCGCTCGAACTGCCTGCCTGGATCTACGTGATCGTCGGCTCGGTCGTCGTCGTCGGCGCCGCGAACGCGGTGAACTTCACCGACGGGCTCGACGGGCTCGCTATCGGGCCGTCGATCATGAACGCCGGCACGTTCCTCGTGTTCGCGTACATCGCAGGCACCACCGCGACGATCGTCGTGAAGGGCCAGGAGCAGACGATCGCGGAGTATCTCCACGTCGCGCACATCAACGGCGTCGAGGAGCTCGCGGTGTTCTGTGCCGCGCTGTTCGGAACGGGCATAGGCTTCCTCTGGTACAACACCTATCCCGCGCAGGTGTTCATGGGCGATGTCGGCGCGCTCTCGCTCGGTGGTGCGATCGGCATGCTCGCGGTCCTCACGAAGAACGAGCTCGTGTTGCTGATCGTCGGCGGCCTGTTCGTCGTCGAGGCGCTGTCCGTGATCATCCAGACCGGCGTGTTCAAGGCGACGAAGCGGATCGAGAACGGCAAGGTGGTCGGCAAGCGCGTGTTCGCGATGGCGCCGATCCATCATCATTACGAAAAGCTCGGCTGGGACGAGCCGAAGATCATCGTCCGGTTCTGGTTGGTCTCTGCGCTGCTCGCGCTGATCGCGCTCGGCACGCTCAAGCTGAGGTAGCGATGAATCTCGAGGGTAAAACCGTTGTCGTCGTCGGGCTCGCACTGACCGGCGTCGCGGTCGCGAAGTTCTGCGTCAGCCGTGGCGCGACCGTGATCGTCACGGACAAAAGTCCGCCCGACAAGCTCGCCTCGCAGATCGCGCTGCTCGAGGGCACGCCGGTCACGTATCAGCTCGGCGGTCACGAGCTGGCGTCGTTCACGACCGCGGATCTCGTCGTGATGTCGCCGGGTGTGCCGACGCTGCCGGAGATGACCGCGGCGCGCAAAGCGGGCGTCGAGGTCATCGCGGAGATCGAGCTCGCCTATCGCTTTCTCGATCCCCACGCGGTGGTGATCGCGATCACCGGCACGAACGGAAAATCGACGACGACCGCGCTCACCGGCGTGCTGTGCGAAGCCTCGGGTCGGCCGACGTTCACCGGCGGTAACCTCGGCAACATGCCGATGATCGCAGCGGTCGATCATCCCGCGAATTCACCGGGCGGCATCATCGTCGTCGAGGTCGCGGCGTTCATGCTCGAGAACTGCGTCGAGTTCCGCGCGCACGTCGGCATCCTCACGAACATCACCGAGGATCACCTCGATCGGTTCGGTACGATGGAGCGCTACGCCGAGATCAAGGGCCGGATCTGGGATTTCCAGCGCTCCGATGACATCGCGATCGGCAATGCCGCGGACGCGTGGGTAATGAAGGAAGCCCAAGGCATTCCTTCGCACTTCTATTCCTTCGATTCGCGGCCCGGCGCGCAGACCGCGCGCGGCGCGTTCCTGTCGACCGATCGCAAGGAGCTCGTGCTGATGCTTGCCCCCGAGCTCGACCGCGGCGGCGTGGCACCCGAGCGCGATGATGGCGAGAAGTTTCCCATCGACGATCTCGTGATCGTCGGCAACCACAACATGGAGAACGCGATGTGCGCGTATCTCGCGGCACGCTCCATCGGCGTGACGCACGAGCAGGTGCGCGAGGGCGCGAAGAAGTACCGCCCGCTGCCGCACCGCATGGAGCTCGTCGGCGACAAGGCGAACATCTACTACTACGACGACTCGAAGGGCACGAACGTCGCCTCGGTCGCGGCGTCGGTGCGCGGCTTTCCCCGCCCGCTCGTGTTGATCGCCGGTGGCGTCGACAAGGGCGGCTCGTACGAGCCGATGCTCGACGCGCTCGATGGCACCTGCAAGGGCATCGTGTTGATCGGCGCGGCCGGCCCACTGATCGACGAGGCCGCGAAGCAGCACGGCGTGCCGTATCCCGTGATCTACGCGAGCGACATGCACGATGCGGTCGAGCGCGCGACCGCACTCGTCGGCCCCGGAGACGCCGTCGTGCTCTCGCCCGCCTGCGCGAGCTACGACATGTTCCAGAACTACGGCCATCGCGGCCGCGTGTTCCGCGAAGCGGTGTCCGCGATCGGCGCGAAGCGGCTGGACGTCTGAAGTGATACCGTCACCGCATGCGCTGGCTCGCCCTGGTTTTGCTCGCTGCGTGTGGTGGATCGTCGGTTGGCGATCGGCCGCCTCCGAAGCGCCCGAATAACGAGCTCCTCGTCGGAGAGTTCGAGCGTCGGCCGCCCGATGGCACCACGATCGCGCGGTTCCAGGGCGACGGCACGATCACGGTCGCCCACGACAAGGCGAGCCTCGATCGCAAGAACCTCGCGGTCGGCAAGTTCACGATCGAGAACGATCAGCTGACCCTCATCTACGACGGTGGCGAGATGTGCAAGCCGGGTGAGACCGGGACCTACAAGGTCGTGGTCTCGAAGATCGGCATCCGGTTCACGAAGGTCGATGACTCGTGCGCGACGCGCGCGAAGATCGACGGCCAGACCTGGTATCGCGTCAAGTAGCGGTCTAGCGAGCGTACTTCGCTCGCCGTTCGCCACGCCGCGATGTCCGGAACCATCACATCCTTGGCGAAGTGCAGCTCGGGCTCGTTCAGGAAGTACCAACCTCCGGGGCCGCCGCCATGGCCGAGGTCGTACGCATACGTGAGCAACGTGCCCAACACGGTCATCGATCGCGCGTGCGCTACCGCAGGGCGAGGAGACAGGTACAGCTCGCCGTCGACGATCTCGGCCACCACGTGCTCGGGGGCATCGAGCACTTCCTGATACGTCGCCGCCCGCCGCTTGATCACATCGACCATTGACCAGAGTTTAGCTGATCGGTCCGACGGAGAAACCCGAGAAAAAACTGGCCCGCACCTCCGGCGCACTCGAAATTCGAGGTCCGGGATGTCTGTACTCCAGCAGCTGGTCGAGCGAGTCAAAGCGGTGCGCCCGCCGTGGCGCCGCAACGACGACGAGAAGCTGCCCGCAGCGGCGCAGCTCGTCGCGGTCCAGCATCCGAGCGCGACGCTGCCGGAGCGCCCGTACGATCTGTGGCTGCTGGCGGTCGTGCTCGGCCTGCTCGGCATCGGCACGATCGAGATCTATTCGGCGACCGCGGCCGACGCGCTCGTTCACTACGGAGATTCGTCGCACTACCTCGAGCGCCAGATCGGCTACGTGCTGTGCGGCGCGGTCGGGATGTGGGTCGGCTCGGGCATCGACTATCGCAAGCTCAAGAGCTGGACGTATCCGATGCTGTTCGGCTCGCTACTCTTGCTCGCGGTCGCGCTCGCGATGCACTCGAAGAACGGCGCGAAGCGCTGGATCCCGCTCGGACCGCTCACGTTCCAGCCGGTCGAGGTCGCGAAGCTCGCGCTCGTCACGTACATGGCGAGCTCGCTCGGGCGCAAGGCCGATCAGGTCAAGACGTTCACGATCGGCTTCGTCCCTCACCTCGTGGTGTGCGGCGTGATGATGGCGCTCTTGCTCAAGCAACCCGACCTCGGTTCGTCGCTCGTGCTCGGCGCGACGACGCTCGGCATGCTGTTCATGGCGGGCGCGAGGATCTCGTACATCACGGTCGCGGTGCTCGGTGCGGCTCCTGTCGCGTACCACCTCGTCGTCGGGACGCCGTGGCGGTTGCAGCGCATCCTCGCGTACTTCAACCCCGAGGCGTTCGCGAACAAGGAGGGCTATCAGGGCGTGCAGGCACTGACCGCGGTCGGCTCGGGCAAGCTCACCGGGCTCGGCCTCGGCGGTGGTCACCAGACGCTCGGCTTCATGCCCGAGGCGCACAACGACTTCATCATCGCGCCGATCGGCGAGGAGCTCGGCTGGATCGGTATCGCGGTCGTGCTCGCGCTGTTCGGTATCTTGATCTGGCGTGGCCTGCGCGCGGCGCTCGGCGCGCGTGACGTGTTCGGGGGCTACCTCGCGTTCGGCATCACGCTGTTGTTCGGCCTCCAGGCGCTGTTCAACGTCGGCGTCGTCCTCGGCATCGTGCCGAACAAGGGCATCACGCTGCCGCTCGTGAGCTACGGCGGGAGCTCGCTGATCGTGACGATGTTCCTCGTCGGTCTGTTGTTCAATGTCGGCCGCCGGCCGGAACGCAAGACCGCGGAGCGCGAGCTCGCGCAACGCGAACCCGTGCGGAAGAAACGCGTCCGCGTGCGCGTTCTCGCCGCATGAGAAATGCGAAATGAAGCTGGTGATCGCGGGCGGCGGTACGGGAGGCCACTTGTTTCCAGGGGTCGCGATCGCCGAGGAGCTGCGTGCGCGCGAACCGAGCGCCGAGATCACGTTCGTCGGGACCAAGCGCGGTATCGAAGCGCGCGTGTTGCCCGACCTCGGCTGGCCGCTCGAGTTGATCGAGGTCAGCGGGCTCAAGACGGTCGGCGTGCTCGGCGCGATCCGCGGGTTGTTGCGGCTGCCAAGAGCGTGGTGGCAGGCGCGCGCGCTGTTGAAGCGGTTGCAGCCCGATGCGGTGATCGGCGTCGGAGGTTACGCGTCGGGGCCGGTGGTCTTCGCCGCGAAGCTGCGCGGGATTCCGACCGCGATCTGCGAGCAGAACTCGATCCCAGGGCTCACGAACAAGATCCTCGGCCGGCTCGTGCGCCGCGTATTCTTGTCGTTCGAGACGTCCAGGCCGTTCTTCAAGCCGGCCAAGATCGTGATGACCGGCAACCCGGTGCGCCGCGATCTCCTCGCGCGCCTGCAGGCTCCCACCACACCTCATCGTGGCGCGCTCCACGTGCTGGTCAGCGGCGGCTCGCTCGGCGCGGTCGCGGTGAACGAGCTCGCGGCGAACGCCCTGATCGAGCTCGCGAAGGATCACGAGCTCGAGATCACGCACCAGACTGGCGAGAAGGATCGCGAGAGCACTGCCGCGCGCTACCGCGAGGCCGGCGTCACCGCCGATTGCCGCGCGTTCATCAAGGACATGGCCGCGACCTACCTCGCCGCGGATCTCGTGATCGGCCGTGCGGGTGCGACGACCGTTGCCGAGCTCGCGATCGCCGGCAAGCCCGCCGTGTTCATTCCGTACCCGTTCGCCGCCGACGACCACCAGACCCTGAACGCCGCCGAGATGGCCGCGAAGGGTGCCGCACTCAGCTTCAAGCAGAGCGACCTAACGGCCGCAAAGCTCGTCGCCGCGATCCGGCCCTTGCTCGACGACGCTGCGCAGCGCAGCGCGATGGGTGATGCCATGAAGACCCTCGCGAAACCGGGCGCCGCCGCGGCCGTGATCGACTGGGCCCAATCGGCATGAGGCGTGGTATTTAGGCGTTCGATCACCGAACCAGGAACCATGTTTCGCAAGCCAGATACCCAGATTCACTTCGTCGGCATTGGCGGCATGGGCATGTGCGGCATCGCCGAGGTGCTCGCGAACATGGGCTACAAGGTCTCCGGCTCGGACATGAACGACACCGAGATCACGCGCCACCTCACGAAGATCGGTTGCACGATCAAGCAGGGTCACCGCGCGGACAATGTCGAGGCGGCCGATGTCGTTGTCGTGTCGAGCGCGATCAAGGGCTACAACCCCGAAGTCGAAGCGGCTCGCGCACGCTCGATTCCCGTGATCCCGCGCGCCGAGATGCTCGGCGAGCTGATGCGGATGAAGTACGGCATCGCGGTCGCGGGTGCCCACGGCAAGACCACCTCGACGACGATGATGCACACCGTGCTCATGGCCGCCGGCCTGGACCCGACCGCCGTGATCGGTGGCCGCGTGAACTCGCTCGGCCTCGCGAACGCGCGCTGGGGCAAGAGTGATTACCTCGTCGCCGAAGCTGACGAGAGCGATGGCTCGTTCCTCACGCTCACGCCGACCCTGGCGATCGTGACGAACGTCGATGCCGAGCACCTCGATCACTACGGCACGTTCGACAACGTGAAGAAGGCGTTCACGGATTTCTGCAACCGCGTGCCGTTCTACGGGATGAGCGCGCTGTGCGGCGACAGCGCCGGCGTGCAGGCGATCTTGCCGCTCATGACCAAGCGGTTCGCGACGTTCGGGATCTCGTCGCAAGCGACGTATCGCGCGCGTAACATTCGCCCGGATGGACTGACCACGCGGTTCGTCGCATGGCGCAAGGCCGACGAGCTCGGCGAGGTCGTACTGCCGATGCCGGGCGAGCACAACGTGCTCAACGCGCTTGGCGTCCTCGTGATCGCGGACTTCCTCAACATCCCGTTCGAGACCTACGTCAAGGCACTCGCGAGCTTCGAGGGTGTGGCGCGCCGGTTCACCGTGCGGGGCGAGGTCGGCGGCATCACGGTCGTCGACGATTTCGGGCATCACCCATCGGAAGTTCGCGCGACCCTCGCCGGTGCGAGGCAGAGCTTCGGCGGTCGCCGGATCGTGGCGGCGTTTCAACCGCACCGCTATACGCGCACGCGCGATCAGTGGCAGGAGTTCCCACGCGCGTTCCACGATGCCGACAAGGTCGTGATCTGCGACATCTTCGCCGCGGGCGAGAAGCCGATCGAAGGCATCTCGAGCGAGCAGCTCGTGCGCCTCGCGCGCGAAGCCGGCCACGAGGACATCACGTACATCCCGAAGCGCGAGGACCTCGCCGCCTGGCTCGACTCCCAGGTCAAGACCGGCGACCTCGTGATCACGCTCGGCGCCGGCAACATCCAGCTCGCGTGTAACGATCTCATCGCGCTGCTCGAGAAGCGGCTCGGCCCGGCGACCAAGAAGAATCTCGTGCGCGTTCAGGAATCGAGCGCGACGGTCGCTCGGTGACCGCGGAATGCGTATGACCGCGGTAGCGCTCGGTCCGCTGACCACGCTTGGCATCGGCGGCCCGGCGAAGCGGTTCGAGCGGTTCACCACCGTGCCCGAGCTGGCGGCGCTTCTCGGTACCGACGACAAGGTGCTCGTGCTCGGTGGCGGCTCGAACCTGGTCGTCAGCGACGCGGGGTGGGATGGGCTCGTGATCCAGCCCGCGAATCGAGCAGTCACGCGGATCGGGTTGTTCGAGGATCACGCGATCGTGTCGGCGTTCGCCGGCGCGAGCTGGGATGACTTCGTCGCGCAGATGGTGAGCGAAGGGCTCGCCGGGCTCGAGGCTCTCTCTGGCATTCCCGGGCTCGTCGGCGCGACGCCGATGCAGAACGTCGGCGCGTACGGCCAGGAGGTCGCCGACACGATCCAGTTCGTGCGCGCCTACGATCGCGAGCGCGGCGAGCTCGTGAAGATCTCTGCCGCCGACTGCGGCTTCGCGTATCGCTCGAGCATCTTCAAGGGGAGAGACCGCTGGGTGATCTGCGAGGTGCGGTTCAAGCTGCCGCGCCGCACCGAATCGATGCCGATCAAGTACGCCGAGCTCGCAAGGGTCCTCGGCATGATCGAAGGAGGCACCGCCCCGCTCGCGACCGTGCGCGAGACGGTCGTCGCGCTGCGGCGTGCGAAGGGCATGGTGGTCGATCCGGCGGATCCCGAGTCGAAGAGCGCCGGATCGTTCTTCACGAACCCGATCGTAGATGCGGCGACCGCCGCTGCCGTCGAATCCCGCGCCGGCGCGAAGCCGCCGCAGTGGCTCCAGCCCGATGGAATGTTCAAGCTCGCCGCGGCGTGGCTGATCGAGAGCGCCGGCTTCGCGAAGGGCACCACGCGCGGCGCCGTCGGCATCTCCCACAAGCACGCGCTCGCCCTCGTGAATCGCGGCGGCGCAACGGCCGCCGAGTTGCTCGCCTTCGCGGGCGAGATTGTCGCCACGGTTCGCGATCGCTTCGGCGTCACGCTCGTACCCGAACCAATTATTCTCTGAGCATGGGCTTCGAGGTTCATCTCACGCGCCGAGGCTACTGGTCCGATGAGGACGGCCCGGAGATTCCACGTGCCGAGTGGCTCGCGGCCGTCGCGGCGGACGCCGAGCTCGAGGTGATCGACGAGCACGACGCGCGGATCCGCGGCACGGCGATCGAGTTGTGGTGGAACGGCGAGCGCGTCAGCATCAAGCATCCCGACGTCCGTGGGGTCCGCAAGCTCGTCGAGCTCGCGGACCGGCTACGCGCGCGTGTTCAAGATGACGACGGTCATTTCTACACGCAGGCGGATCTCGATCGACCGCCGCTCCGCTGGTGGCAGAAGATCTTTGCACGCGGCCGCTGAATAGGCGCACGCGATCAGGTGTTGCGGTAAGAACGCACCATGCATCGGTTCGCCGGAAAGCGCGTCGCGGTCGTCATGGGCGGCCTCTCTGCGGAGCGCGAGGTCTCGCTGAATACCGGCGCGAACGTCTACAAGGCACTGCTCGCCGAGAAGTGGGACGTCGTCGCGATCGACTGGAAGCCCGACACGAGCCTCGCGAAGCTGCTCGAAGAACAGCAGGTCGCCGTCGTGTGGAACGCGCTGCACGGCACGTGGGGCGAGGATGGCGCGGTCCAAGGCCTGTGCTCGTGCCTCCAGATCGCGTGCACCGGTTCCGGTATCCTCGCGAGTGCGCTCGCGATGGACAAGGTGATGTCGAAGCGGATCTTCGAAGCGAGCAGCGTGCCCACGCCGACGTGGCGCCTGCTCTCGCACGCGGGTCCTCCGGATGCGAGTGATACGGTCGCGGCGCTCGCCGATTTTCCGCTGCCGTTCGTGGTGAAGCCGGCGAACGAGGGCAGCTCGGTCGGTGTTTCGATCGTCGAGGATCGCTCGCAGATCGCGGCGGCGGTGACTGCTGCGCGCCAGTTCCACGGCTCGGTGATCGCCGAGGACTACATCGCCGGCACCGAGATCTTCGTCGGCATTCTCGATGGTCGCGTGCTCGGCTCGGTCGAGGTTCGCCCGACCACGAAATTTTACGACTACGAGGCGAAGTACAAGCGCACCGACACGAAGTACCTGATCCCGCCCGAGGTCTCGCGCGACATCGTCGAGCGCGCCGAACATCACGCGCTCGCGGCCTACAACGCACTCGGCTGCAGCGGTCACGCGCGCCCGGATCTCCGGATCTCGCCGACTGGCGAGGCCTTCGTGCTCGAGGTGAACACGTTGCCCGGGATGACCGCGACGAGCCTGCTGCCGAAGATCGCCAAGTCGATCGGGATGAGCTACGCGACGCTGTGCGAGGCGATCCTCGAGAGCGCCAGCTAGTTACTTCTTGCAGGTCATGTCGTAGAGCTTCGCCCAGGTCTTCCCACCATCGTGGGAACCCTCGCCCCACAGATGCGCGCCCTTCGTGGGATCGCCGAGGTCGAGGTGATCCTTCATGCTGCCCTTGCCCATGAGGTCCTGCGAATCGGACATCGTGTCGAGCGTGCCGCCCTTCATCTCGTCGGCGGTGCCGACCATCTGCCCGCCGAAGTTGTCGACGAACACCTCGCGCCACTTCTTCAGGCCCGGATCGAACGTCGCGTAGCTCTCGAACTTGAACTTGAGGTTCGTCTTGCCGCCGACCATGCCGCCGTTGAACGACGTGTGGATCCAGAACCCGTCGAGATCGAGCTTCGAGCTGTAGGTCCCCGCGAGCTTGCCCTCCTTGCCATCCATGCCCGGCGAGGTGCCTTCGCACTTCCAGGTGCCGGCCGTGGCCTTGGCGCGCTCGAGGATCTGCTGCGAGGGCTTCGGCGGCTCGTCGGCGAGCGCGACGCTGCAGGTCAACACCGAGGAAACAAACACGATCTTCGTGAACCGAGGCATCCGCCGACTATACTGAAACTGTGCCCGTCTTCGCGGGTCTCTCTAGACGTGAACCTTCGCGCCCGCTCCACCCTGCTCGCTCTGGTCGCTCTGGTCGCGATGGTCGCGATGGTCGCGATGGTCGCGATGGTCGCCTCGTGCGGAGGTGCGCACGAGGCCGCCGTCGTGCCAGTCGTCGCCGCGACCCGTCCGGATGCGGGTGGCCACTTGAACGATCCGGATCTCAACCACACGTACAAGAAGCTGCTCTCGGTCGATTGGGCGACCGCGAAGATCGACACCCCCGCCGAGGTCGCCGAGCTCTGGACGCAGATCGCACCGACCGGCGATGACTGGTCGCTCGAGCTCGATGAAGTGCCGGATGGTCCGATCACGAACGCGCTCGCGACCGAGCTCCTGCTCGAGGGCAACTTCACCTGCCAGGCGCCCCCGGTGTCGTGTACGAGCCCGCTGCCGGATCTCCCTGCGCTCGAGCCGACCGCCACGATCAAGGATCCGTGTCTGCGCCGCCAGCTCGCGCTGTGGTCGATCCAGCACCTCGGCCAGATCGCGCCCGATCAGCTCGCGATGATCGCGCCGGCGTTGCGCCAGATCGCCGCGCTACCACCTCCCGAGTCCGAGCTCGTCGTCGCCGCGCTGATCGCGGCAAACCGCAACCCCGTACTCGAAGCGGAGCTGCTCGAGATCGCGTGGAAGGCCGGGCAGCGCCCGATCGTCAACGGTATGATGGGGGGCCTCGAACCGCCACAGCTGATCGATCTCGCGACGCGGCTCCACATCGATGGCGCGCTCGACGGGCTCACGGCGGAGACCAACCGCGACGTGTTCATGAAGGCGATCGCCGACGAGCAATTGCAACCGCTGACTCGCGAACAAGCAATGGCCGAGCTCGGTGGCGATGACGACAAGCTCGCGCCCGATCTACTCGCCGCGATCATCGCGCTCACGAAGTCACCGAGCTGCGATGTCGCCGCCGCCGCGGCGCGCGTGCTCGAGAAGCATGGCAACCCGGCGTACGTGCCGAAGAAGCCGCGTTCGGCGAAGCCCGAGGCGATCCTGCGCGGCCTGTGCGTGCTCGCCGCGTACGAGCGCGATGCGCCGCCGAACGAGGCCTCGCTGTTGCCGGGCTACCTGCCGAAGAAGGGGCTCGAGCTGTTGCGCGTCAGCTACGACGCGCTGAGCGATACGGATCCGGACGGCGATGGCGATGTCCACACCGCGCACACGAGTGACCTGATCGATCGGGCGAGCGCTTCCTTACCGGAGACCGGCTCGTTCGCCCTCGCGCTCCAGCACTGCGCCAAGACCACGTGCACGACCGACGAGCTCGAATTCGATCTGACGATCAAGGAGGGCCTCCTCACCCGGCTCGAGATCATCGAGCTGCCGCCCTGTCAGAAGCCCTAGGACTTCCACCGGATCCCGCAGATCCCAAGATCGGCTCGGATCTCCCGAGGCAGTGTGGGATGATCTGGCCATGGGTCGATTTGCGATCGTGCTGAGCCTCCTGTTCGTTGCCGGTCCCGCGAGCGCCCAGGCGTTCAAGCCGCGCGGCAGCGATACGAAGAAGCCGGCGACGACCACGACGACCACGACCGGTGACACGGCCACGGCCGCGAAGCCGGTCGCGAAGAAGAAGTCCGCCGCCAAGGCTGCGCCGGCTGCAGGTGACGACGACGCGGACGACGCCGACGCGAAACCGGCTACGAAAAAACCGGCGACCAAGACCAGCACGAAGCACGGCAAGCTCGCGAAGAAGACGAAGTCCGATGACGACGATTCGGACGATGCCGAGCCGGCCAAACCCGAGAAAACCGCGAAGCTGACCAAAGGCAAAAAGACCGGCAAAGCCGATACCGACTTCGTCCTGATCACGGACGACGACGACTGAGACTGACGATCGGTTCAGGTCGGATACGTGAGAGATCTCGGTTAGCTAGAAATCGCTGGGGCCGGCGCACAAAAAATTGCCCGGGTTCTACGAGCGTGCGTATTTCGAAGCATGGATCGATCTCGTCGCCGGGGGACGTCGCGTGAGTTAGGAGCGCGCCCCGCTCGCGAGGAAGCCCCTTCGGCATCGCGCATGGTGGTCAAGCCCCGCGCGAAGGCGAATCGCCGGGTCGCGCCCTCCGTCCCGTTGTGGACGCGGCTGCCGAAGCCGAGCGCGATCGTGATCGGCTGTGGTCGGGTGCTGCGTCGTAGTTTGCCCGCGATGATCGTGATCGGTGCCGTCACCGCGATCGGGGGCAGCGCGTGGGCGGGCTATCGCTTCGTCACGACCTCGGCGCGATTCGCGATCACCTCGATCGATGTCCACGGCAACAAGCACGTCTCGGCCGATCAGATCCGCGCGGTCCTGCCGGTCGCGATCGGGGACAACCTGTTCTCCGCGAACCTCGATTCGCTGACCCGCGAGCTCCACGCGAACCCGTGGGTCGCCTCGGCCGACGCGCATCGCGTGCTGCCCCACACGCTCGTGATCGAGATCCGCGAGCACGAAGCGGTCGCCGTGGCCGACCTCGGCGGGCTGTACCTCGTCGACGCCAAGGGGCTGCCGTTCAAGCGCGCCCAGATCGAGGCCGACGATGGCGCCGGCCTGCCGATCATCACCGGGCTCGAGCGCGCCGCGTTCCTCGCCGATCCGGCGAGCGCCGCGAAGACGATCGCGAGCGCGCTCGAAGCGCTGACCACCTGGACCGCCGAGACAGATCGCCCGACGATCGGCGAGATCCACGTCGACCTCCACGGCGCGCTGACACTTCACACCTACGAGTCCGCCACCGCGATCCAGTTGGGCTCGATCGATGCGGGCCTCGCCGCTCGCATGCGCACGTTCGATGTCGCCTGGGCCCAGCTCGATCCCTTGGAGCGTGCTCGCGCGCGCGCCATCCATCTCGATCCTCGTCTCGACCACGTCACCGTCGCGTTCTCGCCAGCCGGCGACCCGCAGCAGAAAGATCAGTAAGCGCACCATGGCGAAGTCCAAGTCCTCCGAGATCATCGTCGGCCTCGATATCGGCACCACGAAGATCGCGTGCATCGTAGGCGAGGTCACCGAAGACGGTGTCGATATCATCGGGATCGGAACCGCGGCCTCGAAGGGGTTGCGCCGCGGCTACGTGGTCAACATCGACTCGACGGTCGCCTCGATCCAGCAAGCGGTCGACGAAGCCGAGAACATGGCGGGCTGCGAGATCACGACCGTGTACGCGGCGATCAGCGGCGCGCACGTGCGCGGCCTCAACTCGCACGGCATCGTCGCCGTCAAAGACAAAGAAGTCCGCGATGCTGACATCGCACGCGTGATCGAAGCGGCGAAGGCCGTCGCGATCCCGATGGACCGCGAAGTGCTCCACGTCCTGCCGCAGCAGTACGTCGTCGACGATCAGGACGGCATCCGCGATCCGCTTGGCATGGCGGGCGTGCGGCTCGAAGCGAAGGTCCACATCGTCACGACCGCCGTCGCCTCGGCGCAGAACGTGATCAAGTGTGCGAACCGCTGCAACCTGCAGGTCGCCGACATCGTACTCGAGTCGCTCGCCTCGTCGCAGGCCGTGCTCGAGGACGACGAGAAAGAGCTCGGCGTCGCGCTGATCGATATCGGCGGCGGCACGTGCGACGTGATGGTCTACGCCGATGGCGCGATCGTACACACCTCGGTCCTCCCGCTCGGAGGGGGTCACATCACGAACGACATTGCGACCGTGCTTCGCACGCCGCTCGATTCGGCCGAGAAGATCAAGCGCAAGTACGGCTGCTCGTGGCGCGGCCACGTCGACGATTCCGAGATGATGGAGGTCCCGTCGGTAGGCGGCCGCGGCCCGCGCGTGATCCAGCGCATGAGCCTCGTCGAGGTGATCGAGCCACGCGTCGAAGAGATCTTCGAGCACGTGAAGAAAGAA
>JAYWCI010000128.1:0-4872 GCA_043780895.1 Kofleriaceae bacterium | reverse complement strand
GCGTCGAGATCGCGGAGCGCGTTGCGTCCGAGATTGGATTTATCTCTACCCTCGAAGAGTCAGCACGAATTCGGGCTTTTTCGAACGCGGCATCTGGGGGCTGGAATCGGGGAGGCGGCTACGTAACCAGTCGGCGAATGAATTGTGGATTCATCGTTTACTTGCAGGACGGCTGCATCGAAGCGGTCGAGGGATTCACGTTCGGGGAACCGTGGCCGGTGAACGCTGATGTCGTGGAGGCGTACCTCTTGGTGGAGTTCCCCCTACCTGAGTGGAGCTATCCAACGCAGACCATCTAGCTAGACATCGCGAGCTGAGCCGAATCGACTCCTCCGCGATGTCCGACCCGGTTCCCAGCGGAACCCGACGTAGACGCTCGGGAATTGGCACTCGTCTCGCGTGGAGCGCGAGGGTTCATAACGGACGATTCACAAGGGTTGGAGTTCAAAGCGGAGTGGAAGCCGCTTGGAGTCACTGGGTAGGACCAGGCCGCGATTGTTGATGGCAGTGAAGAGGTGACGAATCGCCACTCGCTCGGAGCGATTCGCCGCGGGCGCGAGCCGCACGTGGATGGCTTGGTCGGTCACGGTGACTCTGCCTGGCGCCGCGAGGACGTTCGCGATGACTTTCTTCGCTTCGCGTGGCCGGCCCATGTGCGGAGCAATCAGCGTCGCAAGGTCGGATTCCGCATTCGCGCAGACGACACGGATCACGTCGACGATCGACTTGAGCTGTCCGGTGTGGCGAACGAGCTTGCCAGCAAGCACGGTCTCTTCGATGGGTGCATGTGTTGGCGTTGCGGGCCGGAGCGCTTCGAGGTCGCGCTGGAGTTCGAGTGCGTCGGCGAGGTCCTGTTCAACAGCGACTCGGCGGAGGACGCTAAGCGCCGGATTCGTGCTCGCAAGTTTGCGTCGTGCATCTCCCTCGGCAACGCGAGCAATTCGCAGCGATCGGTCGAGCCTCCGACGAGCAGGATTGGGGATGATCGTTCCAGGAGGATAGGGCTCGACGGTGCGGTCATCGAGTTGGTTGATGCCCCAGCGTGCGTCGCCATGATGGAAGGCGTTCTCCTGTTGCCACCTTCCGCTCGGCAGCTTGAGCGCTGGGTCTCCGAGCAGGATCGCGATCAGCTGCTCCGCGGGCGCGGTCGAGATCGCGACGATGTTGATCTGCTTGCCTTCGGGCGTGCGCAGTGCGATTCGTCGGATTCGCCCTCGCTTGTCGCCGAGGTTCTTCTTGCGGCTCTCGTGAAGTTGATACGTCTCGCCACGTACGACGACCGTGCGATCGAACGCGGTCACAGCGATCGCCGGGTACGGCGCTCGCTCGTACGTCACGAATTCGATCCCGCCATCACGCAGGTCGGCGAGTTGCTTGGAGAACGCCCCACCCCGATCGAAGGCGAGCAGAATGCGCTCGTCCTCTCCGAGACCCTGACGCAGCCGGCTCGCGATCGGAGAGAGCCACGCGGTCAGGCTGTCGTGCGAGGTCACCGGGATGCGAAACACGGGTCGCCCATCCTCGTCGTGCACGCAGTAGTCGGTCGAGCCGGGCAGGACACGACGATCCTGCATGCGCCATCCTTTCCGCACGACGTGCTTTCCGGAGTACCGCCGCATGTGGCCATCGACGTAGAAGATCGCTGGGCCGTCGTCGACGTGCGCCGCGGCGATGAGACGCGTTGTGATCCGGGCGTCGAGGATCGTGCCGCCAATCTCGGTCGCCCCGAGCAACCGACCGAACAGCTTGCGCACGCCGCTCGCGGTCGGCACGCGTTCAGCGCGAAGCAACGTCGGCCCCGTCGGCGTCGCGAGGCGTCGCACACCCTCGATGCAGCGTTGATAGATCGCGAGCGAGCAGATCACGGCGTCGAGCGCGATCCGCAGTCCGTCGTGGCTTTTGAAGGCGCGTTCTGCGTCGTCGTGTAGTCCAAACTCGTTGACGAGCGCGAGCAGCATCCAGCAACCGACGTGCTGCACCATCTGCCCACCGCGAACAGGCACGATCGTCATCGGCACGATCTCCGCGCTGCCTTCGGCTGGCGTCGCGTTCGCGTCGTCGGGATCCGCTTCGCTCGCCGCAGTCTCGACGACCTGGTCCGGCTCTGGCTCCGCGAACAACAGCGGCCGTTGTCCGGAGCTCGGCGGCGATGCGATGTCCATCGTCGGAGCGGTCACTGGCTCTGCGTCGCGAGTTCGCGCTTGCTGCCACGTCAAGAACTCCCGCCGCACGGTCGTGTAGCTGAAGTGCGTCCTCTTCGCGCCGCGCTGTGCGCGACTCGTCGCCGTCGGCATGTGACCCGCCGCGAACATCGCGCACCATTCCGCCCGAAGCTCCGGCGGCACCGTGCTGTCCTTGCCTTGCTTGGACAACAGCAACGCTCCGAGCCCACCAGCCTCCTCCTTCCGACGAAGTCGGCGCAGGTACTCATCAGTCATCCCGAACGCCACGGCCAGCCGGCCCAGGTTCAACATCTCGGACTTTGCCAGCGTCACGACGAGGACGTTGCGTGGACCGCGATCCTTGTCCTGCTCCCCGAACTCGCCGAGCAAGAACCCGCCCATGAACACGCTCGACTGGTCGCCCCGAATCACGACGGCACCGTCCATCGAGAACCGGTGGACTTCATACGGTGACTGCGGCGACGCTTCCTTCAACGGCAACGCGAGAGCTTCCATCGCCCTCAAGACATTCGCCAGCCCTCCGAAATTCCCACCTTGATCGATCTCCGATCAAATCGCGTAACCCCGCGACATCAGATCAATCCACGAGCGCTGGAATGAACCCTGGAGCGCGGAGACCGAAAAATTTGTGCAGGTCGCCGCCCGACGCCGCCCTTAGAAACCATGCGACACTCCAGAACCGTGCAACACCGTGCAGCCTCCATCCTACGGTCCGAGCGAGCCGAGACGCTGGCCGGCGTCGGGCATCGACTAAACCCGTTCGCTCTGATGTTTCTGGCCTCGTGCAGCCTGCTGTCGATCAACGGCAAGCCCGCCAGCGGTTCGCCATCCGGCGAGCCATCGCAGCAGAACTCGCAAGGTGCCGCTCCTACGTCAGGCGGGCGAGCGTCCGGCCCGAGTTCGAACGCTCACGACAAGATGGAAGTGATGGGGCTAAAGATCGGGATGACGATCGAGGATCGGCCCGGTTTCACATGCGACAAACGAGAGACCACCGAGCTCGACGTTCATTGCGTGAAGTTCACCGATCCGCGTTGCGAAGGTCGACCGACGAACCTCGGCAGTAAAAAGTACAATCATGCCGTCCCGGCCGGCTGCTTCATGGATCTGCCGCGCACGACGTATCTCGACAATCAACTCATGCTTCCGGTGCTCACCTCGATCGAGCTCGTCGGGACGGAATCGGTTCCGTCGAAGATCTACAAAATCATCTACACGTTCGGGGCCGACGACGTCACCGTGGACTCCAAGCTCGGCAAGGCGTTGACCGCGAAATACGGCGCCGCCTACGACCCGAAGAACGCGCCGGTCTCCATGATCTGGAAGACCGAGAGCACGCGGCTCACGGCGACGTGCCGCAACCGCGACGGCTCCGAGACCAGCACACGAGCGGCGGAGCGGGCGAAGGGCGAGTTCTGCGAGATCGTCGTCGAGGACCCAGACTTCGACCAGCTCGAGCGGTCGCAACAAGAGGGCGCCGATGCAAAGACCCGCCAGAATGCTGCGACCGCGCCCAAGCTGTAGCTGCGAGTCTGCCAACGAAGCGCACCTCAGGTGGTACCAACGCGCCGTTGCGGGCTATGTCGAGCCGTGCGCACGGCAGACTGCACACGATCGGTTGCATCGGTGGCTGTCGCGATAGATTTCGCGCGTCTACCGGAATCTGCTCGGATAGCGCGGCGTGCAAGCAGGGCGGGCGCATAACGATCTGGTGGCGGGCGAGCCGCGGATCGAGATCAAAGCATCGCGCAACGGCGCGCCGTACATGTTGGTCCTCGTCGTCGACAAGTGACGTGATCGCGTTCTCCTGGGGCTACGCCGGGTGGGGACCTGTTGATGGCCGCTTGATTCCGTCGCGTTCTGACAGGTGGGTCGATCGGCACGTTGGTCGAGGCATCGAAGATCTTGCCGTTCGGCGTCGCATTGAACGAAGTCTCGATCATCTTCGCGCCTGTCGCTGGACGATCTGAAGGGGCGCGTCGTGCGCGAAGGCTACGTCCTGAACAATCAGGACAAGGGCGAGCACGACAAGGACGGCACGCGCATCACGGAGCACTCGGGGCTCCGCGACGCGCAGACGTCACACGCGACGTATCGCGTGTGCGGTCACGCTGGCCTGCCGAACCGCGGATGGCATGTGTTGCGTCACTCGTTCGGGACGCACGCGGCGCGGTTCGGGGTGAACCCATGGCAGCTGATGGAGTGGATGGGCCACAAGCGGATCGACGAGACGATGGGCTACGTGCACATCGCCGAGCGGCATCGATCGATTCCTGCCGAGCTGGTCGCAGCCGGCATGAAAGAAATCGGCCCAACGGATCGCGTTCTCGAGATGCTTGAAGCTCGTAGCAAATTCCTGCCAAAAGCGGCGGAGCCTGAGACTACTTCCAGAACGAATACAGAAATTTAGATAGAGCGGGAGAAGGGATTCGAACCAGCGAGAGGACGCGGAAATCATCATGATTGATCACGTATTGCAATCGTTCTCGCCGGTTCGGTCTCTTCGTCGTCCCGCTCGTCCCCGTTGAAACAGCACCTTATCCCGGTGCTTCTGCCAAAATTTGGCAGACGAGGTTTCATCTAGTTACGGGAGGGCGGGAGAAGGGAATGAACTTTCTCCCGCATTTGATCTTTTTGTCCTCACGCTTGCGCTGCCAAATTTTGGCATCAGCTCGTGAAGAACGGGTCG
>JAYWCI010000127.1:0-22225 GCA_043780895.1 Kofleriaceae bacterium | reverse complement strand
GCGATGTCGGCGATCGATCGCGTCGGCTTGACCGGTCGCGAGCATCACCACTCGAGCCAGCTCTCAGGTGGGCAGCAGCAGCGCGTCGCGATCGCGCGCGCGCTCGTCGGTGAAGCGCCGATCATCATGGCCGACGAGCCGACGGGCAACCTCGATACCAAGACCTCGTACGAGGTCATGGCGATCCTCCAGGGGCTCACCGATTCGGGCATCACGGTCGTGCTGGTGACCCACGAGCCCGACATCGCGGCGTACGCGAAGCGCGTGATCACGCTGCGCGACGGCTTGATCGTCGACGACAGGCAGCAAACGCCGGTCCGCGCGGAAGATCAGAAGGTGGCTTGATGAAAGTCTTCACCACCCTCAAGCTCGCGTTCCGCGCGCTGTGGCGCAACAAGGGCCGGTCGCTCCTGACCATGCTCGGCATCATCTTCGGCATCGGCACCGTGATCGCGATGATCGCGAGTGGCCAGGGCGCAAAAGAGTCGGTCGCCGACGTGTTCCGCGCGATGGGCACGAACCTCCTGATCGTGACGAACGGCTCGCAGGCGCAAGGCGGCGCGGCCGGCGGCGCGGGCTCGCGCTACTCGCTGACCTGGGCCGACGAGCAAGCGCTCGAAGATGGCGAAGTTCCGACGGTGCGCTGGGTCACGCCCGTCCTCCAGACCAAGGTCCAGGTCGCCAGCGACGAAGCGAACTGGAACACGACCGTGGTCGGCACCAAGCCGGCGTATTTCTCGATCAAGAGCTGGAACGTCAAAGAAGGCGCGCTGTTCGACGAGGAAGCGGCGATCACCGGTCCGAACGACGCGATCATCGGTACCACCGTCGCGAGCCAGCTCTACGCGAACGCCAGCCCGGTCGGCCAAGTGATCCGCATCAACAACCAGATCTACAACGTGATCGGCGTGCTCGAGACCAAGGGCCAATCCGGCATGGGACAGGATCAGGACGATACGATCATCATCCCCTTGAAGACGTACATGCAGCGCATGGACAAGGGCATGGGCAAGTACATCTCGAAGGGACAGATCTTCGTCTCGGTCGCGAACGAGAACGATATCTCGACCGCCGTGGCCCAGCTCACCGCGCTCCTGCGCGAGAAGCACAACCTCGGCGCCTCGGATGACGACGACTTCCGCATCCGCAACCTCGCGGAGTTCGCGATGTCGCAGCAGAAGTCGACCGAGAAGATCACGACGCTGCTCGCGATCGTCGCGGCGATGTCGCTGATCGTCGGCGGCATCGGCGTCATGAACATCATGCTCGTGAGCGTGATCGAGCGAACCCGCGAGATCGGGATTCGCATGGCGGTCGGCGCGAAGCCGCTCGACGTGATGACCCAGTTCCTTGTCGAGGCGCTCGTGCTCGCAGGTCTCGGCGGTGTGATCGGCTTGGCCTTCGGCGCGGTCATGGCGAAGTACATGGCCGGCTACTACGGCTGGAAGTTCTTTTTTCCCGCGGCCACCGCAGGTGTGGCATTCGCGGTGGCAGGCGGCGTCGGCGTCGTGTTTGGTCTGTATCCGGCGATCCGCGCCTCGCGACTCGATCCGATCACAGCACTGAGGTACGAGTCATGAAGCTACGGTTGGTCCTTCTCAGTTTGCTCGCGACGCCGATCGTCGCGTTCGCGCAGCCCACGACTCCGGCCCCTGCGCCCGCACCTACTCCGACCCCGACGGGCGAAGCACCACCGCCAACCGACAACGCGCGGCCGGACTCGCCGCAGTGGGCCTCCGGTGTGGTCGATGTCACCGCGGCCGAGACGGCCACGCCCGGCAAGCTCACGCTGACGATGGCCCGTGCGGTCGAGATCGCCGAGAAGACCCAACCGACCCTGCGCATCGCGCGCGCCACGGTCGAAGCGGCGGAAGGTCGCGTCGATTCGGCGAAGGTCACCGAGCGGCCGACCGTCACGCTGGGTGCACAGATCTCCGCGGGCTCGACCGGCAACACGTTCTGCGACACCACGATGACCACGACCTGCGGTGGCTTCTTCCACGGCACGTACGGCACCGGGCTGTCCGCGAGCGCGTCGTGGCGGATCTACGATTTCGGACTCACCGCCGCGAACGTCCGCGCGGCGCGCGCGAATGCCGATGCCTCGATCTCGGGTGTGTCGGTATCGTCGCTCGACGTCCGTCGCGATGTCGAGATCGCGTATCTCTCCGCGCTCGCCGCGAAGCGGTTGATCGTCGTCGCCACCGCCACCGTGAAGAGCGAAGCGGGCCACCTCGATCAAGCGAAGCGCTTCGTCGCGGCGCAAGCCAAAGATCCGATCGAAGTCGCGCAAGCCCAGGCGCGCTTCGCGAATGCAAAGTCGGCCTTCTCGACCGCGCAGAGTAACGAAGCGGTCGCGCTCGCGAACCTGCGTGGTGCGGTCGGCTGGATGGATCCCAGCCGTGCACCGGCCGTCGATCCGACCTGGCCCACCCCCGCCGACGAGCAGCCGCCCGATCTCGGCACCCTCGTCAAATCGGCGCGTCAGTACCGCCCCGAGATCGTGCAGTACGACAAGCAGATCGCGGCCGCCGATGCGAGCCTGACCGCCGCCCACGCGGAGCGTCGTCCGGTCCTGTCGGCGAACGCCTCCGCGCTGTGGGGACCAGGCGAGGGCAACGGGTCACCGCAACCGTCGTGGTCGGCGACCCTCGCCCTGACCTGGGCGCTCTACGATGGTGGCCGCGCGCACGCGGATCAGCGGGTCGCGAACGCGAACCTGATCTCGGCGATCGCCTCGCGCGATTCGCTGTTGGTGAGCCTGACCTCGGCGCTCGAATCCTCGCGCGCACAGATCGTCGCGAATCGCGCGAACGTCGATGCCTCGAACGAAGCTATCACCGCCGCCCAGGCTCAGTTGAAGCTCGCGGAAGCGCGCTACGCACAGGGTCTCGGCAGCCAGATCGAGCTCGCCGATGCGCAGACCGCCGTGACGACCGCGGCCGGCAACTTGATCTCCGCCGAGCTCAACCTGTCCGATGCGTGGGCGACGCTGCGTCGCGCGATCGGTCAGACGACCGCGGCAAACTAGGGTCCCCGGCATGTTCGCACGCGGGCCGTGCGTGGCTACGCCGTCACGATCGCGGACACCACGTTTCCTTGACGGGGTTCGCCATGGAGGCAAAAGCGAGTCGGTGGTGTTTGCGTTCGTGCGTCGCCGTCGCGTTCGGTGCGTCCAGACGGTCGTGAAGCGCAGGGAGCGAAGGGAGACCGGACGAAGAGAGTTTTGGCGGCCGCGCGGCCACGCTCGCAGGCCGCACGTTGCTCGTCACGGAGGCGGAAGGAGCAAGGGCGCGTTCACGCGCGGGCCGCACGTGTTTTTCGCCACGGAGACGGAACGAGTCGGCGGAGGTCTGAAGGCGCAGGGTCGCGTTCGCACGCGGGCCGATGGCTGTCTCGATCGACTTCGAATGAATCCTCGTTCCCCTGCCTCCGGATCCTCGGCGTGGACCTTCGTCACGCGCCCACGTGGCGCCGAACACGAACGCGTCAAGACGAGATTGGAGAACGATAGACGGTGCAGTTAAGCCTCGAGCAATCATTGGCGAGCGTCGGTGAGAGCGTGAGTACGAGCGTCGGTGCCGCCGTGAGTGCGAGCATCGGTACGATCGGTACGAGCGTGGCGGGTACGAGCGTGGCAGGTACGAGCGTGGCGGGTACGAGCGTGGCGGGTACGAGCGTGGCGGATACGAGCGTGGGCGGTGGACGCATGGTCGCAAGCGTCGTCGGTGCGAGCAGTAGCGAGAACCAATTTGGGTTGTCCAGGCCACGACCGACAACTTGCGATTCGTCGATTCGTCGACTCCTCGTAGACTCCTTGTCGAGAATTATATACGCCGAATCAATGTACATGTTTGGTATGCAAGCTAAGATATGTCGATGGTACGGCCTCGCAAACGGCATGTTCAAACCGTGATGCAGTTCAAGCATCGCGATAAGAACGGGCAACGTCGCGGGGGTTATCGACCGAACGCGGGGCGCAAGCCGACGGGTGCGAGCGCAGGCGCATCGCACGCCGCTCGTTCGCCGATCAGTGCGAGGCACCCGCAGCACGTCACGTTGCGGGTCACGCCCCGAGTCGGTTGGCTTCGTCGTCTCGATATGTACGCGGCCGTGAGGTGCGCACTGCGTGTGGTGCTTCCGCGCGCCGCCGACTTTCGGATCGTTCACATCAGCCTCCAGAACACGCATCTGCATCTGATCGTCGAGGCTTCGGACCATGAGCAGCTCGCGAACGGCATGCGCGCGTTTCAGATCTCGGCAGCGAAGCGGATCAATGCGGCGTATTCGCGTCGCCGGCGTGTCACGCACCGCGGTCGCGTGTTCACCGATCGCTATCACATCGAGGATCTCGGCTCGGTTCGGCAGGTTCGGAACGCCCTCGCGTATGTGATCAATAACTGGCGCCGGCACCGCGACGACGCGGGAGCCTTTTCACTGCTCGATGGCCGGCTCGATCCGTATGCGAGTGGCCTGGCCTTCTCGGGCTGGCGCGATGTCGTGCCGCCTGATGCGTGGGAGCTGCCGAAGGACTACGAACCACCGCCGGTGAGCCACGCGCGCACGTGGTTGATCAACGAAGGCTGGAAGCGCGCGAAGCCGATCGGCATGCTCGAGGTGCCCGGGCCGCGAAAAATCGTCTCGGTCGATGCCTGAAGTCGACGTGATCGTCATATCAGGTACGTCTCGCCGCGAGGCCCATTGGCCGTACCTTGGGCTGTAGCGCTCGAGCTCCTGCCCCGATCCTCGCGCTGCGAGATCGGTAAAGGCACCGTGTCCCTGGTCCTTTCCTCGGCAGTCGATCTTCGACGCATCCCGGTTGAGAGTGAGCCGCTACGTCGAACGCGATAGTGCGATGGTTCTCGTAGCCGACGACCACTTCAGCGAATGAGTCGCTCGCACATCAGGTCAGTCGCAGATCGGGGGAGCGGCACAGATCATCGTGGGGTCGCAGTAGCCGCTCTTGCACGCGCTATCGACCCTACACGCACCACCGTCCGCGAGCAGTGCGGTGCACTGCAGCGTGGTGGTGTTGCAGTAGCTGCCATCGCTGCACAGGCCGTTGCAGGTCTGGCCGGTGATCGGCAACGCCTCGCACGCCAGGCTCTGCGGATCGCATGTGTAGTAGCGCGAGCAATCACTCGAGGTCGCGCACGCATCGCCGAGGAGACCGAGCGGCACGCAGCGCTTGGCAGTGGTGCAGTACGCGCCGAGCTCCGCGCACTGGCCGTCGGGGCACGCCTCGCCGAGGTGCGGCACGGCTCCGCAGATGCCCGGATCACCGAGGCAGCCGAGTCCGTAGTCGCAATCGGTGTAGAGCGTGCACGGAGCGCCGGCCGCGAAGAGGGCGACGCACTTCTTCGTGTTGTCGCAGGTCAGGCTCGAGCCGCAGGCGCGGGTGGCGCACGGGTCGCCGGCCTTGCCGGGAGTTTCGGTCGCGGCGCACGTGCCGGCGCAGCAGGCCTCGGTGCAGCTCGGCATCGCGCACGCGGCGGACTGGCATGCTTCATTCGTGAAGCACTGCGCGCCCGTGGCGACCGTGCCGGTGACGAAGTCGAGGCAGGCCGATGGGGTCTCGCGTGATTCCTTCGTGGTGCCATCGCAGGAGGCGTTCTTGATCGCGTCGATGCACTGCTCGGCCTTGTCGCTGTCGTAGTTGACCTTGCCGCCACCGATCTCGGCGAGGAGCTCGGTGTTGCTGGCGATCGGGTAGAAGCCGTCGCAGTCGGCGGTCGACGCGAGCATGCCGCAGCGGACGCGGAGGTCGCACTGGGCGTCGCGGAGCCCCTTGCCGAAGTCCTGCGCCGCGATCCCGCCACCACCACATCCCGCAATTACCAGGGCGACTGCGAGGAGTCTCATACGTCGACGATAACGCAATCCGCTATGCTGCGGCGTGGCTGGTGAGTCGGATACCACGATCGACGGAACCGTCGAACGTGTCGCATTTCACAATGCGGACACCACGTACACCGTGGCAAAGCTGACTACCAAAGAAGGGGAGGTCACCTTCGTCGGCAAGTTGATGGGCGTCGACGAGGGCATGCCGCTGCGGTTGCGCGGCACGTGGGAGGTCGACAAGAAGTGGGGGCGGCAGTTCAAGGTCACGGAGTACGAGCTCGTGACGCCGAAGACCTCTGCGGGCATCGAGAAGTTTTTGGGGAGCAAGGCGTTCACCGGCATCGGGCCTTCACTCGCGAAGCGGATCGTCGAGAAGTTCGGAGCCGAGACGCTCGACGTGATCGAGAAGAATCCGAACCGGCTGACCGAAGTGATCGGTATCGGCGGCGCGCGCGCGACCACGATCGCGAGGGTGTTCGGCGATCAGCGGCACGTGCAAGACGTGATGGTGTTCCTCTACGGCGTCGGCGTGTCGGGGGCGTTCGCGGCGCGGATCGTGAAACGCTACGGCAAGGATGCGATCCGCGTCGTGAAACAGAACCCGTATCGCCTCGCGCACGAGGTGTGGGGCATCGGCTTTCGCACCGCCGATTCGATCGCGGAGAAGCTCGGCATCGCGCGCGATGCACCGGAGCGGCTCGAAGCGGGATTGTTGCACGCGCTCGAGACCTCGGTCGAGGATGGAAACATGCATCTTCCCGACGACGAATTGCTGCAGAAGGCAGCCGAGCTGCTCGGCCTCGCGGTCGCGCGGTTGCCGCCGCGGCTCGCCGCGCTCGAGGCCTCGGGGCTCGTGGTGCGCGAGGTGCTCGGCGATCGCGGCGCGTGTACGGCGCTGCCGGAGTTTCACGATGCCGAGGTCGCGAGCGCTGCGAAGCTGGTCGAGCTGATCGAGAGCCACACCCGACCGATGGCGATCGATATCGCCGCCGCGGTCCACGCGTTCGAGGCGGTGACCACGCTCGAGCTGGCCGAGCAGCAGCGGGCGGCGGTGATCGCGGCGCTGCGCGACAGCTGCACGGTGATCACGGGTGGTCCCGGTGTCGGCAAGACCACGATCGTCAAGGCGATCGTGCACATCGCGAAGATCGGCTCGAGGAAGGTGTCGCTCGCCGCACCGACCGGCCGCGCGGCGAAGCGGCTCGGCGAAGCGACCGGTGTCGAGGCGATGACGATCCATCGCTTGCTCGAGTATCAGCCGCACGCTGGCGGCTTCCAGAAGACCGCGGAGAAGCCGCTCGAGGCCGACCTGCTCGTGATCGACGAGGCCTCGATGGTCGATGCGATGCTGTTTCGCGCGGTCATCGATGCGTTGCGCCCGGGCGCGCAGCTCGTGCTCGTCGGGGATGTCGATCAGTTGCCGTCGGTGGGCGCGGGCTCGATCCTCCACGACGTGATCGCCTCGAAGGCCGCGACGGTGATCCGGCTGACCGAGATCTTTCGCCAGGCGGCCGCGAGCAAGATCGTGGTCTCGGCTCACAAGATCAACCACGGCGAGCTGCCGGACCTGGAAGCGCCGCTCGCGGCAGCGACGAGCGATTTCTATTTCATCGCGCGCGAGGACGCCGAATCGGCACGCAACACGATCGTCGAGCTCGTCGCGGAGCGCATCCCGGCGCGGTTCGGATTGGATCCGCTCACGCAGGTCCAGGTCCTCACGCCCATGCATCGCGGCGAGCTCGGCACGAACGCTGTGAACCGCGCGTTGCAGGAGAAGCTCAACCCGGCGGCGCAGGCGACGAGCGGCGAGATCGTGCGCGGGGACCGGATCTTTCGGCGCAACGACAAGGTGATGCAGACCCGCAACGACTACGACCGCAACGTCTTCAACGGCGACATCGGGGTGATCGAATCGGTCGATCCGCAGGGCGGCGTGATCCGCGTCGATTTCGATAGCCGGCTCGTCACGTACGAGCGCGCAGAGCTCGATCAGCTGATCCACGCGTATGCGGTCAGCATCCACAAGAGCCAGGGCTCCGAGTATCCGGCGGTCGTGATCCCGATCGTCACCCAGCACTTCATGATGCTGCAGCGCAGCCTGCTCTACACCGCGGTCACGCGCGGCAAGCGGCTCGTGGTGCTCGTCGGTTCCAAGCGTGCGGTCGAGATGGCGGTGAAGAATGCCGACGCGCGCACGCGCTACACGTGGCTCGCGCAGCGGATCCGCGAGCACGTCGGCCACGACACGTAGGCGACCGCTCAGCCGGGACGGACGGCGATCGGATCGTCGGAGAGCTCGTTCGTATCGTCGGCCTTGCGCGGCAGGACTTCGGCGAATTCGGGCGCGAAGTTCGCGAGCGTACGGCCGAGCGCCGCGGGACCCTCGGCGAGTGCCACACCGAGGGTCTGCGCCATGTGGTCGAGGCGGGTCTGGCCGAGCTTGTCGACGATGCCAACATCGGCGATGACATCGACGATGCGGTCGCGCACGGCGATGAAGATGAGGAGGCCCGTGCGATCGCGGGTGGTGTAGATGCCCTTCTCGACGAACAGCGCGCGTGACGCGGTCCGCACGTGGTCCTCGCGCAGCGATGTTGGAACGAGGAAGCGATAGAGCGGCGCGATGTACTCGACGAGCACCGCGGCGACCAGACCCGCGGCGATCGGGAACACGAGCGTGGTCCACGGTGTCCACTCGTTCAGCACCGAGAAGATCAGCACCGCGTAGGTCGCGACCAGGCCGACCGTGATGTGCTGGCCGAGGAACAACCGAGCGCGAGCGCGCACTGCGACCACACACTCCACACTGGAGTTGTTCTCGATCGCCGAGACCGCATCGCGGAACGTCTTGTCGCCCTCGGGTGTGCCCCAGCTCATGATGCGTCGTGCTCGTGCAACAAGCTCACCAGCTGCTGCACGCCTTCCTCGGGAAACGCGTTGTAGATGCTCGCGCGCAGGCCGCCGACCAAGCGATGGCCGCGCAGCCCTGAAAGGCCCTTCGCTTCCGCCGCCGCGATCAACGCGTCTTCTCGTTCCGGGGTCGCGCCGCGGAACGTGATGTTCATGTTCGAGCGGCTGCCCGGCTTGGCGTGAGCGCGCCAGCTCTTGGAGCCGTCGAGAAAGTCGTAGAGCCGTGTGGCCTTGCGCGCGTTGACCTCGGCCATGCCGGCGAGCCCACCGTGCGCGAGGATCCAGCGGCAGACCTCGCCGATCATCCACACGCCAAACGTGTTCGGCGTGTTGTGGAGCGAGCGCTCGTTCGCGTAGACGCGGTACTGCGCGAGCGGCGACAAATTCGTCGCACCGGTCTCGATAAACGTCCGATCGGCGATCACGAGCGAGATGCCCGAGGGCCCGAGGTTCTTCTGCGCGCCCGCGTAGATCAGCGCGTGGTTCGCGAGCGGCAGCGGGCGCGAGAAGATGTCGCTCGACGCGTCGCACACGAGCGGTGCGGGCGCGGTCGGCGGCGCGGCCCACTCGGTGCCATAGATCGTCTCGTTGCTCGTGTAGTGGACGTAACGAGGCGAGGGGCTCCACGCGAACGTGCTCGGCACCGACGCGAACTTGTCGGCCTCGGAGCTACACGCGACGTGCACGGTGCCGAACCGCTTGGCCTCTTCGATCACCTTGCCGGACCACACGCCGGTGTGACACACGTCGATCGTTTGATCGGGCGCGAGGAAGTTGCGCGGCACCATCTCGAAGTGTTGCGTCGCACCGCAGGTGACGAACAGCACCGCAAACTCGTCGCCGATACCGCCGA
Source organism: Kofleriaceae bacterium (assembly GCA_043780895.1). Lineage (GTDB taxonomy): Bacteria > Myxococcota_A > Polyangia > Haliangiales > Haliangiaceae > JABFXX01. The sequence goes on along the minus strand of JAYWCI010000127.1, from coordinate 12,621 downwards.
CCTCGCGGACCGCCGCTTCGGCACCATCGAGCACGCGCATGAACTCTTTACCGCGATGGCTATGCTCGAGCAGTCCGATGCCGGAGCCGTCGAGATCCCAGATCGCCTCCTGCGCGCGGCGCAGCACCTCCTCGGGAAGCGTGGCCGGGCCCGACGAGAAGTTCAGCTTCCGCACGGTGACCTGGCCTCGCAGCGCTTAGCGGCGCTGAATTTCTTCGTGATAGAAGACGGTGATCGCGATGCAGTGAAACGCTTCATCGGATGATTGCGTCACGACGAGGTCGGTCACTTTCTTCTCGGCGTGCGAGTTGATCCAGGTGGTGACCTTCTCGCCCAGCTGATCTCGATCCGCGACCATCGTCGCCGAGAACACCTTCACCCCGTTGAACTTCACATCCTTGCGGAGGGTGAGTTGTCCCGACTGATTGGCTTGGTTCGCGGACATCGACGCCAAAACTAGCACGGGCTATTCGTCGTCGTCGAGCGCGCGATCCAAAGCATTCGCGAGGCGCTCGGCCTCTTGGGGCGACATGTTGGTGGGAGTGAACGCCTTTTCAGCGGTCTCCACCAACGCCACCATCCGCGCTTGCTCGACCGATAGGCCGGACTGGTCGTTCGTGATCCACTCGTCGAGCTCCTCGGTGAGCCGCTTCTTCGGCGCGCGCAGCTCGGGACCCGTCGGCTGCAACCCTTGCGGCTTGCCGGTGCGGCGGTACGAGATCGAACCGTAGGAGATCTCGAGGTCGTGCCGGAACTCGATCATCGTCTGGTAGCGCTTGCCCGGATCTTTTTGCATCGCCTTCAAGATCACCGACTCGGCCTGTTCGGTGATCTCGCGGTGCGGTGCGAACTCGCGCGGCGAAGGCGCCTGCGAATGGATGTGCATCGCGAGCACTTCGCTCGACTGCGGCGCCTCGAACGGCGGGCGACCACACAGCATGTCGAACAGGATGACGCCGAGCGAGTAGACATCGGCGCGTTGGTCGACATCCTCGCCGCGCGCCGCTTCCGGCGACATGTACTCGGGCGTTCCGAACACGGCGCCTTGCACGGTCTCGGCGAGGAGCTCGTCGGGAACGAGGACCTTCGCGATGCCGAAATCGAGCACCTTCACGAAGTCGTACGATTCTTCGCGCTCGGTGATCCACGACGAGTTGTCGGGGTTCATGCGCACCAGATCGCGGCGACCAGGCCGCTTGATGAGCATGATGTTGTCGGGTTTGAGATCGCGATGGATGACGCCGACCGCGTGCGCCGCGTCGAGGGCGAGCGCGATCTGGTTCGCGATGTTCAGCGCGCGATGGAGCTCGACCGCGCCTTCTTTTTCGATCAGATCCTCGAGCGATTTGCCCTCGAGCATCTCCATCACGAAGTAGACCGGGCCTTCGGGCAGGATGCCGAAGTCGGTGACGTCGACGATGTTCGGATGGTTGATCGCGGTCGCCGCGCGAGCCTCGCGCAAGAAGCGATGGATCGCTTCCTGGTAGCGGGCGAACTGCGGGTGCAGCACTTTCACCGCGACCGCTTTTTTGATGTAGACGTGCTCGCCTTGGTAGACGGTGCCCATGCCACCGCGCCCGAGGATCTTGTCGAGCCGGTAGTTGCCGATGTTGTGGCCGAGCCGCGCGATGTCGTCTTCTTCGACGAGGACCGCGGAGTCGTGCAGACAGAACCGCTCGCCGTCCGGGAAGCGCGTGAAGCACCGAGGACAGACTTTCAAGCGCTAGTACCTGGCCTGCATGAAGAACGAAAGGAACCGGTTATCAATCGGGCTTTGACCGTCCGGCGGCTTCACGTTCAACAACGTGAACTCGAGGCCGAAATCGAGCTTCTGACTCGGCGACGCTTCGACGCGCGCGGTTACCGGAATCTGAAACTGACCGGCGGCGGTATCGAAATCGGGAATGCGCAGCTGGGCGTAGATCACCACCGAGAGCTGCGGGATGGGATTGGTCGCGATCCCGATCGACGGTTTGAAATCGGGTATCGCCTTATTCTTGGTCGCCACATTCCGCGTGCTCATCGCTGCGAGCATCGTGACCGGATCGGTGACGTTGTACTGGGTTGTGATGACGTGATCCTTGTCCACGCTGTTGAAGTCGACGGACATCAGGGTCTGTAGCGCGATGATCGCAACTTCCGGCCGGATCGAATACCGGAACGGAAAGCCGATATCGACGGAGAATTGGGTGCCACCGGCCGAGTACGTACCGTCGGGCAGGTTGACGATCGTGGCTATCGAACCAGCAACGCAGCGCGAGGGATCGACGAGCGACGAGCGCTGGTCGCCGCTGCTATCGATGGTCAGCGTATCCACCGGATCCTTGGTTGCGGCAGGCGTGCAGAAGTTCTTGTATTCTGGAATCGCGTTCCGGTGAACGTTGGCTGCGATCCGGATATCGAGGAGATCGTAGATCAGCGAGCCTTCGAATCCGGCGTAAAATCCGTATTGCTCGAAGTTGTACGCGTCCGTGAGGCCCGCGATGAGCGTGAAGTTGTCGCTGTAGCCGTACTGCGCTTCGAGGTTCGCGCCGAAGGTTCCGAACGCGCCTTTCGCGCTCAGATCGGTGCCGAGGCCGAGCCGCAGCTGGACCACACCCTTGGTCATCGTCAGCGGGCGGTCGTTCTCGCGAATCGGATACGTGTTGATAGTGTAGAGGCCGCCGGCATAGACCGAGGGTTGATCGGAGCCATCGCCGTTGCCATCGTCGTCGTCGTCGCCGCCAGCATCACCCTTGTCGGGCTTGCCACCGTCGTCGTCGCCACCGTCGTCATCGCCTCCGGCGTCGTCGTCACCGCCTCCCTTCGCGTACGCGTTGTGGGCATGCCAGCCCACGTACGCAACACTGAGAGCCATCACCAACGCGGTCTTCACCGCGCGTGAAAGTCTAGGGAGCCTCACCACGTCGGTGAAATGCTACAGCAAAAAGCCGGAGCAACGGGGTCGCTCGCACCCCGAAACTACGAAACGAGAAAAGGCCTCCCCGCGGGAGACCTTTTCTTAGCAGAAGAGAAACAAGCGCCGTGTTACTTGCGCTTGGCCTTCTTCGCCGGCGCCTTCTTGGCAGGTGCCTTCTTGGCAGGCGCCTTCTTGGCAGGCGCCGACTTCTTCGCCGGGGCGGCCTTCTTCGCCGGAGCCGCCTTCTTCGCGCTCGATCCCTTCGTCGCCTTACGCTTCGAACCGCCAACTTGGCGACCCGTGCGCTCGACGGTGAGGTCACCGGCGTTGTCGGTGCTCACGTAGTACATGAACTTCGCGTAGTCGAGGTCGACACCCGTCGACGCAATCTTCTGCGCTTTGCCCTTCGGCATGTTGGGCTTCTTCAAGGGGGAGCCCCAAACATCTCCACCCTTGATGTAGTAAATCAGGCCCTTGTCGCGCTTAACACCAGTCTTAGCGATCGTCTCACCCATAGCTGTTGAACCCTCCCGGGGTTAATCAGGTCTGAGGAAACGCTACACGAGTCAGATCCCGGATTCTCCGTCGAAGATCTTTTTTTTGACTTTTTTTGTCCTCGGAGATCTCTCCATTCGTCCTCGGAGCGCCGGGCCAAAAGGGCCCGATCCCCTGTGGATAAAACGATCCAAATCCTCGTCGGAAAAGGGGAATTCCTCGACGAGGATCGCCAGGATTATCGCGTTTTCCGACGAGGAATCGTCTGGCGCTCGGCTATCAAGACTTGGGACTCGGCGGTGCCGTCGAGCTCGCGCCAGGCAAAATCCCCGTAGCGCTCGACCACCCGGAAGCCGGCATGGGCGACCAGCGCCTCGAGCTCGGCGGGAAAATACTTCCGCTGCGACAGCTTCACGACCTTCGCAGGGCCTTTGCCATCGACGGGATCATAGAAAATCCGGATGTTCGCGATCTGGCCGACCGGATCGTAGTCGTGGTTCGTCGAGTAGAACATCGGCCGCTTCGTCGTCGGATCCGTGAACCGGGTCTTCGCCCAGCGCTTGCGCGAGTCGCGCAGCAACCAGCCGAGGTCGGGCATCTGGACATCGAAGGCGAATGCGCCACCAGGCGCGAGGTGCGCCGCGACACGCGCGAGGCACGCGGCGAGCTCGCCGCGCGTGTAGAGGTGCTCGAGGACATTGAACGCGGCGATCGCGAGGTCGTATTTGCCCGCCACCGTGAACGTACACAGGTCGCCGGGCGAGACCCGGATCCGATCCTGGACCGGGGCGGGCGCGTCTTCGATTCGCTTCTCGAGCGTCGCAAGCATGCTCGCGGATTGATCGATGCCGTGGACGTAATGGCCGTCGCGCGCGAGCGGAATGGTCACCCGACCCGAGCCGCAGCCCAGATCCAGAATCTGCTCGGCATGGCGGCGTTTCGCGAGCTCTCTATAGAAGGTCACGTCGGCGCGACGCCGCCGATATTCGTAATCGTAGAGTGCGGCGTCGCTGTAGTGCTCGCGCGAGCCTGCATCGACGAGGTCGTCGATCAGCTCGGCCGGCAACCGACCTGCACGCGCCACGCTAGAGCTCGGATTCGCCGTGCCGACGACGACCACCGCGACGACGACGGCGACGCTTGCGGGGCCGATTCGGATCGTCGTCGTCCTCGGAGGCGGTCGCGCCGTTGCCACCCTTGGCGGCAACGGTCGTCGGGAGCACGGCTTCGTTGCCGGCGGCGCGCTCGAGCAACGTGTAGAGGAGGATCGCATCCTCGATCGAATCCCGCCCACCGGCGAGCTCGGCCTGGACGTCGCGCTTCTTTGCCGACGCGATCTTCCGCTGCGCGAGCAGCAGGAAGCGCAGGCGCTCGCTATCGCGACGCGTGACGTGAGCCTGGACGATCAGCGGATTCGAGAGCTCGTGGACAGCCGCCATCAGCGCGCTGCCCTTCGGCTCGGCATCGCCCTGGAAGTGGACGAACGGGGCGAGCAGGGCGCCGAACGCGACCGCATTCGAAGGATCGCGACCTTCTTTGATCGCGACATCGAGCTGGGTCAGCGCCTCCCACGCGAGCGCGCGGCGCTTCGCGAGCTCGGCGCCGGCGAGGAACGAGAGCTTCACGGAACTCGCATGTGCAGGACGTGCGGGTGGGTCGTCGGCCCACACGCGACGCCACGCCTGCTCCTCTACATCGAGCGTGGGAGCGACCTCGGCCTCCTCGGCATCTTCGTCATCGTCGTCGTCGTCGTCGTCGTCGTCGTCGGTCGGATCATCTGGATCGGTCGCCGCCGGATCCTCGTCCTCGTACTCGATCCGCGCGATCGTCGAGCGCGGCACCGAATCGGTGAGCGCCGGCGTTGCGAGCGGCGCGCCTGGACCTTCGAGGAGCCCGGCGAGATACGGCGACAGCACGGCGAGGACGCCGGTCTCGACCATCAGCTCGAACGAGCGCCGAGCGGCACCACCGCGCAGCAAGCGGTGCATCTCCTCGAGGAGTCGCGGCGGGGCACACTTCGAGATCTCGCTCCGCCAGCGGAGGAGTGCCTTCCACGTGGCGGGCTCGAACCCGAAATCGAGCCGCGCTGCGAACTTGATCGCGCGCAGCATGCGGACCGGGTCCTCCTGGAACCGGATATCCGGATCGCCGATCGTGCGGACGAGTTTCGCTTCGAGATCCGCAAGACCGCTGACGTGATCGATGACTTCTTCACGCTCGACGTCGTAAAATAAGCCGTTAATGGTGAAGTCGCGGCGTTTGGCATCTTCTGATTCGGTGCCGAACACGTTGTCGCGACGGATGAGTAAGTCGTGCTCGTCCTCCTCGCGCGGGTTCGCACGGAACGTCGCTGTTTCGATGATCTTCTGGTCGAAGAACACGTGTGCGAGCCGGAACCGGCGACCGATGATCCGCGAGTTCCGGAACGTCGCTTTGATCTCGTTCGGCGTCGCACTTGTCGCGACGTCGAAGTCTTTGGGCGTTTTTCCGACGAGCAGGTCACGCACACAACCACCGACGAGGTACGCCTTGTATCCCGCACGGGTTAGCTTGCGGACCACTCGGTCGGCATCGGAGTCGATGGCGGCGCGATCCAGGGTCGGCATAACTTCTCCGAGCGGTAGCACGGTCCACAAAGCCGTCGCAAGTGCGCGAAGCGCCTCGATTTAACGCCGGCTACCCCAGATGGCACCGATAGCGTGCCGAGACGACACTCAGGATCGTAGCAAGCTGACCGAACCAGAAACCCGTGACTGCCGAGGGCTTGATAGCGTCCGTGTTCGACGTTGGTTTCCTCCCCATCGGGGTGGTGGTGACAAAGGTCGATGGAATCGTGGTCGCTGCGAACCATGTCGCGACCGGTGCGGGCTGGAGCGTCGGGGGGCAGGTCTGGGCGCACTCGCGCCAGCTCGAGGCCGCGTGGCCGAGCCTCGCTGCGATCGGCGGCGAAGCCGACATCGAGGTGGCGAGCCCACGTGGTGACCGGATGGTGCGGTTCGTCGCCGAGCGTCGCCAGCACGAGGGCCAGTGGTACCTCGTCGCCTGCGTGATGGATCTGACCGATCGCAGCGACATCACCGAGCCCATCACCCAGCGCAGCGCCAACCAGATCCGGATCGCCTCGAACGAGCGCCTCGAGAGCCTCGGCCTCGTCGCCGGTGGTGTCGCGCACGAGTTCAACAACCAGCTCGTCAGCGTGGTCTCCGAGGCGAGCATGCTGCGCGAAGACGACTCGCTCGGCCACGAGCCCCGCGAAGCGATCGGCCGGATCGAAGCGGCGGCGCGCCGGATGACGCTGCTCACCAAGCAGCTGCTCGCGTTCGCGGGTCGCGGTCGGTTCGTCACCGCGCTCCTCGATCCGGATCTCCTGCTCGCGGATACCCGCCATCGCTTGACCCGCATGGTGCCGCCGACGGTGAGGCTCACGCTCGAGGCGAACGCGCCCGACATCGCGATCGAAGCCGACCGCAGCCTGTTGCGTCAGGTGATCCTCGACCTCGTCGAGAACTCCGTCGACGCCGTGCGCGGTACTGGCACGATTCGCGTGACCAGCATGATCCGCGACCACGCGTGGGAGCTCTCGATCGTTGACGACGGCATCGGCATGGATGCTGTGACCCTCAACCGGATGTTCGATCCCTTCTTCTCGACCAAGGCGGACCATCGCGGCCTCGGCCTGTCGGCCGTGCTCGGGATCGTGCGCCGGCTCGGCGGCGATATCACCGCGACCTCGGAGCCCGAGCGCGGCACCACGCTGCGCGTTCTCCTCCCGATCGTCCCCGGTGTCCAGGCGCCGCGCCGTCGCTCGACGAGCGAGCAGCAGCCGATGGAGAAGCTCACGGGCCTCAAGATCCTCGTCGCCGACGACGAACCTTCGGTCCGCCAGACGATCCAACGCTTCCTGATCCGTCGCGGCGCGGTGCCGGTCGTGGCCTGCGATGGCGGCGAGGCCGAGCAACTCCTCCGCGCTCAGCACTTCGATGTCGTCCTCCTCGACGTGATGATGCCGAAGAAGACCGGCTACCAGCTCGTGCCCGTCGTGCGCGAGACCCAGCCCGGGACCGCCGTTGTCCTCATGTCGGGCTACTCCGAGCAGCCCGATAGCGCCGAGCAACCCGATGGCTTCATCGAGAAGCCGTTCAATGTCTCGGCGCTCGAAGGCACGATCCAGGCCGTCATGCGCGGCGAATCCCAGCGCATCGGCGCCGACGAGGAATAGCGGGCGCGCGAGCGGCTATCGGGAATGCAGCCCGATCTTGCCCCACGGATCGAAGCTCGGTGGGGTGTTCGTATCGAGGTGCAGCTCGCTATCGCCGATCAGCGCCTCGTAGCCCTGGGCCATCACCATCACGGTGTACGTGCCAGGTGGCACGAGTTGCTTCATCCGGACCTCGCCGTTCGCATTCGTCCGACCCCACGCGATCGCCTGATCGTCGAGGCGATTGAGATCGATCGAGCTCGAGCTCACACCGGGTCGCAGCACCATCACGAGCGCATCGCGGATCGGGGACTCGGTCGCATCGTCGGTGATCGTGGTGTAGATCCGGACACCCTCCGCCGCGGCTTCGACGGAGGTCGGCGTGAGCGCGACCTCGGTGTGATTCTCGAGAGGCGTCCAGCCGGCGGCCGCATACGCGAGCAACTGACTCGCGGTCTGGAGTGGGCGCACGAGGCCGACCTTGCCGTTCGAGCGGAACGCCGAGGCGATGCCGACGAGCCGGCCGTGATCGTCGACGACCGGACCGCCACTGCTGCCCGAGCTGATCGAGGCGCGCGTGGTGATGTAGTCGCGACCCGAGGTACCGTCGGGCCCGGTCCAGCCTTCGACCGCGCCTTCGGTGAGCGTGAGGCCACCGCCACCGCGATCGGGATAGCCGAGCACCCACAGGCGCTCGCCGATCGTGACGTTATTCTGGCTCGCTTCGGCGAGCGTGGCCCAGATTCCCGACGACGCCGGACTCCACGCGCGGCCATCGAGATCGGTGTCGCACTTGATCAGCGCGAGATCGAGCGTGGGCTGGAGCTTGCTGCGGCTCGGCCTGCCGGCGCACTGCAAGCGCGGCGCCTTATCGAGCGAGGCGTAGCGCGCGACGATGAACAGGTCGTGAAGCCGCGGCTCCTTCTCGCTGTTGTCCGAGATCACGTGATAGTTCGTGAGGATCGAGCCATCGCGGCCGACGATCACGCCGGAGCCGCCACCGCGTGCGCGGAGCTTGCCATCGACGAGATCGGCGACGATCACCATCACGGTCGAATCGAACGCGAGCGAGACGCTATCGGGAAACTTTCGAATATCGAGCCGGCTGGTCTGCGGGACCATCGCCTGGCCATTCTGGGTCTTGGTGCGGAGCGATGGTGCGACGACCTCTTCGATCCGCGCGAGCTCGCCCGGCGTGCCGAACAGCGTCACGACATAGATCTGATCGTGATCGACCGTGGCGTACTCGATCGCGTGATCGACGCGCGGCTCGTCGCCCTTATCGGCGACGTGCGCGTAGGTGTACGCGGTGCGGAGCCAATCGTGCTCCGCGATACCGCGCACCATGCTCGATTCGAGGTGATAGAGCTCGCCCCACCGGGTGCGCCGATCGAGCTCGAGCCACATCGTGTAGTTCGACCAGCGCGGCAGATCATCGATCAGCACCTCGATCTTGGCTTGAGCGTCGATCGTCGACGTGAGCTCGACATGATAGAGGCCGGTCGTGCCGGCCGTGATGCCGGGCGCGGGGCCACCTTCGGCTTCGCGCAGCAAGCGCGGCGCGGGCACGGGCGTCGGATCGGGACCGAGCCACGCGGTCGAGTGCTCGAACGTGAGTCCGTGTTCTTCGAATTGCATCACCGGCGGCGTGACGAGCGCGGCGTGGACCCGGCCCGCGACGATCATCACGACGAGCGCGAGCAACAACACGACCCCGTCGTGGCGCTGGTACTGGAGGCGAAGCTGACCGAGGTCGGTCTTCGCGCGCGACCGCAGCCGCCCGATCGCGGCGGCCGCGATCGCCACGGGATCGAAATCCTCGTCGGCTTCGGCCGGCGCTGGCACCGGCTCGTCGGCGGGCGTCGCCGCGGTCGGCATCGGCTCGCTCGCCTGCCGCGCACGCGGGTGGCGAGGCCCGGCCTCCTCGGTCTCGAGCGCCTTGATGATGCGCTCGCGCGAGAGCTTCACGGTCGTGACCGGATCACCCTTGTCGCCATCGGCCACCGGCAGGTTCGGGCGCGACGTCGAAGGGTCGGCCTTCTTCGCGGCGGTGGCCGCTTCGATCGCCGCGCCGGCCGCAGCGGCCGCGGCGATCACCGCGCCGGACTCGCTGTCGATATCGACCATCTCGCTGACGATGATCGCGGCGTTCATCGCGGCTTCTTGCGGCGTCGGCAGCACCAACGGCAACGGCACTGCGTCGGCGACGGGCTGGTCGGGTTGCTTGTCGTCTTTATCGGTTTTATCGGTTTTATCGGCTTTATCGGTGGTCATGCGCCGCCCTTTCGGAACGGCGATTTCTCGAGCAGGCGCTGCGAGAACCACCAGATGATGCCGAACACGATCGCCGCGCACACCGCTGCGTAGAACACGCCGCGCCACGGATGGAGGTGCAGGCCACTGCGCACGACGTAGTCCTCGACGAGCTGGAACTGGCCATTGAGCGCCGCCGCACCGACGAGCCCGAGGAACACCAGCACGCTGCGGACGAACGGGGTGCGCTTGGAGAACTTCGAGCGGCCCATCACGTAGCCGAGAAATCCCGCAAATGATGCGTGGGCGAGCGTGGTGACCACGGCCTGGGCCGCCGCCGTCGACAGGATCACCGAGTGACCCTGGCCGGAGAGCCGGTGGTAGTTGACCCAGATCGCGAAGCCCGTCCCGCAGGCCATCATGTAGACGATGCCGTCCATCGGCTCGTTGAACTCGCGCGACGTGTAGACGGTGTAGCGAACGACCGCGTACTTGCAGACCTCCTGGGCAAGGCCGACCACGAACACCGCGAAGATGAGGCGATCGAGCGAGATCGCGGTGATCCCGTGGAGCTCGAGCGCGACCGGCGGTACGGCCTGGTACTGGACGAAGTCCGCGATCGGGGCGGCGACGAGGGCCCCGAGCACGCACACACCGATCACGAGCTGCTTGGGCTCGGGCTCGTGACGGTCCATCAAATAGAAGAACGCGAGCCACAGGACGGCGGGAATGGCCGCCATGAGGCCCGCAAACACCGGTCCCAGGTCGACCGGGCGGTGGAGGCCAATAATCAATTCCGCAAGCCAGGCGACCACCACAAAGCCCACGAGCCCCGCAATCAGCAGGAACTTGGTGCCGAGCAGGACCCGGGCTCGTCGCAGCGACCAGCGCGACCGTTTCATAGAAAAATTCTACGGCACCCTTTCATGGCGCGCGCGTAAAGGGCCTTCTAAGATGACGGCCGGCGTTTAAATGGCGAAAAAGCAAGGCAATGACACCCCGCTGCTGACGATGCACGAGCTGGCGACGTATCTGCATCTCGACGAGCAGACCGTTACCAAGCTCGTCACGGCGGGGAAAATCCCTGCCCTGCAGGTCGAGCGACAGTGGCGGTTCCGGCGCGAGCAGATCGACGCATGGATCGAGGAGCAGCTCGTCGGCGACGACGAGAACTTCGCCGACGTGCCCGATGGCATGAAGCTGCCGCTCGAGGACCTGCTCCCCGATCAAGCGATCATCACGAATATGCGAGCGACCGCTCCGATCTCGGTGATCGACGAGCTCGCGGCACGCGCGTACACGAACGGCTGGCTCACCGACAAGCCGTGGTTCGTCGGTGCCGTCGTCGAGCGCGAGTCGCTTTCGTCGACGGCGATGGAGGGTGGCGTTGCCTTCCTGCACACCCGCGCGAAGGACAAGGGCAAGATCGGTCGGCCGTTCATCATCGTCGGTCGATCGTGGAGCGGCATCAACTTCGGCGCACCGGATGGCGCTCCGACGTATCTGTTCTTCTTGCTCGGCCTCAAGTACGACCGGTTGCACTTGCCGATCTTGGGCAGGCTCGCACGCGCGCTGCGCAACCCGACGACGATCGCGAAGCTGCGCTCGCTGAGCTCGCCCGATCAGGTCCGTGCACTGCTCCTCAAAGAAGATGCCTCCGTGCGCGATGGCACGATGCAGGACTTCCGCCCCGAGGACTTCAAGCCGACGCTCGATCGCACCCTCCGGCTGCGCGCGATCCGCCGGCTCCAGGCCGCCAAGGCGCCGGAACCGCCGCCGAAGGCGAAAAAACGGTCCAAGCCGAAGAAGGCGATCCCGAACATTCCGGCGCCCAAGACGATCCTGTCGCCGATGAAAAAGCCCTGACCCGGGCTTTCCCGACCACGCTATGCTTTGGGTATCGTGGGTCGGACTGCGCTGTACCGAGACCCCATGCCGTTCAAGTCGGCATGCGCGAAGGTTCAGCTCGAATCGGACGTGCTGCTCGTCGAGATGCCGGATGGCTGGAGCCGGCGACACGTGCTCGATGGCGTGACCGCGACGATCGACGACGGCTTCGTGATGGCGCGTCGCGATGGCGATCGCGTCGAGCGCCGGTTCGTGCGGATGCTCCAGCTCGAGCGGGGCGGGCGGCACGTCGCGGTGATCACGCCGCCGGAGCGCGGTGCGGTCGCGCCGAACGTGGTGCGGATTCCAGAAGCGCCACATGATGCCGCGATCGTCGAGCCCGGCGTGTGGGAAGCCCTCGCCGAGTGGCTGATCGGTGGCGGGCGGCTCGGCGCGCTCTCGGTCGCGGAGCTCGCGCGGCTCGCGTGTATCGCGACGCCCCAGTTCGCGGTGTTGATCGGTGAGGTCGCAGCACGACGCGCGCTCGATCTCGTGTGGGTCGCAGCGGGGCCGTTGCGCGGCCTGCACGATCTCGATGCCGCACTCCAGCCGCTCGCGGATGCGGCGCGCGCGTCGCCGCGTGCCAGTGAAGCTCTGATCTCGGCGCTCGCACATGCGGCCGGCGTCACACGTCGACGACGACGATAGTTTCTTGGCCCCCGCGATCCTCGCGCGGTAGCTTCCACGCGATGCGATACGTCCTCCTCGTCGTGTTGGCTGCATGCCAGTCGACGAACGTCTCGCGCGATGTCGGCGCGCGCTGCGATATGAACTCGGAGTGCAACGAAGAGTGCCTCACCGGCGGCAACTGGCCCGGTGGGTTCTGCACGGTGTTGTGCGATACCGATGCGGATTGCCCGAGCGAGACGCGCTGTATCGACGAAGCCGG